>CALVSW010000006.1 GCA_944359625.1 uncultured Bacilli bacterium | reverse complement strand
TAAGTAAAGATGGTAAAATAATAAACATTCCACTTTATTTTATAGAGTATATTAATGAGTTGAATGTAGATTAAAAGGAAGTAGGAGAAGTATATGGATAATAAACTTAATAATATGTTAAATGAATTTTTTGCTAATATTGATGCACAAAATGACGAAGAACTTAATGAAAAATTACAAGAATTTATAGCCGAGTATAATAATGGTGAGATTGATTACACAAATACAATTTTAGATGATGCATATGAATTATTAGAACAAGCAGAAAATGCTAAAACTAAGAATCAAGCAATTAAATTAGCAAAAAAGGCTTATGAAATGTGCCCAGATTGTTTTGATGCATTATTATTTCAAGTGGATTTAGAAGAAAATTCCATTAAGAGAGATAAATTGTTGAATGAAGGATTAGATTTTGAAAAAAATAGATTAGAAGAAGAAGGATATTTTGAAAAAGATAATATAGGACATTTCTATGGTATATTTGAAACACGACCATATATTAGAGGTTTATATAGAAAAGCTGATTATTTAATCGCTGATGGAAAAGCTAAACAGGCTAGAGATGTATGTTTAGATATACTTAGATTAAATAATAATGACAACACTGGTGCTAGATACTTATTAATGGCTATATATGCTTATTTAGAAGAAGAAAAGGAAATGTTAAAATTATATAAAAAGTATCCGGAAGAAGCATTGGAAATGTTATTTCCACAATTCGCTCTTTATTATAAATTAGGAAAAGATAAAGAAGCTAAAGAATTATTAGAAAAAATTAACAAAGCTAATCCACATTTTATAAAATTCTTTAATGGAACTATTAAAAGAAATGAAGATATTTCGTATGGATATTATAGCAAAGGTGATTCATCAGAAGTAATAATGTATTTTGAACAATATAATTTCTTAGTTATGACACTACCAAGTATTCATGAATTTGTATTAGAAAATAGTAAAAAATCAAAAAAGTAAATTAATTTAACTACACAATGACCATCGCGAGGTGGTGATGGCTTTGAAATAATTTATGGTTTAAGAAATAATGATACACTATCTAAAAAAATAGCTAGTGAAATAGAGAATACTGGTCAAAACGTACGTAAATATTATCAAAGAAGATTACCAAGTGATTCATCAAAAGATTATTATTATATTATAAGAAATACACCAGATACTGAAGCAGTATTAATTGAATATGGTTTCTTAGATAGTCCTGGTGATGATGTTAACCAATTAAAAAATAATTGGAAAACTTATGCTGAAGCAGTAGTTAAAGCAGTAAGTAATTATATAGGAGTACCATACTATTCTGATACTGATGAATATTATACGGTAAAAAGTGGTGATTCCCTATGGAGTGTTGCAAAAAAATTTAATACTACAGTAGATAATTTAAAGAAAATAAACAATTTGACATCTAATCTTTTATCTATTGGTCAAAAATTAAAGATTAGTGAAGGAACAACAAGTAGTAATAATGAATACTATACTGTTCAAAAAGGTGATACTTTATATTCAATAGCAAATAAATATGGTTTAACAGTTAATGAGTTAAAAAATTTAAATAATTTAACTTCTGATAATTTAAGTGTTGGACAATCACTAATAGTAGAAAAGTTACCAAGTGAAAGTACAGATATAAATACATATACTGTAAAAAGTGGTGATACCTTATATTCAATTGCTGAAAAGTTTAATACTACTGTAAGTAATTTAATGACACTAAATAACTTAACATCAAGTACTTTATCATTAAATCAAGTATTAAAAGTTCCAACTGCAGAATCACCAACTACTGATACATACTACACAGTAAAAAGCGGTGATAGTCTATATTCAATAGCAAATAAATATGGTTTAACAGTTGACGAATTAAAAAAAATAAATAATTTAACATCTAATTTATTATCAATTGGCCAAAAACTAAAAGTTACTAATAATTCTTCTTCTAACAATAGTGATAATATTTATATCGTAAAAAGTGGTGATACATTATATAAGATTGCTAGGATGTATAATACAACTGTTACTAATCTTTTAGAATTAAATAACTTAAGTACAAGTAATTTAAGTATTGGTCAAAAGTTAGTAGTACCATAGAAGAAGAACTCAATAGAGTTCTTTACATTCACCTTGATCTGGCTCATAAAAGCAGTGATTTTTATATCTCCCAGCTAAATTTTGTCCATACCAGCTATTTTTACAGCTACTTCCCGTTGTTGGTGCATAAAACCACAAGGCGTTAGTAGCTGGATAAAAGTATTCGCCACGTAATACCCTTTTTGCCAGATCTTTTTCTTTAGTTGTTGGGCTTGATTGAAATAGAGAGGAATTAATACCACTAAATTGGTTGGCTTGGTATATCGCGTCAGTAACACTTCGGATATTTTTAAATGTTAAGCAGTTTGCCAGTACTCGATTTGTAACAACATTTCCTACCATTAACATTCCTAAATCTCCTTCAGATAATGCTTCCGCACGCATAATTCTAGCCATTAATTCTAATTCTTTAGTTGTATAATTGATTAACATATAATTCACCTAAATAATTATATGCCAAAGGGTGAATATTAAATAATAAAGTATAAAGAGGAAATTTATTATGTGCAAAAGACAACAGAGTTAAAAACTTTGTATAAATATAAAGATAAATTAATAATTTTGTTGTCTTTACTATATTATATTCTATAGGTAAATTTTGAATAGTTAAAATAACTATAAATATTTAGCACTTATTATTGACAAGTGCTAAATATTATTTTATATTTATATTAGCACTTACATTTAGTATGTGCAAAGGAGATTGTTATGAAAAAGAAAGAATTCAAAGCAGAATCCAAAAAATTAATGGATTTAATGATTAATTCAATATATACAAATAAAGATATATTTTTACGTGAAATAATATCTAATGCTTCTGATGCAATTGATAAATTGCATTATATGTCATTAACTGATAATACAATTAAATTAGATAAAAAGAATTTAGCTATTAAAATTTCAATAGATAAAGATAATCGTACTTTAACTATTAGTGATAATGGTATTGGTATGAATAAAGAAGAATTAGAAGAAAACTTAGGTACTATTGCTAAAAGTGGTTCTGAAGAATTTAAAACTTCAAATGAACATAAAAAAGATATTGATATTATAGGCCAATTTGGTGTAGGTTTTTATTCATCATTTATGGTTTCTAAAAAGGTAGAAGTTGTTTCTAAAAAATATGGTGAAGAAAATGCTTATAAGTGGACATCTAGTGGTATAGATGGTTATATGATAAGTGATACAGAAAAAGAAAACTATGGTACTGATATTATTCTATATTTAAAAGATGATACTGATGAAGAAGATTATTCTACATACTTAGATGAATATAAAATTGAATCTTTAGTAAAAAAATATAGTGACTATATTACCTATCCTATTACTATGTTAAAACATCATCAACATTTAAAAGAAAAGAAAAATGAAAAAGATCCAGATGAATATGAAACAGTTGAGGAGTTAACTACTTTAAATTCTCTAACACCATTATGGAAACGCGATAAAAATAAGATTAAACAAGAAGATTATGATGTTTTCTATTCAGATAAATTTGATGATTATGAAAAACCACTTCGTGTTATTCATTCTAAATTAGAAGGTACTATTGAATATACATCATTATTATATATTCCAAGCCATGCCCCATTTGATTATTACACTAAAAATTATGAAAAAGGATTACAACTATATTCTAATGGCGTTCTAATCATGGAAAAATGCAGTGATTTACTACCTGATTATTATAGCTTTGTTAAAGGTGTTGTTGATTCACCTGATTTACATTTAAATATATCACGTGAGACTTTACAACAAAATCGTATTTTAAAAACAATGGCTTCTTCTATTGAAAAAAAGATTAAAAAAGAATTAGAAGAAATGCGTGATAATAATCGTGAAGATTATGAAAAATTTTATCAAGCATTTGGTATGCAATTAAAATATGGTATTTATTCTAATTATGGTTTAGATAAAGATAAGTTAGTTGACTTATTAATGTTTAATACATCTAAAGATAAAAAGTTAAGAACATTAAAAGAATACGTATCTGATATGAAAGAAAATCAAGATAAAATATATTATGCATGTGGGGAAACTATTGATAAGATTGATTCTTTACCACAAGTTGATGCCGTAAAGGACAAAGGTTATGAAGTTCTTTATTGTACTGATTATATTGATGAATTTACGATAATGACAATACGCAATTATGAAAATAAAGAATTTATGAATGTTTGTGCTGATAATCTTGATTTAACTACGGAAGAAGAGAAGAAAGAATTAAAAGAAAAAAATGATAATTCTCAAGATATGTTTAAATTGATGAAAGAAGCTATTCCGGATGTAAAAGATATAAGGTTTACTAATACATTAAAAAATCATCCAGTATGTTTAACAAGTGAAGGTGAAATATCTGCTCAAATGGAGAAAGCTATGAGTACTATGCCTTTCCAAAATGATATTAAGGCTAATAAAGTATTAGAAATTAATGAAAATCATGAAATAGCTCAAAAAATCATAAAATTATATGAAACTGATAAAGAAGAATTAAAAGAATATACTAAAATATTATATGCAGAAGCTAGATTAATTGAAGGATTACCTATAGATAATCCAACTGAATTAAGTAATTTAATTTGCAAATATTTATCAAAGTGAGGTTAGTTTGAAATATAAGAATATAATAAATATGTTATTAAAAGGACATAATGGGATTGATAGTTTATTTTATCTTAATTTAACATTAATAATTATATGTTTAATTTTAAATATATTTATAAATAATTTTTTCTTAAGTTTAACGCAATTACTTTTATGTATTTTAATAATATTTCGAATATTTTCTCGTAATATTAAAGCTCGTCGAAAAGAAAATAGTATATTTGAATGGGTAATAAAATATCCTAAAAAGAAATTTAAATTGTTTTATAATATAATTAAAAATTATAATCATGCTTTATATAAAAGATGTCCAAAATGTAAACAAATGATAAAGCTTCCTTTAAAAAAGGGAAAGCATCAAGTGATTTGTCCAACTTGTAAGCATGAATTTACTGTTAAATGTAATCGTAATGAAAAAGTAAAAGTAGAAATTTTAAAGAACCGTTAATAGCGGTTTTTTATGTAAAAATAATTAGCACTCGTTATTGACAAGTGCTAATTTTGTGGTATAATTATTGAATAGAAAAAGAGGTGTTTAATATGTATAATAACGAAAATCAAGAAAATGAAAATGTTTTAGAAAAATATGGACGTAATATTATTGAAGAGGTTAAAAAAAGAAAAATAGATCCTGTAATCGGACGTGATGAAGAAATCCGTAGTATTACTAGAATATTGTCTCGAAAAACAAAAAATAATCCCATTTTAATTGGTGAACCAGGTGTTGGTAAAACTGCTATCATAGAGGGATTAGCTCAACGTATCGTTAAAGGTGATGTTCCAAGTAGCTTAAAAGATAAAGTTATTTGGGAACTTAATATGGCCTCTTTAGTAGCCGGTGCTAAATATCGTGGTGAATTTGAAGAACGTTTAAAAAAAGTATTAGATGAGATCAAAAAAAGTGAAGGTAACATTATAATGTTTATTGATGAGATTCATCTAATAGTAGGTACTGGTGCTGTTGAAGGTGCTATGGATACTGGTAATATTTTAAAACCAATGTTAGCTCGTGGGGAAATTCATGTAATCGGAGCTACTACCCTTAATGAATATCGTAAATATATTGAAAAAGATGGTGCCTTAGAAAGAAGATTTCAAAAAGTCTTAGTTAAAGAACCGAGTGTAATGGATACTATAACTATATTACGTGGTTTAAAAGAAAGATTTGAAATTCATCATGGGGTAACTATCCAAGATAAAGCCTTAGTAGCGGCTGCTACTTTATCTAATCGTTATATAACAGATAGATTTCTACCGGATAAAGCTATTGATTTAGTAGATGAAGCTTGTGCTACTATTAGAGTTCAAATGGATAGTGTTCCTACAGAGTTAGATGAGTTAACAAGAAATATTATGCGTTTAGAAATTGAAAGAGAAGCTATTAAAAAAGAAAAAGATGAGTTATCAATTAAAAGAAGAGAAGAAATAGATAAAGAACTTTATGATATGAAATTAAAAGAAGCTGATTTAAAGGCGGCTTGGAATAAAGAAAAGCAAATTAATGATAATATAAAATCTAAAAAACAAGAGTTAGAAAAAGCAAAATATGATTTAGAATATGCAGAAAATAATTATGATTTAGAACGTGCTGCTAAACTTCGTCATGGGATTATTCCAGATTTAGAAAAACAATTACAAGAATTAGCTAATCAAGAAAAAAATCGTATTTTGAGTGATACAGTAACTAGTGATGATATTGCTAATGTAATTAGTAAATGGACAAATATTCCAATCGCAAAATTAGTAAGTAGTGAAAAAGAAAAAGTTTTATCTTTAGAAGAAAATTTAAAGAAACGTGTAAAAGGTCAAGATGAAGCTTTAAAATTAGTAAGTGATGCTATTTTACGTAGTCGTAGTGGTATTAAAGACCCAAATAGACCAATTGGTTCCTTTATGTTCTTAGGTCCAACTGGTGTTGGTAAAACAGAAGTAGCTAAGACTTTAGCATATGAACTATTTGATGATGAACATCACATGATTAGAATAGATATGTCTGAGTATATGGAAAAATATTCTGTATCTCGTTTAATCGGAGCTGCTCCTGGATATATTGGTTATGATGAAGGTGGCCAATTAACCGAAGCCGTAAGAAGAAATCCATATAGTATAGTATTATTTGATGAAATAGAAAAAGCTCATCCAGATGTTCTTAATTTATTATTACAAATCTTAGATGATGGTAGATTAACTGATTCTAATGGCCATTTAGTAGATTTTAGAAATACAATTATTATTATGACATCTAATGTTGGTAGTGAATATATATTAAATGGAGAACCAGAAAAAGTTGAAGCCGAATTACATAAATACTTTAAACCAGAATTTTTAAATAGACTTGATGAAATTATTATGTTTAAGAAATTAACTAAAGATTGTTTAAGTGAAATTTTGGATAAAATAATTAAAGAAATTGAAGATCGTTTAAAAGATTTAAATGTAAAAATTAAATTAACAGCTAATGCTAGAAATTATTTTATTGATAATGGTTATGATGAATTTTATGGTGCAAGACCATTAAAAAGACTTGTTAATAAAGAATTAGAAACTATATTAGCTAAAAAATTAATTGGTAATGAAATTAAAGAAAATCAAGTTATAACAGTAAATTTTAAAGATAATAAGATTGTATTAAATTAAGTGGGATTTCCCACTTTTTTGTATTTTATTAAAGATATTACATCTCCTATTAACATTAACTATGTAAATAGTATTTATTAATTACATAGAACCATTTCTTTTTATGTTAAAATTAAATTAGGAGGATAATATGGATAGATTAAAAGGAAAAGTAGCAATAATTACTGGTGCTGGAGCTGGTATGGGAAAAGAAACTAGTATTTTATTTGCTAAAGAAGGTTGTAAAGTTGCGGTATTTGAAATAGATGCTAAATCAGGTGACGAAACAGTTAACGAAATTAAAGGAAATGGTGGTATAGCTAAATTTTGGCAAGTAGATGTATCTAATGAAGAAAATGTAAAAAATGCTATCAGCGAAGTTAAAAATGAATTTGGTAAGATAGATATTTTAATTAATAATGCTGGTATTACTGGTGTCGATAAAAAGGTACATGAACTTACAAATGCTGAATGGGAACAAGTATTTAATGTCGATGTAAAGGGAGTATTTTATTGTACAAAATATGTAATTCCTTATATGTTAGAAAATGAACAAGGTAGTATTGTCAATTTATCTTCAATTTATGGAACACTTGGTTCTCAAGAATTAACACCATATCATGCTGCTAAAGGTGCTGTGTTTGCGATGACAAAGCAAGATGCTATTAGTTATGCTAAAAATAATATAAGAGTTAACGCAATTCATCCTGGGACAATTATGACACCACTAGTAAAAGAATTAGGATCTCGTATGGAAGGTGGTTTAGAAGCTTACAACAAACTTATGAGTGAAAAACATCCTATTGGTCATGCTGGAGAACCAATTGATGTTGCATATGGATGCCTATATTTAGCAAGTGATGAATCTAAATTTGTGACAGGAATAAGTTTATATATCGATGGTGGCTATTCTGCTCAATAAAAAATCATGCAATTAAAGCATGATTTTTTAAGTTAAATTATTCTATGACACAATAATTATAAATATTTTCTTCATTAGTATCAATAAAAATATCCTTTATACCACCATTTCCTTCTAAACTATTACATTTAGCAAGATAAAATTTTTCACCAATAAAATTATCATTAGATTCGTAATAAGAAGAGCCACCATCATTTGCAGTATTTAAATAATCCATTTTACTAATTAAATCATCAATAGTAACTTTTCCATCTTCTAATGCATCTTTTAAATTAATAATATTATCATTATCTTTATATTCAATAGTATCTAACTTAGAATAAATTGCTATATTTTCCTTTAACTCATATAATTTTATTAATTTATTTTCAGATACTTTCTTATTAATCCAATCAGTAGAACTATTTTGTTCTACAACTTTATTAGAACATCCAGTTAAAATAAAAATACTAATAATTACGCCTAAAATTAATTTCTTCATACACACTCACTTTCTTTTATTTTCTTAATTATATCATGCGTAAAGTGAGTATATCAATAAAATTAAATTTCTATTCATATCATATTTTTAGTTTATACTTATTTTTTTCTTTCTAATTTTTTTGGCTTTACTGCTTCTAAATATGTAGGATTTAATTCCTTTAATATGAAGTTAGCTTCATCTTTAGTGATATGTTTTTTAGAAGTAATAATACTTTTAATTCCAACAATCATTTCTCTGCCTTCTACACAATCATTTTCATATTTTGTGCCTGTTAAAACATCTATGAATTTGCCATCTTTTTTTCTAGCTAAAACATATCTAGGATTAAAAGCTAATGTGTAATTACCATTAAAGTATGAAGTATATTGAAATTTTGCAACGACATCTAATTTTAATAAATATAATTCTTTTGTACTAATTAAACCAAACAATTTAAACATCTCCATTTGTATAATAATATTTTCTCAGTTATCATAATTTAACATAAAATTATTGCTATTTCAACTACCATATTATTTTTATATTTAGGCCAATTGAAAAATAAATAAATTTATATTATAAAAAAACGATTTTTCTTTAATATATAAAGAAAAATCGGATTATTCTCTGGCAGGGGTGGAGAGAATCGAACTCCCATCAAAAGTTTTGGAGACTCCTATGCTACCATTATACCACACCCCTAATTACTAATAATTTGTAATCAGTAAATTCATTATAATACAAATATAGTTTATTTAGCAAGCATAAATAGACAAATAATTTATAAAGTTCTGCGTATAATAAAATTGAGTTATTAATAGACAAGGAGAAACTATGAATAAATACGATTTGATTTTAAAAAAAGCAGAACAAGAGACACTTGCCTTAAAACATCCTTATGTTGGAACGGAACATTTATTATTAGCTATTTTAAAAAGTAGATCTAAATTAGTTGAATTTCTTAGAAAACAAGGGGTAACATATAAAAAATTTAAAAATCAACTTATTAAATTAATTGGACAAACAGATAATAATAATGATTATACTTTATATACTCCTATGTTAAGATGTGTACTAAATGATTCATTAGAATATGCTAAAAAAAATAATCAGCAAGTAGATGAAATTATCTTATTTAATACTATTATTGAATCAAAAGAAGGAATAGCGGTTCGTATATTAGAAACAATGCATATAGACTTAGAAAAGTTAAAGTATCAAGAAATAATTAATTATCCTTATTGTACTATTTTAAATAATAAAGTTATGGATGAAAAACTAGTTGGTCGTGATTTAGAATTAGCTAATATTATCCAAATTTTACTTCGTAAAAATAAATGTAATCCTCTTTTAATTGGTAAAGCTGGAGTTGGTAAAACAGCTTTAGTTGAAGAATTAGCAAGAAGAATTAATAAAAAAGAAGTTCCTAAAGAACTAATGGATGTTAAAATATTAAGATTAGATTTAGCATCATTAGTAGCGGGAACAAAGTATCGTGGCGAATTTGAAGAAAAAGTTACTAAACTTGTTAATGATGTAAAAAATAATAAAAATATTATTCTTTTTGTTGATGAAATTCATACTTTAGTTAATGCAGGAGGTTCTGAGGGCGCAATTGGAGCTGGTGATATATTTAAACCTTTTCTAGCTAGAGGTGAAATACGTCTTATTGGAGCAACAACATTAAATGAATATCATAAATTTATTGAACCAGATAAAGCATTATCAAGACGTATGACATCAGTTATTTTAGAAGAACCATCCGCAAAAGAAACGCTAAATATTTTATTAAAAATTAAAGATGTTTATGAAAAATATCATTGTGTAAAAATTGACAATGATATTGTAAAACTTATAGTCGAGTTAACAACTAAATATTTACTTAATAAAGCCAATCCAGATAAATCTATAGAATTACTAGATTCTTTGTGTAGTTATGTAAAGTTTCAAAATAAACTTCAAGTTAGTATAGATGATGTTTATTCTTTATTTAATAATAAATATTATATTAATTTCTTAGGAAGTAATAATCCTAAATTAGTAGATTTTTTAAATAAACAAAAATGTCTAGTTTCTGAAGATTTTAATTTACTAAGTAATACTTTAGAAAAAGATTATAATCATAACTTGTTTATAAATATAAATTTAAATGATTATAATACTGCTTATTCTTTAAATAACTTTTTAGGTAATCCTAATAATGTAAATCAAGAATATATATTACAAAAATTTATAGATAATCCATTTGGAGTATTATTTATAAAAAATTATAATAGTGAAAGTTATTTAAAAGATATAATTAATAAGATAATTAAAAATAGAATAATTATTGATAATTTTGGTAATGAAATAAATCTTTCTAATGTAATGATTATTGTTGATAAAGTAGATAGTTATGTAAGTAGCATCGGTTTTATAAAAAATGAAAGTTTAAATAATATGTCTTCTTACTTTATAAAATATAATGAGTTAGAGCTTGTTAAATAATTAATATAAACTTATTTTCTTTTCAACTACTAAACCTGGTTTTTTAACAACTAAACTTCTTTGTAATCCTCTATTTTTATTTTCTAAAGAAGTGAATTCTTCTTCTTTTATACCATAATCATCTAAAAATAATTCGCAAAGTTCTTTTGTTTTTTCTATTTCAAATTCTTTTTTAGAAGTTATAGGATTTCTATGTTGCAATTCATTAATTCTTCTATTTAATTGGTCTATTTCCTCATTTTTTAAAAATGAAAAGTTATGATTTTGAAGATGATTAAATGCTATCCTAGGGTTATGAAAATCGTATAGAAATTCTAATCTTTTTTTTATTCTTTCAATTTCTTCATTTCTTTCTTTTTCATCAATAATAGTTTGATATAATTTTATTGTACCGATATTATTAGGATTTTGATAATCAAAATCAAATATTTTAATAATTATAGTATTGATTTTAGCAATAAGACTAATAGAATCAGTATCATAAGGAAATTTAGAACTAATTATATTTAATAACTTTAATGCTCGATAATAAATATTATATTTGGCTATTTCTCTATAAATATCAAATTGTAGTAATAATTTTTTATCATCTACACTAATAGAACTAGTATCATTTACTGCACTTATGTCTAATTCAATTAAATATTTAAGATATTCAATTACATCTTTACTTAAAATATTCTTATAACTTTCTAATAAATTATATAATTTTTCTTTTATAGTAATTTCACTATTCATATTTACTCCTTGCTTTATAAGAATTTAGTATATCAAACAATTTAATAGTAGTCTATTATATTCATAATAAATTTGCTTTTATTTATATTTTTTAATATAATTAATTTACTAATTATGGTTTTAAATTACTATAATATATAAAGAAGGTGTATTATGAAAATTTATAATTCTTTATCAAATAAATTAGAAGAATTCATTCCCATAAAAGAGGGGGAAGTATCTATTTATGTTTGTGGTCCAACTGTATATAACTATGTTCATATCGGTAATATGCGTCCCGCTATTACTTTTGATATGGTAGCTAATTATTTTAAATATCTTGGTTATAAAGTTAGATATGCTTCTAATTTTACTGATATTAATCCTAAGATAATTAATGCTGCCAAAGAGTTAGCTTTAACTGAACGAGAAGTTGCTAATAAATTTATTAAAGCATATTTAGAAGATATTGCAGCATATGAATGTACTTGTGTAACTGATAGACCTACTGTATTAGAGAATTTAAGTAATATTATCGCTTTTATTTCAAAATTAATTGAACTAGATTATGCTTATAATGTTGATGGTGATGTTTATTTTCGTGTTCGTAAAATTAAAGATTATGGTAAGTTATCAAATAATACTATTGAAGAACTTGAAAGCGGTGCTAGAGTTGAAATAGATGAGAAAAAAGAAGATCCATTAGATTTTGCCTTATGGCGTAAAACCACAAGTGGTGAGAATTTTCCTTCTCCATGGGGAAGAGGAATTCCAGGATGGCATACAGAGTGCGTTGTGATGATAAATAATTTATTTGGTAGTAAAATTGATATTCATGGTGGTGGTGTTGACTTGAAATTTCCTCATCATGAAAATGAAATAGTCCAAAGTAAAGCTCTAAATAATAATTACTTAGCAAATTATTGGATGCATAATGGCCATATTAATGTTGATGGAACAAAAATGAGTAAGTCTTTAAATAATTTTATTTTAGCTAAAGATTTTATCAAAAAATATAAACCTAATGTAATAAAACTCGCAATGTTTAAAACCCATTATCGTTTACCATTTAATATAAGTGATGACTTATTTAATGAAGCTATTACTCTTAATGATAAAATATATAATTCTTTAAAACAGGCTGCTATCAAAATTCAAGTAGATAATATAGAATATTTACCAGTTAATAAGGATGAAAAAATTGAAGAGATAATGGATAATGACTTTAATACACCAAATCTAATTACTTATTTAATTGAATTAGTAAAAGAACTAAATTCCAATATCCGTGCTGGTTTGCCATTTACACTAATTTATGATAAAATTAATCTTATAATTGGTATTTTAGGATTACATTATAAAATACCAGTTATGTCTAAAGAAGATTTAGAAATTTATCAAAATTGGCAAATAGCTAAAAAAGAAAAAAATTATTTAGAAGCAGATAAACTTCGTGAGATTTTAATTAGTAAAGATATATTGTAATGGAGGTACAATGGATTTATTTTTAATTATTTTAATTATTTTTATTCCTTTAATTGCTCAATTAGGAATAACTACAAGTTATAATAAATATAAAAGAATAGGCAATAGCAAAAATATGACAGGCTACGATGTTGCTAGAAATATTTTAGATAGAAATGGTTTAAAAGATGTATATATAGTTGAAACTAGAGGAAATTTAACAGACCATTATGATCCAACTCAAAAAGTTGTGCGTCTATCATCAGATATTTACCATGGTGAATCAATCGCCGCTATGGCAGTAGCAGCACACGAGTGTGGTCATGCTATTCAAGATAAAGAAGCTTATATGTTTATGCGTTTTCGTAGTTTAATTTTTCCAGTTGTAAATATTGCTACATCTATATCTTATTATATAATTTTAATTGGTTTTATTTTACAGCTTATGGATATGATATACCTAGGTATAGCGTTAACTTTTCTCGGTTTATTATTTCAAATTGTTACTTTACCAGTTGAGTTTGATGCATCAAAACGCGCAAATTTGAAATTAGCAGAATATGGTTTATGTGAAGAATCTGATTTAAAAGGTACTAAAGCTATTTTAAAGGCAGCAGCGATGACTTATGTAGCTGGAGTATTAGCATCTGCTCTTCAAATTATACGTCTAATTCTTGCAGCAGATCGTCGAAATTAAGTGTGATTTTTTTACACTTTTTTATTTTGTTTACTACTATTTAATTAAATTGCATAATTTAATGTTTTATGCTATTATATGGGTATTGAAGCACTATTATGTGTAAAAAGGGAAGGAATAATATGGAGAAAGTAGATTTAGGATACTTAGTTGAATTAAAATCCGGAAAATACTTGATATTATCTAAGGCAATCTATGATGGGGTTTTATATGTATTTACAAACAAAATAAAAGAAAATGAAGATATTGGAGAAGAAAACTATATTTTTAAAGTAGAAAATGATAAATATTTTCCAGTAAAAGATGAGGAATTAAGAAAAATTTTAACATCTATTTTTGAAGAAAAAATAAATAAAATGTTAAAAGAAGAAGGTGAGTAAAATGAATTTTACAAAAGAAGATTTAGAATATTTACGTAGTTTAGGCGTTGATTCAATTGATATATTAGTTGGTAATATGCTAAAAGTAAATCAAAAGTATTTGTTTGATAAGAACTTTTATTTATCAGTTGCTAAAATTTCAAAAGCATCAATTGAGGCGGATGAAAATTTAAGTAAAGAAGAAAAAGAAAACTATTTAGATATTAAAAGATGGTTAAATGATATAGGGTTTCAAGAACCTGAAAAAATGGAACAAGATAGCAGTGAATACGTAAATTATATTACAAATGTTAATGCTTATTTAACTGGAGTTGATATTAAATTACGTAATCTTGAAGATATTTATAGTAAGGCACTAAATTTAAGCAATAATCCAGAAGAATATCAAAAATTGTTAGATAAAGAGCAAAAAACTGCAGAAGAAAGTGCTATTTTAGATGCTTATCAAGATTTATTAGCATCAGATATAGTTGCTACAAAAATGTTTAGTAAAGATTATATAGTAAAATATCTTGCATATTACAATAATCTTTCATCTAACGTAAATAGTGATTTGAAAACCAAAGTATTACAAATTCCAGATTTAAGTTATAAAAATTTCTTTTCTGCTGTAACTAAAAGTGAAGGCGAACTTGATGAAAATGAAGCAATAATTAGAGAATTTATTAATCACAATTTACGTGATGTAAGTGTAATGCAAGATGGTACTATAAAGCAAAAAGAAGAATTCTTATATGGTGTAGTATTTTATGCAGCCGGATTTATTGATACTAAAAATGGTAAAAATTTAGCAGATATTTATAATAATTATTTGTTTTCTAATGATTTATCATCTTTAGAATCTGATACATATGCTAAAGAGCAAGTAGTAGAATTAGAAAATCAATTGTATGAAGCAAGAAAGATTGCTCGAAATAACTTAAAATCACGATATAACTTTGGAATAAATGATGAAAATGATATTGATTTGGTATCAATTAAAGATTATGAAGAAGCTAATTCAATGCCTTTAGCTGATATTAAAACTAAAGTTAAAAATTATAGTAAAATGGCTCAATTACTTAATATTAAAGAAGAATTATTAAGTAAATACCCTGAACCAGAAAATTATGATGCTGAAAGTTATAAGGAATATGCTAATGGCGTAAGAGAAAATTATATTGATAAAATATTAAAAGCTGGTCGTCCAAAAGCAAATGATGATAATGTTTATCAAGAATTAAATGAAGAACAAATAATTGCTGATTTGGATAAATTGTATGCTGAAGAAGATAAATTAGTAAAAAAAAGAGAAATTAAAGCCGAAACTATTGCTACTTATAAAAAGTATAGTGAAGTATTGTTAAAATATGCTAATAAAGAAGAATTAACTACTGAAGAACAAGAAATATTTGATACAATTAAAACTTATAATAAAGTAGCTCCAGATGCTGATTTAATCGAGTTTGCTCGTAATAAAGCTTCAGAATATGATGAATTAGCTAATAAATTAAATGCAGAATTAGAAGAATTACGTAAGCAAAGTAATGCTATTAAATTAGCTATAAGTTATTTAACAAAAGAGTTAAGAAAGATTGAAGAAGAAGAAACAAAAGTAGAAAAAGTAACTAATCGTAAAGATTTATTGAAGAAATTTATTGCTTTCGGTTTAGGTTTTGCTGGCGGTATTGCATTATCTTGTGTACCTGGCGTTGGCGCTATTAGAATGACTTTAGCTGGTCTTAAACTTGCAGGACAATTAGTTAGTATTTGGACTAATAAGCATCCTAATGGTAAGATAGATACAGTAATAACTAATGCTAAGTCTAAATTATCTAATAAATTTCCACGAATTGCTAATGGAATAAAAGTAATTAATGATAAATTGAACTCTAGTCCTCTTAATACGTTTATTAATGGAGTATCAGCTGGTTATTTAGTTGGTAATATATTTGAAATGGTAACTGGAGAAACTATTTTTGAAGCTATTAATCCGGGAGAAAAAGTAGTAGCTCAAACACCTGCTATTGATACTCCAGAGCCATCTGCTCCTCAAGATACAACTACTGTAATTCCTGATACTACACCAGTAACCGAACATGTTTTAACTCATGGAGATACTTTGGATTTAAGTAGTATCCAACAGGGATATGTGGCTTCTGACTCTAGTAACCCAGTTGATTTAATAACTAGTGTTGGTAAAGATGCTATATTTGATAAAGCTGTTACAACACCTAGTGGTGAAATTTGGTATCACTTTAAACAAAGTAATGGTTTAGGTTATGCTTGGTTCCCAAAGAGCGTTATTGATGGGTTAACTGAAACAGGCAGTAAAGCACTTAAGTTTTAGGAGAGTTTATGAAAGATAAAATGATTAAATTAAATAATGGTAATGCATATTACATATTAGAAAGCATTCAATCAAATAGCGGTTATTATGTTTTAGGAGCTTCTTGTAATATGGAAAATGATAATATAGATACGGATAATTTACTAGTTTGTGAAGTTACATTAATTAATAATGAAGTATCTACTAAAGAAATTACTGATAAAAACTTAGTTAAAAATATTACAGCTCGATTAATTCAAAAATATCGTCGTAATGCATTAGCTTAACAAATAAGTATTATACTTATTTGTTTTTTCTACAAAATTTATTTCTGCTTTAGGAAAAAAATATTATAATTATAATTTATAAAAAAAGATAATAATTATTTATAAAATTAATTAGTATTTTATAAATAAGAAGTTGGTATACTATTAAAGGAAAGTGATCTTATGTTTGAATTAGTAGCAAAATTTAAGCCTAGTGGCGATCAGCCTCAGGCAATTGAAAAATTAGTAAAAGGGATAGAAGAAGGAAAAAAGGAACAAGTTTTATTAGGAGCTACTGGTACCGGTAAAACTTTTACAATTGCTAATGTTATAAAAGAAGTAAATAAACCAACTTTAGTATTAGCGCATAATAAAACCTTAGCAGGACAATTATATTCTGAATTTAAAGAATTATTTCCTAATAATCATGTTGAATACTTTGTTTCATATTATGATTATTATCAACCAGAAGCATATGTTCCTAGTAGTGATACTTATATTGAAAAAGATAGTAGTATAAATGATGAGATAGATGAACTAAGACATGGGGCAACTTCTAGTTTAATTAACAATCGTGATGTTATTGTTGTAGCATCTGTTTCTTGTATATATGGTATTGGCGATAAAGAGGATTATGTCAATTCTATGTTAATTTTAAGTGTTGGTCAAAAAATTGATCGTAGTACTATTATAAATCATTTGTATGATATGACTTATGAAAGAAATGACTTAGATTTTCATCGTGGAACATTTAGAGTTCGTGGCGATGTAATCGATGTTATTCCGGCTTCTGAAAAATCGCATGGAATACGTATAGAACTTTTTGGTGATGAAGTAGATTCATTGACATTATTTGAACCTTTATCTGGTATTGTTGAAAAACATGTAAAGAATATTTCTATTTTTCCAGCTAGTCATTTTGTTACTTCTCCAGCCAAATTAGAGGAAGCTATTCGTCGTATTAAAGAAGAACTAGAAGAAAGATTAAAATATTTTCATGATAATAATAAGTTTATTGAAGAACAACGTTTACGTGAAAGAGTTAACTACGATATTGAAATGTTAAGAGAAACTGGTTTTTGCAGTGGTGTTGAAAATTATTCTCGTCATCTAGCTTTACGTGGACCAGGGGAAACCCCATCTACTTTAATGGATTTCTTTCCCGATGATTACTTATTAGTTGTTGATGAATCCCATGTTACTTTACCTCAAGTAAGAGGAATGTATAATGGTGATAGGATGCGTAAACAAACATTAGTTGATTATGGTTTTCGTTTACCTAGTGCCTTAGATAATAGACCACTTAAATATGACGAATTTGAATCTAAAATAAATCAAGTAATTTATATATCAGCAACACCTGGTGATTTAGAACTTGAACATACCCATAATCAATATGTTGAACAAATTATTAGACCTACTGGACTTCTTGATCCAACTATTGAAGTTCGTAAAACTGAAGGACAAATTGATGATATAATAGCAGAAATAAATTTACGTAAAGAAAAGAATGAGCGAGTCTTAATTACTACTTTAACAATAAGAATGGCTGAGGAATTAACTAATTATTTAAAAGAAGTTGGCATAAAAGTAGCCTATTTACATAGTGAAATAAAGACTTTAGAAAGACTTAAAATTATTCATGATTTAAGATGTGGAATTTATGATGTAGTAGTTGGTATTAACTTATTAAGAGAAGGAATAGATATTCCTGAAGTAAGTTTAATATGTATAATGGATGCTAATAAACAAGGTTTCTTAAGAAGTACTAGAAGTTTAATTCAAACAGTTGGTAGATGTGCTAGAAATGCTAATGGTCATGTTATCATGTATGCTGATACTATTAGTGAAGCAATGGAAGAAACTATTAAAGAAACTAAAAGAAGACGTGAAATTCAAAATGAATATAATATTAAAAATAATATTGTACCGAGAACTATTATTAAAGAAATACGTGATGTTATAACTAACGAAGTTAATGATTCTAAAACTTCTAAAAAGAAAAATAAAATGACTAAGAAAGAAAAAGAATTAATGCTATTAAATATAGAAACACAAATGAATGAAGCGGCTAAAAATTTAGATTTTGAACGTGCCATGGAATTAAGAGATATTTTATTTGAATTAAAAAGTAATTAGAATTCAATTTCGAATTCTTTTTTTCATATAATTTATTAGGTGATTTAATGAATAATACTTCTATAATAGTAGTCACTTATAATAATTTAGAATTTACTAAGAAATGTTTACAAAGTATAAAAAAATATACAGAAGTAAATACTTATGAAATAATTGTTGTTGATAATAATTCTCAAGATGGAATTTATGATTGGCTTAAGAAACAAAAAAATTTACGTCTAATACTTAATAATCAAAATTATGGTTATCCTTATGCTTGTAATCAAGGTATAAAAATAGCTAATAAAAATAACGATATTTTACTTTTAAATAATGATACAATTGTTACTAATAATTGGTTATCTAATTTAAAAAAATGTTTATATAGTAATAAAAAAATAGGGGCAGTAGGAAGTGTATCTAATCATCAAGAAAATCAACAAGGTGTAAACTTTACTTATACTAATTTTAAAGTTATGCAAAAATTAGCTATTAAAAACAATATATCTAATAATTCAAAATGGGAAGAAAAAGTATTTCTAATAGGTTATTGCCTTTTAATAAAAAGAGAATGTTTTAACAAAGTTGGTTATTTAGACGTAAATTACTCTCCAGGTTACGTAGATGATAATGATTATTCAATAAGAATAGCTAAATCTGGTTACAAACAATATCTATGTCATGATTCTTTTATTCATCATTACTTAGGTACGGAATTTCGCAAAGATTTAGATAGTTTTTATAAAATTTTAAATAGAAATCGAGAGTATTTTTTTCAAAAATGGTCTTTTAAAACGGATAATTTTGATATTTTAGATAATTATTCATATCCATTTATTACTAACAATTCTTCTATTTTAATAATAAATTGTAACATTGGTGTTTCTGCCTTAAGACTAAAATATTTATATAATGCTAAGGTGTATGGTATTGAATATGATAAAAATAAAAGAAAAATTGCTAAAAAATTTTTAAAAGTTTATTCTTCTTTAAAGAAAATTAAAAGAAAATTCGATTACATATTAATAGGAAATGAGTTAGAATTAGAAAAATATCCAATTCAATATTTAAAAAGTTTAAAGTCTTATTTATCTAATAATGGTAAGATAATTGGTGAAATAGAAAATATTAATAATATTAATCATATTTATAATTTAATTAGTGATAATTGGTATTTTAATCATTCTAAGACTAATTATTTTACTAGAAAAGATCTTGAAACTATTGCTAATTTAGCTGGTTATAATATTAATATATATTCCTGGTATAAGTTATTAAATAATTATGAACAAGAACTTGTGGATAAATTACAAGTTATCCACAATACAAATTACTCATATGTTAGCTATTCTTACTCATTAAGTGTAAAATAAAAAGTACTTAAGTACTTTTTATATAAATATAATTTATAAATAAATATTATTTCTCTATGTAATAGGCATAATATTCATCAAAAGTTATACCTTCTTTATATACTTTAGTTGCTAAATCAATACCTAAATATCTAAAATGCCAAGGTTCATAAGAATACCCAGTAATATTTTCTTTACCCTCTGGATATCTTAATATAAAGCCATATTTATAAGAATTATTAGCTAGCCATTCATATGCTGGTAAATTATCATCATCACCATCATAATTATATTGACCTATATCAAGTGCTAAACCGGTCTGATGTTCGGAATATCCTGCTCTAGCAGCATAGTTATCAGCATTTTTAGTACCATATGTAGCTCTTCTATTGGACCATACTTCATCTTGATCTTCATAACTACGATATGAAGAATTAATAATTAACTGAATATTATCTTTTAAAGCATCATTATACATAGTTAAGAAAGCATCAATTACTCTTTTAGCAGCTGCATTTCCAGCATAGGCATAAGATAAACTAATATTAGTTAACTCACTATCAACATAATCTTTTTCTAAATAATAATATTTATTAACTAACATTGTATCTGTATTGGTTAAATCAGCTGGTTTAGTATTTTCATAATATTCGCAATCTCTATTTACGTTAACTAAACTAATAACTTCATTTAAATCTTTTTTATTTTTCTCATAATAAGTAATATATCTATTTAAATTTTTAAATAAAAAGTATTTTTCTTTTATTAATTTAGGAATTAAATCATTATATTCAATATTTAATAAATCATTTATTTCATTATCTTCTAATTTATTTAAAATACTATTTACATCATCTGTACTATAACCTTTCATAGTTAATTTATATTCATAAGTTTCTTCATATTTTTTTTGATCATTAACTCTTTTTAATAAGTATAATATTCCAATTAAAATAATAATTATAACTAATAATAATTTAATTAAAAACTTTACTTTCTTCTTAAGTTTTCTCTTTTTCTTTTTCAAAAATACCACCTAATATAATTATAACACGTATTTATTATTATTTTAATATTGTAAAAAAATGTGTCAATTATTAATATTTATGCTATAATTGAATAACTTGAAGGGTGTGTAGTATATGAAAACAACATATGTTTTTGGTCACAAGAAACCGGATACTGATTCCGTATGTGCCGCAATTAGTTATGCTTATTTAAAAAATAAGTTAGGGTTAAAGGCAGAACCAAGAGTTTTAGGCCCTATTAATAAAGAAACTAAATATGCTTTAAATTATTTTAATGTAGAAGAACCTAAATATTTAAATGATGTAAAGGTTCAAATAAAAGATATGGAGTATTTAAAAGATACTTATATTACTAGTAAAGCATCTATTGAAGAAACTTTTAATAAGTTACAAGAATTATCAGTAACTGGGTTACCATTAGTAGATAAAGATAAAAAGCTTATTGGTTATATAAATGTTAAAGAAATAGCTAAATCTATAATTAAAGGTGAACTTTACGATTTAAATACTTCTTATGATAATATTTTAAGAGTATTAGATGGTAAAGAGATTTTACGTTTTAATGATGAAATATCTGGAAAAATTATTGCAGCTGCCTATAAAAGTAAAACTTTTATAGAAAGAGTTAAATTAACAAGTAATGATATTTTAATTGTAGCTGATCGTCAATATATAATTGATTATGCTATTGATAGTGGTGTTAAGCTTTTGATAATTGTCGGAGATAAAGATTTTCCAGAAGAATTATTAGAGAAAGCCAAAAAGAATAAGGTTAGTGTTATTTTAACTCCTTTATCTACATTCTTAACTGTTAATAAAATGAAATTATGTAATTATATAGATACAATTAATATTAATACCAATCCAATTAAGTTTACAAATTCTGATTATCGTGATGATTTTATTAATTGTGCTAATAAATATGGTCATACTAACTATCCAATTGTAGATAATGATAATAATTGTGTCGGCATGTTACGTTTAATTGACCAAAATAATTATAGTAAAAGAGATGTAATATTAGTAGATCATAATCAACTAGTTCAAAGTGTTGATGGGCTAGAAGAAGCTAATGTTTTAGAAATAATAGATCATCATAATTTAGGTACGATTGGAACTACTGTTCCTATATCATTTCGTTCTATGCCAGTAGGTTGTACTTGCACGGTTATTTATCAAATATTTAAAGAAAATAATATTGAAATACCTAAAAACATCGCCGGTTTAATGTTAAGTGCTATTCTTTCTGATACTTTACTTTTAAAGAGTCCAACTACTACCCCAATAGATGTAGAAACTTCTTTAAAACTTGCTTCTATTGCCGATGTTGACATTGAAGAATATGGTATGGCTATGTTAAAAGCTGGTTCTTCAATACAAGGAATGGCTATTGATGAAATAGTAGAACAAGATTTTAAATCATTTAAACTTGATAATGATAATATTGGTATCGGTCAAGTAATGACTATGGATTTTGCAGAAATAAAAGCAAACCTATCTTCATACATTGCGTATTTAGATGAATTATGTAAGAAAAATAATTATCGATTAGCATTATTATTTGTCACTGATGTTGTTAAAAATGGCTCTTACATTATTTATAGTACAGGTGTCGATGAAATAGTAAAAGCAAGTTATAATATGCCAGAAATTGAAGAAGGTACTTATATACCAAATATGGTATCTCGTAAAAAACAAATGTATCCATTACTTGCAGAATTTTTAAATAATAATTAGTATCAATTTGATACTTTTTTTAGTATTATTTACTAATAATCATGTATAATAAAATAAAGAGGTGAATATGAAAGCATTAATTACTGGAGCATCTAGTGGTATCGGGTTAGAAATGGCTAAGTACTTATCTAGTTTAGGATGGGATTTAATCCTTGTTGCTAGAAGAGAAGAAAGGTTAGAAAAATTAAAAAATAAATTAAAAACCAAAGTAAAAATAATACCTTTAGATTTACAAATAGAAAAAAATTGTTTTAAATTATATGATATGGTAAAAAAAGATGATATTGATTTTCTAATTAATAATGCTGGTTTTGGTTTATTTGGTAATACTTTTGAAACTGATTTAAATCGTGAATTAGAAATGATTGATTTAAATATAAAAGCATGTCATATACTTACTAAGTTATTTCTTAATGATTTTTATAAAAAGGATAAAGGACGTATCCTAAATGTAGCATCTTCAGCTGGTTTTTTAGCAGGACCAAGGTTAAATGCTTATTATGCAACTAAAAATTATTGTCTTAAATTTACAATGGCTATTTATGAAGAATTACGTCGTGCTAAAAATAATGTTCATATATCTGTTTTATGTCCTGGTCCAGTAAAAACTGAATTTAATAAAGTTGCTGGTGGTAAATTTAGTATAGGTTCTTTAGAAGCTAGTAAAGTAGCTAGATATGCTATTGATAAGGCTTTAAAAAATAAATTAATTATTATTCCGGGAATAATGACTAAAATGGGCATATTTATAAATCGTTTCATCCCTTGGAAACTTAGTATGCGTTTTATTTATGAAATTCAATATCGTAAAACGAGATAGTATAAAAAATGAAGATTAACATATCCTAGTAATAGGATGTGATAAGATGGATGCTCAAGATAAAAAAACTGATATTAAATCTTTAGTTCTTAATATTGCTTTTGCTTTAGTAGCTGGTGGTATTGGTGCTTTACTTGGTGGTAAAATGAATGATTTTGCAACGATTAATAAGCCTTGGTTTTCACCACCAGCAATCGTATTTCCAATTGCTTGGACTGCTTTATATATTTTAATGGGAATATCTACTTACTTAGTATGTGAAAATAAAACTGATAAAAAATTTAAAAAAAGAGCTTGTTTTATATATTTAGCTCAATTATTAGTAAATGTTTTATGGACACCATTATTTTTTAGATTTAAATTATATTTATTATCTTTCTTTTGGATATTATTATTAATAATATTAGTTGCTATTATGATTATTAAATTTTATAAAATAAAACCATTAGCAGGTTATTTACAAATACCATATATATTATGGCTAATATTTGCATCTATATTAAATTTTTCTATCTATCTTTTAAATTAACTTTATTTATAAAGTTTTTTTTAGTAATTATAATAAATATATTTTAAAATTAAGTGATGAAATTTATACAACTATTGAAGAAATAAAATTTAATATTAATAATCAGGAAACTATAATTAAAAATTTAAATAATAATATTGATATACCTACTTGTGAAATTGAATATCCTACGCTTCAAACTAATCAAATTAATACTTTTGATGTAAAAGAATTTGTTAATAAAAAAAGTAAAATAGGTACTAAAGAAAATAATACTATAGAAAAGTTAGTAAAAGAGATAGATAATAAACTTAAAGAAATTGATAGTATTAAATAAATAGTAAAACTTTAAATTTAATATATTTTATGGTAAATTATCTTCAGGTGATTTTATGACTTTTTCAACTCAAGTAAAAGAAGAAATATCCAAAACAGAAGCTGATTTAGTATCTGCCCTTACAGAACTATCAGCTTTTATTAGATTTGATGCTACTATAAAAAAAGATGAAATAACTTTAGTAATTGAAAATGCTTCTATTGCTAGACGTATTTATAAATTTATAAAAATGTGTTTTAATGTTAAACCAAAAATTATTGTTAGAATTCAAAAAAGATTTCGTATTAAACAAATTTATATTTTAACTTTAACTGATAAAATATCTACAATTTTAGAAACTTTAGGAATATATAAAAATAATAAAAAAACAGATATTGAAGAATATCTGTTAGCAAATGATGAAGAAAAAACAGCTTTTTTACGTGGTTTATTTTTAGCTAATGGAAGTATTAGTAATCCTAGTACTAGTGGTTATCATTTAGAATTTAATATTAGTACTAAAAAAGATGCTTTATATATTATTAAATTATTAAAAAATTTTAATATTGTTTCCCGTTTATTAAAAAGATCCCATAGTTATATGGTTTATGTTAAATCATCTGAAATGATAAGTGATTTACTTAAAAGATTTAATGCTATTAATTCAATGTTTTATTTTGAAGATATTCGTATTTATCGAGATCATAAAAATATGGTAAATCGTTTAAATAATTGTGAGATTGCTAATCAAGAAAAAACAATTGCTACGGGTTTAAAACAATTAGAAGATATTAAGTATTTACAGGATAACGATTTAATTACTTTACTTGATGAAAAAATAAAAGAAGTTATTGAATATCGTCTTAAATATCCAGAAACTTCTTATCAAGAATTAGCTGATATAATTAGTCAAGAAACAAATCATTCAATTAGTAAATCAGGTATAAATCATTATTTTCGTAAAATAAAAAAATTAGCCGAAACTCATCGTAATAAAATTAAAGAATAATATCTACAAGTCCATACTCTTTTGCTTCATTACTATCTAAATAATTATCTCTCTCTGTATCTTTTTCTATTTTCCTTAAATTAACTCCCGTATTTTTAGCTAATATTTTATTTAATTTATCTTTAATTTTTAAGATTCTTTTAGCTGCAATATCGATATCAGTTGCTTGGCCTTTTACTCCTCCTAGTGGTTGGTGAATCATAAATTCACCATTTTTTAAAATACATCTTTTACCTTTAGTACCACTACTTGCTATTATTGCGGCCATCGAAGCAGCCATTCCGATAGTGATTGTACGAATATCACTTTTAATATAATTCATCGTATCATAAATGGCTAAACCTGAGGTTACTTCTCCGCCAGGACTATTTATATATATATTTATTTCTTCATTATTTAGTGAATCTAAATATAATAGTTCACTTATAATAATATTAGCACTTTCATTATTAATTTCCCCATTTATAAAAATAATGCGATCTTTTAAAAGACGTGAATATAAATCATATGCATAATCTTTATTAGAATTTTTTTCAATAACTGTTGGAATAATATTCATTGCATCACCTAATATTATATTAGTCATAAACTATGATTAATATACATAAAAAAATATGACAATATTTATGAGTCATGTTATAATTAAAAAGATAGTAAAGGGGATTATATGAAAGATAAAATTAAAGTTACTTATTTTAATAATGAGGTCCTAGAAGTACCAGTTAATTCACGTATCTTAGATGTTTATGATTTAATTAGTGAGAAAACAAATCGTACTATAATTGGGGTAAAAGTTGATGGCGAAATAGTAGATATGTTTACTAAACTAAAAAAAGATACTTATTTAGACTTTTTTGATACTAATACAATTGATGGTTATAAAATATATCAAGCAGGATTAAAATTTGTCTTAGAAGTTTCTTTAAATAAAGTTTTTGGTGATAATATTGAAATCACTTTTAATCATTCTATTATGCGTGGTATCCATGTTAGGGTTATAAGTGATAAAGTAATAACTGATGAAGATGTAGTTACTATTAAAAAAGAAATGGATAGAATAATTAATAGTAATGTTGAAATTCAAAAAATGATCGTTTTAAAAAAAGAAGCTTATTCTTATTATGAAAAGACTAATAATTTAGAAAAAGCTTATAATATTCATAATGAAATTAATGAGTTTGTTACGTTATATAAATTAGAAAATAAAATTAATTATTTTTATATCGAAATGCCACCACGAACTAAGATTTTAAATAAATATGATTTAGTTAATTTAGATAATAATGAATTAGTTTTATTATTTCCAACATTAGAAAAAGCTGATAGTGTTCCCCCATATGTTCATTATGAAAAAGTTATCGATGTTTTTAGACAAGAAAAAGCTTGGTTAGTAAATCTAGGTGTTCCTTTTGTTTATCAAATAAATGAAAAGGTAATGAATGGTAATATAACAGATTTAATAAGACTTTCTGAAACAAATTATGATAATAAGTTATATGATATTGCTAAAAAGATAATTGCTAAACATTCAAAATATGTTATGCTTTCTGGTCCATCTAGTAGTGGAAAAACAACGACTACTAAAAAATTAGCTCTTACTTTAGAGTCTTTAGGAATTAAAACATTAACTATTTCTGTTGATGATTACTTTAAAAATCGTGAAGATTCGCCACGCAATCCTGATGGATCATATAACTTTGAATGTTTGGAAGCAATTGATACTTCAAAACTAAATGCGGATTTAAAAGCATTAGCAAATGGTGAAGAAGTTATATTACCTATATATAATTTTAAAGCTGGTAAAAGAGAATATCATAAAACACCTACCAAATTAATTAAAGGAACAATAATTTTAATGGAAGGTTTACATTGCTTAAATGATAAATTAACTTTTGATATACCTAAGGAAGATAAGTATTTAATCTATTTAAGTCCTTTTATGCCAGTTAATATAGATCGTCATAATTATATTTCTACTACAGATTTAAGATTAATTAGAAGAATGATTAGAGATAATCGTACTAGAGGATATGATGTTTCTAAGACTATAGATTATTGGCAAAGTGTTCGTAATGGTGAAGAAAAATATATTTTCCCATATTTAGATCGGGCAGATATAATTTTTAATACAGCTTTAGTTTATGAATTAGGGGTATTAAAAGTGTTTGCTGAGCCAATACTATATTCAGTACCTAATGATTCGCCATATTATGAAGAAGCACGTAGGTTAATAAAGTTTTTAAATAGTTACTTTCCAATAACAAGTGAATATGTATCTAACAATTCTGTTTTAAGAGAGTTTATTGGTGGTTCAATATTTGAGGAGGAAAAATGATAAAAGTAGCAATAAATGGGTTTGGTCGTATAGGAAGATTAGCTTTTAGAGAAATAATTACTTCAGTAGGAATGGATTGTGTAGCAATAAATGATTTATCTACTCCTGAAGAGCTATCTTATTTATTAAAATATGATACTAATCATCGTAGTTTTCACGAAGATAAAATTAGTCATGATGATAATAATATAATTATAAATAATCGTAAAAAAGTTCAAGTTTTTAGTGAAAAAGATCCTATTAATTTACCATGGAAAGAACTTGGAATAGATTTAGTATTAGAATGTAGTGGTAAATTTACAAAGTATGAAGATGCTTATAAACATATTGAAGCTGGTGCTAAATGTGTATTAATTTCTGCTCCTGGAAAAGGTAATATGAAAACGATTGTCTATGGGGTTAATGAAGATACTTTAGATGGCGAAGAAAAAATTGTTTCTTCAGCTTCATGTACTACTAATTGTTTAGCTCCTGTTTTAGCAGTTTTAGAAAAAAACATTGGTATTAAAATGGGTAGTATGAGTACTATTCATGCATATACAAATGATCAAGCAACTTTAGATATTGCTCATAAAAAAGGAATATATGCTCGTCGTGGTCGTGCTTGTGCTCAAAATATCGTTCCCGCATCTACTGGAGCTGCCAGTGCAATTAGTAAAGTAATACCTAGTTTAGAAGGAAAATTAGATGGTATTGCTTTTAGAGTTCCTGTAAGTTGTGGTTCAATGATTGATTTAACTTTAGAATTACAAAAAAATACGACAATAGAAGAAATAAATAATTTATTACGTGAAAATGTTAATGAAGTATTAAAAGTAACTGATGATCCTATTGTATCAAGTGATGTTATAGGTAAAAAATGTGGTTCTTTAGTAGATTTATTATCTACAAAAGTTTTAGATACTCCTAATGGTCAATTAGTAAAGATAATTGCTTGGTATGATAATGAAATGGGTTATACGGCACAAATGATGCGTACTGCTAGATATTTAATGTTAAAAAAAGGAATACAGTAGTGGTGTATTCCTCGTAAAAGAAAATAATAAATGGAAAATTTCTATTATGCATAAAAGTTAGGGGTTGTATATGGTAAAAAAGCATAATAGATTGGTTCAGGTAAAAGTGTCAAAATGTCCTGAACCGTTTTAAAAATATCATATCTAAAAAAAGAAGTCAAAAAACAAAATTATAAATTATTAGAAATAAAATATTGCAAAAAGATATATATAAAATTAAGTTAAATATAAAATTATGTAAGTTTGTTAATGCTTTATTGTAAAAAAACATAATTAGTTATATTTTTATAAAATTTAAAATTTTGTTGAATTTAATTAATATCTGAGGTATACTTGTTAAACGTGACAAAGGAGGCACTATAAATAAATGGGACAAATCAAGCAAAATTCTGATGTTTTAACGTCGATAGTTGGATTACTTAATGTCATTAATTTTACATTAAATGATGCTGAAAATACTAAAAAACAAGAATTATTAACTCAACGTCAAGAATTATTGAATAAAATAATTAATTCTACTACTTACGATTTTAAGACTGGCTCAATTGGAATTGATAGTAATGGGAGTATTGCAATGGTATTTGCTGATAATAATGAAAATAGCTTTTCTCATCCTGCAAGTTTTTTAAATATTGCTAATCAATTTAATAAGCATTTATCTGATGAAGATAAATATTATAATAATCCTGCATTATTAGCTGCAAGTGGTTATGATATTGCAAATTATTTATCAGCAATGCAAGTAACTATAATGCAAGTATTTTTTGGTAACGTAATTATTTATTTACCAAATGAACTAACTCCAATTCAAAGAGAAGAAATTTTATTTTTAATCAATAGTTATAAATCAGTATTAGAAAATGATAATCCAAAACCATTTTATACAGTATGTAATAATGAATACTCTTCAGAATTAGATTATAACGAGATTTTAACATATATAAATTCGCTACCTGATGAAAAAACAGAATCTCATATTATCAAGTAAGTGTTAATTAGACTTACTTTTTTTATTTAACTTATTTATTTTTTGCTTATAATAGATAGTAGGTGGTTTTTAAATGTTTAAAGATATAAAAGAAGCTAATTTACAAGATAAAACAGTATTACTACGTGTTGATTATAATGTGCCTATTCAAGATAATAAAATATTAGATGATACAAAAATTAAAGCATCTTTAAAGACTATAAATTATCTTTTAGAAAATAATTGCCGTATTATTGTTTTATCCCATTTAGGAAAAATAAAAAGTACTAAAGATAAAGAAAAATATAGTTTAGAAATAGTTGCCAAAAGATTAAATGAGCTTGTAAACACTCAAGTTATTTTTTCTCGTTATACTCGTAGTCCTGAATTAGACTTGAAAGTTAAGACATTAAATCCTAAAGAAATCTTAGTTTTAGAAAATACCCGTTTTGAAGATTATCCAAATAAATTAGAAAGTAATTGTGATTTAGAACTAGCAGAATATTGGGCTAGTTTAGGTGATTTATTTGTAATGGATGCTTTTGCTACTTCTCATCGTCGTCATGCATCAACTTATGGTATTGCTAAATTTATTCCAAGTTACTTAGGTTTTTTAGTTTTAGAAGAAGAAGCAATGCTAAATAAATATGTTTTACATCCTGAAGGCATTTTTACAATTATTGTAGGTGGTTCTAAGATAGATGATAAATTAGAGTTAATGCAGAAATTACTTCCTAAATGTAATTATATGTTAGTTACTGGAGGTTTAGCTAATAGTTGCTTAAAAGCACTTGGTTTAAATGTAGGTACCTCTTTAGCTACTGATGATGAAGAAATTTTACAAAGTATAAAAGAAATGTTAATTACATATAAAAATAAGATTTCTTTACCATTAGATGTAATTATTAGTAAAAGTTATGCTGAAGAAAATGTTGAAGTAAAAAATGTTAATGAACTTGATTATGAAGATTATATTGGAGATATTGGCCCTAAGACTATGCGTAAGTATAAAGGAATAATTTATGGCTCTGATGTAATATTTTTAAATGGTACTTGTGGTATTTATGAAGATAAACGCTTTTCAAATGGTACTTTAGAATTATTAGAAGTTTTAAAAGAATCTAATAAAAAAGTTATTTGTGGTGGTGGCGATGCTTTAAGTGCTGTAAAAAAATTCAATCATGAAAATGATTACACATATTTATCAACCGGTGGCGGTGCTACTTTAGATTATATAATTAATGAAAAAATGGCTATTATCGACTAATAATTGTTTATTTGACATAAATCGACAATGTTTAACAAAAAAATATCTGGTATTTTAGCACATATATGGTTATAATTTATTTATGTAGTACTTGTAAGGAGATAAAATGAAAAATGTAATTAATGTTTTAGTAGTAGATAATGAAAAGTCTATTAAAATGATTAAGGAGTATTTCAGTAGTAACCAAGTTGTAAGTATTAAATATGAAGCTACAGATGGCTTAAAAGCATTAAATATAATAAAAGAATATCATAAAGATATAGATGTAATTGTTTTAGATACGATATTACCATTATTAGATGGTTTTGGTATTTTAAAATATATGAAACAAGAAAATATTAATTGTAAAACAATTGTTCATTCTAATTTTAATAATACAAGTTTTATAACTTCTTTATCTATTTATGATATATCTTTTTTCTTGTATAAAAATATTGATTTGAAAATTTTAGAAGAAAGAATTATTGATAGTGTTAATATACCTATTAATAATGAAATTTCTAATAACCAAGCTTTAAAGAAAGGATTATCTAAATTATTACATGATTTAGGTATGCCAAGTCATATTAAAGGATATCAATATATTCGCGATTCAATTGAACTAATGTATAATAATTCGGAACATCTAGGAGGAATTACGAAAGAAGTTTATCCATATATTGCCGAAAAGTATAATACTACGGCATCACGGGTTGAAAGAGCAATTCGCCATGCAATCGAGGTAAGTTGGACTAGGGGCGATTATGATTTAATGGAAGAAATATTTGGTCATTCTGTTGATTTTGATAGGGCTAAACCAACTAATTCAGAATTCTTAGCTACTATTACTGATAAATTAGCAATGGATAATAAAGTTAAATTGCCATAAAATTACGAAAATAAAGCTTTCGTAATTTTTTTTATTGTGCTAAACTTATATTGTGGGAAGATGATATAAATGAAAAAAGTATTAACAATAGTTTTAGACGGATTTGGTCTTCGTAAGAATATTAATGGTAATGCTGTTAAATTAGCTAATATGCCAACATTTCGCAGATTATGGAACGAATATCCTCATTGTCAATTACTTGCAAGTGAAGAAGCAGTAGGATTAGAAAAAGGCCAAATGGGTAATAGTGAAGTAGGACATACAACAATTGGAGCTGGAAGATTGATAAAACAAAATTTTATGCAAATTAATGATATGTTTAATAATGGTGATATCTATAAAAATCAAGTTTTTCAAGAATTAGTAAGTTATGCTAAAAATAGTAAAAAAACAATTCATTTAATGGGATTAACTTCTGATGGTAAAATTCACTCTCATATTGGTTTTATTAAGATGATGATTGAAGCTTTATATAAAGAAAATATAACAAATGTTTATTTACATGCAATTACTGATGGCAGAGATACTTCTCCTACTGTAAGTTATAGATATATAAAAGATGTCGATGATTTGCTTCGTAAATACAACATGGGATATGTTGTAAGTGTTTGTGGAAGATATTATGCTATGGATCGTGATAAAAAATGGGAGCGCACTAAAATTTATAGCCAATTAGTTACTGAAAATGTTGGGACAAAAGTTAAAAATTTAGAACAAGCAATTAATTTTTGCTATCAAAAGAACGTTACCGATGAGTTTTTACCCCCAATGATTGTAAATGATGGAATGCCTATAAAAGATGGCGATATTCTATTATGGTTAAATTATCGACCAGACCGCGCTAAACAGATTTTAACTGTTTTAACTGATGCTAATTTTAATGAGTATCAAACAACTCATTATCATAATTTAAAGTGTTATACTTTTTATCCAATTGAAGAAGCTAAAAATTCTAAACATTTTTTAGAAGTACCTAATGTAAAAAATTCTTTAGGGGTTTATTTATCTACTCTTGGACTTTCACAAGCTCGTATTGCTGAAACTGAAAAGTATGCCCATGTTACTTACTTCTTTGATGGTGGTAAAGAATTACAATTAGAAAAATGTGATCGCTTTTTAATACCTTCTCCTAAAGTGGCTACTTATGATTTAAAACCTAGTATGTCAGCTTTAGAAGTAACTTCTCGTTGTATTGATTGCCTTGATAAAGATTATGATTTTATATTTATGAACTTTGCTAATCCAGACATGGTAGGTCATACCGGAAATTTAAAGGCTGCGATTAGTGCCTTAGAAACTATTGATCAGTGTTTAGCAAAAATAATGGTTGCTGCTAAGGAAAATTATTATACAGTTATTATTTTAAGTGATCATGGCAATTGTGATGAAATGATAGATGATAACGGCAATGTTTGTACTACCCATTCTCTTTATCCCGTACCTTTTATTATAACGGATAAGAAAGTAAAATTAGAAAATGGTAATTTAACCCAAGTTGCTCCTACGATATTAAAATATATGGATATTGCTTTACCAAAAGAAATGAAAGATACTAAACCTCTAATAGTTGATTAATAATAAAATAAACCTCGTTTTTAAGATAGAAACGAGGTTTTAACATTATATAAAATTTATTTAAAAAATGGTGAAAAATTGCTTGCATTTTTCTTAATATTTTGGTAGTATTTTAGCTGTATGACTGCAAAGATGTGCGAGGTTGCTGATACACTAGGCAAAGTTGATTGAATGAATTACTATTTCTTGGTGCATGCAGGTAATTCGTGACGGAGCAAGTCTATACTAGATATAGGCGAAAGGAGGACAATTAAATGTCAAAAATTCGTATTAATCTTAAGGCATATGATCATCGTTCAATTGATTTAGCTGCTGGTAAGATTGTCGAAACTGTAAAAAGAACTGGGGGCGTAATTTCTGGTCCTATTCCTCTTCCTACTGATATTGAAAAAATAACAGTATTAAGAGCTGTACACAAAGATAAAGATGCTCGTGAGCAATTTGAAATGCGTACTCATAAGAGACTTATTGATATTAAAGAACCTAGTAAAGAAACTATTGAAGCATTATCTCACTTAGATTTACCAAGTGGTGTTGCAATCAATATTAAACAATTATAAAAATAATGGAGGAAAAAATGAAAGGAATCTTAGGACGTAAAGTCGGAATGACTGAAGTCTTCACTAAAGAAGGTAAAGTTATTCCTGTCACAGTAATTGAAGTTGAACCAAATAAAGTAATGCAAGTTAAAACTGTTGAAACTGATGGTTACAACGCAATTCAATTAGGCGTTTGTGACAAAAAGGAAAAGAACGCCACTAAAGCTAGCATTGGTCATGCTAAAAAAGCCAATGCAACTCCTAAGCGCTTCTTAAAAGAAATAAGAGATTATGATGGCTCTTATAACTTAGGAGACACAATTGATGCATCTATATTTACTGTTGGTGAAGTTGTAGATGTAACTGGTACAAGTAAAGGCCATGGAACTCAAGGCGTAATTAAAAGACATGGTCAATCTTCTGGACCATCTGCTCATGGATCTCGTTATCATAGAAGACCAGGTTCAATGGGTACAATGAGACCAATGCGTGTATTACCAGGTAAAAAATTACCAGGTCATATGGGTGTTGATACTGTTACTATCCAAAATTTAATGGTAGTAGATGTAAATGTTCCTGAAAATTACATTTTAGTAAGTGGAAACGTTCCAGGTGCTAAAAAATCTTTAGTTTTAATAAAATCAGCTGCTAAAAATGAAAGAAAAGCAGAAAATGTTGAATTAGTTACTTATGAAAAGAAAAGTGAAGAAAATGTCACTTCTCAAGAAGTAGTAACAGAAGCTAAAGAGGAAAACCAAGAGAATTAATTTTCTAGAAAGGTGATCTAAAATGGCAAAAGTAGAAGTTAAAAATTTGAAAAATGAAAAAACTAAAGATTTAACCCTTAATGCAAAGGTTTTTGGAATTGAAGTAAATGAAAATGCTGTTAAAAAAGCTATAGATTTACAACTTGCAGCATCTAGACAAGGAACTGCAAAAACTAAAAATCGCGCTGAAGTTTCTGGTGGCGGTAAAAAACCATGGAGACAAAAAGGAACTGGTAGAGCTCGTCAAGGTTCTATCCGTGCTACGCAATGGCGTGGTGGTGGAATTGCTGGTGGTGTAACACCACGTGATTACACATTTAAAATTAATAAGAAAGAAAGAAATTTAGCTCTTAAGAGTGCATTAACAATAAAGAATAATGAAAAGGCAATAATTGTTGTTGATTCATTAAATTTAAAATCTTCTAAGACAGCTGAAGTAAAAGATTTAATTAAGACTATGGGATTAAATGGCAAAGTGCTATTTATTACTGCATCTGAAAATGAAAATTTATATTTAGCTATTAGAAATTTAGGATATGCATATTCCTTATTAGCTGATGAAATTAATTGCTTTGATTTAATTAATGCTGATACAGTAGTTATTGAAGAAGAAGCTGTTAATAAGATTGAGGAGGCACTTAAATAATGAAAGATTATACTGATGTAATCATTGCACCTGTAATAACAGAAAAGTCAATGTATGCAAAAGAAAAGAATGTGTACACTTTTAAAGTTGCTAAGAGTGCCAATAAGATTGAAATTAAAAATGCTATTGAAAAGTTATTTGGTGTAAAAGTAAAAAGTGTAAATACATTAAATACTAAGGCAAAAGATAAAAGAGTAGGACGCTATACAGGAAAAACAAAGACTTATAAAAAAGCTTTTGTTACTCTTGAAGATGGCTCTAAAATAGAATATTAGGATAGGAGTGAAGATTATGCCAATTAAAAAATATAACCCAACTACTAATGGACGTCGTGGTATGTCTACACTAGCTAATACTGAAATTACTTCTACTACTCCAGAAAAATCTTTATTAGTAAAGAAAACTAAAACTGGTGGAAGAAATAATCAAGGTAGAATGACCGTACAACACATTGGTGGCGGTGCTAAGCAAAAATATAGAATAATTGATTTTAAAAGAAATAAAATCGGTATAACTGGTCGAGTAGCTACTATTGAATACGATCCAAATCGTAATGCTAATATTGCTTTAATTAATTATTTAGATGGAGAAAAACGTTATATAATTGCTCCTAAAGACTTAAAAGTAGGTATGATTATTGAAAATGGTAAGGATGCTGATATTAAAGTTGGTAATGCTTTACCACTTGAAAACATTCCTGTTGGTACCGTAATCCATTGTATTGAACTTCAACCGGGAAAAGGTGCTGAACTTGCTCGTAGTGCTGGTACTAGTGCTCAAATTCTTGGACGTGAAGGTAAATATGTAATGGTAAGATTACAATCTGGTGAAACAAGAAAGATTTTAGGTAGTTGTATGGCTACAATCGGAGTTGTAGGCAACGAAGACTTTGAACTTGTAAATCTTGGTAAAGCCGGACGTAAACGCCATATGGGTATTAATCCAACAAACCGTGGTTCTGTTATGAACCCTAATGATCACCCACATGGTGGTGGCGAAGGCCGTGCTCCAGTTGGACGTAAGGCACCAATGACACCTTGGGGTAAACCTGCACTTGGTCTAAAGACTAGAAAGAATAAGAAAGCATCTGACAAGCTAATTGTTAGTCGCAGAAAAAAATAGGAGGAAATAGATGGCAAGAAGTTTAAAAAAAGGCCCTTATGTATTCGATAGATTATTAAAAAGGGTTCAAGAATTAAATAAAAATGGTAAAAAAGAAGTTATTAAGACTTGGTCACGTCGTTCAACAATTTTCCCTGATTTTGTCGGACATACAATAGCTGTTCATAATGGTAAGGAATTTATTCCCGTTTATATAACAGAAGAAATGGTTGGACATAAGCTTGGCGAATTTGCTTTAACTCGTAAATTTGGTGGCCATGCTGGTCAAAAGTAGGAAGGATAATTAGATATGGAAACTTATGCAATACATAAAGGTGCAGAAGTAGCTCCTCGTAAAGCAAGAATGACTCTTGATTTAATTAGAGGCAAAGATGTTCAAACTGCACTTGGTATTTTAGCAAATACTAATACAAAAGCTAGTCGTTTAATTAGTAAGGTTTTAAATTCAGCAATTGCAAACGCTGTTAATAATAATGGTGCAAACGAATTTGATCTAGTTATTTCTGAATGCTATATTAATCCAGGAAAGACTCGTAAAAAGATTCGCTTTGGAAGTAGATCAAATGTTGATCGCCATGATAAACGTACTAGTCATATAACTATAAAAGTTAGTGATTCTGTAAAGGAGGCAAAATAATGGGACAAAAGGTTAGTCCAATTGGATTAAGAATTGGTATTAATAAAGATTGGGACTCTAGGTGGTTTTCAAATAAAAAGGATTTTGCTAAGTATTTAAATAATGATATTAAAATTCGTCAATTTTTAGCAAAAGAATTAAAAGAAGCTGCTGTTGCCTCTGTAATAATTGAAAGAAAAAATAATAAATGTGATGTTACTATCAAGTCAGCTAAGCCAGGAGTTATTATTGGTAAGGGCGGCGAAGACATCGAAAAATTAAGAAATAAATTAAAGAAATTAGTTGGAGAAGATATTTACTTATCTATCGTTGAAGTAAAAAATCCTGATTTAAATGCTCAAATTGTAGCTCAAAATATTGCTTTACAAATTGAAGCTCGTGCTCCATTTAGAAGCGTTCAAAAACGTGCTATTAGAAACACTATGAAAGCTGGTGCTAAAGGTATTAAGACTTTAGTTTCAGGCCGTGTAGGTGGTGCTGAAATGGCTAGAAGTGAAGGATATACTGAAGGTACTGTTCCACTTCATACTGTAAGAGCTGATATCGATTATGGTACAGCTGAAGCATTAACTACTTATGGAATTATAGGTGTTAAAGTTTGGATTTATAAAGGTGAAATTCTTCCTACTAAGAAGCAAGAAAAGAAGGGAGAGACTTTAAATGTTAATTCCAAAAAGAACTAAATATCGTAAACCACAAAGATTAACTTATGATGGTCATGCTAAAGGTAATACTGAATTACACTTTGGTGAATACGGATTAATGGCTAAAGAAGGAGCATGGATTAGTGCTCGTCAAATTGAAGCTGCTCGTATTGCTATGACTCGTTATATGAAACGTGGTGGTAAAGTTTATATTAACATCTTCCCTCATTTAGCATTAACAAGAAAACCTCTTGAAACTCGTCAAGGTACAGGAAAAGGTAATGTTGAAGATTGGGTGGCTGTTGTAAAAAAAGGTAAAATTATGTTTGAAGTTGGTGATATTGATGAGGCATCAGCTCGTGAAGCTTTACGTCTTGCTTCTCATAAATTACCTGTTACTTGCAAATTTGTAAAGAAAGAAGGTAATTCTAATGAAAGTTAATGAGTTAAGAAAGTTAACAACTGAAGAACTTAATAAAAAAATTGCTGAAGAAAAAAGAGAACTATTAGATTTAAGAATTAAACAATCTAATGGTAGTTTAGAAAAACCTTTTAAAATTCATGAATTAAGAAAAGATGTAGCCAGAATGAAGACTATTATTCGTGAAAGAGAATTATCAGAAGGAGGAGAAAATTAATGAAAGAAGAAACTAAAAGAGCAGAGTTAACTGGTAAAGTAGTATCTGCAAAATGTGATAAAACTATTACTGTTTTAGTTGAAACTTATAAAAATCATCCACTTTATGGTAAAAGAGTTAAATATTCAAAAAAATATGTAGCTCATGATGAAAACAATGAAGCAAAAGAAGGAGATACAGTTAGAATTGCCTCTACTAGACCATTATCTAAAACTAAAAGATATACTCTAGTTAAAGTAGTTGAAAAAGCTGTAGTTTTATAGGAGGTCTCATTATGATAATGCAAGAAAGTAGATTAAAAGTTGCTGATAATTCAGGACCAAGAGAATTACTTGTAATTAGAGTAATGGGCGGTTCAAAAGTTAAATATGGAAATATTGGTGATATTGTAATAGGAACTGTCAAAAAAGCTATTCCTAATAGTAATATCCCAGAAGGTAAAGTAGTAAAAGCTGTAATTGTTAGAAGTGTCGAAGGAGTTAGAAGAAAAGATGGCTCATATATTAAATTCGATGATAATGCTTGTGTTTTAATTAAAGATGATAAAAGTCCAGTTGGTACAAGAGTTTTAGGACCAGTAGCACGTGAACTTCGTGATAAAGACTTCATGAAGATAGTTTCACTTGCTAACGAAGTTATATAGGAGGTTAGTGATATGAAGATTAAAGTTGGCGATCAAGTCAAGGTAATTGCCGGTAAAGAAAAAGGCAAAGAAGGAAAAATTATTAAGACTTTAAAAAAAGAAAATAAAGTTGTTGTTGAAGGCCTTAATAAAATTAAGAAACACTTAAAACCAAGATATACTGGTCAAAATGGTTCAATCGAAGAGGTTGAAGCTCCAATTCATGTATCTAACGTAAAAAAGATTGAAGAAACACAAAAAGCAAAAAAGGCTAAAACTACAAGTAAAAAAAGCGAAAAGAAAGCTAGTTAGGAGAAATTATGAGTAATTTAAAAGAATTATATAATAAAGAAATAACTGCTTCTTTGATGAAAGAATTTAACTATAGTTCTATTATGGAAGTTCCTAGATTAGAAAAAATAGTTGTTAACATGGGCGTTGGAGAAGGATCTCACGAACCAAAATATATTGAAGAAGCTGTAAAAGACTTAGAAGCAATTACTGGTCAACATCCTGTAGTAACAAAAGCTCGTAAATCAATTGCTGGCTTTAAATTAAGAGAAGGCCAACCAATAGGCTGCAAAGTTACTTTACGTGGTGAAGCTATGTATAACTTCATGGATAAGTTAATAAAAATTGCCCTTCCTCGTGTTAGAGATTTTAGAGGAATTTCTAAGACTGCATTCGATGGTAGAGGTAATTACACTTTAGGTATTAAAGAACAATTGATTTTCCCAGAAATCGATTATGATCAAGTATTAAAAGTAATGGGTATGGACATTGTATTTGTTACTACTGCAAAAACAAATGAAGAAGCATTACACTTATTAAGTGCATTCGGTCTTCCATTTAGAAAGTAAGTTAGAGGAGGAAATATTTTATGGCAAAAACTAGTATGGTTGTAAAACAACAAAGAAAACCAAAGTTTTCAACACGTAGTTACACTAGGTGTGAAAGATGTGGACGTCCTCATGGTGTACTTAGAAAATATGGACTATGTCGTATTTGTTTTAGAGAATTAGCAAATAAAGGTCAAATACCTGGCGTAAAGAAATCAAGTTGGTAGGAAAGGAGGAATTTTAATGGTACAAGATAATATAGCAGATATGCTAACAAGAATGCGTAATGCGCTACAAATGCGTTATGAAAAAGTAGTTGTTAATGGAACTAAAATGACTCTAGCTATTGCAGAAATTCTAAAAAATGAAGGTTTCATTACAGATTATGAATATGAAAAAAATATTACTGGTGATAAATTAACTATTATACTTAAGTATGGTGAAAAGAAAGAAAGAGTAATTACTGGTTTAAAAAGAATTTCTAAATCAGGATTACGTGTATATGCCAAAGCAAATGAAATTCCTCGTGTTTTAAATGGACTTGGAATTGCAATTATTTCTACATCTAAAGGTTTAATGACTGATAAACAAGCTAGAGAAAATAATCTAGGAGGAGAAGTACTTGCCTATATTTGGTAAGGAAAATTAACTTATGAGTAGAATCGGTAATAGACAATTAGTAATTCCTGATGGTGTTAATGTAACAGTTGAAAATAATGTTGTTACTGTAAAGGGGCCTAAAGGTGAATTAAAATTAAATATTAAAAAACCTATTAATGTAGAAGTAAAGGAAAATGTAGTTTTAACTACAAGACCAAATGATATAAAAGAAACAAAACAATTACATGGAACAATCAATTCTTTAATTAATAATATGATTAAAGGGGTAACTGAAGGATTTAGTAAATCTTTAGAAGCTGTTGGTGTTGGTTATAGATTTAACGTTGCTGGTAAGAAAATAAGCATTAGTGCTGGTTTTTCACATCCAGTAGAAGTAATTGTTCCAAATGATTTAGAAGTAAGTCAAGAAAGCAATACTGAAATTACAATTTCCGGTATTGATAAACAAAAAGTATCAGAATTTGTGGCTAACATTCGTAAGATAAGAGAACCAGAACCTTATAAGGGTAAGGGTATTAGATATAAAGGCGAATTTGTAAGACGCAAAGAAGGAAAGAAAGCAGCTAAATAGGGTAAGGAGAGAATGTTATGATAAAGAAAAAATCAAATAATGATATGCGTAAAATTAGACATGCTCGTGTTCGTAACAAAATTAGTGGTACTAGTGAATGTCCAAGATTAAACGTATTTAGATCAAATAACCAAATTTTTGCTCAAATTATTGATGACGAAAAACAAACTACCTTAGTTAGCTCTTCATCAGTAGAGTTAAAAATTAAAAATGGCGGTAATATCGAAGGCGCTAAAGAAGTTGGAAAAGATATTGCACTTAAAGCTAAAAAAGCAAAAATTAATAAAGTCGTTTTTGATAGAGGTGGATACCTATATCATGGTCGTGTAAAAGCTTTAGCAGAAGCAGCACGCGAAAACGGATTAGAATTCTAAGAGGGAGGATATTATGCCAAAAAGAGAAACTGAAACAAAGAAGAATATGCTTGAAGATCAAGTTATATCAATTGGCCGTGTTACAAAAGTAACAAAAGGCGGTAGACATTTTAGATTTTTAGCTACAGTTGTAGTTGGAAATAGAAAAGGCTTAGTTGGCTTAGGTAGTGGAAAGTCTAATGAAGTTCCAGAAGCTATTAAAAAAGCTTTACAAGCTGCTAATAAAAACGTTATTAAGGTATCTTTGGTTGATAATAGAACGATTCCTCATGAAGCTATTGCCAAAGTTGGTCGTGCTGAAGTATTATTAAAACCAGCTAAAAAAGGTACTGGATTAATTGCCGGTGGTGCAGCTCGTGCTATTTTAGAACTTGCAGGTGTTAAAGATGCTGTATCTAAGTCTTTAGGTTCAAATACTAAAGTAAATGTTGCTAAGGCAACTTTAGAGGCATTAAAGTGTCAAAGAACTGCTGAACAAGTAGCTGAATTAAGAGGAAAGAAAGTAGAGGAATTATAATATGAAGTTACATGAATTAAATGCTCTACCAGAAGCTAAATCAAAAAAGAGAGTTGGTCGTGGTCCAGGATCTGGAATGGGTAAGACTTCAACTCGTGGTCAAAAAGGTCAAAAATCTCGTAGTGGTGCTTCAATAGCTCCTTGGTTCCAAGGTGGTCAAACTCCATTATATAGAAGATTACCAAAAAGAGGCTTCAATAATGCTAGATATAGCGTTAGATATGCTACTATTAATTTAAGTGATTTAAATAGATACTTTAAAGATGGAGATGTTGTTACTCCAGAAATTTTAAAGGAAAAGGGTATAATTAAAAAGCAATTATCTGGTGTAAAAGTTTTAGGCAATGGTGCTCTTGAAAAGAAATTAACTATTAAAGCTAGTAGATTTTCAACTGCTGCAATTGCTAAAATAGAAGCAGCAGGTGGCAAAACTGAGGTGATCTAATATGTTTGCTAGTATGAAGCAACTATTAAGTCCTTCAAATAAAGATTTAAGAAAACGTATATATTTTACTTTAATGTGCTTAGGCCTTTTCTGCTTAGGTACAACAATTACTATTCCCTGGGCTTCAGCTGTTTATCAAGAATTAGGTTTTCTTGAAATATTTAACCTTATGTCTGGTGGTGGATTAAGAAGCTTTTCAATATTTGCATTAGGTGTATCACCTTATATTACAGCTTCTATCATTACTCAGTTATTACAGATGGATATAATACCTTATTTTAAGGAACTAAAAGAAGAAGGATATACTGGAAGACAAAAAATTAATAGAATAACAAGATATTTAGGAATAATTTTTGCTTTCCTACAAGGTTATATTCTTACTATAGTTTATATGAAAGGTATGGGAACAGCTGAGATTTTAAAAACGTCATTAGTTATGACTGCAGGAACTTGTTTCTTGTTATGGATAGGTGATCAGGTAACATCAAAGGGAATAGGAAATGGAATGTCACTGTTAATAATGGCAGGTATTATTCAAAGTATGCCTTCAATGTTTGTGACAACATTTCAAAGTTTAGTGTTATCTGGTACTTATACAACTTTAATTGGTAGTTTATTATTTACTCTATTTGTAATTATATATATATTGATAATTGTTGGTGTAGTTTTCATTCAAATTGCTGAAAGAAGAATACCAATACAATATTCAAATCGTACAAATAGTGCTTATGGAGCTCAAACTTCATTTTTACCAATTAAATTAAATTCTGCTGGAGTTATGCCAGTAATATTTGCATCAACATTGATAGCTATTCCTACAACAATAGTAAATTTAATTGGAAATACTAATGCTATAAATTTTGTTAATAATTATATTGAATATACAAGTCTAACTGGTTTTATATTATATATACTATTAATATTTTTCTTCGGCTATTTTTATACTTTTATAGAAATGAATCCTGAAGAAATGGCTAAAAATTTAAATAAGAATGGTGGTTATATACCTGGAATTCGACCTGGTAATGATACTGTTAAATATGTTTCTAATATTATTAAACGTTTAACAGTAGTTGGAACTTTTTTCTTAGTTATAATTGCGGGTTTACCTATAGTGTTTTCAAAATTTTCTGGTTTACCAAGTAGTGTAACTATTGGTGGTACTGGATTATTAATTGTTGTTGGTGTTGCTATTGAAACATATAAGCAAATAGAAAGTTCTTTAGTTAGCAGAAGTTATAAAAGAGGGCGCCGTAGAAGATGAAAAATATCATCTTTTTAGCACCTCCAGCTGCTGGTAAGGGAACAATTAGCAGTGCACTTAGTGAGAAATATGGTTATATACATGTTTCTACTGGTAATTTATTAAGAAATGTAAAAGAAAAAAATTTAGCAAGTAGAATATCATCTTTATTAAAGACTGGTAATTTACTTCCTAATGAAATTATATATGAAATTCTAGATAATTATATTAAGGAAATAAAGGATAAACCATTTATATTAGATGGATTTCCAAGAAGTATTGAACAGGTAAAACATTTAAATGAACTTATAAATGATTTAAAGTTACCTGAATGTGTTGTTATTTACCTTGATATTGATTATGAAAAAGCGATGACTCGAGCTTTAGGTAGAATGATTTGTCCACAATGTGGTAGAAACTATAATAAGTTTATAGAAACAACAAAACCTAAAGTTGCTTATAAATGTGATATATGTAAAATAGATTTAGTAACTCGTAGTGATGATACAGAAGAAACCTTTAAAATTAGATATAATGAATACTTAAAAGAAACTTATAAAGTTGTTGAATATTATAAAGAAAAAGGATTATTATATACTATTAAGTCGGTTGATGATTTACAATCTATGATTGATAAAATAATTAAAATAGTGGAGGTATAAATGGTTAATATTAAAACAAAAGAAGAAATTGAATTAATGAAATATTCTGGTCATATTAACTATTTATGTCACAAATTATTAGAAAAGAATTTACGACCTGGAATAACTACTAAAGAATTAGAAGATATTGCTAGAAAGTTTATGGAAGAAAATGGTTGTACTTCTTCAACGATTGGTTATGAAGGATATCCTGGGTATTTATGTATCTCAGTTAATGATGAGGTAGTTCATGGAATTCCTGGAAAAAGAAAGTTAAAAAATGGTGATATTGTATCATTAGATATATCTATTAAATATAAAGGATATCATTCTGATTCTGCAGCTACGTATCCTGTAGGGACTGTAACTGAGAAGAAGAAATATTTAATGGAACATACTAAAGAAGCTCTTTATGAAGGAATTAAACAAGTTAAAGAGGGCGCTACTATTGGTGATATAGGTCATGCGATTGAACAATGTGCTCATAAATATCATTTAGGTGTAGTTCGTGAATTATGTGGTCATGGAGTTGGAACTGAACTTCATGAAGATCCTAATGTATTTAATTACGGTAAACCTCATACGGGAATGGTATTAAAAGCAGGAATGACAATTGCAATTGAACCTATGTTGAATTTAGGAACTAAAGAAATATGTATGCTTGATGATGATTGGACGATTGTTACCATGGATGGAAAACCATCAGCTCATTTCGAACATACAGTTTTAGTTACTAAAGATGGTTACGAAATTTTAACAGGAGAATAAAAATATGGCTAAGGAAGATAAAATAGAAGTAGAAGGCAAGGTAATTGAAGTTTTAAAAGGCGGAGATTATCTGGTTAAATTAACCAAATATAATCAAACTGTACATGCTCACGTTTCTGGTAAAATGCGTATGAACATGATTCGTATTTTACCAGGTGATTTGGTTACAGTTGAGTTGTCGACTTATGATTTAACACGTGGGCGTATAACATGGAATAAGAGATAATGGAGGTAAAATTATGAAGGTTAGACCATCAGTAAAAAAGATTTGTCCAAAATGTAAAATAATTAAAAGAAAAGGAAAAGTAATGGTTATTTGTGAAAATCCAAAACACAAACAAATCCAAGGTTAATAGGAGGAATTATGGCACGTATTAAAAATATTGAAATACCAAATGAAAAACATATTTGTATTGGACTAACAGCTATATATGGTATTGGTAGAAATTTAGCTAATACTATATGTGATGCTGCTAAAGTTGATAGAACAAAGAAAGCTAAAGATTTAACTGAAGCTGAAGTTAGTGCATTAAGAGCTGAAGTAGATAAGTGTAATGTTGAAGGTGAACTACGTCGTGAAGTTCAATTAAATATTAAAAATAAAATGGAAATTAATTCTTATCAAGGTACTAGACATAAAAAGGGTTTACCTGTCCGTGGTCAAAGAACAAGTAGAAATGCTCGTACAAGAAAAGGTAAAGGTAAAACAGTAGCTAATAAGAAAAAAGTAAGTAAATAGGAGGTACTAAGATGGCTTATAATAGAAGAAAAAGAAAAGCAAAGAAGAATATTCCAGAAGCACAAGCACATATTCATTCTACTTATAATAATACTGTTGTTTCTATAACAGATGTTAATGGTAATGTTATATCTTGGGCATCAGCTGGAACAATTGGTTATAAGGGTTCAAAAAAGAAGACTCCTTATGCTGCTGGCATGAGTGCTGAAGCTGCAGCAAAAACTGCTGTTGATAATGGCGTTAAAAAAGTAGAAGTATTTGTTAAAGGCTTAGGTGCTGGTAGAGAAAATGCTATTCGTTCATTACAAACTGCTGGACTAGAAATAACTGCTATTAATGATATAACACCTGTTCCACATAATGGATGTCGTCCACCAAAACGCCCAAGAAATTAAGGAAGGGGAGCTTGATTATATGTTAAAATTTGAAAAACCTGATTATAAAATAGCTGAATCAATTGAAAGCAATCATTATGGTAAATTTGAATTAGATCCACTTGAAAGAGGATTTGGTACAACTATAGGTAATGCTCTTAGAAGAGTAATGTTATCTAGTTTACCAGGAAGTGCTATTACTTCTGTTAAAATTGATGGCGTAATGCATGAATTTCAAAAGATTGATGGTGTAGTTGAAGATGTAACAACTATTGTATTAAATTTAAAAAGTGTTGTTTTAATAAATCATGATAAGAGTGATAATATTAAAACTATTAGATTATCTGCAAATACTGAAGGTCCTGTAACTGCAGGAATGATTGAAGCAGATGCTGATATTGAAGTTGTTAATCCTGATTTAGTAATTTGTAACCTTGTAAAAGGTGGTAAAATTGATATGGAAATGACTGTTGGTAATGGTCGTGGATATGTTGATGCTAAAGCAAATGAAAAATTATTAGGTGAGAAAAAAATTGGTGTAATTGCAATTGATAGTTTATATTCTCCAATTGATAGAGTTAGTTATGAAGTTGAACCAGCTCGTGTTGGTCAAAATGAAAATTTTGATAAACTTATTATGAATGTTTATACTAATGGTGCTATGACTCCAGAGGAAGCTATGGCATTATCTGCTAAGATTCTAATTGAACATTTAAATATAGTTGCAGACTTAAATAATATTTCAAATATTACAGGTTTAATTGCAGAAAAGAAAGTTGATACTATAACCAAGACATTGGAAACACCTATTGAAGAAATTGAATTTTCTGTACGTGCATATAACTGTTTAAAAAGAGCAGGTATTAACACTGTTGAAGATTTAATTAATAAAAAAGAAAGTGAAGTTAATAAAATACGTAACTTAGGTAAAAAATCTTTAAAAGAAGTCCTAGATAAAGTTAAAGAAATGGGCTTAAGCTTTAAAGAGTAGTTAAACGGAGGTAACATGGCAAATTATAGAAAATTAAATAGAGAATCTCGTATTCGTAGAAGTATTTTAGCTAGTCTTGTAAAAGATGTAGTTAATAATGGATATGTTGTTACTACAGAAGCTAGAGCTAAAGAAGTAAGAAAATTTGTTGATCGTATGATTACTTATGGAAAAAAAGGTACATTAGTATCACGTCGTAAGGCCCTTGCTTTCTTACATAATGATAAAGATGTAGTTGCTAAAATATTTAATGAATTAGCCCCTAAGTATGAAACTAGAAATGGTGGATATACAAGAATAATTAAGTTAAAGGAAAGAATTGGGGACGATGCTTTAACTGTTAAATTAGAATTAGTTTAAATTCTAATTTTTTTGTTGCAAATAACATCATATTGTGATAAACTTTAAGTATTGTAAGATAGATAAAGGGCGTGATTAATATGATGGAGAAAGTTATTAGTGATACAGAACAAGCAGTAAATGATTTAAAAAGAAGAATAGACGAAATTAATGAAGAAAAGGGTAAACTAGATAAGCAATTAGTTTTAGCCGAAAAAGTTTATCAAAACCACTTAAAAACTAATGAAATAATTGATTTAGCAGGTTATCTATATGAGTTAGTTAGTGTTCAAGGAAGACATATAAAATACAGTGGAGATGCTATTAAAGATACAGAAGCTAGATTAAATAAAAGTGAAATTGATTTAGATAGTCAGTTAGCAGCTTATAATAGTTTTTCAACTACTGATTATGGAATTGCTGATGCTATAAATGCAATTCAAGATGTTAAAGGAAAAGTAATCAAAGCTATTAGTAAGGATTTTCAATCAGAATTAAAAAACTCTGAGATTAACTCTCAAGGTCAAGAAATTAAATTTGGTACCATTGAAACTCCAGTTGAGTCTCCAGTCCTAAAGACTCCAGAACCTGAATTAAAGACTGTAAATTTTGATGAATTATCTACAGATAACAATTCATCTTTAACTTCTTCATCTGATGATAATTCAACTACTTTAGATAGTTTAAGTGGCCTATTTAATGATGATAATAGTAATCCATTTGAAGATAATGCCATTGCTTTTCCAGAAGCTAAAACGTCTGTAACTACTCCGGTTGGTTTATCTGAAGAAAAAAAGGATGATACGAATAATACAATTGCGTTTGCTGATGCTTTAGGAGATTTACGAAGAATGACTTCTGGTGAAGATAATAAAGAATCAATGAGTACGGTTTCTGAAGATACTGGAAGACAAAAGGTTGTAAATGTAGTTAATGCTCAAGATTTATTTCAAGGTGATTCTCAAGAAAAAGATAACACTCTTACACTTGGTAGAGCAGCTTAGTTAGGAGAGATACTATGGGATTAAGAACTAATACCGTAATAACTTTGGAAAATAATGAAAAATATATTCTATTAAATGAAACAATGTATGGTGGTATAAAGTATTTTCTAGTAATGGGTGTAAATGATAATAAGGATATAATTCCAAATAAGGTTAAAATTATTGAAGAAATAATTGATGGTAATGATGTTTTTGTAAAACCTGTTACGGATCCAGAACTTATTATTATATTAACAAGGATATTAAAATCACAGCTTTAATAGCTGTTTTTTTAATATCTCATAATAAAAGAAGTGATTTATTTTATCACTTCTTAATTATTATTTTATATAATCATTAGCACTAGTAACTCTAGTATTACCAGTTGGTGTCCAACCTTCTAAATACTTATTAGTACTCCATGTATATTCATATGTAGTAGTTGTATTTGTCTCTAAAGTAGCATCAATGCATGTAGTTCTTTCTAATACACATTTATCACCATTTAATATATAGTCTTTAGGACAAGTATATCCTTTTAAACCACCTTTTTTATTAACAATACATTTATCACCTTGAAGAGTAGCTTCTTTATCTTCACAATAATATTCTGTCGTACTTTCAATTTCTTTAAAACAAATAGGCTTATTATCTTTATTTGTTAATTCATAATCTTCAGGACAAGAATATTTATAAGTTATTTCTTCAGTAGGTTCAATTGTTTTATAACATGTTGTACCTTCTTTAGTATATCCTTCAGGACATGTATATTGAGTTTCTGTTGTATTTTTAGTAGCATCAATAGTTTTAACACACATATTATTATCGTCTAAATAATAACCATTATCATTATCGCAATAAGGAATCTTTAAATCTGCATTAACAAGTTCAGCATTCACAGTGCGACTACACTTATGATTACTTAAAGTATATCCAGTATCACAATATTCATAACTACTTGAATTAGTTCTATAACTTGCAGCATAATAGCAACTAGTTCCTAATAATGTTCCTTTTTTAGAACATGTATAATACCCATTAGAAGTAGAACAATTAGCATTATATGTAGTTTTTCTATAACATACATTATTTACTGGATATGTTCCATCACTACACTTATAACTACCACCACCGGTACTACAATTAGGTTGACTATACTTATAACAAGTAGTACCACTTAGACTACCACCATTTGGACAACTATAAGATTTTTCCCATTTATATTTATTATAATAATAAGTACATCCACTTAAACTACAATTATATTTTCCAGTATATTCTAGTTTTTCAGACCCATTATTATATTCATTCATTAATTTATTTGATTGAATTACAGTTGGATTACCCCAATGGGAATTATTAGTAGCTGTATAAGTTGATACACATTGATTGCCAGATGCAGTAGTACCACTAGGACAAGAACAAGATTGACTTCCTGGAGTGTAAGTTGGAGCATAAGACTCAGTTTTATAACAAATACTACCTACTAATTGATCACCAGGATTACAACTACAACTACTACCACCAGAATGATAAGTTGCATTATAATAACAACTAGTTCCTAATAATCTATCAGAAGCATAACTACAATAATATTCTTTTTCAGATTCATATTTTACTTGAGCATTCTTCGTAATAGTACATTTTGAACCACTTAATGTATACCCATCAGGACATTTATATTCATTTTCATGAATTACTCTATAATTAGGTTCAATTTCATCAATACATTTTGTCCCTTTTAAACTATAACCAGCAGGACATTCGTATTTAGTAGTGCCTGGTTTTACAGTAGCCTCAATATATGTATAACATACACCATTATTTAATGTATACCCATCTGGGCAAGTTTTATTTACTTTATCTTTTTCTTTTATAGCATCAGCATAAACTTTATAAGATCCAGTAACATTTTTTAAAGCATCTTTTATAGTTGTTATATCATCAAAATATAAAGGCGTAGCAGAAATAGTTTCTCCACTTTCATATTTATAACATGTTTTTCCCTTTAAAACATAACCTTGTGGACAAGTATAAGTATTAGTAGTATTATAAATTGGTTTCTTAAATTCATATTCCGTAATTCCTGTTAAATTACCATCTTTATCATATACACCATTTTCTAATATTAAATCTTCTTCATCATCTTCTTCATTATTTAAAGAATTACTTGTCGGTTTTTTATCAACATTATTATCATTACTATTACCATTAACCACATTATTATTTGCTACATTATTATTATTTGTATAATTTATTAATGTTTCTAGTACATAATCATTTTCTTCCCCACATGTTAACATGGTTTTAAGAACATATTCATTAGAATCTGTTTTAGTAATAGTTGAAAGCGAATTGCTATCACTACATTTATTATTATTTTTATCAGTAAATTCAACTATTAAATTTTTATTTACCATATCACCTAATTTAATAGTATTAGACTCACCAATATTTTCAGGTAAATTATTGCTAAGAAAATAATTTTTAGCAGCTTCTTTCATAGTATTAATATTATCATTAAATACTCTATTATAAAAAGTATCTAATTTAGGAATTGGAAGTACCCATACTAACAATAAAACAAATAATATAATCAAAACTAATTTAATTAAAACATTCTTCCATTCAATATGAATTCTAAATTCATTATTATCGTACATAAAATCCACCTACCTACTTCTTTTTAATTCATTTTGTTGATATATTTGACATTGATTATTAATTAAATCGATTAAAACTTCATGAAATTTATTTTTATCTATTAAATTACCATTATCATCATAAACCTTATATCCTCTAATAAATTGATCTACTCCAGCAGGACAAGTAAAATCATACCGGCCATCTATATCTAAAACATTATTCTTCCCATATTTTATAGCTAAACTCATATTACCACATTTTTTATAATCAGTATATTGAACCATTAATAAATAGATATATGGTGCACTAATCTTATTAGTAATAACTGATGTTTTACCATACCATAAATTTGTCCCTAACCAAGCAAAGTATTGATTAGCAATAGAATAATCATTATTTAATGAATTTTTTAAATTATAAACTAATCCTTCAGCTTCACTTAATAATTGATAATAATAACCTTTATCTTTAAACATTATACTTAAGAAAGGTTTTACATCATATTTTATGCACGAATTATAAAAAGAATTTAATATATTTTCATATTCTTCTATAGAAGTTATATTAGTAGTACCATTAAAATAAGCATACATATCATCAAATTTTATAATAAAATTATATAAACTCTTAGCATCATCTAAAGTATTTATAGAACTTGCAAAATCATTACCATATCTTGTTTTATACTCTAATAAATTATTATAAAATTCTTCTACATAACTATAATTAATCTCGTAATTAGGATTACTAGCTACGGATGCAACCACACTTGAACTAGTTATCTTTTTAGCATCTTTTTCTAAATTTTTTTCTGAATTATTATTCACTAAACTATTATATATTGAACAGGAATTTAATAAAATTATTAAAGAAAGTGCCGAAATACTTAAACCTTTTATAATCTTATTACCTTCATTTGTTAATTTTTGATCATCATCATATTCATACTTATTTATTTTCATAGTATCTCCTAAATAAAATTATATTATGATAAAACTCTCCCTTTATTAGCTTTATCTTCATTTATCGCATTTTGAAGACTAATACTAAATATTGTATCATCATTTACTTTATTAAAAGCATCTTTACATAATTGAACATCAGCAGAACTTAAATTTGATTTATCAAAAGCAATATCACGCATCGTAGTGTAACGAGCATCAGATATCATATATTTTGCTAATACTCTAATAGTAATTACTTCAACAAAGTTATTAGTATCCATATTTTCTAAGACATCTTTTAAATCTTTATACGCATCTAATTCATCATTATAACTCCCGTTTTCAGGTGTTATTTTACTAATAGCATTTCTTAACTTATTAATATTAGAATAAATGCTAGTTCCTTTATATAATTGGGATACATCATATGAAGTGCTTACTAATTCTGATAATCTTGCATTAGCATCTTCATTAGATAAAATCCAATCTCCTGTATATATTGGTTCTCCATGATGAATCCATCTAATAATTTCATACAATACATTAGAATCATATATACTTGGTGCAAAAGTACTATCACTATTTTTAATTAAACTTATTTTTTGCCATTCTTCTTGTGCTAAATTTTCCATAAAATCATTATCATTTACATAATCATTTAAAACAACACTAGTACTTGCTTCATTAGTTTCTTCTATTAAATTAGTATCACTACTAGCTGCTATACTAGTACTAGAATTTATCTCTTTATTATTTTCTTTAGTTTTATTAATTTCTGAATTTAATAAAGTAGCTACAATAGCAGTTGTTAAAGCAATTGTACCTAAAGAAGCTATTAATAATTTCCCAGATGTTACTGTTTTAACTGGTGCTTCTTCCATATCAGTTACACGTTGGTAATCATTATCTTTTTTTTCTGCATTTAATAATTCATTTTTAATTTTGCACATATAATATAATTTCTCATAATCTTCTTCAGTATGAGTATCTTTACTATCCCATTCTAAAAACCATCTAGTATAAGCTTCCCTAATAGTATTTTTACTTGCTCTTTTAGAAATTCCTAATTCCTTATAAAATTCATCAATATCTATTTTCATTATTATCATTCCCCCCTGAATCTTAATAGACACAATGTATCTTCCTACTTGAATTATAGCATATGAGTAATTTACTGTCAAACTTGCATCGAATTTATTATTATGATAAAATTAATTGTATGGGGCAGTAATGGTTTCGACAGGTTATGTTGAGTATAGATTGCAAGTAGTCTTGTATGACTTAAAACGACAAATTAAAATTAAATGACGAAACTTATAGTTTCAATGCTACTCCTGTTTTTGCTTAATATAAAGTAATGGAGTATCTTTACTTAATTTCACTTATAGGTTAAGCTAAAGATTTATAGATATAAGTTATATTATATTATTTGATTAGGGTAGTATAACGAATTTAACTAATCTAGTTATAAAATAGGTAAGTTAAAGCCAGTTTTATAATAAATTTTAAATATTAACTAAACTTGTAGATATTTATATTCAAGTAATTTGGACAGGAGTTCAATTCTCCTCTGCTCCACCAAATTGATAATTACTCGAACTAGTAATAGTTCGTTTTTTTAAATTTTAAATCGCATAGTCGAAAAGTGTCTGAATACATTGATAATTTTAATTTATAAATATAAATAACATCTGTTTATTAGTAAATTATATGGTAAAATAATATTAAGGTTTTTAAGATTTTCAGATGTGGCTGAAGAATTTGGAAAGGAGCCATTATGTTAGAAAAAAAATATACAAATGATTGAAGAAATTAAAGATATAATTATTAGTAGTAGAAATAAAATTGCTTATGAAGTAAATAATACAATGTTACTAGCTTATTGGATGTTGGTAGAATTATTGTTGAGAACGAGTAAAATGGAAATATTAAAGCTGAATATGGTAAACAAGTCTTAAAGGAGCTTTCAAAAGAATTAAGAAAAATTTTAGGCTCTGGTTTTTCGGTATCAAATCTACAATATATGCGTAGATTTTATCTTAAATACCCAAAACAACAGACACTGTCTGTTAAATTGAGCTGGTCACATTATTGTGAATTATTAAGTATTGAGAACGATGATGAAAGAAGTTTTTATGAAAAAGAATGCGTTAATTCAAATTGGAGTGTTAGAGAGTTAAAAAGACAATTAGAAACTTCATTATATGAAAGATTATTGTTATCTGATGGACAAAATAATAAAGAAAAGGTATATGAATTATCAAAAGTTGGGCAAACATTAGCCAAACCTGATGATATTTTAAAAGAACCATATGTTTTTGAATTTTTAGATATTAAAGAACCAAAACCTATTTTGGAGAAAGATTTAGAAAGAAAATTAGTTCATCATATGGAAGAATTTCTACTTGAATTAGGTAAATGATTTATGTTTGTAGGAACACAACAAAGAGTAACTTTGGGGAATACTCATTATTATGTAGATATGGTTTTCTATAATAAAATCTTAAAATGCTATGTTTTAATAGATTTGAAAATTGGTACCATGAAGCCAGAATACGCAGGACAAATGAATATGTATTTAAATTACTATAATGCTGAAGTAAATGATGAATATGATAATAAATCAATAGGAATTATTCTTTGTAAGAGTAAAAAAGAAGTAGCTATGGAATATGCTTTAGGTGGTTTATCTAATAATATTTTTGCTTCTACTTATACTTATTATATTCCTAATAAAGAGCAATTAATTAGTGAAGTTGAAAAAGTATTAAATGAAACAGAGGCTAAAGACTAGTCATTGTATTAGGAAAATTGAAAGAAACTAACTAATTACAATAACGTGAATTTTTAGACTAAATGCAGGTTTATGAAGTAACATTTAATTTACGAGACTTATTGCTGCTTTGGAATATAAAAGCGGAAATAAGTCTTTTAATTTTGCCTAATATTAACTAGTATTACTTAAATTTTTGCATGACAAAATTACGGAGGTTATTTCCGTTTTTTAAACTTATTGCAGTTTTTGTAGTTTGTTTCTTTGCCCAAAACGATTTTAGCTAGCTAAAACAGTTTATTAAATAAATCTTCATCAAATACATTAATAAAAGCCTCTTTTGGAGTATAACTATCCAATGATTTTAATGGCCTATTTAGAAGTGTTTCGTTAATGTTTTTTATATCTTGTTTTGTGTATTTGTCTATAGTTTTACCTTTTGGAAAAAATAATCTTAATTGTTTGTTTAAATTTTCTACGTTTGGCTTTTGATTAGATACATAAGCATCACAAAAGAATAATTTACATCTTTCTTCTCCTGTTATTTTTGAAAAACATATACCTTCAATATCAGTAAAATTAGGATCTCTGTCAGTTAAAATAACTGGTATTAATTCCTCGAATGCATCAATTCCAATCTTTTCCTCTAGTTCATCAAAAAACTCTACTACTTTTTCTTGGTTAGGATTTTTTATTAAGTCAAGTAAACAAAATTGCAAATCTGGTAGAATTAATGATAAAATATTATTGTTATCTGTCTTAATGGATCCAAGAAAATCTAGTTGCCAGACATAGATTCCTGGATGTTTGTGTATATAGGCAAGATAATCAATATAAGTATGACCTGTTCTGTCAATTTTCTTATTTTCAGAATACTCATACTTTTTATTATGGTTTCTTTTCTTGTAAGTAACCGCATAAGGTAAGTCCATTCTTTTTGTTGTTAAATAGCCTTTATTCACATATCTATATATAGTAGTTACTGATTTATCTATTTCATCTTTATTTTCTATGGTTATTTGATAAATGGACTTCTTATCATCAACACCATCTTTAACTATTTTATCTAGCTTTTGAAATTCTTCAGAGGTAATATCAATTCCTTTTCTAGAATTAACTAAATTAACATCAGCCTTATCTTGAGCTTTTTTTGCATCATATTTATATTTAGTAAAACAACATTGATTATTATATCTTTTATTACAGCCTGTACAAACGAAAGGCCATCTGTTTATTTTATTACAATCAGTAACATTTTTTCCTATTGTAATTTGTTCTCTGTTTCGCTTAACTTCTTTAGATATACTAGTTGGATCATAGCCTAAAGCTTCAGCAATTTCTTTTAATTTATACTTATGAGATATTCCGTTAGATATAACTTTTCTTTGTTCAAATGTCAAATGTTTCCATGATTTCATTTTTCATCCCTCCTTTTTGGCAAAGAAACATGTATATTAGACTACTATCAGACTTATTTCAGTTTTTTATTATAAAACGGAATTCCAAATAAAAATCTACGATGATTAGAAAATTTCTTCAAAAGTATTGCATTTTATCAATAAATAGTGTATATTATTTATCGAGATGTGCCTAGGAAACTTTTGAAGCCCTAGGTCTTTTTCATTTTATAGGAGGTAAAAATGGTTAAAGAATTTAAATCAACAAATGAATTAATAGAAATATTAACTTCAAAAGGTGTATCAATAAAAGATGATAATAATGCTAGATATTTAATTGAAAAGTATTCTTATTATTCAATAGTAAACTCCTATAAATGGATATTTAAAATAGGAGATAATTATAAAGGTAATGCTTCATTTGAAGAAATATTTGCAATGTATAAGTTTGATAAAAATTTAAAGATAATAATGCTTAAATATATTCTTGAAATAGAGGCAGTAATAAAAACTAAAATTGCCAATTTATTTGCTGAAAAGTATGGATTAGAAGATTATTTAGATATCAATAATTTTGATTTAAAGGATGATGATTCTAACTTAGAACATATAGAAAGATTAATTGAAGAAATAAAAAATGAAATTGATAAAGGAAATGGTAAACATGATGCAATAACTCATTATATGAGTAAATATGGATTTGTTCCACCTTGGGTTGTTACTAAATTATTATCACTTGGAACTATAAGTAAGTTTTATGGTTTAATGAAACAACAAGATAGACAAGAAATAAGTAAGCAATTTCATATTAATGATAGAATATTAAAAAATATTCTTGGTAATTTAACTTCAGTTCGTAATATAGCAGCTCATGATGATAGATTATATACTTATAGAAGTACATTCTATATTAGACTAGATAAAACTAAAAAATCTCCTGATAAAGCATTACATACCAATATGTATATAATAATTAAATCATTAGAATTACTTTTAGAAAATGATCAAGCAATAGAAATGAAAAGTTTAATTAAAAAAGAATTAGATACATTAAAAGATAATCTAACTTCAATTACTATTGATGAAGTATTAAAAGTAATGGGATTTGATAAGGACTATTATATTGTATAAATATTAATTCATAACATATAATAATATTGAAAAGTGCCTAGGAAACTTTAGAAGCCTTAGGTCTTTTTCATTTTTATAAAAATTAGTAAAAGTCATGGTATAATGGTTATAGAATTAAATTGTTTATTTATTTGTTGTGATGGTTTCGAACTATCTTAACTATCGCACCATAGGGAAATTAGTCGAACTAATCGACTTCTATATATAAAGGTTAATTTTGGTTAACTTTTTTGTTTATTTGAAAGAAGTTTTATATGTTTATGAAACTCTATAATATATTTTAGAGTAGAACTTAGCCATAAATAATAAAACTTATTTTTGCTGAAAATTTGATTAGCCATCTATGGTTATTCTAATAAAAAGCAACTAGGATTTTACTACATTTGAAAACATATGAAAAATATATATTATATCTTTAAAATGGTTTGAAAAAATTAACAATTCAATAAATATTAGAAGAAGGTGCAATAAAAATGTTAAATGAATATACAGAAAAAGAGCAACTAATATTAGAACAATATAAAAAGGGACCATATCATACTTTAATTACACATTTAACTGAAAATGAGCATTTATAATTCGTTAATAAATTAATAACTAATAAAAATATATATTGTATAATATTTTTAACATGTATCTATACTGAATATAATCAAAAATTTTTGATTGACTATTTTATAGAACATAAAGATGCTTCCGTATTAGCTGATTTTCTGGATGCTTGTAATGATTTTTGGAAAAAATTAGATCAACAGTACATTGTAGATAGCATATTAAAGTTGAACGACAAAAAATATGTTAAGGATTTACTAGATACAAAATTTTTATTTTTTCTAAATGATAAGAGTGAAAGAAAAAAATTAGAAGATTTTATTAAATAGAGATAGTAGTACTAGATAATTAATTTTGATGATTATTTAAATGCATCGCATGATGTTCAATTGACTTATTTTATTATTTTTGAATCTATATATACACCTAAAAAACATAGATTAATTTCTATGTTTTTTTGAGTAACGGATACTATAATGTAAAACAATTATATAGGAAATACTATTAGTAGAAAAATCATTTTAAAGTATAATTATTTTAAATTTTAATAATGATATTTTGGAATTTATCGAAAATATAAAACTAATTCAAATACGAATGCTAAAGATATTGATGCATTTATATAGTAATGAGATATCCCCTTTAGAAATTTAAATATTTAATAATAGAGTTATTATAGAAAATTATACAACTACTTTTAACCAAGTTTTAATATAATACATCGTTTTTTTCATCTTTTTTAAAATTATCATAATATAACTCATCTAATATATCTTTATTCTCGGACAAACACTTTTTTATACATTCAATAGCAAATTCTTTTGTACCACTTGGTTCAGGAATATATGCTTTCTTATTAAATCTTTCTTCGTATAATTTGGCATATTTATCAAATTCTTTGTCTTTTTCGGATAATGATGCAGGCTTATCTTCATCAATAAACACATTCATCAAATCTTTTACTTTATTTTCTGTTTCATTCATTTTATTTACATTCTTTCAATAAATATTTTATCATGAATTTAAGTTTTATTATAAAAATAGTAATAAGTTTAGTAAAATAAGTACATATTGTATGATTTAATAATACTTGCTTTTTTTTATAAACTTTCTTACAATAAAAAATAGTATTAAAGGAGATAACATGGAAAAAAGATTAAAAGATTATAAAATGTCATTAGGGCAAAAAATAAATTTAGCATTAAGTGATATTGATATTATAATCTCACCTCTAAATGTTATAAAAACCATAAAAATTATTGAATTAGACTATATATGTGAATTTATAAGCTACTCAAAAGATAATAATAATTTATATTTAGAATTAAAAGAATATTTACATAAGAATAAAACTTTAATTTTAAATTCTTCTGAAATTTGTCCTGGAGTTGATACAACATATTTAAATACTATGACACTTGAACTACTTAGTGATGAATTAACTGAAGATGAAAAAATGCAATTAGCTTCTAATAGACCTCATTTAAAAGATAATAAAAGAGTTTTAAGAAGAGCTAAATAGAATATATATACAATTTAAAAAAATTAGTTATATTTCTAATAACTAGCTTTTTTATTACTTTAATTTATTATTATTTACAGTACTTATCTATATTATTTTTATCATATGTTTGATTTTTAAATACTTTAAATTCTTCATTAGATTCATTTACATTACATCTAGCAACATCATAAAATGGAGTATCATAGTAGATAGTATCTTCCCCAGTAATTTTAAATAAGGCAAATCTTGGTGCTTGATGAATATTAATAACACCAATATAATCTATTGTTATTAAAATTATAATAAATATTATAAAATATCCAAAATTACATAATAATCTAATTGGATAAGATAATTTTTTTGTAAACTTATTAATTCCAATTAAAGATATTATAGCCCCTAAAACGGAATAAATAGATCCCCAACTACTTTCACTTGGAAATATAGCAATGGCAGTAATAGCAATTAATATTCCAAAAATTATAAATATTAATCCTATAAAGTGATTACGATTTTCGATTTTTTTATTACTATAATTTATTGTCTTTACAATATTTTCTTCTAATTTTTCTTGATATTCATTTTCTTTTACTTTTTCCCCACTTATTAAATCATTTATAGTAATATCTAATTCTTTACATAAAGGTTTAAATAAGGATAAATCCGGCATATTTCTACCATTTTCCCAATTACCTATACTTCGATCAGATACTCCTAACTTATCTGCTAATTCTTGCTGGGTTATATTTTTCTTTTTTCTACAACTGGCAATAAATTTACCTATTTTTTCTTGATTCATAATCTTTTTCCTTTCATAGTTTTATTTTATAATGTAAATATTATTATTAATAGGAAATATTTCAAGGGTATATTATAAAATCAAAAAAATAACTTATTAATAATCATTCAATTTATGATAAAATAAATTTAGAACCATTGTCTTTTAAAGGAGTGTCGTTTAATGAATCAAGAAAGATTTGGTCAAATAATTAAAGATATAAGAAAGAAAAATAATTTAACCCAAAAAGATTTAGCAGAAAAATATAATGTAACTGCTCAAGCCGTAAGTAAATGGGAAAATGGTAAAAATTTACCCGATATTATTTTAATAAAACACATTGCTAAAGATTTTAATTATAGTTTAGATACTTTATTTGCTGATGAAAATATCAAGAAAGAAAAAAATAATAAAAAGAAAATTATTATTATTACTAGTGTATTAATATCCTTAATTATTATTATTTTAATTATTGGTATTATTATAAAAAGAGAAGATTTTAAATTTAAGACTTTATCTAGTAATTGTAATGATTTTAGTTTATCAGGAAGCATAGCCTATAATAATAATAAGTCTGCTATATATATAACTAATATTACTTATTGCGGAGATGAACAAGATAATACTTTGTATGATGAAATAGAGTGCGTATTATATGAAAATGATAATGATATCGATAAAAAAATAAGTTCTTATCTTTATGAAAATAGTATAACATTAGATGAATTCTTAAGAAAAGTAACTTTTACTATTGATAATTATAAAAATACTTGTGAAGATTATGCTAATCATAAATTATATTTATCTATAATAGCAACTAAAGATAATAAAAAAGTTACTTATCGTATTCCTTTAACAATGGATGATTCTTGTAGTGGAGATTAATTATGAAGAAAATAATAATAATAATTATCCTTTTATGTAGTACAATTATAATGACTGCTTCTTCTAATCAAGATAAATTAATTAGTTTAGATGATGTATATTTAGAAAGTGCCAATTTTATTAATTTAAATGTTGATAAGTTAAAAGAACTAATTAATAATAAAGAAAATTTTTTAGTTTTTATAAATTGTAATGAATCTATAAAATCTAATGATTTTGAACAAGAATTATATGATTTTATGAATAATTATCAAATAAGTTTTTATAAAATATCTTATTTTGATTTAAAAGATACTATATTAGAAGATAAAATCAAAAATTATCCAGCTTTAGCTATATTTAGTAAAGGAAAATTAATAGCCACTCTAAATATAAATGATAATGATGATTTTAACTCTTGGTTAAAAGAATATATATCTTTACCAGAAAAAAATATTAACAATACTAATACTAATACAAATTATTATGATATTGTTACTATTGATATTCCTGATACTTCTTTAGAAGATATAAAGTATGATACTAACAAAATAAATATTTATCTTTTCTGGGGTAATGGCTGTCCTCATTGTGAAGAATTTTTAAATTTCTTAGAAGAAAATGAAGATTATAAAGATTTATATAATCTTAATACATTTGAAGTATGGTATAACCAAGATAATTATAATTTAATGAATAAGTTTGCTAATGCTTTAGATGAGGATATTTCTTCTGTTCCTTTTATAGTAATAGGAACAAAAACCTTTGTAGGTTTTGGAGAAACTAATAAAGAAGAAATACTAAATACAATTAAAGAACAACATAATAATAGTTATGATCTTTATTTTCAAAAAGTTAAATAGTTTATATGATATATTTTTTAGAGAAAAAATTATCTTTAAAAGAAAAATAAAATTTAAATTATAAAGAATTAATATATGAAATAATTAAATTAAGTTATATAATTCCTTATCCAGTATTTACAAATCTATACATTGGAGAGTTAAAACATAAATTTGTACTTTTACAAGACGGAACTGCTGCCATTATTATAAAGAAGAATAGATAAAGATTATTGGAATATTACCTGGTGGTTTTCAAAAATAGGTGAAAGATTTCATAGATTAAAGAATAAACTAATTTAGATGTTCTAGAAAGTGATTTAAAATTAATTGATATTATTTCTGGTTTTAGTAGAAAAAATGAATATCCAAATGGGGATATCGTTATAAATAACATGGTTTTATATTATATTAATAACTATAATGGTACTTTAAAATGGAATTTAGAGTCTAAAGAAATGTGCTTTTTTGATTTAGATAATTTACCGGAAAATCAGAATGAGCCAGACCTAATAGAATCTTATAAAAAGTATATAAACAAAAATAAAAATCATAATTAATCATATAAATCAAATAACCTATTTTTTTAGATGTCATATTTAAAAGATATGACAAGTTAATAAAGTTATAATTTTATTTTACTTGCATTTTAATATTTATTAAGATAATATGGATTTATATGAAAGGTTTTATTCTTTTTTTATATGAATAAATTTAAGACGATTTTTTGATTTAATTCCAAAGTAAGCACTTATTAAATCTTTTTCTTCATCTTGATATAATTTAACATCACGTTTAATTCCTAATAAAGCTTCTATTTCGTTATCAGTATAGTCATCATAGCTTATGCTAATTAAGTTATCCAAAAAATATACATTATTAATTTTTAAAATATTTCTTATCATTTTAATTGCATCATACATAGATGAATCTAATTTCTGCATCAGCATTCCTTTTTGAATAATTGCTTGTTCATTATTATCTTCATTTATAATTTTAGATACATATGTACTTCTATAATTAATTGTTTTAGAACCTTTCGATTCTTTTAGAAAAAGATGCAATTTATCTTTATTTTCTTCATCATTTGCATCTAAAAATATTCCTGAATATTTTTTATAAGAATCAATATTTTGAATAGTATGTATAAAAAAGCCATTTAAATCATCAAAAGGATTTATTTGTATTTTTTCATCAATATTATCATCTTTAATTTCTACTCCAAATATAAAACCATCTTCTAATATTTTTATAGTAATAATCTTATTTAATAATTTACAAAATATTAAATGATGACATAAACAAGATAAACCATACTCAGTATCAATAGAAGAATCTATAAAAAAATTCCCATCTACTTTAAATTCATTACAATCTATTTTATATTTAATAATATTTTCCCAATTACCATATAAAGCATATTCCATATTTACACATTCATAATCTTTAAATGATGATATAGCTGGCAGGGTATAACTTGCATTTAAAGCAAAATGATTATAATAAGCCGATATTAGTATTTTTCCATTATCTAAATATATAGAGCCAACTTTATTCATATTATTATCAAAAATGTTAATTGTAGATTTTTTATCAAATTTGTCTATCTCATCTACAATTAATCCAAGAGAATTTAAAAATATTCTTACAGCGCATAAACCTTGTTCATAATTTAACATAAATATCACCTATATCAATTTGTTATAAAATCATATTTTAATACTTAAAAAATCTAAAATTAATTAAAAAAAATTTAATCTTATCAAAGTTAACAACATTTTTTATAAAATTTAAATCTATACATCTATTTTTAATTATGTTATTTTATACTATAGCAAAGGATAAATGATTAATATGAATTTATTAGAAAAAATATTAAAATGTACTAATGACGAAGAAGTTAATAAACTTATTTTCAAATCAATAACAGAAATGGATAAAAATAGTACTAAAATAGAACAATTAGTCTTTTTAGATAATGGGAATTTTAATAGTCTATTTAAAGGCTTTATTCCTTTACATACTAGAATAAAATATAACAATAGGGCAATGGAAACATACGGAATGGAAACAACCGATTATTTCTATGAATTTGCTAAATTTATTAGAAAATATAATATCCATACTAAAGCAGAAATTATATATAATTTAGCAATTTTTATTAATAATTATTTTGGATATCCTAAAAATAATGATATTAGAAGTATATTTCTTCAATCTTTAGTATGGAAAAAGGATCGTTCTGATGAGGAAAATTTTGATGCTTTAGATAATCTAAAAATAGGTGATTTAAAAGGTGTAGGGGTTGCTATGTGTACTGAACGAGCAGCTTTGGCTCAACAAATTTTAAGTTTGTTTGGATTTGAAGTTTATTATTGTTTAGGATGTATAGATAATGATAATCATCAAGAAACTCACTGTTTTAACATTGTAAAAAGAAAAAATGATTATGCTCTTTTAGACTATAGTATGCCAGTAACAGCATATAGTAACAACAGAATTTCTAATTACTACCCATTTATAGGAAAAATAACTACTGAAGAATTTATAGATTTTGTTAAAAATGATACCTTAAAAACATTTTTAGATTATGATATTTTTAATAATTATCAACAAATAGTTAATGGTAATACTAGAACTTATGTTATTGGCAAACTTGAAATAGAAAAGATGGATAAAGCTATAAAAATTTAGTTAATATATCTAATTAAAGCTTACAAATTAATATAATATTACATATTAAGTTATATATAACTTTTACTATATTAGATAGTTGTTCATAGAAAACTTTTAATGTATAATATTTTTTTAGGAGGTTTTAATGGATATTAAAGAAAAATTATTAAGTTTTTTAAAAAGGGGACAGATAGATACTGCTAAAAAAGTAGGAGAAGAAATGACAACTTCTTTAGAATTAAATAGTAAAGTTGATGAATTTATTAAATGGTATGATAAAAGCAAATTATTTGGAGGATATACTGATATTGGAGAATATTATAAGGCTCAAGAAATGCGTGATTTAATTGAAAAAGTGGCTGTATGGTATGAATTAAGATATCCTAATTTTGAAATTATCGAACTAATTGATAACAGCCAAAAAAAATCTAGTTATATGAATAACATAATATTTAAAAATAATAATGGTTTAAATAAATCTTTTAAAAATAAATTTATTTTAAAAGATTTTGATTGGCCTTCATTTTATAATTTTGAAGTTTTTATAAATTCATTACCTAATGATGAAATGTGCTTTTTTGTTCCTTTAGAATATAGAAGTAAAGTTAACTTATATTTTAATTATCATATAATATCTTTTCATTTAAGTAAAAATGGTATAATTGAAGAAATAGATAATTTAGAATATTTACCTAATTTTCCAATTAAAGCTAAACAACTTAAAGGAATGCATATTGACCAAGTAGTTAATTTACTTAAACAAAATGGTGTTGAGTTACCTCAAAACAACGAATTAGATAAAGAAATTAATTATCATAATAATTGGCAATTTTTAAGAAAGCAATTATTAAATTGTGCAATGTATAGAATAATTGAACGTGGTGGTGAAAGAATTGGCCCGCGAAGAGGATTAATATTTGCCAAAGAATTTAATTTAAATATAGATATCCCAATGATGTACGGAGTAGATGAATCAGATCCCTATTTAGGCAATTTTATCCTTGAATATTTAAAAGCTGGTGGCTCAACTAACTTAGTTTGTTTAATTAATTATTTTTCTAAGACAAAAGATTTTATTCAATATAATTTAATTACTTTAGATTCAATTATTAATTTAGTTATAAATAATTTAATAAAAACTGATATTCCAGATAATGTCAACTTAGCTATTAAATTAACAAATATTTTAAACTCTAAATTAGAAGAACAAAAAGATTTAAAGATAGCTCGAACAAGAAAACTTTAATAATACTTAATTATATATTTTACTTTTAATATTTTAAAGACTTTGCTATAATTAGTAAGATAAGAGGGTAGCTGTATGAACGATATAAATAAATTTATGGAATCGAGTAAATATTACTTAATAGATATATTTCATGGTAAAGCTAAAATAAGTAATATTAATATTCAAAAGAAAGAAAATTCTCGTTATAATTTAACTAATCGTAAAGAAGTTGAAATAACAAGTAAAACGAAAAAAATTGATCCTAATACTGGTGAAGAAGTTTATACTTTATCTAAAATAGGTGGTTTTATTAAATGCTCTGAAAACTCTTATAGTGATGATTTAGATATTATTAATCAAGAAATTGCTACCTTACTTGGTATTCCTTCATCTAAAATATTTCGTTTAGTTAGTGAAGATAATATTAAAGGTACTATTAATATTAGTATTAATGATGATGCTGTTCAACTTAATTTAGAATTATTAATGAAAGAATCTATTAAAATAGCTAAAGCAAACCGTAATTTAGATATTACATGGTTAAAAAAATATGCTATGTTACCTATTACAGATGCTGATACTCCTATTACGAATGTCCAACAAATTAATGATTTAATTATGACTACTATTGAAGCTATTAAACATAATTTTAGATTAACCGATATTGAAGAAAAGAAAATTATTAAAGGATATATATTAATGCTATTATTAGATTATATTACTGGTCAAGAATATCGTGATTTTAAAGATTATAGTATTTTAGTAGATAAAGAAAAACATGTAATGTTTGCACCTGTATATGATTTTAATAATACTCTAACTAATAAAGATATAATACGTTTAAATAATAAATATATTAGTAAAGAAGCTTTAATAGCTACATTATTTAATAAATATTATGATTATTTTAAAGGTATTGCTAGAGGTTTAAATGAAAATATTGATTCTTATAAAAAAAGTATTAAATTAATAATTGATAATAATACTTCTTCTAAGTATCAAGAAATAATAACTAATAATATATTTAGTAATTTAGATAATTTAATGGATTTAGAAAATGAAAAAAGATTAAACTTTGGTGAAAGTCGTATCGATATGGTCCTTACACAAACTAGTATTAATTTAAATGCTGTAAATCGTAATCAAGAAATAAGAAATAAATATGAGTTAGTAGATCCAAATAAAAATTCATTAAGAGAAATAGAAGATAAAATGTTAAAAATTACTGAAAAACCAAAAGAAAAGAAAAAAATAAGTATTGGTTTTATATTTGGTGTTATAATAGGTCTATTAGTTTTAGTTGGTGTTGTGATTTTTTCTATATATTTTATTACTAATAACTAAATATAGTAAGTGAGGAATTAATATGGGTTTTATAAAATTAGAAAAGAAAGATGAACCACTTAATGAAGTATATCAAAAAGTTTTAGAATATAATCAAAAACATAGAGGATGCATAGCATGGCGTATTAGAAAACACTGTGAAGTTATTAATATGCATTTAAATCCTGATGAGCATGTTTTATTTGCTTTTGCAGGTCAAAAAAATTATTCTTTTACCGATATATTTTCAACATGTGTTGTTGCTTTAACTAATAAAAGGTTATTAATTGGCCAAAAAGGATTATTCTTTGGTTATTATTTAACTTCCATTACTCCTGATTTATATAATGATTTAAAAGTTCATCAAGGCCTACTATGGGGAAGAGTTATAATAGATACTGTTAAAGAGAAAGTAATAATTTCTAATATAGATAAACATGGTTTAGATGATATTGAAACTAGTATTACTGAATATATGATTAAAGAAAAAAAGAAATATTATTCTAATGAAAATAAAAATTAACAAATAAATTAAGTATTCATATCCTATATTAGGATGTGATTTTTATGTATAATAAATACCTTATTAAAGAAGGGGATAGAATAGATTATTTAGCTAATAAATTTAATACTACTATTGATAAATTAATGGAAATAAATAATATTTATGATTATCGTTTATTTAAAGCAGGACGTGAAATAAATGTACCAAGTGATAATGATTATTTTACTACTTATACTGTTAATAGTGGTGATAGTTTATATCAAATAGCGCGTCGTTATAATATTAATCCTACTTTATTAGCAGCATTAAATGGATTAAATATGGATGATTATATATATCCTAATCAAAAAATTATAATACCTAAAAGTGGCTATAGTTTTTATATAACTAAAGAAGGAGATACTTTAGAACTAGTAGGTAAAAAATTTAATCGTAATTTAAAAGATTTATTAGAATTAAATAAAACTATTTATCTATTACCAGGACAATTAATGATTAATAAGACAAACTAAAGATTTTTTATAAATCTTTTTTTATTTATGATATAATTTATTCATGGGATAAGGAGGACTTTTTGTGATAATTAGAAAACCTTTTAAGTTCTTAATTCGCCACTTTAAAATAATAAATTTAATATTATTTATATTAATTGGCTTTGTAACCTATAAATGTTATCGACTACTTGTTTTATTTAAAGACTTCGTAACAAATAATTATATTATGAGAGAGTCTAATTTAGTATCAAGATATATAGGTTTTTTATTACCATTATCATTATTTATTATTATCGTTATTAGTATTGTTATTTATATATTATTTAAAAGTAAAGATAAAGATAATAAAACGTATTTAGCTCTTATTATATTTTATGGAGTATTATTTTTCTTATCTTATCAAACAAAAGCTATACTAGATGTTTATGAATTTGATGTTGTTGAAACTAGTGCAGCTTTAATGTATCGTGACTTATCACGGTTTATCTTTTATCCAAATTTTATATTCTTAATATTAGTCTTCTTAAATTTTATTGGTTTTGATTTAAGAACATTTACATTTACTAATTTACAAGATGATATTGATATTGCTATGGAAGATGATGCTGAGTTTGAAATAGGGGTACCAATTGAGGATTATAAAGTAAAAAGAACTTTTTTTAGAAAAATTCGTGAATTAAAATATTACATTATTGAAAATAAATTAGTATTCGAGATAATTGGCGCAATAGTAGGGGTTGTAATCTTCTTTATAGGTTTATCTTTAATATTACAAGCTAATAAATCTGTACGTGTTTCCCAATCATTTAATCATAGTAACTTTAATATTGCCGTTAAAGATAGTATTATTACGAATATTGATTATGCCGGTAACATTATTCGTGATGGTTATTATTATTTAGCTGTCTTAGTCGAAGTTACTAATAAATCAGATACTAATAAAGTATTAGATACCGATAATTTCTGGTTAGATATAAATGGTACTATCCATTATCCTATCTTAGATCGTAGTGGAAAATTCTTAGATTTAGGAGAACCTTATTTTAATGAACCAATTAAACCTAATACTACTCATAGATATGTATTAGCATATGAATTATCAAGAGGTAATATAAAAAGCAAATATACTATTAAAATATTAGATACTATTAATTATAATGATGGAGTAGCTGATCCTAAATATAAAAAGATAACGATAAAACCTAAGATGTATAATAATATAAATAATAATTCTTCTGGTGATATTAATAGTACGATATCTTTTAAAGATACTAAATTATTAGATTCATCATTAAAAATAAATTCTTATACTTTAACTAATATATATACTTATAGTTATAATTATTGCTATAAAGATGAATGTAGTGAAAAGAAAAATGCTATTAGTACTGGTGCTAATACTAAAAAAACATTATTAGTTTTAGATGATGATTTAGTAATGGATCCTGATAGTAGTTATATGACTTTTAAAAAGATATCTAACTTCTATACTGATTTTGTCACTATTGAATATACATATAATTATGGTACTAAAGAATATACAAATACAAGTACAGTAGTAGATCGCTCAGCATCCAATGATATATCTGGTAATGTTGTTTTAGAAGTTGATTATAATCTTACTAAAGCTGAAACTATAACTCTTATTATTACGATTAGAAATGAAAGATATCGAATAAGATTATTATAAAATAAAAGTTCCTGTTCAAATATGAACAGGAACTTTTTAAAACTTAATTATTTTAATTAAGTAAATTAACTTATTGGAGGGACCTACCAGATTTGAACTGGTGATCAGGGAGTTGCAGTCCCACGCCTTACCGCTTGGCTAAAGTCCCAAAACAAATAACAATTACATTCTACACTAAACCTTAATTTTTGTCAATTAGTGCTAAACTATTTTTATTTAATTTATTATATGTTAAAATTATAATGTGGTGGTGCGTCAGTTCGGCGTGTAACATATAGTTGGTGGAACCCCAACCTGGTAATTCCTAGCAAGAAGCCAGTAGT
>CALVSW010000005.1 GCA_944359625.1 uncultured Bacilli bacterium | reverse complement strand
TACAAGTTGTTTACTATGTAAATAATTTTGCGAATGTTCTATTCCCATAAATACCTCCTTTACAAATTACTATTTGTGTATCACTTTTATAATCTAATTATACTACTTTTTAAGGCATTTTAATAGTGTTTAAGAGCAAAAAAAGAGAACTACTTATAAAGTAATTCATCACTTATAAAACATCCTCTTAAAAACTATAATTCAAAGTCATCTCGACCTTTATCTTTATGTTTATCATTTTCTTTATTCCAAACATAATCATCTTTAATTGATTCAATAGTTTCATCACTAAATATTCCGTGTTCGTACATATCTTTAGATACTTTCCAATAATCCTCTCGTTCCTTTTCTTTACCAAACATCTTATTTTTAATGAATTTTACTAATCTTCTAAATAGATTTTTGAAATAATCGACCATTTCTTGTAGGTGTTTATTATCATTTTTTAACTCTTTAATCTCTTTGTTTTTATTATCAATATTTTTAGATAAAGTATCAACTTTAAGAGTTAATGCTTTATTATTTTCAGTCAGTATTTTAATCTTTTCTCTATTTTCTTGTAATTCAGTATCAACATTATTTAAGGTTACTGATAACATTTCAGTCTTTTTAAAATCTTTGTTAGTATCCTGAACTTTATCAACATAGTCTATAATCTTATTTCTATCACTCTCTGAAATAGTGTAGGTATTTTTAACTATTGGTGCTTTTTTTAGATTATTGATAGTATCTTTAATATCATTTGTAGTTTTATCAAGTTCACTAGATTTTTTACTCGCAATTTCTAATGCTTCTTTGTTCTTATTAAGTTCTTCTTTCATTGCTTGGTAGTTAGTCATATCTTTAACATTTATGTCTTTATTTCTGCCTTTTTCTTTCTTCTTTAAGATATTATTAAGACCATATTCTTTATTAAAACTTGCAATACACAATGTTCTCATTTTATCTTGAATAGTACGTAAACTATCTCTAGTGAAAACATCGCCTTTACCAACTTGTTTAGACATACCATTTTTGCTTTTATATTTTATTGGTACACCTACAATATGAAGATGTGGACTTGTTTCATCATAATGAATAATTGCACTTGCTATTTTAAAATCAGGAACTAACTCTTGTAAATCATTAAGTTGTTCTTTAAAGACATTAGTCATTTTATGCTTAAATTTATCATCTTTAGTGTCCCAGTATTTTTTATCTCCAAGTTCTATAATAATCTCACAAGCAAGATCGTTTTTAGTATTATCACTTATCTTTTTAAAGTAATCAGTAATCTTTCTATCATTTCTACCTTTATTTTCTTGCTCTTTGTTATATTCAAGTCTTGCTTCTTCAAATTCTTCTAAATAGAGATTTTTAACATCTTCATAAAGAGAAGTAGTACCTTTGATTATTTCTATCAATTCGCTATTGTTATCATACTTACGATAGTTATGTTTATCTACTCTTGATAATTGCTTTGCATTTTGGATAGCATTATTAGATAGAGAGGTAGAACCAGAAGTATTGTTCTTTGCCATATTTTTTGATGATGGCTTTCTATTTTTATCACTACTTAAATGTAGTGAGTAAGACAATTCGCTCATAAACTATCAACCCCCTTATTTATCATTAAAATATTTTCTTGCATCTTCTAAAGTAGGGAAGAACTCTTGATTCATCATTGCATTAGAATTTGGTTCAATATAGGTACAAACGATATAGTGATTAAAACAATTATCAGCATAGATTAAATACAAGTTTTCTTTCTCATCAATTAGATGGCATTTACCATATTTTAAATTATAAAATTCTCGTTTATATTCAAAGTCCATATATAAAATCACACTCCTTATTTTAAACTTATTTTGGCTTTGTCAAAATGTTTAACCCCCTAGGTATTTTGACGTACCATCAAAATTACCTCGTGGGCTAGGGCTTCCCTAGAACCCTTTTGACTTATTCCATAATGTTTTAAAGCTAACGCAATAAAACAAAATTACATAAGTCTTGATAACAAACTATCGCCACTTTCATTGAACTTCGTTCAACAAAACGTGCCACGTTTGTTATAACTTTTTTCATTAAAAAGTTAGCAAAAAATCTTTTATGATAGATAAGTCTAAAACAAGAAAAGTAAACTTTTTTGTTTTAAACTTGCTCCATTATTTATTTAATTATTTCTAGTCAAGGGTTTCACGAGTAAATAAATTTACCCTTGACTAGAAGTATCATTTTTCATTGTTTCCATATTTACTGGTTTAACACCTATTTCTATTGGTATTGGTTCTTTCATATAGATAACACTATCATTGGTTTCATCAGGTATATAGTTAAATGCAGAATTTATATCTTGCATTTGAAATTCATCTTTACCACGAATATAGATAATTCCATACTTATACTCTTTCATTTTTATATCAGGGTCTATCTTGCAATAATCTTCAAGTGGGAATACTCTTATTATTGCTCGGTCATCTCTTATAAAGTTAAAATAGAAAACTCTATCTTCTACAAAATACGTTGCTTCTTCATAACCGACATCATAGTATTGCCTTAATCTCATTATGTGTTTACCAACTTCTTCTTCAGGTAGATAATTACTGAATCGGAGTTCACCAACTAAATTACCAAATAAAGCAGGGGTTTTAACATCAATATAACCTTTATCAAATAACTCATTACAAGGTTTGCAAATACTTTCTCTAAATAGTATTTCATCAACGTATATTAGACTATTCCTTTGTTTTAATTTTATCTCATCTACATATCTCATAATTAAATCAGATTTTTCTTCTCTAGTATAGTCTTTCCAAGTTTTAGTTCTTTTCTTATATTCATCTTTTAACTTAACTCGGTTAATATAATCAATATCTCGTTTTAAAAGTATATCTTGTGGAGTAAAGTTAAGTTCTTCACAACTATTGGTATCAGTTAGTTCATCATTTAATTTTGTGATAGCATCTTCAACAATTTTCTTTTCTTCATTATAAACTTTTAAATCAAATGCACCCTCAATATATGCTTTTCTAATACGTTCTAGTTTATCATTTTGTTTTGAAAGTTCCTTTTCTAATTGTTCTCTAGGTTCATCAAATTTTTGTTTAATCATTGGTAGGAAGAATTGATTAACAACACTATCATATTCTACTAACTCCTGTACGAAATTATCAAAATATTCATTTATAACATTTTCTTTTAAATTAACTTTGCAGTCAGTACAATAGTAGTAATAGTAAACATTACCATTTTTCTTTTTTGTGGCTTTTCCACCCATTAAGCGACCACATTTAGGACAAGTTAGTTTCTGTAAATATAGATAAGTTAAAGTTCTTTGATAACTACGTGAGTTCTTTTTCTTTTGCACTTGGCATTCTTCCCATAATTCTTTAGATACAATAGGTTCTACAACATCAAAGTAATAAGTAGGATGCTTTGTTCTTTTACCATGAACGAAATCACCTTTATATATTTCGTTTTCAAGTATTGCAGTGATAGAAGAATCTCGCCAGTTGTTCTTACCTAATACCTTTTCTTCATTTAGTAAATTAGATATAGTTTGATAAGAATTACCCTCATAATATAGATTAAATATTCTTTCTACAATATCTTTAGTAGAGTAGTCAATTACTAACTTCTTATCTTCGTGTTTATAACCTAGTGGTGCTTGACTTGGAATATGTCCTTGCTTAATCGCACCTGCTAAACCTATCTTTGTTCTCTCACTTGTTCTTTCTATTTCATTTTGACTAACACTCATTAAAAGTCTTGAAATCATCTTACCATTAGCATTAGTAGTATTTATTTCATCATTAGCACAGTCTAGGTAAGCATCATTTTCTTCTAAAAATGTCATTAACTTTTCCCAGTCAAAGATACTTCTAGTTATTCTATCTAGTTTTAAAGCAACTATGGTGTTGATTTTCTTACTTTTAATATCTTCTTTAAGTCTTTCAAATTCAGGTCTTAAATTGCCTGTTTTAGCACTTATACCAGCATCTTCGTAATAATCTACTATCTCATAATCTTTAAACTTACAAAATTGTTCTAGTCGTTCTTTTTGCTCTGGTAAACTAAAACCCTCACGTGCTTGATCTTCCGTGCTTACTCTCAAATATAGTCCACATAATTTCTTTTCTTCGTTCATAATTATTCCACATCCTTTCTAAAAAAATAAGAGATAAAAGCCCATAGATACATCTACTACCTTTATCTCTTTAACTTATGTTTTTAAATTGTGTACTTCCAAATCATAACCCCATTAAAAAGATTTGGTATGTAAATTCCCCTTGTTTTCGCTTTATATGATAAGGTTTTAAAGAGAAAAAGTCAATATCATTTGCAAAACTCATTAGTGTTTAAGCCATATTCTTTATGTAATCTTCAAGTTCTACTAATTTAATCTTTTTACTTAAATTACCTACATAAATATCAGTAGAATAGTTAAATGCTAGAAAAGTAGTATTGTTTATAATGATTTTATGTGGTTCTAGGTAGTTCAAGTTAGTATTGTTTATTCGTTTGATACTACCATTGATAATCTTTGGTGTAGTATGGCAAAACTCACAAATAAACTCAATACGTTGTTTAAGATTACTTTCCATTTCTAACTCTTGTGTAGTAAACTTTATCATAAAAATCACATCCTTTCCTTATTAATTCTTTTGTAAACACAAAAAAATCAACCCGAACGGATTGATATGTATCTCAAGTTCAAACTATAAAAGTTCGAACAGAAACGTCACTGGAGCGGATGATGGGAATCGGACCCACGTTATCAGCTTGGAAGGCTGGAGTTCTACCATTAAACTACATCCGCATAACCAGATAACATGAATATACCATATTTAGAAAATAATTCCAAGTATTTTTTCATATTATCTTTAATAATTAGTAAAATTATTGTAAATTTAAATATTTATGTACTTCTTCTAAATCATCTAAATGATGTTTAGTATGTCCAATAATTTGATAATCTTCATGTCCCTTACCTAATATTAATAATATATCATTATCTTGAATCATATCTAAACCTTTTTTTATAGCTTCTACTCTATCAAGAATAATTTCATAATTATTCTTTTTTACTCCCTTTATAATATCATCTAATATTTTTTTAGGATCTTCAGTTCTTGGATTATCACTTGTAAAAATAACATAATCAGATTTTTCAGTAGCTATATTACCCATTATAGGTCTTTTTAGAGGATCTCTATCGCCACCACAACCAATTAAAGTAATAATTCTACCTTTTTTATTTTCAGTAAATGCATCAATTATTTTTTCTACAGCATCAGGTGTATGAGCATAATCAATAACAGCTTCTCCTCCTCTTACTTTAACTTGTTCACATCTTCCTCTTGGAGGATATACATCTTTTGTAGCATTAATTATAGCATCTTTATTAAATCCTAATTCTTTTAATAAAGCAAAACTAGTTAAATAATTATAAACATTAAATTTACTTTTTAAATTAGTTTCTACTTCTAAATTTTCATTATCACAACTAAATTTTATTAAAGTACCTTTATTACTATCAGAATAATTTAATATTTTATAATCTTTACCACTATAACCTAAAGTTTTATAATTATTAACTTCAAATTCTTTATGATAAGAATCATCACTATTAACTATAATAAAACCATCACTTGCTATTTGTTTTAAAATAAGTTTTTTAGCATTTAAATAATTTTCCATAGTTTTATGATAATCTAAATGATCTTCAGTTAAATTAGTAAATGCTACAGCTTGATAACTAATACCTTCAACTCTTTTTTGATCTAACGCATGAGAAGATACTTCCATTACTGCATAAGTACATCCATGTTCTAAAGCTTCAATAAGTAATGAATATACTTCTAATATTTCTGGAGTAGTATTAGGTAATTCTCTCTTTACATCGCCATAATAGAAGCCAATAGTACCCATATAACAAGCATTAATACCTAATTTTCTTAATAATTGATAAGTTAAAAAACAAGTTGTTGTTTTACCATTAGTCCCAGTTACACCAATAATTTTTAATTTATTTACTTCATCTTTATAATTATCAACAACGTATTTTTGTAACCATTCTTTAGTACTTGGTACTACTAAAGTTTCTACACTATAATTACCATGTTCACAAACTATTTTACTTGCTCCTAACTCAATTGCTTGATTAATATAATCATGCCCATCAACAGTTAATCCTTTAATAGCAACAAATGTATCCCCTTTTTTTACTTTTCTTGAATCAGTTTTAATATTAATCATAATTCACTTCCTAATATAATTATACAAATTTAGTAAAAAAGAGTAAAGAAAAAGACTTATACATTGTCAAGTACAAATCTTAATTTGCAAAGTAAATATCATACCAAACTAGAAAAGTATAAACAGTCCATATCTTTTTATAAGTATCTTTTCTTTTAGAATTACGATTTTCTAATAATTTTAATATTTTCTTTTGATTAAATAATTCTTTAGCACTATCTGATTCAAATTTAACCTTAATCATATTATAAATATCATCATCTTTTATCCATTCTCTAAGAGGTACAGGAAATCCTAATTTTTTCTTTTTATAAGCTTCGGTAGGTATTACTTCTTTAGCAGCTTCTCTTAAAGCTGGTTTAGTAACACCCTTTTGTATTTTAGCATAACTAGGTAAACTTCGTGCTACGTTATAAACTTCTAAGTCTAAAAATGGTGTCCTAGCCTCTAAACCAAATATCATTGTATTTCGATCAACAGCATGTAGAAAATCCTTTACTAACCAATAATAGAAATCTATAGCTTGTCTTTTTACTAAATTAGAATTATTACTATAAATTTTATAAGTATCAGCTACAATATCTTTAGTTTTAATTTGATTTTTACTTTTAACAAGACTCCTTGCTTCACTGTCTCTAAATACTCGTCCTAAACCTATATTATAATCTTCTAATTTCATACCACGACGATAAATAAAATTTAAGCCACGTACATCAGGTAAAATACTAGCAACCTTTGATGCTACATGTCTAATTGGATAAGGTATTTTCATATACCAAGCTTGATCTAATTCTTCCATATATGATAAATAGCCACCAAATAATTCATCGGCACCTTCACCTGACATAACTACTTTAACATCTTTACTAGCTATTTTAGCTACAAAATAAAGAGCAATTGCTGATGGATCTGCTAAAGGTTCGTCCATATAATACATTATTTCTGGAAAAGCTTTAAAATACTCTTCTTTTGTTATTTTATGAGAAGTATTTTTAATACCTAATTTTTTAGTTAACTCTTTAGCATAGCTAACTTCATCATATCTTGGGTCGTCATAACCAACAGTATACGTTCTATCTGGTTTAGCTAAAGAAACTAAATAAGATGAATCAATACCACTTGATAAAAAGGAACCTACTTCAACATCACTAATTTGATGATGAATAACAGAATCTTTCATAACTTTTTTAATATCTTCAACACACTTATTAAAATCTTTATCTTTTTCATCAAAAGTTAATTGAAAGAATTTTTCAATTTTATATTTACCATTTTTATAACTTAACTGCGTACCTGGTTCTAAACGATATACTCCTTTAAAGAAACTTTCTGTAGTTGGACAAGAATTAAAACAAAGGTAAGCTGCTAATATATCCTTATTTAATTTTTTTTCAAAATCAGGATGATCTAAAAAAGCTTTAATCTCTGAAGCAAACATAAAAGTGTCTTTCATTTTAGTATAATATAAAGGTTTAATTCCAAAACCATCTCTTGCCATAAATAATTCTTTTTTATTAGAATCCCATATAGCAAAAGCAAACATACCTCTTAAACGACTAGTTACTTTTTTACCCCACTCTTCATAACCATGAATAATTACTTCAGTATCAGTTTTAGTTTTAAACTTATGACCTAGTTTTTTTAATTCACTTCTTAATTCAATATAATTATATATTTCTCCATTAAAAACAATAACCATATCTTTCTTTTCATTATAAATAGGTTGGCCACCACCACTTAAATCAATAATAGCTAATCTTCGATGAACAAAAGCAACATCATCATCTATATAGTATCCTTCACCATCTGGACCACGATGTTTAATTCTTTCAGACATCTTTTCAATATTTTCTTTTTTATTTTTATCTTTGCTTACAAGTCCAGCAATTCCACACATATATCCTCCTACTTAAATACTTTACGATAATAATCAGTATCGATAATTTTTTTACTCATGTTAATTCTATTAGAAACTATTTTCTTAACACTTTCTACATAATCATCACTAACTTCTACCCCTTCATTAGGAACAAATTTATTATTAGAAGCATAATATCTTCCTTTATTAGTTACCCAACTTAAATTAGTAAAATAGGCAATACCTTCGGTATCTGATAATATATCTTTACCCATAAATAATCTAGAATCATATTCAATATTAAATAAATTATATAATGTAGGTATAAAATCTAATTGAGAAGCAACTTTATCGACTTCAACAGTTTCCATCTTATTATTCCAAATAATTAAACTACTATGATTAACTTCGATAACACTATCTTTTTCATAAGTAGATAATTCATTAATTACATCCATATCTAAATCATATGGATAATGATCAGGAATAATGGCAATAACTGTATCATCAAGCTTACCAGCTTCAGTTAATTTATTAATTAAAGATTCAACCATTTTATCAAGTTCGATATTTGCAGCTAAATAACCTTTAGCTTCATCACTCAAATTTAAATCTTTTACTAAATCCCAGTTTTTCTTACTCATATTATTGCCATTAATTGTATATGGCATATGTCCCGATACCGATACATAATAAGTCATAAATTGCTCATCATTAATCCATTCATTATAAGTACTATTAATTAAATCTAAATCACTTTGAGGCCATAAATTACAGTTCATTAAATCTTCTAACCCATTACCTCTATATAAAAAGTAATCAAAACCAATACTTTTTAAATAAACATTACGATCTTGAAAAGTCCCATAATTAGCATGATATGCTCTTGTATTATAATTTAAATTATTAAATACAGTACCTAAACCAAATGGAAAATAATTAGTTCCTTTACGCCAATAACTACTTAAATCTGATAAATTAGCAAACAATCCTGTTAAATCTTGAAATTCCCCACCAATAGTACTTAAATTTACTGGTGTATAAAAATTATTAAAAACAAAACCACTATGAGTTAATTTATATAAAGTAGGTGTTAAATCCTCTCTAATAGCTATTTCATTTAAACTTTCTGCCATGATTACTATTAAGTTTTTACCTTCAAACATTCCTGTATATTTATTCTTTTGTGTACCTGTATCATTTTTAAAATACTCATGCATACTTTTTATAGTATTATTAGATTCATTATTTATTAAACTATCAAAATCAATATCTAAAGTATTATAATCATATACTATTTCTTCTGGGGGCGTATTACCATAATCATTATCATCAACAGATACATTTTCAAAATCAAATTGTTCTTCAAAGCCAAATATTTCTCTTTTTATATTTAAATATGTAGCAGCACTAACACCTAATTTTTCAACATTTAAGGCATGATTATCTATTTTATACCATAATTTATTTTCTTCACTACTTTTATATATTCCTAAATAAAATAAAGGTATATAAATAATTATAAGTAATAAGCATATTAAAGAATTTTTCTTATTAATTCTATGAAAATTAATTTTTTTATTAAAAATAATAGTTAGTATATAGGGAATAAACATTAATAATATTCCATATATATTTTCAATTATTTCTAATATTACCGTACCTTTAAAGGCTAAAGCTTGATCAGATAATTTAAATATTGCTATACTAAAAAATGTATTGAATACTTTTTTAAAGACAAAAGATCCACTAAACCAAGCACTTATTATAAAAAATATAATTAAATATATAATAAAGTTTATTTTCTTTTTTTTAAATAATTTACATATTATAGTTAAGAAAACACTTAAAGGAATTAATAATATAGCTATTTTAATAACTGATATATTAAATATACTAGTTAAGCCAAAGGTTAATAATTTAAACATTAATTCCATATAAAATAAACTTAAATATATTACTAAAAATAAATTTAAAACCTTATATTCTTTTTCCATTTTATTCACCTACTAACGATAAAAAAACATGTTGTTTTTCTAAATCTATATCATCTACATAAACATCAACGATATCGCCAACATTTACTATATCCTTAGGATCTTTAACAAATTTTTTAGACATCTTAGAAATATGAACTAAGCCATCATTATGTAAGCCGATATCAACAAAGGCTCCAAATGATGCTACATTACGAACCGTACCTTGTAATTTCATTCCTTTTCTTAAATCAGTTATTTCTAAAATATCACTTTTTAAAATTGGAGATGGTAGTGTATCTCTAGGATCTAGTCCTGGATTTTTAAGTTCATTGATAATATCTGTTATGGTATATTCATCACTACCCAGTTCAAATGCTAAATCTTTGATATTAACATTCTTTAATTTATCTTTAAAATCATTTCTATTAATATCTTTTATATCAAGATTTAACTTTTTAATTAGTTCATAAGTTAAAGAATAACTTTCTGGATGGATACCCGTATTATCTAAAGGATTAATACCATCTTTAATTCTTAAAAAGCCAATCGATTGTTCATATACTTTAGCACTTATACCACTTAATTTTTTAATTTCTTCACGACTTTTAAATGGTAATTTTTCTTTAGCACTATATATTTTTTCAATAGCTGATTTTGTTAATCCTGATACATATTTTAAAATTGATTTAGAAGCTGTATTAACATTAACACCTACTTCATTAACTATCTTTGTAACCGTAAAATCTAATGACTCCGTTAATTCTTTTTGATTAACATCATGTTGATATTCCCCAACGCCGATTGACTTAGCATCAATTTTTACTAGTTCTGATAATGGATCTTGAACTCTTCTACCAATCGATACGGCACTTCTTTTTTCAACAGTCAATTTTGGAAATTCTTCCTTAGCTAAAGTACTTGCTGAATATACACTAGCCCCTGCTTCTGATACTATTATATATTTACAATTTAAGCCTTTTATAGCCTCACTAACAAATTTTTCACTTTCTCTTGATGCAGTACCATTACCAATCGCAATTAAATCAATATTATATTTAAGAATAATATCTCTTAATGTTTTAGTAGCTCCTATTTTATCATTTACGGGTTCATGAGGATAAATTACAGCAATATCTAAAAGTGCTCCTGAATAGTCTAAAATAGCTAATTTACAACCAGTTCTAAAAGCCGGATCAAAACCTAATACTCTTGAATTTTTAATTGGTCTAGTCATCAACAATTTCGATAAATTAAGACTAAAAGTATTAATTGCCTTTGTCGAAGCATCTTTAGTTAATTCACTTCTAATTTCTCTTTCAATACTTGGTAATATTAATCTTTTTAAAGAATCTAAAATAGCTTTTTTTACTACTTCACATACAAAGGAGTCTTTATTCTTAATATAGTAGTTTTCTAAATTATTAACAATATAATCTAAATCATAATCAAAACTAATATTTAATATTTTTTCATCTTCTGCTCGATTCATAGCTAAAATATGAAAATGTTTAGCATATTTAATTTTTTCTTTAAAATCATAATACATTTCATATACTTCAGTATTATCAACCGCATTCTTTTTTAACTTTGAACAAATAAAGCCATTATTATAAATATAATTTCTTATCCATTTTCTAGTAGATGCATTATCACTAATCCATTCAGCAATAATATAACTTGCCCCTTCTAAGGCTTTATCTACATCCATATTATACCCAGTTGCTAAACTTTCTAAATTACCTTTTATTGGAAAAGCCATAATTTTTTTAGCTAATGGTTCTAATCCTGCTTTAATAGCTTCCGTTGCTTTAGTTTTCTTTTTTTCTTTAAAAGGCCGATAAATATCTTCTATTTCCGTTAACTTATTACAACTTAATATATTATTTTTTATTTCATCAGTTAATAATCCCTTTTCATCAATTAATCTAATAACATCTTCTTTTCTTTTTAATAAATTTTCTTGATATTTATATTGTTCTTCAATACTACGTATCTCATCTTCATTTAAATTACCAGTTGCTTCTTTTCGATATCTTGCGATAAAAGGAATAGTAGCACCTTCACTTAATAATTTTAATACCGCTTTAATCTGACTTTCTTTTATATTTAAATCTTGAACTAAATATTTAATAACTTCATTAGTCATAATATCACCTTCACCAACATTATATCAAAACTTATACGTTAACCAAAGTAAAATATAAAAAGAATGTTTTAACTATAAAACACTCTTAACTATATTATATATTTCTTCATGAATTTCTAAAATATCTCTTAATTTATCGTCTTTAACACACGAAATAACTTTATGATTATTCATCTTAGCTAATTCTAAATAAGCATCTTCACTATTTTTATAATAATTTAAAACATTATTATAATTATCATTATCAGCTTTTTCTCTTTTTAATTCCATAGTTTTCTTATAAGGCATATGCAGTAAAATTGTTAAATTAGGACGTGGTAATTCTAATAAATCATATTCCAAAGTAGCAAACCATTTATATAGCTTAAATCTTTCTTCTTTATTAGAAATTTTACAGCCTTGATGAGCCATATTACTTTCGACATAACGATCGATTATTAAATCATAACCATCATCTAAAAACTCATTAATTGTTTTTAAATTATAACGACGATCTGCTGCATAATAAAGAGCTGCTACTTTAGGATCAACATTAATAATATCTTCTTTAAAGTAAGAATTACTAATATATTCTTTTCCTAAATAAGGACCACCAACAATCTTTCCTGTTGGGGTATCATACATTGGAAATGCTAAATGTTCTACTTTTTTTCCTTCTCTTTTTAATCTTTGAACAATTAAAGATGTTTGAGTTTCTTTACCAGAACACTCTGTACCTTCAATAACAATTATTTTTCCTCTTCGCATATTTTCACCTACATAATTTTTCAATTATTTCTTTTATTTTAACTATATCACTACATTGTAATAATTTTTTTAAAACACTTTTATTTTTATAAATATTTAGTTTATTTTCATAAAACAATAATTTTTCATTAACTGCTTTTAAAGTATTATGAACAGCACTTCTTGAAATATTATTATTATCCGCAATTTCTTTTAAAGATAAATCATCTTGATAATAATCTTTAAATATTAATTGTTCATGCTCAGTTAAAAGTTCTTGATAAATATCAAATAAAGAATTTAAATATAATCTATCATTCAAAATAATCGCCCCACATTTCCATTATCATCTATTTGCATTCTTAAATAGGCATTATTTTTTCCTAATCCTGGCATTGTAAGAATATTCCCCATTAAAACGACAATAACACCTGCACCATTTTCCAAATAAATATCAGTAACAGTCATCTTAAAATCTTTTGGATACCCAATTAATTTCGGATTATCGGAAGTACTAAAAGGAGTTTTAGCTATACATATAGGATATTTATATTTATCTAATTCGTTAATCTTTTTTAAAATATCTGAATTATAAATAACATTTTTAGCATGATATGCTTTTTTAGCAACTAAATCAATTTTTTCTTTTAAATTATCGTTATTTTTATATATAGTTTTTACAATATTCTCTTTATTACAATAATTAACAACTGCCTTTGCTAAATCTAAAGTGCCTTTCCCGCCATTTTGATAAGCATCAGTCAAAATAGCATCAATATGTAATTTTTGACAATGATTTATAACATACTCTATTTCTTCTTTAGTATCATCCTTAAACTTATTAATAGCTACAATAACATTACTACTAAATTGTAACATATTATTTATATGGAAATCTAAATTCTTTAATCCCATATCTAAATAATTCAAATTTAATTTATGCATATCCTCTTCACTGCAACCACCATGATATTTTAAAGAACGTATAGTAACATTAATTACGACTAATGAAGGTTTAACAGGTAAATTAGGTGCAACTATATCAAAGAATTTTTCACCACCTAAATCTGAACCAAAACCAGCTTCTGTAACACAATAATCAAATAGTTTTAAACCTAAATTAAGGGAAATAGTTGAACAAGTTCCAAAAGAAATATTAGCAAAAGGACCACCATGAACAAATACTAAATTTTTTTCATTAGTTTGAACAATATTTGGTTTAATAGCATCCTTTAATAAAATTGCTAATGCATCAACAGCTTGTAAATCTGAAGCAAATATAGGTTCAGATTTGCTATTATAGCCGACAATAATTTTTCCTAATCGTTTTTTTAAATCAGCAAAATCTTTGGCAATAGTCAATATAGCCATGATTTCACTTGCAGCCGTAATTTTAAATTCTTCATGACGTTGATAACTTGAATTAATAGTGATATTTCTTAAAGCTCGATCATTTACATCTAATGTTCTAGTTATACAAACTTTTTGAATATCTAAATCATTTCCTTGAAAAATATGATTATCAACTATAGCACATAATAAATTATCGCAAGCACTAATAGCGTGCATATCTCCCGTAAAATGTAAATTTATTTCATTTTGTGGTAAAATTATAGCTTTGCCACCACCGGTTGCCCCGCCTTTAATTCCAAAAACTGGTCCCAATGATGGTTCTCTTAAACAAGCCGTAGCTTTTTTACCAAGACGACATAATCCATCAACTAAACCAATAGCTAAAGTAGTTTTTCCCTCACCATACTTAGTAGGATTAATAGAAGTTATTAAAATTAAGTTACTATTTTTTTTATTAGTGTTATTACAAACATCTAATTTTACTTTAGCCATGTATTTGCCATATAATTCTAAATATTTATTAGAAATATCATTTTTTTTAGCAAGAGTAGAAATGTTTATCATTTTATCATATCCTTAAATAATCCATATATATATTTTTCTATATCAAAAGTTTGTAAATCCGTTAAACCTTCTCCTAAACCAATAAACTTAACAGGAATATTAACACTTTCTTTAATTGCTAAAACGATACCTCCCTTAGCAGTTCCGTCTAGTTTTGTTAAAACGATTCCGGTAATATCAGTAATTTCTTTAAAAGCTTCAGCTTGCATTATCCCATTTTGACCAGTTGTTGCATCAATTACTAACAAAGTTTCATGTGGAGCATCAGGAATAAACTTTCCAATAACATTATTAATCTTTTTTAACTCATTCATTAAATTTATTTTATTTTGTAATCTACCAGCAGTATCAATTAAAACAATATCTGCATTTTCTTTTTTAGCCATCGCTAAGCCATCATAAATTACGCCAGCTGGATCTATTTTATCTTTTCCATAAAATAAACTTCCAGTACGATCAGCCCATACTTTTAACTGTTCAACAGCACCCGCTCTAAAAGTATCTCCAGCAATTAACATTACTTTTTTACCTTCATTTTTATACTTATATGCTAATTTACCAATTGTCGTCGTTTTACCAACACCATTTACACCAACTAATAAAATAACTGTAGGTCCTTCCGAAGCCATATTTATTTTATCAGATAGTGATTGACCTTCTACATAAATAATAAATAACTCATCGACAATAACTTCGTTTAAATACTTAGTGTCAGTAATATTTTCTTTTTTAACGCGGGCTTTTAACCTTTCTATAAAATTCATTACTGTATTAACGCCAATATCAGCCATTATTAATAATTCTTCTAATTCATCAAAATACTCATTATTAACTTTATTGTATTTTAAACCTAATATGTTTAATTTAGATACAAATTCTTTTCTAGTTTTTTCCAATCCCTTATCATATAATTCTACTTCTTCTTTTTTATTATCTTCTTTTTTTATAAATTTTTTTATTTTATCAAATATTCCCATAAAATCCTCCCTATACATTATAACAAAGCCTAGAGTTTATAGCAATTACCTCTAATTAAATGTTCTAATTAAAACAAAAAAATAATATATATTTAAATTATATGATAAAATATTATTAATAAGGAGAGTTATTTATTATGAAAAAATTATTTTTAATATGTTTTTTAATATTATTTTTAGTGACTGGATGTGGTAAAAAAGAAGAAAATTTACTAGGCATTAATTTTAATATTGAAGGAAATGAAAGTAGTGAATTTAATCATGGTTCAGAAAATCCAGAAGTTGCTATGTATATTGAAAATTATGGTGCAATTGTAATCGAATTATACCCAGATGTAGCACCAAATACAGTTAATAATTTTATATATTTAACCAAAACTGGCTTTTACGATAATAATACCTTTCATCGCTTAGAACCAGGATTTGTTCTTCAGGGAGGAGATCCAACAGGAACAGGTAGTGGTGGTCCAGATTATAGTATTAAAGGTGAATTTAGTCGTAATGGTTTTGATAATGATTTATCACATACTAAATGGGTAGTATCTATGGCTCGTTCAAATAGTATGGATTCAGCTGGTTCCCAATTTTTTATAATGTTAGATGATAATACTTCTTTGGATGGATTATATGCAGCTTTTGGAAAAGTAGTTGATGGATTTGATGTTATTGATGACATTGTAGAAAATGAAAAAATAAGTTCCCAAGGGATGGGTAAATTAGTAAATAATCTAAAAATTAAAAAAGCTTTGGTTAATTTAAAAGGTAAAGAATATCAAGAACCTGAAAAAATAGAAGAATAACTTTAAAAATTTTATTATTTTTAAAGTTTTTTTATAATTAAAATAACTAATATTAAGAATAATATTATGGTATACTAAAATAGTTAGGTGATTAATATGAAATTTATTGAAAATGTTTCTAAAGAACAATATATCAAGTTTTTTAATTCTTTTAAGTATGCTCACTTCTTACAATCATATGCTTGGGGATGTACTATTGAGGAAACAAGGGGTAAAAAAGCTAAATATGTTGGTGTTATAGATGATGATGGCAATTTAATAGCAGCTACTCTTTTATTAGAAAAAACTTTACCATTAGGGTATAAATATTACTATGCTTCAAGAGGATATCTACTAGATTTTACAAACGATAATTTGCTTGAATATTTTACTAGTAAATTAAAAGAATATATGAAAAAAAATAAAGGAATATATGTTAAGATAAATCCTGAAATAATATATGCTTACTTAGATGATAAAGGAAATAGGAAAGAAGTAGATGAAAGTGCTTTAAATGTATATAATTCATTACTTAAATTAGGATATAATCATCAAGGTTTTATAAAATTATATGAAAATAATGAACCAAGGTTTAGTTTTAGAAGATATTTTAAAAATTATAAAAATATTGAAGAAATTAATAATAGTGTTTCCAAAACATTTATGAAAACAGTTAATAGAAGTTATAGTTATAATCTAAAAATAAATTTTGATGCTAATGTTGATAATTTTTTTGAATTAAATAAATCTAATGCAATTAAAGATGGTTTTATACAATACTCTGATAAATTTTATAAAGCACTTTATAAATATGGAAAAGAATATAAAAATATTCTTGTAGTCGATATTAGTATTAATGGAAAAGAACTTTATAAAAAAACATTAGATGAATATACTAATTTAAAGAAAATGATGGATACTAAAGAAGTTAGCAAAAAACAAATAGCAAATGCTAATGAAAAAATAATTCGTTTAGAAAAAGATTTACAGATTTTTGATAATTATAAAAATAATGATGAAATGGTAATTTGTTCAATGATTAATGGCATTGCTAATAACATGATGTGGACAATGTATATAGGTAATAATAAATTAGGTGAATATTTATTTGCTGTAAATCGTGTTTATTATGAAACAATTATTTATTGTTTTAATAATGGATATAAATTTTTAGATTTATATGGTACAGTTGGTGATCCAACAACAAAATATAGAAATCTTGCTGGCTTACATGATTATAAAAGAAAATTTGGTGATGAATACGTTGAATTTATTGGTGAGTTTGATTTAATTAATAATAAAATTTTATATAAACTTCTTCCCCTTTTACTTAGTACATATCGAAAGTTACATAAGATAATTAAAAAATGAAATATTTTAAAAATTAACAAAAAACTGGGGATTTTCGTTGCACAAAAAAAGAAGAAAGTAAATCTTTCTTCAAAAGTGTGAGTTTTTATTTATATGTTATCTTAATTGTATAGGGTTTATATATAATAATTAAATTTTTTTCTGCATCTTTACGATTGTTTTTTATTTCTTATTAATACACCACTTCCTTTTCATGATTTAAGAATACTATTTATTTATGAAATTTATGTGAAGAATAAGTGAAAGTTTAAGGTTTGTTTATATAAAAGTAAAAATTAGTTCCTTTTTTTAATTTAGTGCGAACTCCAAATTTAAAATTATGAGCTTCTAAAATTCCTTTTACAATCGATAACCCCAAACCTGTACCAACAATATTTCGCTTATGATTTTTTTCTTTTTTATAATATTTATCCCAAATATTAATTAAATCTTCACTTTTTATTCCTTTACCCGAATCAATAACTTCAACTAAATAATTTTTTTTATTTTCACGAATTTTTATTTTAACAGTTAAATCATCGCCAGTATAATTAATGGCATTATTTATTAAATTATATAATACTTGATTGATTTTTTTCTTATCTGCTTTAACAATAGCTCGATTAGGAATTTCAGTTAATATTTTATAATTTTCTGTTTCTTTGATAATATCATATCTTTTTAAAATATTTTCTAGTTCTGCTACTAAGTCAAATTCTTCTAAATTTAATTCAGTCTTATTAGCTTGAATTTTACTTAATTCTAAAATATCATTAACCAAATAATTTAATCTATCCGCTTCTTCAATTATGACGTTAAGATGTTTATTTCTTCTTTCAATATCATTATATGATATATCCCTAACCATTTCAGCATAAGCTTTAATCATTGTTAAAGGAGTTTTTAAATCATGGGAAACATTAGCCATTAAATCACGACGATATTCATCAGTTTTGGATACTTCTTTTTCCATATAATTCAATGTTTTGGAAAGATCATCAATTTCTGCTATACCAGATTCCTCAAAGTAAACATCATAATCACCATCCGCAATTCTTTTAGCCTTTGATGTTATATTGATAATTGGATCTGCAATTTTTTGTGAAAGAAATATAGATATAATCATCGAAAATAGAATTGCTAATAAAGTTACATAAATAAGTTGTCCTTTTAATAGTGAAGTAGTAGTTCCAATATCTTCTAGGGCACTAAAAAGGAAAATATATCCACTGCCAACCTTAATTCCGTATAATAAAGATACAGAATTATTTAAAGGATTAATTAATTTTTTGGCTTCAATAGTTTTTTCACTAGTTTTGATATCTCTTATTGTATCCGAAATAGCGCTATCTTTTCCAAGTAAACAAGTAGAAATTTTATCGTTATAATAATAAGAATTACCATGTGAATCTACATATTCTAAACATATATCATTATCTAAATTTAAGTTTTCTAAATCGTCAAATATTTCATTCTCATTAAATAAGCCAATTTTTTGAACAAGGCTTTCTAAATAATTTATTTGATACTTTTCATAAAAAACGCGAAAGAAAACAATTTGAATTAACCATAAAAATAATAATAGAAAAATAGAAAATAAGATTAAATTGATTAAAATTTTCGAACTAATGCTATTCTTTTTAAACTTAATATTCAAATTTATACCCCACTGCTCTTACTGTTACGATAAATTTACGATATTTACCAAGATTATTCCTTAAGGTTTTAATATGGGTATCCACCGTCCTGTCATCGCCATAAAAATCATATCCCCATATATTAATTAATAATTGTTCTCTTGTTAAGGCAATATTCTTATTAGCAACTAAATATCTAAGTAATTCAAATTCTTTAGGTGTTAAATTTACTTTTTTGCCATCAACTTTTACTTCATGGGCCAATTCATCAATTTCTAATCCTTCAAAAACCAATTTATCTTCTATCTTATTACTTCTTTTTAAAATGGCCTTTACACGGGCTACTAACTCTTTAGGACTAAATGGCTTTGTGACGTAATCATCTATTCCTAAATCAAAGCCAATTAATTTATCGTATTCTTCACTTCTAGCTGATAACATTATAAAAGGAACATTTTTAAATTTTTTTATTTCTTTACAAGCAAGATATCCATCCATATGAGGCATCATGATATCCATAATGATTAAATCATAATTAGTAGCTTTTGCTTTTTCTACTGCTTCTTTACCATCTGATGCTTCATCAACAACATAACTATCTAATGTTAAATACTCTTTAATAACATTTCTAATTAATTCTTCATCATCACAAACTAATATATGCATTTAAACCTCCTTAACACTATATTTTAAATCTATTATGTGAAAATTATATGAAAAAAAACTTCTTAGAAGTTTTCAACATTATGATAAATTTCACTAACATCATCAATAGCATCTAATAAATTATATAAACGTGTAAATAATTCTAGATCTTCTTTTGATAAAGTAACTTTTTCTCTAGGAAACCAACCAATTTCATCAACTTCATAATCAACATTAGGAATTACTTTTTCTATAATATCTTTAGCTTTATGTTGATCACTAGGATTAATTTCTAAAGTTATAACGTTATCATGATACTCTTCATTAATTGGTTCTATTCCAGCATCTAATAATGCTAATAAAATTTCTTCTTCATTTTCAATCTTAAATGATAATAAATTTATATAATCATAATTATAAGATACAGAATTATTTACACCTAAGCTTTTGTGAACTTTATTAAAAGCTGCTCTTACCTCACCAACAGTACGATTAACATTATCAGTTAAAGTTTTAATAATTAAAGTAGATGCACCAGGTCCAAACCCTTCATAAATAACTGTTTGATAATCTTCAGAACCGGCACCTTTCGCTTTATCAATTGCTCTTTTTATAATATCTTGTGGAACTTCTTGTTTTTTTGCTTTTTCAACAATTCTTTTTAATTTTATATTAGTATCTAAATCTGGATTTCCCTTGGCTGCTAAATATATTTCCTTTGCAAAATTTGTATATATCTTTCCTCTTGCAGCACCAGTTTTTTGGATACTTGCTTTTCTTACTTCATATGCTCTTCCCATAATTTCACCTCAAACTTTGTATATTATATTATAAAATCAAACTATACTCAATTCTTTTACATAATTATAAATAAAATTGGCTTTATTTTTTAATTGTTTGATTTCCCTAATTTTAGCATAAAAACTATAAACAGCATAATAACTTACATTTTCTTTTTCTAATATATATTCAACAGCTTTAATAATAGCTTCTTTTTTAGTTTTAGCTTTAAAATAAAATATTAATTTATAAATCTTCTTTTCATTTAAATTTCTCGTTATCAAATTTATAAAATAGTCAGATACATGTCTAAAAACATACTTATAACCATCATAATTTTTTAATATTCGTAAGGTATCATAATAACCCATTAAAATATTATCAGTAATATTAGATTGATTTAATTCTAATATATTACATAAATTTCTTGAAGGGTTTATAGTAATTACTTTAGTCTTAGGGTATTTTAATTTTCGATTACGCCCGACACCATTAATCCTTATTTCATAAACTAAATCATAATTTTTTTTGGCTAAAATAACTGTTGGACAATTATCATAAAAGCCACCATCAATGTATATGTTATCATCAATTATTGGTTCTAATTTAAAAATAGGTAATGAACAACTAGCTATAATAGAATCTAATAATTTGCCAGGTAATATACTATCTTTATCTAAATAAATTGGTTTTAATTTTTTGAATTTTACCGTAACTAATCCGTAATCCATTTTACTCTTTTTTAAATCTTTTTCATTAATTACCGTACTAGCTAATTCCTTAAATTTATTAATATTAATTCCTTTTTCTTTTAAAATATTAAAAATAGTCGTATTAAAACCTTTTAATGCCGTAAGTTTACTAATCTTTCCGTTAAAAAAAGCTGTGAAAGATTCATCAAAGCCTAAAATTTTACCAGGATTAACACCTTCCCATAATTCTAGTAATTTTTTATGATGTCCACAGACTATAGCAGCTGCATTAACTGCTCCAATTGAAGTACCAACTATGCCACTAATTGGAACATGGCAGCGTAAAAAGGCATAATAAGCTCCAACTTGATATCCTCCTTTTAAACCGCCACCTTCAAAAGATAGACCAATTTTTTTCATTAATATTCCCCCATACTACTAATATTTATGTTGTGATTATAATATTAATTTTTCCTTTAAAAAAACCATTTGTTAATCCAATTTGATTTTCATCTGGATTATTGCTTAACCATATTCTGAAAATATAAGTATTAGCAGTTCCTAAAGGTAATTCAATATCACTACTTGTCAATTTAAAATCTTCACCAGTTTTTGCTGATAAGAAATTACCACTATTGACAACAGTTTCATTATCTCCTGATATAGAAACTAATTCCCATTTAAAGTCAGTTGTTCTAAAATTATCAGAAATTTCAACATCTGTTAAATATATATTATATTTTCCAGGAACATTAGATTCAGCTGAATGCGATACAACAAATTTAGTATAAGGAGCCTCTGTTTTTCTATCTGCATCATCAATTAAAGAAACATTATCAGCATTGATATATTGATTAGTAACAAAATTTAAATCAAGATTACCAACAGTAACTTTTGTAGAAGTAATTGAAGGATCTTCTTGTAAATCTGCTAAAAAATATGAATAAGTAATTGAAAAAGTCCCTATAATTAGTAAGCATGCAATAGCAGCATAAACAGCAATATGCTTTTTTAAACTATCCATTATATAACCTCCGTACTATAATAATATTATATCAAATATGGTTTATTTTACAATAACTTTATTACCTAATTTAAACTTTTATTAGGTTGAGGTTGTAAGTTTAAGTCAGAAAAATCTTTCTTTAAATAAAGATAGTAAGCTGCAGCTCCTATCATTGCGGCATTATCCGTACAATAGTTTAAATCAGGAATTCCTAAATTAATATTATATTTTTTTGTTAATTCAGTTATCTTATCACGCAAATATGTATTTGCTGATACACCACCAGCTACTATAACATTACTAACTTTAGTTTTGTTAATAGCTATTTCTAATTTACGGACTACTTCATCAACTGCAATATTTTGAAAAGAACAGGCTAAATCCTCTTTATTTATTTCATTGCCTCTTTGAATTTCATTATGAACTAAGTTAATAATACCAGATTTTAAGCCACTAAAACTAAAATCCATTGATTGATTATTCATTGGAATTGGTAATTTATAAGTTGTTTTGCCATTTTTAGCAAGTTTTTCTATGTTAGGACCTCCTGGGTATTTCAAATCCAAAACTCTTGCAACCTTATCAAATGCTTCTCCAATCGCATCATCTAATGTTCCTCCCAATATTTCAAATTTATAATTATCTTTCATGTAGACTAAATTTGTATGTCCGCCACTAACTATTAGTGCTAATGCAGGAAAATTTAATTTCTTAGTTAAAGCATTAGCATAAATATGACCAATTATATGATTTACTGCAATAAGAGGTTTATTATATAAATAAGAAATAACTTTTGCAGCTTCAATACCAATTAATAAACTTCCAGTTAATCCTGGGCCACATGTTACCGCAACAGCATCAATATTTTCTAGTTTAAAATTAGTTTTTTTTAATAAATCATCTAAAACATACAAAACATTTTCTGTGTGCATTCTTGATGCTAGTTCGGGCACTACACCGCCATATAGCTCATGAATAGGAATTTGTGTATTAGTACTTAACCCAATAACTTCATTTCCATTTTTTACTATTGCCATACTTGTTTCATCACAACTTGATTCAATAGCTAAAATAAATATGTCTTTCATATTTTTCCTTTCTATTTTTTATTAATATTTAATTCCTTGATATATAAAGGATTAACTAAAAATGAACTTGATTTTTTTAAAATTGAAAAATTAACTAACAATTTAGAAAGAACAATGTTAGAATTAATAAAAATATTTTCAGGTATATTTTGTGTTTTTTCATATTGAATACTACCTATAATTTTCTTGTTTTTAAACTTTGCTTTAAATAACCCATTATTTTCTATAATCCCATATTCTTCATGATTATAATTATCATACAATGCAGCAAGTTCTAATGATGTAATTGTGTATATTGGTATATTTAATAAATATGATAAAAGCTTAGCAATTGTTACACCTACACGAACTCCAGTAAATGAGCCGGGACCAATGCAAACTACAATACGATTTAAATCTTTTTTATTGCAATTATTTCTTTCTAATATTTTTTCAATAATTGGCATTGTAACTTGGCTTGTAGTATTAACGTTTTTTTCTATTATAAAATCAAGTAAATTTTCATTTTTATACAAAGATATAATAACATCTTTAAAATGTGTATCAATAAATAAGGTAAACATCATTATCACCAACCATACTCGGTATTATAGCACTTAAAAGAAAAAAAAGCTATAAAATAGCTTCACACAAATCTTCATATTTTTTGCCATATGGAGTAATCTTTAGGATTCTAACATTTTCATCTACAATTTTAAATTTAATTTCTAATCGTTCATTTGGTAAAGATTCTGAAATTAAATCAGACCATTCTATTATAGAAATTGCCTCGCCATCAAAATACTCAGAAAAATCAATAGATTGGTCATTTTCTTCTAATCGATATACATCCATATGATATAACTTTGCTTCTCCATCATCATATTCTTTTATTAAATTAAAGGTTGGTGATGTAATGGTGTCTTTTATTCCTAAAGCTTGTGCAAATCCTTTTACAAATACAGTCTTTCCACTTCCTAATTCACCATCAAGGCATATTATCATACCTGGAAATTTTTCTGACTCTATATTCTGAGCTAATTCCATAGTATCTTCAACAGATTTACTTGTAATTTTAAAATTCATATATAATCACCTGATAATAGTATACAAATATATTATATGATTATCAATATTATGTTTAAAAATTTACATAAATAAATTAAAAGCAAAAAAAAATAGGCAACTTCCTATTTTCGCATAAAACTATCTTCAGCGTATAAGTGCTTAACTTCTCTGTTCGGGATGGGAAGAGGTGTATCCACTTAGCTATAGTCACCTATAAAAGATTTTGTCCTTTAAAAACATGATAATGCAACTCAAATATATTAAGAATATATGGGATTAAATCCTCGTATTATTAGTACTAGTCAGCTCAACGTATCACTACGCTTCCACCTCTAGCCTATCAACCTCGTAGTCTACAAGGATACTTACTATATAAAATAGGGAAAATTCATCTTGGAGGAGGCTTCTCGCTTAGATGCTTTCAGCGATTATCCCTTCCATACATAGCTACTCTGCACTGCAACTGGCGTTACAACAGATACACCATAGGTATGTCCAATCCGGTCCTCTCGTACTAGGATCAGCTCTCCTCAATTTTCCTGCGCCCACGACGGATAGGGACCGAACTGTCTCACGACGTTCTGAACCCAGCTCGCGTGCCACTTTAATGGGCGAACAGCCCAACCCTTGGAAGCGAATCCACCTCCAGGATGTGACGAGCCGACATCGAGGTGCCAATCACCACCGTCTATGTGAACTATTGGGTGGTATCAGCCTGTTATCCCCAGGGTAACTTTTATCCGTTAAGCGACGGCAATTCCATTTTCAACCGCCTGATCACTTTGCCCTGCTTTCGCATCTGCTCGACTTGTAGGTCTCGCAGTCAAGCTCCCTTATACCAATACACTCTATGATTGATTTCCGACCAATCTGAGGGAACCTTTGGGCGCCTCCGTTACTTTTTAGGAGGCGACCGCCCCAGTCAAACTGCCCACCAGACACTGTCCTCTTCCCGGATAACGGGAACAAGTTAGAAAACAAATAACATAAGGGTGGTATTCCAAGGGCGACTCCGTATAAACTGGCGTCTATACATCAAAGTCTACCACCTATCCTCTACATATACTATCTGATTTCAATATCAAGCTACAGTAAAGCTCCATGGGGTCTTTCCGTCCTGTCGCGGGTAACCTGCATTTTCACAGGTATTAAGATTTCACCGAGTCCATGGTTGAGACAGCGCCCAAATCATTACGCCTTTCGTGCGGGTCAGAACTTACCTGACAAGGAATTTCGCTACCTTAGGACCGTTATAGTTACGGCCGCCGTTCACTGGGGCTTCGATTCAAAGCTTTGATGTTATCGACTTTCGTCCATCTAACTAATCCTCTTAACCTTCCAGCACTGGGCAGGCGTCAGCCCCTATACATCAGCTTTCGCTTTAGCAGAGACCTGTGTTTTTGGTAAACAGTTGCTTGGGCCTTTTTTCTGTGGGTCTCCGAAGAGACCTCCCTTTATCCCGAAGTTACAGGGCAATTTTGCCGAGTTCCTTAACCCATGGTTATCTCGCTCACCTTAGGATACTCTCCTTGACCACCTGTGTTGGTTCTTGGTACAGGTGACTATACAATATCTTTAGAAGTTTTTCTTGGAAGCTTAGCGTCATAAGACTTAAAATTTCACGAGGAAATTCGACGTCATCATACTTCAGATTTAATAATGTCGCAGATTTGCTTACGCATTATCCTTTGTACTTAAACCTAAATCCAATAATAGGCTCTTACTAGCTTTCTTCGTCACTCCATCAGTTGCATAGCCAGTACAGGAATATAAACCTGTTGTCCATCGCCTACGCTGTTAAGCCTCGGCTTAGGTCCTGACTAACCCAGGGAAGACGAACCGTACCCTGGAAACCTTAGTCAATTGGTGGGAGGGATTCTCACCCTCCTAACGTTACTCACACCGGCATTCTCACTTCTAAGCGCTCCAGTAGTCCTCACGATCTACCTTCAGCGCCCTTAGAACGCTCCCCTACCATTATATAAATATAATCCATAACTTCGGTAATATGTTTAGCCCCGGTACATTTTCGGCGCAGAGATACTCGACTAGTGAGCTATTACGCACTCTTTAAAGGATGGCTGCTTCTAAGCCAACCTCCTAGCTGTTCGTGCGTCTCCACATCCTTTCCCACTTAACATATATTTTGGGACCTTAGTTGATGGTCTGGATTGATTTCCTTTCGCGTATGGACGTTATCACCTCATACACTGACTCCCGGATCTACAACGCTTGGCATTCGGAGATTGATTGCAGTCAGTACCCCTAGACGGAGCCATTCCACATTCAGTGCTCTACCTCCAAGCAGCAATATCCAAGGCTAGGCCTAAACCTATTTCGGGGAGAACCAGCAATATCCGAGTTCGATTGGAATTTCACCGCTAACCACAAGTCATCCAAACACTTTACAACGTGTCCTGGTTCGGCCCTCCATAAGGTTTCACCCTTACTTCAGCCTGCTCATGGCTAGATCACTCGGTTTCGGGTCTGCAGCATTGTACTTGTCGCCCTATTAAGACTCGCTTTCGCTTCGGCTCCGTGTTTCCCACTTAACCTTGCACAATACCACAACTCGCCGGCTCATTCTGCAAAAGGCACGCTCTCACGCATTAACGCGCTCGAACTTTTTGTAAGCATATGGTTTCAGTATTCTATTTCACTCCCCTCCCGGGGTTCTTTTCACCTTTCCCTCACGGTACTTGTTCACTATCGGTCATTAAAGAGTATTTAGCCTTACGGGATGGTCCCCGTAGATTCCGACAAAATTTCACGTGTATCGTCGTACTCAGGATACACTTAAGAGATTACATGATTTCGCATACACGGCTATCACGTTTTACAGCTGCATTTTCCAAAGCATTCTGCTATCAAGTAATTTTGTAACTCCATATAAAGTGTCCTACAACCCCAATCCTAAGATTGGTTTGGGCTCTTACCGGTTCGCTCGCCACTACTAAGGTAATCGATATTTCTTTCTTTTCCTCCTGTTACTTAGATGTTTCAGTTCACAGGGTTGTTCTCAATACAACTATGTATTCATTGTATGATACCAACAAATTACTGTTGGTGGGTTCCCCCATTCGGATATCTCCGGATCAAAATTTGCTTACAACTCCCCGAAGCTTTTCGTAGTTTGCCACGTCCTTCATCAGCTTTTAATGCCAAGGCATCCACCATACGCCCTTATTAATTTAACCACCATTAATTTTCCTAATTGATGAGTTTTGAGATCTTAATGCAATATTAAAAATTGCTACTCAATATGATATTAAATAAATATCACGCATTATCAAGTTTTCAAAGAACAAAATCCTGAGAGAAATAATCTCTCAAAACCAAGTAAAATAATTGCTAAGTAGCCAATTTAAAGTCTTTTGAATAAATCCAAACCCCGAAGACTTTATACGGTTTTTTCTATTAAGTATAAACTCCATAGAAAGGAGGTGATCCATCCCCACGTTCTCGTAGGGATACCTTGTTACGACTTCACCCCAGTCGCCAATCCTACCCTAGACGGCCCCCTCCTAAAAGGTTAGGCTACCGGCTTTAGGTATTATTGACTCCCATGGCGTGACGGGCGGTGTGTACAACACCCGGGAACGTATTCACCCCGACATTCTGATTCGGGATTACTAGCGATTCCAACTTCATGAAGTCGAGTTGCAGACTTCAATCCGGACTGGGACCGGCTTTAAGAGATTAGCTTCATATCACTATGTTGCGACTCGTTGTACCGGCCATTGTAGCACGCCTGTAGCCCTAGATGTAAGGGGCATGATGATTTGACGTCATCCCCATCTTCCTCCAGCTTGCGCTGGCAGTATTTTTAGAGAGCTCAACTAAATGTTAGCAACTAAAAATGAGGGTTGCGCTCGTTATTGGACTTAACCAAACATCTCACGACACGAGCTGACGACAACCATGCACCACCTGTCACCCGGATAACCTCCACTATATTTCTATAGCTTTGCCGGGGATGTCAAGCCTAGGTAAGGTTCTTCGCGTAGCATCGAATTAAACAGCATGCTCCACCGCTTGTGCGGGTGCCCGTCAATTCCTTTGAGTTTCAGCCTTGCGACCGTACTACTCAGGCGGAGTACTTAATGTGTTAACTTCAGCACCGGTAACCCGACACTTAGTACTCATCGTTTACGGCGTGGACTACTAGGGTATCTAATCCTATTTGCTCCCCACGCTTTCGTGCATGAACGTCAGTAATGGCCTAGCAAACCGCCTTCGCCACTGGTGTTCCTTCTAATATCTACGCATTTTACCGCTACACTAGAAATTCCATTTGCCTCTACCACACTCAAGCCTACCAGTTTCTAAAACTAACCGAAGTTAAGCTTCGGGCTTTGATTTTAGACTTAATAAACCGTCTGCGCACGCTTTACGCCCAATAAATTCGGATAACGCTCGCCACCTACGTATTACCGCGGCTGCTGGCACGTAGTTAGCCGTGGCTTTCTTGAAAAGTACCATCAAATAAAAATCATTTCCTATTTTTATAATTTTTCCTTAACAACAGAATTTTACAACCCAGAGGGCCGTCATCATTCACGCGGCATTGCTCGTTCAGGGTTTCCCCCATTGACGAATATTCCTAACTGCTGTCTCCCGTAGGAGTCTGGGCCGTGTCTCAGTCCCAGTGTGGCCGATTAACCTCTCAGTTCGGCTACGTATCGTCGCCTTGGTAGGCCATTACCCTACCAACTAGCTAATACGCCGCAGGCCCATCTCTTAGCGAAGCTTTAAAGGCTTCTTTACTCCATAGAGCACATCTGGTATTATCGATCGTTTCCAACCGTTATCCCAAACTATGAGGCAGGTTACCCACGTGTTACTCACCCGTTTGCCACTCGAAGGAAAATCCAAATCATATCATATCCACTATTTAAGCAAGCTTAAATAATTTCAATAATAATCATTGGGCCTTCGCGTACGACTTGCATGTCTTAGGCATGCCGCCAGCGTTCATCCGGAGCCAGGATCAAACTCTCAATAAAATCAAGTTTAATCTAAGCTACTCAAATTGACTATTTTACTTAGTTTTCAAAGATCATTTGCAGCTCAACCAGTTGCAGTAAATACTATAACAAATCGACTTCAAAATGTCAATAGTAAATTTACTTTTTTTCAACTTTTTTAAGCTTTTATTTGCTACCAACTGCTTTCTTCCGCAGTTCTTTTTCAGTATATAACACAATATCAGAAAATGCAAGCAAAAATTTAGTTTTTTTGATTTTTTTTTGCAAATTTTCGATTTTTAGCGTTTTTATGCTACTTTAGAGACTTAATTTTCTTATAAATAAACGAATATTTTTTTATAATTTGAGGATTAAATAGAGATTTTCCATTAATATTCATATTTATCAATTCTTTAAGTTCATTTTTTAATATAACATCCAAATTATCAGGATAATTCATAATTTTCTTATGATACCTATATTCATTTTTATCTAATATTCTAAATCCTCCATCGGGAAATACACGTAAATCCAGATCATAATCTATATACTTTATTATATTATCATCAATTAAATAAGGACTTGCTATGTTGCAATAATAATATAAGCCTTGTTTTTTTAATTGGGCTATTATATTAAACCAATGAGACTTATAAAAGAATAATATTGCTGGTTCTTTAGTTTTATGACTTCTACCATCATTTTCTGTAACTATAGTCCTATCATTTCCACAAACTAATATTTCATCATTATAATCAAGTACCGTAGCTTCGTCCCATGTTCTATGAAGACTACCATCATGCTTATAACAATGAATTTTTAATCTATCACCTATCTTAAAATTATTCATACGGCACTTCGCTTTCACTTATATTATAACCTTTTTTAAAATAAATTAATATAAAAAATGTCTATAATCTTTTATAGGCATTTTATTTTACTCACTAAGAATTTCTATCGCTTTTCTTAATTGTGTATCAATAACAGAAATAATTTTTCCGTCTGCATCTTTTATATATTCTAACTCAACTAAGTAATATGGATTAATTCCGTACGTATCTATACACTCACCATTAGGTCGTAACCACTTAGAAGTCGTATACTTTAAACTTGAACCATCATCTAAATTAACTTTTTGTTGTACCTTCCCTTTACCATAACTAGTTGTACCTAAAGATTTAGCACCATAAGAATCAATTAATGCGGCAGTTAATATTTCAGATGCACTTGCGGAGGCACCATTTTGCAAAATAATTATAGGATATGTTCTACTTTCTTCAGTACTATCATAATATATTTCTACATTATTCTTACTTTCTAACGAATAGATAACTTTTCCCTTTTCAACAAACATATCTATTATTTTTTCAGCTTCTGCTAAGTAACCACCGCCATTATTTCTAACATCTATAATTAAAGATTCAATATTTTCATTTTCTAATTTTTGTAATGCATTACTAACTTGATTAGCAATAGTAGCCGAAAAAGTTTCAATATAAAGATAACCTATTTTATGTTCATTATTATTAATGATCTCATATTTTACTTGTGGAAGAATAATAGTTTCAGCACTCAAATTAAAATTCATAACGTTTTCCCCACGCAATATTTCTAAATTAATATTATCATTTTTTTTAATCATATCAGTAATTTCTGCAGTACTTAACCCGGTTATATCAATACCATTTATCTTTAATATTTTATCTTGTTTTAAAATACCTGCCTTACTAGCTGGCGTATTTTCATATACTTCATATACTATCTGAGGATCATTTACACTCATTGATATTCCAATACCTTCATATGTACCTTTTAACGAATTATCTAAGGCTGTAGCTTCTTCTTCAGTCATATATGTAGTGTATTTATCACCTAAATAAGTGGTTAAACCTTGTATTGCACTATTTATTGCTGCCTCAGGATCAACATCTTCATAGTAGCCAGATAAAATATTTCCATATACACTTAAAAATTCTTTTAAATTTTTATCGTTTACCAAATTTAAATAAGATATGCCAGAATTATTTTGAAAACTATTAGTTATTATTAAACCTGCAGATAATGCACTAACTAAACTTGTTACAATTACAATAACTATTATTTCAGTAATACTGAATACATTTTTTTTACTTTTCATCTTTCCCTCTATTTTTATAATAGCATATTTTAATTATTTTTTAAAGTAAGAAAAAAAGCTAATAATTTAGCTTAGTTTCCACTCTTTTTCAATACTTTCAACTGACTCAAATGAATCAATAATTTTACCATTTTTAACTTCTAACAAAGTTATTGCCCCAAATCTTAAATCACTTAAGGTATCTGATTGTGTATTAACATCACTACCTTCAGCTATGTATTTACTATTCATAGGATTAGACAAATCAACGCGATAAGTAGTAACATAATCATCTTTAGCTGAATATTTATTTAGCAATGCAGCATAAGTCGAGGCATCATCATCTTCAGTATTATATAAAATAACGTAATAATTATCTTCACTTTTTTTTAGCATAGTACCTACAATTGCCATTTTAGGATTTATATAATCAACATCAGTTGTTGTTGTATCAGTATCTTCCTTTGTAACAAAAAGTTTTGTAAAAAAATAAATGCCTAAAACTATTATAATTAGTATTATTAAAGTTATTATAAACTGCTTTATCGTTTTCATTTCTTCGTTATTTGCTGACATATAATCACCTAAAGTAATTATAATCTATTTTATTTATAAAAGTAAAGGGTTATTTTTCAGTTACAATTGTATTAGAAATAGAATTAGCTACATTTAGAAGTTCTTCTTGTGAAAGATCAGAACCAGCTAAATAATAATCTACATTATTGTGCGTCCAATAAATTGAATTACCACTTAAAGCCCCTATAGAGCCATTTAACATTAATGGATCACCATAAATTGGAATAACTTCAAATTCTTCATTGGCAACACTACCTTCTTCTACTAAAACGAATTCTTTTGAGCCACCAAATGTTAATATTGCCCGATTACCATTCTCAGTATTTATAGTTTCTTTTGTAGTAAGATATGTATCACTTGGAATATATAATGGGTATAATATATCTTCAAAATCTGATGTCGGTGCTTCAGATGAATTACAACAATTAGTATCAATAGATTTATCTAAGCTAAAATATTCATCATCTAAATCCGCCTTATAATCTATACTATCAAATACAACTTTAATCCTCATAGTATCATTATTATCATAAACCTCATTCATTTTTAATTCATTATTTTTATTAAAATATAGTTTTTGATAAGTTAAAGATTTATTATTAGGATAACTAACAGAACTTTTTAAAATATAATATTCATCATTTTCACTAAACTCTTTATTTTCTGTATTGCTTAAATCATTTAAAATTGATTCTAGAATATAAGATTGTGAACTATTGTCTGGCCAATTGCTTTGAAATTTAAAACTTTTATTTAAACTTGGTGTAATTACATAAACACCATCTTCATTTTTTAAAATGATTTGTTGATGAGAATTAACTTGATTTGTTAACGATACTTTATACATATCTTTTTTCTTATAACCAACAGTAATTGCATAGTTAAATGTATCTTGATCATTATAAATTTCTAAGCTCCCATTAAGTAAATAAGACTTACTTTCATTAACAGAAGATTTAAATTTATCAAAGACTTTTTCCTCGTTACTTTTGCCACATCCACTAAGCAATATTATGGCGAAAAACAAAACTATTATTTTCTTCATTGTATAACTCCTTTTCTAATCTAATTATATTTATTGAAATGAATATTATTCACGATTTTGACCATAATAGAATTAGAGGAGAGGTTATATGAAAATATTACAAAAAATATGCCTAGTATTTACAATAATTGGAGCTATAAATTGGGGATTAATTGGATTATTTAATTTTAATCTAGTTTATACACTATTTGAATTTAGTGAAATGCTTCAAAATGCAATTTATATAATAGTGGGTATATGTGGCTTGATAAATATTGGTCTTTTATTTATGGATATTGAACATAATGAAGATTAAAAAAACGGCATTTCAATAACGAATGTCGTTTTTTTATGATTATTTAGTATTTACAATCGATATATCAACAGTTGAGGAAACGATATAAGTAGCCATCTGATTACTTCCATTAACCATTACTGGTACAGAATAATTACCAACTGTATAATCACTTAAATCAATGTAGGCATATATTGAGCTAGCATCTATCGAATCAATAACAGATTGAACTCCAATAACCTGAACATTAACAGATGCACTTGAAGTAGCGTTAGCAACAAGACCTTCTTTGTTAGGCTGAATAACACTTATACGAACATTTTCAATTGTTTTTTGCTTTGCTTCGCCAAACGAAACATGAATATCAACGCTTGTATTAGGCATATATCTAACACCACTTGGTTTTTGCAATGGAGCATGGTATTCTTTGTATCCATTTGCACCACAATCAGTAACATCAATAGTTACAGGTACACTATCAATTGATTCTAATGCTTCTTGTTCTCCATAAATGGTAACTTTAAAATCTGATTCACCATTAATTGTAATTCCACTAATAGCTTTACCTGAAACTGGTGTGCCTACAGTTAAAATTTCAACAGGAACTTCTTTGCTATAAGATGTAAATTCTATAGTAGCACTAATATTGTTTGGTACTATTTCAACATTAGATAAAATATTACCAGTTTCATCATATGCAACAATAGGTACGGAATCTAATGTATAAGTTCCTTTAGCAGTAAATTTTTCATTATTTAAATCTATTAACGCTTTAACAGTAGCAATCTTATCAAGAGTATCTTGACTTCCTTTAACAACCACTTCAGTTTTACTTAGTTCTACATTTGCGACACTAAGTTCTGGGGCTATTTCATTTAATTTATCTTGATTAATAACATCATAAGTTATAGATTTTAAACTTGATATCTTCTTTTTTATAGTTACATAAACATATGACGGATCTAATTTATAATCTAATGAATCTATAGTCTGATTGTAACTTAATTTTACACGATAAGGTTCATCTCTAGCACCATAATCAGTTAAGTCTAACACAACTTCATTTTCTCCTAATTGCTTAGCTAAATATAAATCACTTTTTCTACCTATCAATGTTATATCTACCGTTTCTGGTAAATCTTCTATAACGTATGCTTCACTATTATATTCTACCTTAATTGGTTGATTAGTTATAATTTCTGCCTCAGTTTCAACTAAAGTAATTACTTTAGAATCAATTAGTAAAAATACTACTACTGCAAAAATTAAAGACATATATAGTAACATATTAGGACGATTTAGAATTTTTTCTAACTTACCATTATTTTTTTGAATCTTTTTATTTAAATTATATATTAGCTTACTAATTGGAGTAACTATAAATTTATCTAATATTTTATATAACCATTTGAATAAAGATAGTATGAGCTTAAATATTTTACTCATTATCTTCACCTTCACCTTCTAATGACTCATCTGCATTATAAAATAATTCTGTTTTTGGTTTCAATTCATCAACTAAAATCATTCTAAATTCATCTAAAGTTAAATTATATTTTAGTTCACCATCTACAGCAATAGACAATCTCCCTGTTTCTTCAGAAACAACTAGTGCTATTGCATCAGTTTCCTCAGCTATTCCTAAAGCTGCACGATGTCTTGTTCCTAAACGTTTAGAAATAGAAGGATTCATGCTAGTTTTAAATACAGCACCCGCGCAAGTAATTCGATCACCTTCAATAATTACACCACCATCATGTAAAGGACTATTTGGAAAAAATATTGTGCCTAATAATGGACTTGTTAAATCAGCATAAACTTTTGTTGCTGGTGTTATATATTCTTGTAAAGACATATCCCTTTCAATAACAATTAAAGCACCAATTCGATTTTTCTTTAAATATTCAATAGCATCCATTATTTCATAGACAACACGTTCTCTTTCATCAACGGTTAATACCTTATGCCTTCCTAATAATTGTGTTCGTCCAATTGATTCCAAAACATTTCTAATTTCAGGTTGAAAGATAACAATAATAGCAAGTGGTCCCCATTCAACAATATATTCTAAAAGTAATCCTATTGTATAAAGATTTAAAAGATTACTTATTAATTTAATAACTAAAATAAGGATTACACCTTTTACGATAAGTACCATTTTGACGTTATTTTTAATATTTTTTAATATGTAATAAAACATCATCCAAACTAAGGAAATATCAATTACTTTAGTAATTAAACTCCAAATTGTTTGCAATGTCATAGCAACATCTCACTTTCTACTTTTCATATTATAGCAAATTATTAATCACTTTTCTACTCATTTTAATAAAGCAAAAAAAGTAACATCAAAGTTACCTTAATTATATTAAATATTTGAATTGTTAGTATTACTATCTAAAGAACTGCTTGCATTATCATTTTTAACAGCAGCACTAAATGTTTTTCCTTTGGCATTAGCTAGTTTAGCTTCTAATTCCTCAGCTGAATCTAACACTTTCTTTTTAGGTTCATCGGGATGTTTTTGATCAATAAAATAACCAATAAGTGCTAAAATCAAAAAAATAGTAATCGCAATAAATAATATATAAAAATTCCCTAATATCTCACCTATTTTATTCATAATAACTCCCTATTAATTATTATTCTCATTATTTTCTTTTATTTCCAATTTCTGATTTTTAGGTTGAATTTGAATAAATGTATTACCATCGTTAACTTCAATTTCTTCACCATTTAAATATGTATACTTAGTTTGAGAACTACGATCTTTTTTAGACCATTTTATTTTTATTGCATAACCATTTGTTATATAATACCCAGTTCCTTCACTAACATTATAAAATTCTTGTCTACCTTTATCATCACCACTAATAGTATCATTTTCTACTTGATAGGTTATAATATTTTTAAATGTGTATTGTTCTTTGGTAACATCATCAACGTGTTCTTTACCATTAACATATCTTTTATAAACGCCTAAAGTACTATCATAAACATATTTATCGGTTACAGAAGAAGAGTATTTAATAGTAACTTCATCAGCTACTATACTATCCTCTTTACTACTTAAATCAACAACATCAGTCGTATAATTTAATAACGTGTCTTGATTACTTGTATCACGGTATTTTAATTTTTCCGTAGCTTCTTTTAAAAACTCCATAGTAGTAAATCCTGTATGTTCAGTGGCAACGCCTAAACTACGATCACGATAAAAATATTTACCCTCATATACTAAACCATCAATATTATCAATGTTTAAACTTTTTATATCACTTTTGGCCTGAGGAGAATAACCCCAGTGAACATATATAGCATCGTTTTCAAGAGCATAATCTAAAAAATAATGACGACTAGAACGAACACTACCAATTTTTTCAGTATCTTGATCTTTAAATAAAGCAAGATAACGAGTTAATCCTCCTTCGACTATCATTTCATAAATTATATAAGCATCTTGTAAGCCAGCATGATGAGCACGAGCTTGAGGATGATTATTTATCATAACTGCATAAGGTCTGGAATTTGAGTCTTCATTGATTATCTGTAATTTTTTTATTGGTTCTTCGGTAGCTGATTCATCTTGGCTCGATGTACCGTTCATATCGCTTTTATTATTAAGGATGACAAATGCAAAAACGACAATTATAGCTAAAATAACTAATGAACAAACAATAATAATTACATTTTTTTTCTTTAATCTTCTCATATTATCTATCCTCTTATTACCATTAATATACCATAAATATGACTATATATCAATTTAATATCGTCTTCTTATTTCTCTTTCCAAATCTCGTTTTTTTATTGTTTCTCTTTTATCATATGTTTTTTTGCCACGACAAATTCCAATTTCTACTTTAGCTTTTCCATTTACTAAAAATATTCTAAGAGGAACAAGCGTATAGCCATCTTTTTGACTTGCAATTAAAATCTTTCTTATTTCTGATTTATGAAGTAATAATCTTCTTGTTCTTCTTTCTTCATGATTAAATTGATTTCCTTCATCGTATTTAGCAATATATGCATTTAATAAAAAAGCTTCACTATTTTTTATAATTACAAAAGCATCACTCAAATCACAAGAATTTTTGCGAAGACTTTTTATTTCTGTTCCTTTTAGTTCAATCCCTGCTACATAACGATCCTCAATAAAATAATTATACTTTGCTTTGCGATTTATTATTTCCATTATCTTCAATCACCTCAAAATCAATTAAAGATGTGTATTTAGAAGCTGCTACACATTTAACCTTTATCTCATCACCTAATCGATAAACTTTTTTAGTACTTTTACCAACTATGCTTAAAAGTTCCGGAACATAATTATAATAATCACCTTTTAAAGTACTAACGTGAACTAAACCTTCTATTAAATTTTCTAATTGGACAAAAAAGCCAAAATTTGTTACTGAACTTATTTTTCCTATATATTCTTCGCCTACATGACTTTCCATATACTCAGCCATTTTCATATCATCAACATCACGTTCAGCGTTTTGAGCAGCAACCTCTCTTTCAGAAGAATGATCAGCGATTTCATCTAGTGAAGTATTTAGATTATCAATAGTAGTCATTGAAAAATCTTGGTCAACTAAATATTTTTTTAAAAGACGATGAACTTCTAAATCTGGAAATCTTCTTATTGGTGACGTAAAATGCGTATAAGCACTCGAAGCAATTCCAAAATGTCCTATATTATCTTTAGAATACACAGCTTTACGCATACTTCTTAAAAGCATACTTGATAAAGTTTTAAATTCTTTTACTCCAGCTAATTCAGCTAATAAATTTTGCATAGTATGGGGTGTAATATTTTTTAAATTAGTTCTTGTTTTATAACCTAATAATTTAATCATTGTTAAAAATTCTTCTATTTTTTCAGGTTTTGGGGTTTCATGAACTCGATAAATAAATGGTAAATCCATATTATATATATGAGTAGCTACACATTCATTTGCCGCAATCATAAAATCTTCAATTAATTTTTCACCATCTTCACGTATTCTTTTTTGAATATCAATTGCTTTTCCACTACTATCCTGAATAATTTTTGCTTCATCTAAATTAAAATCAATATATCCCCTTTTTTCTTTATATTTACGAAGAATATGCGCTAATTCATTCATTTTTAATAAGATATCTTTATATTTTGCATATTCAGGATCAACAATATCACGCATTAAAATATCATTTACCTTTTTATATGTCATTTTCTTACTGCTTTTTATAAAACTAGGAAATATATCATAATCTAATAACTTACCATTTGAATCATAAACCATTTCACAACTAAATGTAAGACGTATTACATTTTCATTTAAAGAGCATATCCCGTTAGATAATTGATGAGGCAGCATAGGTATAACTGTATCAGCTAAATAAGAAGAAGTTCCTCTTAAAAATGCTTCATCACCTAATGCAGTATTTTCTTTTACATAATGAGATACATCAGCAATATGAACACCAAGTACATAATTATCATTATCCATTTCAAGACTAATAGCATCATCGATATCTTTAGTACTATCATCATCTATAGTAAAAATAATCTTATCTGTTAAATCACGTCTATTTATTAATTCTTCTTTACTTACTGTAATAGGTAAATCTTCTAATTCGTTTAATACTGCTTCAGGAAAATCACTATAAATACTATATTTATACGCTATACTTAAAATATCAACTCCAGGATCATCTTTATGGCCAATTATTTTTAAAACACGGCCTAAATAAAGATGATTCTTTATTTCCTTTTCTACTGAAACTAAAACTTTATGTCCAGCTACACATTGAGAAGCAGATTCTTTATCTAATTTAACTTTAATATCTTTTTTATTGTCATCTAATTTTAAGTAAGGAATATCATTTTCATAATATACTTCACCTACAAGATTTTTTAATTCACGTTTTACAACCTTTAATACACGTGCTTCCTCTTTTAATCCACGTTTGAATTTTTCACATAAAACGATATCATCATCAATAGCATCGCCTAAATTATCATCATCAATATATAAATCTTCTTCATTAGGTAGAATTAAAAAGCCAAATCCTTTTTTATTAACTGAAATTTTGCCAATCTTTAAACTAGGACAGTTTTTTAAAAGAATATATTTTTCTTTTTTAGTATAGTATATTGTATAATCATCTACTAATTCTTTTAAAATATTTTGTAATTCTTTTAATTCATCAACTGTTTTTAAATTTAATAAGTCATTAATTTCTATTAAACTTTTAGCTTCATGAATATTTTCTAATATTTTTAATAATTTATCTTTAATAAAAATCATTCCTTTCATTATAATTTTAACATAAATGAAATAAAAAAAGTAAAACTTAATAAAATTTTACTTATTCTATACAATCATGCCCATCAATTTTACAACTACACTTTTTCACTTTATATTCGTCAGTATCAATCCAGCGAACTTCAACTATAATATCATCCTTAAAATCACGATAATAATGGCCTTCATCATCATAGTATAAATCTTCATCTATATAACCTTGTCTAATTAATTCAGCTAAAGTAATATTACACTCATTAGTATCCATGCAGTAATCACGATCTTTACCATTACCATCTAAATCAAAATCAATTTTATCTACATAACTGCAAGCAGCTTCCTCAATCCTACGAATATTCTCTATTTTATTATCATTATTATCTCGAGATTCTAATCCTTGCATATTCATACTAATAACAATACCAGCTGAAGCCATAATAACTAATACCGCCAAAAGTTCAACAATTGTAAAACCATTTTTGTAAGTCATAGTTTCCTCCATAACAAAAAAGTCGAAATTACGACTATTTCTGTAAAAACATAATAAGAGATATAACGAAGAATAAAACCCCTAAAATAAGAGTTAAACGACTAATTAAAAGTTCTAAACCACGTTCTTTTTGATGTGTAAACAAGGCCTCATTACCACCAGTTATAATTTGACCAGCATCACTAGCCTTATTACTTTGTAGCAATACAATTGCAATTAATAATATCGAAACAACCAATAATATAGTTTCCATAAAGCACTCCATTTCCTTTAAAAACTATACCATACATTTATTATTTTTTCAATAAAAGTTATTTATTCATAACTCTTTCTTCAATTCTTAATAAGCGATTATATTTAGCAATTCTCTCTCCACGTGATAATGATCCAGTTTTAATATAAGGAATATTAAATCCAGCTGCTAAATCAGCAATAAATGTATCTTCTGTTTCCCCACTACGATGAGAAATAATCATTTTATAATTATTCTTTTTAGCAGTTATAATAGTATTTATCATTTCGGTAATAGTACCAATTTGATTTGCTTTTAACAAAATTGTATTACCAGCATGTTTAGAAATACCAAGCTCTAAATATTTTTTATTAGTAACAAAATAATCGTCACCAACTAACATAATTTTTTCACCAATAAGTTTAGTTAATTTACTAAAATTATCAAAATCATCTTCCATAAAAGGATCTTCGATACTTACAATTGGATAACGATGAATTAAATCAAGATAATAATTAGTTAATTCTTCTGGTGTTAATTTTTTCCCATCAATACTATATGTATTAGTATCTTTATCATAAATTTCACTTGCAGCTACATCTAATGCTATAAATACATCTTCACCTGATTTGTAACCAGAATCATTTATAGCTTTAACAATCAATTGTAATGCTTCTTCATTACTCTTCAAATTTGGTGCAAAACCACCTTCATCACCAACAGTAGTTAAAAAACCTTGGTTAGCTAAAATACTTTTTAATGTATGGAAAATTTCTGAACCAGCTCTTAATCTTTCTTTAAATGTTTTAACAACTGGAACTATCATAAATTCTTGAATATCTAAATCGTTATTAGCATGTTTTCCACCATTTACAATATTCATCATTGGAATAGGAAGGGTAATTTTTCCACCACTAACAAATTCATATAATTCTTTATTCATTGCTTTTGCTTGAACTCTTAAACAAGCTAATGAAACAGCTAATGTAGCATTAGCCCCTAAATTAGATTTATTATCAGTTCCATCTAAAGAGTTTAATATAGAATCAACTTTATTTTGAGATATTTCCATACCAACTAATTTGGGTCCAATAATAGAATTTATATTGTCTACAGCTTTTAATACACCCTTACCATGGTAACGATTCATATCATTATCACGTAACTCTAGTGCTTCACGACTTCCTGTAGAAGCGCCTGATGGTACTGATGCAATAGCACTAACACCATTTTCTAAAGTCACTTCACATTCAACAGTAGGATTACCTCTTGAATCCAAAATTTCTCTTCCAAAAACTTTACTTATTTTCATTTTTACCACCTTTTACAATACATAGTATAATCCATTTCTTTAATATTATCAACCAAAATAATTTATCTTTAATTTTAATTTAAATATAAAAAAAGCATACAAAATGCTTATCTATAAAAAATTTTAATTATCTCATTAAGTCTTTTTCTAAATAGTAATTGTTGTAATATATCACTTGCTGCATAACAAGCAATTAATATACCAATAAAAGTTGTTAATAAAAGGTATGATTCAAATGGATTAATTAGAACTAAAATACCTAGTATCAAAGTTAGAAGAGATATAGTTAATGAAATTGGCCAAATTTCTTCATTATATTTCTTTAATTGCCAAACAAGAGTACCACGGAATATAGAAGAAATAATTAACCATATTCCTAACATTATACTTACAATATTAGCAAATGAGAAAGGATTAAAAACAATTATAATTCCTGCTAATATACTTATTATTCCATAAATAAGACTATTTATAAAAAATTTACTCACTTCAAAATTGACAACATATTTAATAGAATTATAAACACCTGTAATAATTAATGCTATTCCAAACATATAGCCCATAAACGAAGCGGAAATAGTTGGATTTAGAGCAAAATAAGAACCTAGCAATAATAATAAAATATCTCCTATTATAGAAAATATAGTCATAGTATTAACAATTTTTTTGCTTTCTTTCATATCGATTCTCCTTAACATTATTCTAACCTTAATAAATAATAAAGTCAACAAAAAAGGTTCAGCAATCTGAACCTTAAATTTATTACTCAATAATTTCTACAACAGAACCAGCACCAACAGTACGTCCGCCTTCACGAATAGAGAACTTAGTACCAACTTCTAGTGCAACAGGAGCAATTAAATCAACTGTCATGTCAACATTATCACCAGGCATAACCATTTCAACACCAGCAGGTAATTCGATTACACCAGTAACATCAGTTGTTCTAAAATAGAATTGTGGTCTGTAATTTGAGAAGAATGGAGTATGACGTCCGCCTTCTTCTTTGCTTAGTACATATACCTTAGCAGTAAATTTATGATGAGGAGTAACAGATCCTGGTTTAGCAAGAACTTGTCCTCTTTCAACTTCATCTCTATTAATACCACGTAATAATACACCAGCATTATCACCAGCCATTGCAACATCTAAAGATTTTCTAAACATTTCAATACCAGTTGCAACAGTCTTCTTAGTTTCCTTTAATCCAACGATTTCTACTTCATCATTAAGATGTAATTGACCTCTTTCAACACGTCCAGTAACAACTGTACCACGTCCTGAAATTGTAAATACATCTTCAATGCTCATTAAGAATGGTTTATCTAAATCTCTAACTGGCACATCAAAATATGAATCACAAGCTTCCATTAACTTTCTAATAGCACCAGCACCAATATCAGATTCATCACCTTCAAGAGCTTTAAGAGCAGATCCGCGAATGATAGGACATTCTGAATCAAAACCATATTCTCCTAATAATTCACGAATTTCCATTTCTACTAAATCAAGTAATTCTGGATCGTCAACTTGATCAACCTTATTCATGAATACAATAATCTTTGGAACACCAACTTGACGAGCAAGTAAAATATGTTCTCTAGTTTGTGGCATAGGGCCATCAGTTGCAGAAACAACTAGGATAGCACCATCCATTTGAGCTGCACCAGTAATCATATTTTTAACATAATCAGCATGTCCTGGGCAGTCTACGTGAGCATAATGACGTTTTTCAGTTTCATACTCAACATGAGCGGTATTAATAGTAATACCTCTTTCTCTTTCTTCTGGAGCTTTGTCGATATCTGCATAATCAACAAATTTTCCGAAATATTTTGTAATAGCAGCAGTCAAAGTAGTTTTACCATGATCTACATGTCCGATAGTACCAACATTTAAATGTTCTTTAGCTCTATCATAAACTCCAATTGCCATAATTTTTTCCTCCTTCTTAAATACATATATATTTTATCTAAAGCTTTAATTTTTTGCAAGCATTATTTTTAGTTAACACTATTTTTCTTAATAATATCTTCAGCAATAGATTTTGGAACTTCATCGTAATGATCTAGTTCCATAACAAAGTTTCCACGACCTTGAGTATTACTTCTTAAAGCAGTTGCATACCCAAACATTTCAGCTAGTGGAACCATTGCCATAATTTGTAAAGCATTGCCACGAGATTCTTGACCAAGTGGACGACCTCTACGACTTGTTAAGTCACCCATTACATTACCCATATATTCTTCTGGAACAGTAACAGCAACTTTCATAATTGGTTCTAAAATAACTGGTTTACATTTATTTTTAGTTTCTTTAACAGCTAATGATGCAGCAATTTTAAATGCCATTTCTGATGAATCGACATCATGGTATGAACCATCAAAAAGTGTTGCTTTAATATCGACCATTGGATATCCAGCAAGTACACCACCTGCTAAAGCTTCTTGTAAACCTTTATCTGTAACTGGAATATATTCACGAGGAACTACACCACCTACAACAGCATCAACAAATTCATAACCTTTTCCTGGATTTGGTTCAAATCTAACCCAAACATGACCGTATTGTCCACGTCCACCAGATTGTTTAATATACTTACCTTCACATTCACCCATTTGTGTAATTGTTTCACGATAAGCAACTTGTGGACGACCAACATTAACATCAACATTAAATTCATCTTTCATACGACGAACTAATACTTCTAAATGTAATTCGCCCATTCCACTAATAACTGTTTGACCAGTTTCAAAATCAGTTGAATATTTAAATGTTGGATCTTCTTCTGCTAACTTTTGTAGAGCTATACCCATTTTATCAACATCAGCTTTTGATTTTGGTTCAATAGCTTCGTCAATAACTGGTAATGGGAATTCCATACCCTTCATAATTACAGGATTTTTTTCATCGCATAATGTATCAGCAGTTGTAGTAGATTTTAAACCAACAGCAGCAGCAATTTCACCGCAATAAACTTCAGTTATTTCCTTACGATTATTTGCATGCATTTGTAATATACGACCAACTCTCTCTTTAACATTCTTAGTAGAATTTAATATGTATGAACCACTCGAAAGATGTCCAGAATAAACTCTAAAGAATGCTAAACGGCCAACAAATGGATCTGTCATAATCTTAAATGCTAAAGCAGTAAATGGTTCAGAATCACTTGGATGTCTTAAAACATCATTGCCATCTTTATCAAAACATTCAATAGCAGGAATATCTGTTGGTGCTGGCATATAATCGATAATAGCATCTAGCACAAGCTTTACACCAATATTAGATAGCGCACTACCACACATTACGGGGAAAAACTCAGCAGCCAAAACACCTTTACGAATTGCCCCTTTTATTTCTTCAACAGTTAATTCCTCTCCCATTAAATATTTTTCCATTAAAGCATCATCAAATTCAACAGCTTTTTCAATTAATTCAGTTCTCTTCTTTTCAACTAAATCAACCATATCAGCTGGGATTTCAATCTCTGTTGGATTTTCGTGTTCCTCACCATCATAATGGTAAGCTTTTCTAGTAATTAAATCAACAATTCCATTAAATTCATTTTCTGCTCCTATTGGCCATTGAATTGGGGCATAATTAACATTTAATCTTGATTTAATAGTATCAAGTGTAAATTGGAAATCAGCTCCTATTTTATCCATTTTATTAGCAAAAATCATTCTTGGAACTTTATATTCAGTAGCTTGACGCCATACTGTTTCTGATTGAGGCTCAACACCAGCATTAGCATCTAAAAGGCAAATTGAACCATCTAATACTCTTAAACTTCTTTGAACTTCAACAGTAAAATCAACATGTCCCGGGGTATCAATTATATTTAAACGATATCCCTTCCAATGAGCTGTAGTAGCAGCAGAAGTAATTGTAATACCTCTTTCTTTTTCTTGTTCCATCCAGTCCATTTGAGATTCACCATCATGTGTTTCTCCTATTTTATGAGTTATACCAGTATGAAATAAAATTCTTTCGGTAAAAGTGGTTTTCCCGGCATCAATATGAGCCATAATACCAATATTTCTTACTTTATCTATTGAAACATCTCTTGCCATAATTACCTACCATCTATAATGAGCAAATGCCTTATTAGCTTCTGCCATCTTATGAGTATCCTCACGTTTTTTAACAGCGCCACCAACACCTTTAGCAGCATCCATTATTTCATTTGCTAAATTAATAGCCATTCCTTTTCCATTACGTAATTTAGCATAATTAACTAGCCAACGTAATGCTAATGCTTGAGCTCTATCATCAGATACTTCAATTGGAACTTGTACATTTGAACCACCAACTCTTCTTGATTTTACTTCTAAAGCAGGTTTAATATTTTTCATTGCTTCAGTAAAAACATCTAGAGGTTCTTGGTTTGTTTGCTTCTTTATTATATCAAATGCATCATAAAGAATCTTTTCAGCCGTACCCTTTTTACCATCAATCATAATAGTATTTACAAGTTTTGTAACTACTTTTGAATGATATAAAGAATCAGGTAATACGTCTCTTTTTATTGCACGTCTTTTACGCATAATTATCTCCTTCCTTAACTATTTATTTTTTGGCTTTTTTGTACCATATTTGCTACGGCCTTGTTTTCTATTATTAACACCTTGTGTATCAAGTGTACCACGTACAATATGATATCTAACACCGATTAAGTCTTTTACACGACCACCACGTATTAATACTACGCTATGTTCTTGTAAATTATGTCCTTCTCCAGGAATATAAGTATCAACTTCACGACCATTTGAAAGTCTAACACGTGCATACTTTCTCAATGCTGAGTTTGGTTTTTTTGGTGTACGAGTACCAACTCTTGTACAAACACCTCTTTTTTGAGGACTGTTAACTTCAGTTTCTTTTCTTTCCATTGAATTAAAACCAATATTTAAAACAGGGCTCTTACTTTTCTTAACCTTCTTACTTCTTCCTTTTCTAACAAGTTGATTAATTGTAGTCATTTTTTCCTCCTTCCATATACACACATCCTGGTGTATCAAATTATAATTTAAGTTCAGTTCTACCATAGATAGAACTGCCCATAAAATTCAAAAATAATATATCATTAAGAAAATGGATTGTCAAGCTTCAATGTAGCCTTTAGTAACATAATTATTGCACTTTATATATCCCTTATAATTAATAACACCATCAAATGACACTTTAACATAGCCATCACATACATCATCGTTATACTTAAGTTCATCTAAAATATTATTTTCTTTTAACTCAGACAATGATATGGTTACTACTTCCATACCAGTTGGGTAAGAATACTTTGATTCATAATAAGAAGTCACTTTACTTACTAATAATTCCTCTAACTTTTTATATTCTCTATCAGATTTTTTCCAATTTAAAGCTACAAATGTTAATAATCCAAAAATCAATATCATTACAATTCCCCAGATAACAGATATCTTTTTCATCTTTTTTAAACTATCCATTATATCCCTCCGTTATATAATTATCACATTTTAAATAAGAATTAATATCCATAACATTATTTATATTTTTAATTATTACATAACCACTACATTCATTTTTGGTTACCTCATCAATAATATTTTCAATAAATCCTAGTTGTTTTAATTCACTTAATCCTAGTAATGTTGTTGAGCCATTATTAACAACTATTTTTCCACTATTTATATAATCATTTACAATAAAATTAATATTACTTTCTAATTCTTTGTAATAATTATTATTTAATTCTTCCGATTCATTTTGTTCATTATCAATTTTGGTTGAAAAAGTATGTGCATAATAAACACTTATAATTAAAAAAAATAAAATAATACAAAAGCAAATCAATAAAGTAGATAACCCCCAACCTTTATTATCTAATTTCATGTTACACCTCAAGTCAATTATATAATAAGTATTTTTTTTAATCAATAACAACTAAAAACTGTGGATAACTTTAGAGTTATCCACAGTTTAATTACATAAAGATTAAATTAGCAATCTACTAATTCAACTTCAGCACCAGCTTCTTCTAATTGAGCTTTAATCTTTTCAGCTTCTTCTGGAGAAACGTTTTCTTTAATATTTCCACCATTATCAGCTAAAGCTTTTGCTTCAACTAGACCTAAGCCACAAACTTCTTTAATAATCTTAATTACAGCAATTTTAGTAGCGCCAGCATTTTTAAGAACTACATTCTTATTAGAAACTACAGCTTCTGCTGCAGCTGCTGGAGCAGCTGCTACTGCAACAGCACTTGGATCAACTCCAAATTCTTCTTTCATTGCATCAACTAATTCTTTAACTTCAAGAATAGTCATTTCCTTTAAACCTTCAATAAATGTTTCTTTTGTAAATTTAGCCATTTTTAAAATTCCTTTCCTATACTTATTTTTCTAATTTTTCTGAGTATAAATTCAATGCAATTGATAAATCTCTAACATATTGAATCATACCACCAGCAAGTTGTGTCAACAAGCTTTCACGTGATGGAATATTAGCATATTCATTAATAACATCAAGAGAAGCAACATCGCCACTTATAATTCCGACTCTAATAGTCGCATTATCATGTTCTTTAGCAAACTTGCTAATTGCTTTAATTGGTTCTAATAATTCTTTTCCAAATACAATTGCATTTGGCCCTTGAAGAAATTCTTCATCAAGTTTAATTCCTAGACCATCAAGAGCACGCTTTACTAATGTGTTTTTATAAACTTTTAATTCACCATTAGCATCTTTTAATGTTCTTCTTAAGCTACTTAATTCAGAAACTGTTAATCCTTGATAAGTAAATAAAATTACAGATTCAGAATCTTTAATCTTAGAAGTAATCTCTTCAACAGTTTTTGTCTTAGCTTCAAGAATTTTTTTACTTGCCATAGAAATTATCTCCCTCTATTATATTTATAAAAAAGCTCCCAAAAGGGAGTCTTAATCAAGTAAAGAATACTTAAATCAAGTTTTCCCTCGGTAAGATTTACTTTTACACTTACTGTCTTTGGTAATTGCTTTTTTAACTAAATTAATTATTTTTCAAATGAGTTTTTATCAACTTTAACTCCAGGTCCCATTGTAGATGATACTGAAATATTTTCAATATAGTTTCCCTTTACAGAAGTAGGTTTTACCTTAACAATTGTATTAAAAACATAAACTAAATTTTCTAATAATTTATCATCACTAAATGAAGCCTTACCGATTACAGTATGTACGTTACCATATGAATCAGTTTTATATGTAACCATACCTTTTTTAATATCACTAACAGCTTTATCAGGAGTTGCAGTTACTGTACCAGTCTTAGGATTAGGCATTAATCCCTTAGGGCCTAAAACACGACCAATTTTACCTAAACTTGCCATCATATCTGGAGTTGCAACGATAACATCAAAATCAAACCAATTTTCTTTTTGAATTTTATCAATCATGTCATTATCGCCAACATAATCAGCGCCAGCTTCACGAGCAAGGTTAGCAGCTTCACCCTTAGCAATTACTAAAACTTTTTTAGTTTTGCCAGTACCATTAGGTAATACAAGTGAACCTCTTAATTGTTGGTCAGCCTTTTTAGTATCTAAGTTTAGTTTAATAGCAACTTCTATTGTACTATCAAATTTAGCAATAGCAGTTTCTTTAACTAACTTAATAGCTTCTTCTTTAGAATAAAGTTTAGAACTATCAACTAATTTAGAAGCTTCCACATACTTCTTACCTTTTTTCATCTTTAACTTCCTTTCTAATCGTGGTTTATTAGCGGAATGTATATAAAATTAATTTTCTTCAGTTTCGTCTTTATCTTTATCTGATATAACTTCAACTTCGCCTAATTTAGCATCCTTAGCAGATTCAGTCATTTCTTCTAATTCAGCTTCACGCTTCTTAGCTTCTGCTTCTTCTTTAGCAGCTTCGGCACCTTGAGTTGCTAATTCAGCATCATTAACGCCTTTAATTGCAACACCCATATTTCTTGCAGTACCTTCTACTATTGTCATAGCAGATTCAATATCATAAGCATTTAAATCAGGTAGTTTCATTTCAGCTATTGATCTTAGTTCATCCTTAGTAAGAGTTGCAACAACTTGATTTGCACCCTTTTGGCTTCCTTTTTGAATCTTAGCAACCTTCTTAATTAAGAAAGGAGTTGGTGGAGTTTTTAAGATGAAATCAAATGATCTATCATCATAAACTGTAACTTCACATGGAACAATATCGCCCATCTTATCCTTAGAAGCATCATTAAATTTTGAACAAAAATCTTGTAAATTTATTCCTGCTGGTCCAAGTGCAGTTCCTACTGGAGGAGCTGGTGTTGCTTTGCCGGCTGGAATTTGTAATTTAATTTTCTTTACGACTTCTTTAGCCACGAAAAACACCTCCTATAAAAATATTTTACCGTGTAAGTGGTATAGGGCATTCCGCATTTCCCTCCCACTTAATGCAACCAAAAATTAATTGCACCTAGATACTACCATAAAAACAGAGTAATTGCAAGTTAAAAATACAATTACTCCATATCTTGAATTTTCAATAATTTTATACTTAATAACAATATAATTGCAAATAATAAAATGTTAATTAATTGTAATTTAAACGATATTATAAATAAAATAATAAATATTAAACTAAAGAAACATAATATTCGATATTTATTATAGAAAATAAAATTAATTAATAAACCGATATATATTTCTAGAAATAATATATTAACAAAAGTATTAAAATTGAAACTAATATTCAACCCTCTGATAAAAGAAATAATAATTCCTATAAAAAGCAAAAATAAATTGATAAAAAGTATATTTAAAATAATAGATAAGATAACAAAAAATAATACTTTTTTATTATCTGTTCTCAGTATCAAATAAGCTTTACCATAACCATAAATATATTTCAAATTTAAAATAATAATAAAAATTATAAACAAAATACTAAATAATTTATTAAGAATAATAAATATATCATTTTGAGCTTTAATTAAATTTAAAGAAAAATACATAACATTATTATTAGGAGTTAAAAATGAATATGTTAAAATCATAAAAGCTTCGATAATAAAGAACAATATAAAATACTTTATATTATCTTTAATAAAATTATAGTATTCTAATTTCAAAAATTTTAGATTTAATAATTTAAACTTAACTTTTTTAATATATAAATAATAATTTTTTAAAATAATATTAAATGAATATAAAATACATAGTTCTCCTAATAAATATGTAGCATCAACTTTTAAACTATTAAAATTTAAAGGAAAAAAATAATACGGAAATAATATATTAAATTTATAAATAGCATTTGGATCTAAACTGATTGGAAAATTAAAGTTAATAATAAATAAAATTAAGATAAAGATAAATGCAACATATGTAAGACTTTTAAATGTTAATAATATATATCTAGAAATGTTAAGAATTACAAATAAAATAATAAATACTTTGAAATAATGATATAAAAAATAAAGAAATCCTAGTATACCATAATTAAAGATAATATTTAAATCAATACCACCCTTTATTTTAAAAAGAGCAAAAAGTAAAACAAATAAAAATGATATTAAATAATAAATAAAACTTATAATTAAATTTGTCAATAACGTATATTTTAAATATTTAAATCGATTATTGGTTCTGATTAAATAATTATTACTATAAAAAAGTGTTTTATATAAATATAAAGTATTTACCGCCAAAATTAAAAATATAAATGCAATAAAAGAATTATCAGAATAACTACGTAATAAAGCAGTAAATAAATCAACTATATCACGATATGCTCCTAAACTTAATAATGATATTAAAAAGATAAAAACAATAATCCATTTAGACCAATCGGTTTTAAAAAAATATTTTATGCTATTCTTTACTACCTTCATAATTTTTTATCTTTCCATCTTCTAATTCTAAAAGAACATCGCATAATCCTGCTATATCATCTTTAATATGTGTAGTAATAATTATTAAAACATCTTTCTTTTTTAAATTTATTAAATAATTTTTAATTTTATCAACAGATATTCGATCAATACCATTAAATGGTTCATCTAATAAAATTACTTTAGGATTTTCCATAAATGCTTGAGCTAGAGATAATTTTTGTTTCATTCCTAAAGAATATTTTTTATATTTCTTATCCTTTTCTTCTGTTAAATTTACAATATCCAAAATTTTATTTATATCATCTTTACCTATTTTATTTTGAATAGAAGCGAGTAATTCTAAATTATCAAAACCAGTTAAATCATTTAAAAAACTAGGATCTTCAATAGATATACCTACATCTTTAGGAAAATCATTACTATCATTATAATTTATTTCATCAAATAAAACTTTTCCTTGATCTTGTTTATAAAGTCCGGAAATAATTTTTAACAAAACACTTTTACCTGAACCATTTCGACCTAAAATCCCATAAATATTTCCTGATACAAATTCGTAATTTATATCATTAAGAACTGATTCATTTTTAAAATTTTTAACTAATCCATTTATTTTCAATATCATTTTAAAATCTCCCACTTTTTTTCAGTATAATTTATTAATTTTTCTTTATTTCTATATAATAGATATATAATACCCGTTAATATAAATATAATTAATATTCTAATACCAGTATATAAATAATAGTTTGGTATATCAGAAAATTCAAAAATACCTATAAAATTCAAATAGTTATGAATATCTATATTAAAGCATTCATAAAAAATTAATTCTCCAAAGATTTCTCCTGATATAGCCATTACTAAAAATAAAATATAAGAAATAATAATACTAACGTAATAATTATTAACTATTCTTAAAGAAATTAAACCCAATAATATATAAATAATTACGTTAATAATTAAACTATAAGTAAATAAAACAATAAACCAAGGTCCTAAACTAGCATACTGATAAGGTATCATTGAAGCAGAGCTATCAATTAAGTAGCTAACATCAAAATTACCTTTTCCTAACCATAAACAACCAAGATAAAGAATAATAAAAATTATGGGAAATAAAAATATATATTTTAAAGAATTTAATAACGTTTTCTTAATAAAAACAGAATATTTTTCACGTGTTAGATATAATTTAGTTTGACCGTTATTAAATATTGTACTTATTTTTTTTAAAGATACTAATGAAATTAAAAAGGACATTGTAAAACTTAAAATACGTAAAGGAGAAGAATCAAGAAGATAATAAAAAATAAATAAAACATCTCTTTCGGCATCTTCATAAGGTCCATTTATAAAATAATCTTGACATTCTTTAGATGTCTTCATTTCATCACTTTGACACATCATTTCAAAAGCATTATTAATATCATCACTATTTAAATAAGTAGATTTAAATTCACCAAAAAGGTAAAAATAACCTAAAAATATACATATTATAAAAATAATAATTACTAAATAGTTATTCTTTAAAAATTTCTTCATATTAATATTACATCCCTATAATAATTATTTTAACATAGTAAGATAAAACATAAAATAATAACTAAATAATTTGACATAAAAAAACTTAGTATAAAACTAAGCTTTATTAACTTGAAATAGTTCAACTTCAACAGGTGTTTCTTGACCAAATAAATCTATTAAGACATTTAAACGATTATTTTCAATATCAATAGAATCTACTTTACCAGACATACCTTTAAATGGTCCATCAACAATATTAACCATATCCCCAACAGCCATTTCTGATTTAATATCAACTCTACTCATACCCATATTAGCTAGAATTTTATCAATTTCTTGTGGAAGTAGTGGAGTTGGTTTGGCACCTTTACCAGATGAACCAATAAATCCTGTAACTCCTGGAGTATTACGAACAATATACCAAGATTCATCAGACATATCCATTTCTACTAAAATGTAACCAGGAAACATTTTCTTTCTCTTTTCTTTCTTTTCCCCATCTTTTACTTCTACTTCAGTAGTTTCTGGAATTACGATTCTAAAAATATTATTTTGTAAACCCATTGATTCAATTTTAGATTCTAATTTTTCTTTTACTTTATATTCATGTCCGCTATAAGTATTAACTACATACCATAACTTTTCCATTATAGAAACATCTCCTTTATAAATGACAATGCTAAATTTAAAATAGCAAAATATCCAGATAATATTAAACAAAATACTATTGTAGCTAGAGAATATTTAATAATATTTTTAGGTTCTGCCCAAGTTACTAATTTTAATTCAGAAATTACTGATTTTAAAAATGAATTTTTGTTTTTATTTTTTTTATTATTCTTTTTCATTTAATACACCTCAAATATTAAAATTAAAATAAAAAGACCTTTACATGTCTATCTAAAATATACACTATGTTTATCAAAAAAGCAACTAATTTTCTTCTTTATAAATAACTTTTCTTACTTTAGCTTTTATTCTTTGAATAGCATTATCTATAGATTTAGGCGTAGTATTTAAAATAATAGCAATTTGTTTATAATCTAAATCATTTAATAGTAAATTAAATACTTCTTCTTCTTTAGGACTTAACACTTCTTTAATTAAATTTATTTTATAATTTATCTCTTCAATCTTAGTCATTTGTTCTAATGGATTATTTTTATTATTATCACTAATTAACTCTTGTAAAGATAAATTAGAATCATCATATATATAATCTATTGATAATGCTTCTTGTTCTGCTTTTCTTTTTAAGCGACTAGCTTTAATAATAGCAGCATTAATTCTTCTTGTTACACATAATGATATAAAAGTTTTTAAAGATGCATCTTTATTTTCATCATATTTATCAATAGCATCTAAGAAACCAAACATTGCTTCTTGATAAACATCATGATAATCTAAATTTAATTTTTTTATAATACTTAAATATTTTTTTATAATAGAAGTAATTATATAATTATATTTAGCATACATAATATCTTTAGCATCTTCATTATTTTCTTTTATTAACATACAAAGTTCAGAATCATTAAAATCATTATAATTATTTAACATTCTTTCTTATCATGTCATAAATTAAAATACCTGCAGCAACAGAGGCATTTAAACTATTAACATGTCCTTTCATTGGTAAAGATATAATTTCATCACAATTTTCTCTAACAAGTCTTGAAAGCCCGTTACCTTCGCTTCCTATAACTAAAACTGATAAATTATTATAATTACAATCTATACTTGGAGTACCATCTGCTTCAGCTCCATAGACAAAATAGCCATTATTTTTTAAATCTTTAATAACATTTACTAAATTAGTTACAACAGCAACATTTACATATTCTAAAGCCCCAGTTGAAGTTTTAACAACCGTATCAGTAATATTTACACTTCGATCTTTAGGAATTATAATTGATTTAATTCCCGCTGCTTCACAAGTCCTTATAATAGCGCCAAAATTATGAGGATCTTCTAAATGATCTAAAATAACAATTATATCATCACCAATCATCGTTTTATAATCTACATATTTATAATCATCTACTACGGCTACTATTCCCTGGTGATTTCCTTTTACCATACTATCTAAAATTTTATTATTTACTAATTCATATTTTACTTTTTTATCTTTAATATGCATTAAAATATTCTTATCTTTTATAGTTGAACTAATATATACTTTTTTTATCTTATCAGGACTATTTAATAACTCATTAATAACATTTCGACCGTATACTTTCATAATTTACAAATCCTTTCCATGATACTTTTTAATCTATCCAATTTATTATCATAATATAAATACCCTATTAAGCATTCTAAACCTGTAGCGATTCTATAGGTTACAATATCAGTTGACTTTGCTTTACTACCATGTTGATTTCTTCCCCAACGAATTAAATCTAATTCTTCATCTGTAAAGAATTTTTCATTAATTAATGTTTCACATATTCTTCTTTGACTCTTAGCTGATACATAATTTAAACTAGCTTGTTGTAAATCATGGATTTTACAAATATTACTATCAATTAAATATTTACGAATATAAAATTCATAGATAGAATCACCAATGTAGGCATATACAAGCGCATTTTTCATTTTTTCACCACGGCTAAATATTATCACAATTATAGAAAAAAATAAAGTTAATTAACTTTACTTGAGTAGATTATTAGTAACATCTAAAGAAGCTGTAATTCCATCAGCCATTGCTAATAAAATTTGATAATTATTTTTTTCAACTAAATCTCCTACAGCATATATACCATCTTGTTTAGTTTTAAAATTTTTATCTACGATAGCATATCCTTTAGAACCTAAAATATCTAAATTTTTAAGATAATCAATATTTGGGGTATATCCTATATAAATAAATAAACCAGATGTAAAAATTTCTTTACCACTTTTTAATTCAATACTTTCTAAATGATCTTTACCATTTAACTTAACAACTTCCTCATTATATAATATTTCTATTTTAGGATTATTAATTATCTTTTCTATAATACTTGGTGTTGCATTAAACTTATCACGACGATGTATTAAATAAACTTTTTTAACTATATTAGCTAAATATAAGGCTTCTTCTAAAGCAGCCATTCCACCGCCTACAACGCTAACAACTTTATTTTTAAAAAAGGCTCCATCACATATAGCACAATAACTTATACCACGTCCTAAAAAAGTATCTTCATTTTCTAAACCTAATTTACGAGCTTTTCTTCCCGTTGCTAAAATTATATATTTAGTTGTATATTTTTCTTTATTTGTTTCTATTTCATAATAATTGTCTTTTTTTAAAATATCTTTTACAGTTTCAAAACGATAATCAATTTTCATTTCATCTATATGTTCTAAAAGTTTATAGGCAAGAGCTGAACCAGAAATATCGTTTAACCCTGGATAATTATCTATTTTGTCAATATAATTTAATTCGCCACCAATCATGCCCTTTTCTAAACAAAGTACTTTTAAATTACTTCTTTTAGCATAAATACTAGCTGCAATTCCAGCCGGACCCATACCGATAATTATTAAATCAAACATTTTAATTCCTCCTAATAATTATTATATAAATCTTCATATTTACTCTTTTTAAAATTCAAAATAATTATAATTATCCCAATAAGTACCATGGCAATTGATACAATTTGGGCTACTTTAAATGGTCCTAACATTAACGAATCAGTACGCATACTTTCTATAGCAAATCTTCCTAAACCATACCAAATTAAATATAATGAACAAATAGTACCAACTTTAATATTTTTCTTACGTCTTGTAACTAGAAGAATAATAAAACCAAGTACACACCAAATAGATTCATAATAAAATGTTGGTTCATAATAAATACCATTAATATTCATTCCTTCAATTATAAAACGGGGTATAAATTTTTCTTGCAAATTTAAGATTGTCGTTGCAGTTCCATGAGCTTCTTGATTAAAGAAATTTCCCCAACGTCCGATAGCTTGTGCTATTAATAGGCCTGGGGCTATAATATCCAATATTTTTAAAAATCTGACATTATGTTTTTTAGTATAGATATAAATAGTTATAAGACCAGCAATTATTCCCCCATGTATTGCCAAACCACCATTCCAAATAGCAAATATTGAAGGAATGTCACTGGCATATAAATTCCAATTAAATAAAACATAATATAATCTAGCTCCTAATATACCGAATATCAATGTATAGAAAAATAAATTAAATATAAAATCTTCATTTATTTTAAATTTCTTAGCTTCTTTTAAAATTAATATATAAGCTAAAATAGCTCCTAATAAAATACAAAGAGAATACCATTTTATTTCTAAAGAACCAATACTAAATGCAACTGGATTCATTACTATCACCTTCTATATTATTTTAGCAAATAAATTTATATATTTACAGATATTTTTTTAAATATAATCCAGTATAAGACTTTGGATTACAACTTACTTCTTCAGGAGTTCCGGTAGCAATTACTTCACCACCACCATTACCACCATCTGGTCCTAAATCAATTATATAATCACTAACTTTAATTACATCTAAATTATGTTCAATAACTAAAACGGTATCACCATTATCAACAATTCTTTGTAAAATTACTAAAAGTTTTTTAATATCATCGGAGTGTAAACCAGTTGTTGGTTCATCTAAAATATATAAACTCTTACCAGTAGGTTTCTTTTGTAATTCTTTAGCAAGTTTTACACGTCCTGCTTCACCACCAGATAAAGTTGGAGCTCCTTGACCAAGTTCTACATAAGATAAACCAACGTCCATCATAATATCTAACTTTTGTTTAATTTTTGGTACATTTTCAAAGAAATCTACAGCTTCTTCAACTCGCATTTTTAATATTTCAGCAATATTCTTACCTTTATATTTAATTTGTAAAGTATCTTTATTATACCTAGTTCCCCCACAAACATCACAAGGAACATAAACATCTGGTAAAAAATGCATTTCTATTTTTTTTACACCATCACCATAACAAGCTTCACAACGTCCACCTCTGACATTAAAGGAAAAACGACTTTTTGTAAATCCACGCATTTTAGATTCTTTCATTTCTGCTAATAATTCACGAATATCATCAAAAACGCCAACATACGTTGCTGGATTAGATCGTGGTGTACGCCCAATTGGATCCTGAGTAATTTGAATTACTTTATCAATATAATCTAATCCCTTTATCTTTTTATATTTACCAGGCATAATTTTAGACTTTGGATATATATTTTTAAATACTGCTTTATAAATAATTTCATTTACTAATGAACTTTTTCCAGAGCCAGATACCCCAGTAACACAGACAAACTTACCTAAAGGTATTTTAACATTAATATTTTTTAAATTATGCTCTTCAGCTCCAATAACTTCTAAAAATTTACCATTACCTTTTCTTCTTTTCTTAGGAACTTCAATTTTTTCTATTCCAGCTAAATATCTACCTGTTAAAGATTTTGGATTATTCATTACTTCTTGTGGGGTTCCACAAGCTACTATTTCCCCACCTTTTAATCCAGCACCGGGCCCAACATCAACTAAATAATCGGCTGCAAGCATCGTATCAGTATCATGTTCAACTACAATTAAAGTATTCCCAAGATCTACCATTTCTTTTAGCGAAGCAATTAATTTATCGTTATCCTTTTGATGTAAACCAATACTAGGTTCATCTAAAACGTATAGAACTCCACTTAATTTTGAACCAATTTGCGTAGCTAAACGAATTCTTTGTAATTCACCACCAGATAATGTGCCAGCCATACGATCTAAAGTCAAATAATCAAGACCAACATTTTTTAAAAATTCTAGACGATTAATAATTTCTTTTAAAATAAGATTACTTATTTCTTTTTCTTCTTTATTTAATTTTAAATTTTTTATAAAGTCTAAAAGTTCACCAATACTCATTTGAGTCATTTGGTAAATATTTTTCTTATTAATAAAGACATTTAAAACACTTTCTTTTAATCTTGCACCATGACAAGTTGGACAATCTAATTCCATCATAAAATTATCTAACCAGTCTCTTATCCAATTACTTGTTGTTTCAATATATCTACGTTCTAAATTATTTATTACCCCTTCATAATATCCTTTCGAAATTCTTTTATTTCCATTTTTAGCAGTATAAACAAAATTTAGTGGTTCTTTTGAGCCATAAAATACTATATCTTTTTCTTTTTTAGTTAACTTTTTAAAAGGCTTGTCCATATCTATATGATAAAAATCACAAGCAGTTTTAACATCAGTATAAAAAATATTTTGTTCATCGCTCATAGTCTTTATAGCGCCTTGATTTATTGATAAAGAATCATCTGGTACTAATAAATCCTTAGAAATAGTTTTTTTAAATCCAAGTCCTTTACAATCTGGACAAGCTCCAAAAGGAGCATTAAAAGAAAACATTCTTGGTTCTAAATCTGGAATAGAGTAATTACATTTAATACATGCAAACTTCTCACTCCATAAAATTTCTTCCCCATCAATGATATGAATTAAAACCATTCCATCTGCTAAGTTAGTTGCTGCTTCAATAGCTTCAAAAACTCTACTTCTTTGATCTGGTGCTAAAACAATACGATCGATAATAACATCTATAGTATCTTTAATATTTTTTTCTAAAACAATATCATCATCTAAATTACGTAATTCCCCGTTTAACCTAATTCTAGTATAACCTTCTTTACGTAAATCATCTAAAAGTTCCTTATGAGCACCTTTTTCATCACGAACAACTGGAGCCATAATCTCTAACTTTGTTCCTTCCGGAAATTCCATAACCTTGTTAGTCATTTCATCGATACTTTGATGCATTATTGGCTCATGATGATTAGGACAATAAGGTATACCAATTCTAGCATATAATAATTTTAAATAATCATAAATTTCCGTTACTGTTCCTACTGTACTACGAGGATTATTATTAGTTGTTTTTTGATCAATTGCAATACTAGGACTTAACCCCTCGATTGAATCAACATCTGGTTTATCAGAATTACCTAAAAATTGTCTAGCATAACTTGACAAGCTTTCTACAAAACGGCGCTGTCCTTCAGCATAAATGGTATCAAATGCTAAAGAACTTTTTCCAGAGCCAGATACACCTGTCATTACTATTAATGAATTTTTTGGTAAATCGAGATTAACATTCTTTAAATTATTTTCACGTGCTCCTCTAATTATTATTTTATCTTTCATTTTTATCCCTCGCTTTTTTCTTCGTTATTCTATCATAAAAATCACAATGGCGACACATTTCTTCTACTTTTTTATTATTTTTGAAATTATAAAGTAAATTAATAGCTTTTGGAGATTGTAAAATATCCACAAGATTATCTTTATATATATTTCCTAAACAAAGATTACCATTATAATCTAAGCAACATGGAACAACACTACCATCTACTAGTATTCCTATATGAGTTCTTAGTGCCATACAACTACCATATTCATTATAATAATTATTATTTATATCTGGCCAATTAAATATAGTAGCATAATCAACATATAAATTATCTTTTATTTTAGTATTACCATTAATACTAACTTTATAATATTCTTCTATTTTATTAATTAGCTTAGTAGTAGTTTCCGTATTATTCCATACCCGAAAATTAACTATTGTTCCATTTTTTATTAATTTATTAGTAACTTCAATAATATTCATTAAATAATCTTCACTATCATTGTTAAAAGCTTGTAAAGAAATATTTAATTGTCTAATATTTTTATTGTTTTCAATCTTTTTAATATAGTAACCATTAGTAGTTATATTAATTTTAAAATACTGACTAGCATAATCTATAAATTCATTTATTAAAGGATGTAATAAAGGCTCTCCCATTAAATGAAAATATAAATACTTAGTATATGGTTTAATTTTTTCTAATAATAATTTAAACTTATCAAATTCTAAAAATTCTTTTTTTCGCATATTACCTGGACAAAAGCTGCATTTAAGATTACAAGAATTAGTTATTTCAATATATATTTTTTTAAACTGCATAAAAATCACTATATAGATTATATCATAAATATTTATGATATTTACATATATTAAAATTTATAATATAATATAAATATAGTTTATATAGAGAGGTGTTTATGAATAATATAAAGAAGATTAGAATTAAAAGAAAAATTACCCAAGTTGATTTAGCTAATGCCATTAATGTAAAACAAGAAACAATAAGTGCTTATGAAAGTGATAAAGCACTACCTAGTTGTGATGCTTTAATAAAAATTGCTGAATATTTAAACACATCAACTGATTATTTATTAGGACGTATAGATGATGATTCCCCTCTTACTGGATATAATATTAAAAGTATGAATCCTAAAACTTATAAAATGTTAAATAATTTCTTAATGTTAAAAGATAAAGAAAAAGATGAATGTATTTGGTATAGTGAGGCAATTAGAAAAAGAGATTTAGTAGAAGGGTTAACTGACCAAATGCCAGTTAAAAAACAAAATAAATAACTATCCACAACGGATAGTTATTTATTTATTAACCTCTATTATACCAAGTTACACCTTTTGCTGGGAATCCAGTTGGTTTAATGGAATTTGCAATAAATTTAGACCAAGATGAGTAGCCATCAGCACCACCACCTAAATAGTAACCAGTAGAAATACCATAGTGTAAATGTTTTCCAGTAGAACATTTATCCCATGACCATGTTTGGGGACCACCACCAACAGTACCAATAACAGTATTGACATCTACTTCATCACCAACACTTACTTTAATTGATAATAAATGTGCAAACTGAGTTGTATAAGCTTTTCCATTAACATTATTATGAATATAGACAATGTTCCCACCACAACTAGATTTTCTTGTAACAGCGGCAACAGTACCACTAGCAGTTGCATAAATTGGTGTGCCTTCATTATTACCACCGATATCTATTCCATTATGGAAAGATGAAGTTCCCGATATAATTACACCACGATATCCCCAGTTTGAAGTTATCTTTCCTTTAACTAATGGTCTTAACCAACCAGTGGATGCAGCAACACTAACACAACTACTTAATAATTGTGTATCAGAACTACATACTGTTTGATAATATTTAATTAAAGCTTCTTGATTTTTTATTTGCGAATCTATATCTTCATTTATTTCATTAATTTCACTAATTTGATCATTTAAACTATCTAAAAGTTTACTATTTTTTTCTATTACTTCTTCTAACTCAACTTTTTTATTAGCTAACTCAACTTTTAAATTTTCATTTTTAGTTATTAATTCATTTAATTCATCTATTTTACGATGATAATAGTCGGAAATCTGAGATACAGCTTCTACACGCATTACAAATTCAGTTGGTGTTGATGCTCCCGTAATATATTCTAAATATACATTTTCACTACTAGATAATTGATAATATTTCATAAGTGAATCTATTTCTTCTTTAGACTTTTCTATCTTTTCATTAGATTCACTAATCTCTAATTCAGCTTTAGCAATATCTTCAGTAATCTTATCTTGTTCTTCTCTTGCAGCTACTATTTGTGCATTTTTTTTAGCAATTTCACTTTGAGTTTGTTTTTTATCATTTGCAGCATCTTTTTTTTGCTTTTTTAAATTTTCTAATTCTTCCTTTAACCCTGCTATAGTCGTTGCTTTAGAAGAAGCATTAACGGCAAATGGTTCTAAAAAATAAGGAATTAATAATAGAAAGCATAAGCTTATTCTTACTATCTTTTTTATCATATCTTTAAATACTTCCTAACTGCTCTTGAACTACCAAACATACCTACAATACCTCCTATAATCATAATTATTAAAGAAACTTTCCATATTAAAGCTGTAGGATTTAAAAGTTCTACCATATGAGAAAATAAGTAGCCATCAAAATGATCATAAAATATTATATAACCATAAACAGTTATTATTATCGGAATAATAGAACCAATTACGCCTAAGATAAAACCTTCTATAATAAATGGTTGGCGAATTACAATATTTCTTGTACCAACTAATCTCATTATTTCAATTTCGTTACGACGAGAAAAAATAGTTAATTTAATAGTATTACTAATTAAGAATGCTGTAACCAAAATAAGTGCTAATACAATTACAATAGTAGCTTTTTCCATTACATCAAATATAAATATAATTTTATCTACTGTATCTTCACCGTATTTTGCTGATTTAACACCATCTAAACCTCTAATATATTCTGCAGAACTAGCTAAATCTTTTATATCTAATACTTTTACCGTGATTGAATCAAGTAACGGATTAGTATCCAGATATTCTAAAGTTGCACTTAATTCACTCGATGTTTCTTGCATTTCTTTTTTCCACTCTTCTTTAGATTTAAATTCTAAAAATTCATAAGAATCCATACCCTTAATAGCAGCTTCAATTTGTTGCTCTTTAGCACTATCAACATCTTCATTTAAATAAACTATAATCGTTAATTCTTCTTCAAGTGTTTTTGTAAAATGATATAAATTAGCGGAAATAACAATTGATAAGGAAACTAATATTAATGTAATAGTTATACAAGTTATTGAAGCAATAGATAAACTAAAATTACGAAAAACACTTCTTAAAGAATCACGAAAATTACGTATAAAAATTCTAAGCACTCTCATGAACTTTATATCCCCCTTTCTCTACATCACTAACTTTAATTCCAGAATCGATTGTTACTACTCTTTTTTTCATACGATTAACAATATCTTTATCGTGAGTAGCCATTACAACTGTAGTTCCTAAATCTTTATTAATAGAATCTATAACTTTCATAATTTCTTTAGATGTATCAGGATCTAAATTTCCCGTAGGTTCATCACATATTAAAAGTTTAGGTTCATTAACAATGGCTCTAGCAATACAAACACGTTGTTGTTCGCCACCACTTAACTCTCGTGGAAAACATCTTAACTTACTTTTTAAGCCAACTCTTTCTAAGGCGCTTAATACTTTAGGTCTTATCTCCTTTGCTTTCATTCCAATTGTTTCTAAACCAAAAGCAACATTTTCATAAACACTAAGTTTTGGTAATAGTTTAAAATCTTGAAATACTACGCCAATTTTACGACGTAATTTGTAAACTTTACCATTTCTTAACTTGCCAACATTGATACCACCAACCATTACTTCACCTTTAGTAGGTTTTTCTTCTCTATATAACATTTTTATCAAAGTTGATTTTCCTGATGCAGTAGTACCTATAATAAAAACAAATTCGCCTTTTTTTATTTCTAAATCTAAATTAGCAATGGCCGTTACTCCATTTTTATATACCTTTGAACAATTTTTTATCTCTATAAATTTCATTTTTTCACCTTACTTCCATAACACTAAATAAATGAATATCTTTTTTTCTTAACCCCTCCTTTTACCTCATAACAATCACTAATTATAAAAAAGGCTTCACTATCAATATTTAATATTGTTTCTTTTACTAGATAATAAAGACTATTAGGAACAACAACCATTAACATTTTTCTTTTTTCACCTTTATATCCCCCTTGAGTATTAAATATCGTTACACCAGTTGCCATATTCTTTAAAAGAATATTTTGAAGTTCATCAACTTTTTTAGTATAAATTATAAACATTTTACTATCAGAAATTCCTAAAAGGATTTTATCAACTAATAAAGCGGATATAACAATAAGAATTAAAGAATATATTAAATTGGCAACACCAAAAACAAACGTTCCTAATATAATAATTGTCCCATTAGCAATTATTTGCGAATTACCATCACTAATATGGTTATATTTACTAATAATTTTTATTACTATATCCCCACCGCCAGTAGTAAATCCTGTTTTATAAATAAAACCAGTACATATTCCAAATAAAGCACCACCGATAATAATAGTAATTAAAATATTTGAAAAATCAACATAAGGAATAATAATTCTAGCTAATGGCTCAGTTAATGAGATAAATAAAGGGTATAAAAATGCGCCAATTATACTACGATAAGTTTGATTTTTATCAAGTGTAAAATAAGATATAATAAGTAAAATTATGCTACTTATTAGTATAAATAAAGATGGTTTTATATTAAATAAGCTATTAATTATAACTGCTAACCCACTTGTACCACCAATATTAAAATTATTAGGGGTTATAAATACATTATAGTTTAAGGATAAAACAAAAACAGCTACTACAAAAACTAGTAAACGTAAAATTAAGTTTTTTTGTTTAAACACTTGACATATATAATCAATATTTAAATTCATACCATCACCTTTATTATACAAAAACATTATACAACATTTTTTATATTTTGCATATATTTTATGGAGAGGAGAGATTATGAACGGAACTTATTATCAAAATCCAACATTCCCAACTAATCAAAGTAACTATGAAGTAAATATGAATAATAATAGTAATAAAACCATAGATGACTATGGAGTTAGTTTACCAATGGAACAAAGTTATATTGAAAATATCTTACGTCTAAATAAAGGAAAAATGGTGAAAGCTTATGTTAGCTTTCCTGATTCTACCGAATGGCGCAATAAGATATTTGAAGGAAGAATTGAACAAGCAGGACGAGATCATTTAATAATTAGCAATCCTAAAAATGGCGAATGGTATTTGATTTTAATGATTTATCTTAATTATGTTACCTTTGATGAAAAAATAAATTATGGCTATGAATTTTTAGAAAAAAAATATTAGAAACATTAATTGTTTCTTTTTATAATATCATTTTATAATATGAAAAATACTTTTTTTCATATCCTAACTTACTAATTGGTCCATGACCTGGATATATAATTATTTCATCAGGATATTTACTTATTTCAGCAAGAGAATTTAACATATCTTTTTTTGAACCGGTTGGCAAATCAATTCGACCTATACTACTATTAAACAAAAAATCACCAGTAAACATAACATTATCTTCATAAAAATAATAAGTTTTTGAATCACTAGAATGTCCCGGAGTATTTATTATTTTATATTTAAATGAATTATCTTTTACTATATTTTCCTTTAAATTATATTTACGTAAAATATAATTTAAAGCACCGATATGATCATTATGATGATGTGTTATTAAAACACCAACTACTTTTAAATCTTTTACTTCTTTAATAATTTTTTCTACTTCATCTCCAGGATCAATAATAACTGCTTTACCATTATTTTCTAATATATAACAATTTTCAGATAATTCTCCTACTACTAAACATTTAATTTTCATATTAACACCAGAATAAATATATCATATTTACAATTTTTTTGGTAATTAATCATAAATATTATTAAAATTATGATATAATTGCTTTAGGGTAGGTGCTTAAAATGGTTATATTATATGCAATATTATTAATAGTAGCAATATTAGGAATTATAGGTATAATCTATATATCTAATTTTAATAGTTTACAAGAGTGTCTAACAAGAATTAATGAAGCTGAAAGTATAATAGATGATTCTTTAAGAAGTAAGTATGATATAATAATAAAATTAGAAAATATAATTCATAATAATATAACAGAGACAAAAATAGTTTTTAAAGAATTAGAAAAGCTTAAAAAAGAAAAAATTTCCACTTTTGAAATGGAAAGAAAATTAAATGATACTTTATTATTAATGGATAAAGTAAAAAATGATTATCCAGAATTATCAGCAATAAAAGAATATAAAGAATTATATAAAAGATTACTTGAAAACGATGAAAAAATTTCAGCTGCTAAAAAATACTATAATAAATATACTTCAAGTTTAAATGCTTTAGTCAAGAAATTTCCTTCAAATATTATCTCTAAATTACACAATATTAAGGCTCGTAATTATTTTGATAATAAAGATATGAACGATGATGATTTAGAAGATTTTAAATTATAATTGCCAATCAATTGGTTTTATATTATTTTTTATTAAAAAGTTATTAGTTTTTGAAAATGGTTTACTTCCAAAAAAGCCATATCTGCATGAAAAAGGTGATGGATGAGCACTTGTAATTACAAGGTGCTTTTTATTTGTTATTAAACTTGCCTTTGACTTAGCAAAATTTCCCCACAAAATAAATACTACTGGTGTTTCTTTAGCATTTAATGCTTTAATAATATAATCAGTCATTGGCTCCCAACCAATGTTTCGATGAGATGCTGGCATATCTTTTTTTACTGTTAATACAGAGTTAAGTAATAATACCCCTTCTTTAGCCCATTTTGTTAAATCACCATAAATAGAAGGTTTAATACCTAAATCATCATATAATTCTTTATAGATATTTTTTAAAGATGGAGGAATTTTAACACTTTTATCTACCGAAAAAGATAAACCCATAGCTTCTTTTTCACCATGATATGGATCTTGACCCATTATAACAACCTTTGTATTTCTATAAGGTGTTAATTTTAAAGCATTAAATATTAAATCTTTTGGAGGATATATTGTTTCTTTATTATACATATCTAAAACATGATTATAAAATTTATTAAAATTAGGACTTTGCCAAATAACCTTTAATACTTCATCCCAATCATTTCCTATCATAATTATTCCTTCTTTCATATACAATTATAACAAAAATAGTACCATTATAGTACTATTTATGATAAGTCTCATTATTAATTATCTTAAATGAACGGTATATTTGTTCTAATAAAATTGCTCTAAATAATCCATGAGGAAATGTAAAATCAGAAAATGATAATAAATAATTTGCTTTATTTTTTATTTCGTTTGCTATTCCCATAGACCCTCCAATTATAAAAGTAATATTACTATAATTTATAAAAAGTTTGTCTAACATATTAGCTAATTCAACCGAGTTTAATTTTTTTCCTTCAATTGCTAAAGCTATAATATAATCTTTCGAATCAATATGCTTATTTATTTCTTTTTTCTCTTCTTCAATATTAGAATCTTTAACTTCTATAATTTGTAATTTATGATATTTATTTATTCTTTTAGTATAATCATTAATCATTAAATTTAAATACTCTTCTTTAATTTTACCAACGCATATTATTTTTATCATAGATTTATTACCTCAGACTTTTCATTTTGACTAGCACAACTAATATTATCAAATTTAACCCCATATTCTAAGAAAACAGACCTAATAGTGTCTAAGGCTATTTCTTTAGTATTATTATTTTCTGATAAGTGCATCAAAATAATTTTTTTTGTATCACTACCAATTAATTTAGCTAAGTATATTGCTGCATCTTTATTAGAAAGATGACCATATGGTCCTACTACTCTATCTTTTAACCATTGAGGATATTTACCATTTATTAACATCTCTACATCATGGTTACTTTCAAATAAATAAACATTACAATCTTTTAATTTAGAAAAGTATTTTTGATTTAAATATCCGGTATCAGTTATATAAACAATTGATTTACTATTTTCTTTTACTATAAAACCTTTTGAATCCTTTGTATCATGAGAAGTTTTAATTACTTCTATATGCATTGTATCAAGATATATATCATCATTAAATAATATTAATTTTTCATAATTTCTTATTGGATGATTTATTTCTAATTCTTCAACCATAGTAGATGTCATATAAACATATGGGTTATATTTTTTTATAAATTGTTCTAATGCTTTTATATGATCATTATGAATATGAGAAATTAAAATAATATCTATATCTGTAACTAAAACTTCTATCTCTAATAATTTTTCTTTAATATATTTTACATTAGTTCCAATATCAATAAGTATCTTATGATTATTAGTTTCAACATAAGTTACATTTCCTTTAGAACCACTAGCTAAAACACAAGTTCTCAATAGTTTAATATTAATTCAGGATTTATAGCCCGGCCACCATTATATGGTTTACCAGTAAATATACCAATATGTAAATGGGTACCTGTTACCAGACCACTATTACCCATGGAACCAATTCTTTGCGCTCGTGTTACTTGATCTCCTACCGAAACATTAATTGCTGATAAATGGGCATACAATGACCATAAACCATTCGAATGTTGAATTATAATATTTAAACCAGAAGAATTTCCAGCCCAGCCGCCATAACGAGCACTCATTACAACGCCATCTTGGATTGCATAAATTGGAGATCCGTATCCAGTACCAGATATATCTAAACCATCATGAGATGTACGATCAAATAAGTATCGTGTACCAAATCTTGATGTAATAATACATGGACGATTTGTTGGCCAAGCCCACTCGGTACCATCATCTACATATATACCAGAGTTTTTAGCACCTTTTACAATTACTTGATCTACTTTTTCTCTTATAACATAAGTATTAGCTTGATCGATTACTGAACCCTGGGAAACATCACCATTAATAACTTGAACAGTACTTGCAACTCGTCTAATTCCATTGACACCTTTAGTTTGTACTAAACGATAAGAAGTAGGTTTACTATAATCATATTTAGTAATTGTACTATACTTTTCTGTAACATCTTCAACCGTATATTTATCATAAACTAAAGTTAACATGGGATCGATTAAGGAAATAATTACCTCATCACCAATAGCTAACAAATCATTTTCACTTTTATATTCATTATTAGCAACTAAAAATTCAGAAACATTTAATTCATTATCATATGCAATACTTTCAATCGTATCACCCGATTTTACCTTATATTTTTTTTCTTGATTATTTTCACCAAAAAGTAAATATTTACTTAATTCATCAACATCATCAAATATTTTTTCTTGAGTACTTATATAAGTCTCTTTTATAGAAATATTTTCTTGAAAGTATATATTAAGTATTTTTTCACCAGTTTCATCTATTTCTAATTGTTTATCATTAATATAATCGTTATATTGTTCTTCACTAATAAATGATTTAATAACTTTATTTATTGCTTCTTCAAAAATAGATTTATCTAATACATTTATTCTAAAGAGTACTTTAGCATCTTCATCTTCATTTTCTTCTGACATTACCGTTATAGTATATCCTTTAACAGTAAAATCCTTTTCTTCTTTTATCAAATTATAAATTTCAGCTGCTGTAGATAATTGGGTATCATAAGTTACATATTTAGATATCGAAAATCCTTTTGGGGGATATACTTGCGAAACGTTATATTCATCTCTAATACTTTTCTGCTCTTCATTTATTAAAGAATATAACTCATTTTCATCTTGAATTACCCCAATTTTTTCACCATCCAAATAAACTTGGTAAACTTCATCTACATTGTAATTATAATTATTATCAATAAAACCAATTAAAAAAATACCTATTCCAATAATTAAAGTTAATACCCCAGCAATTATTTTATTCTTTTGCATCAATATTCTCCTTCTTTTTCCATAACCATATAGTTTCGGAAATTCATCATCGTTGGTTCAAATAATACCGTAAATTTACCAGTACCACCCTTACGATGTTTAGCAATAATTATATCAGTTTCAACATTTTCATTTTTACCTAATTCAGTTTTTGCTTTATAATAGTCTTTACGATTAATAAACATTACTATATCGGCATCTTGCTCAATTGAACCAGATTCACGTAAATCAGCTAACATAGGCTCATTATTTTCTCTTTTCTCAGCATTACGTGAAAGCTGCGCTAAAGCAATTACAGGAACTTTTAATTCCATAGCCATTGTTTTTATAGAGCGGGAAATATCAGATACTTCTTGTTGACGAGATTCCGGTCTTTTCCCACCTGTAGTTAATAACTGCAAATAATCAATAATAATTAAGCCTAAACCTTCAGGTTTAGTCGCTAAACGACGACATTTAGCACGAATATCATTAGATGTAATTGCGGCATTATCCTCAATATAAATGTTAGTATTAGCTAATTGACTAACTGCTTCATTATATTTTTTCCAATCATTTTGATTAAGTTGACCATTTTGTAATTTTCTACCTTCAATACCACCAATAGCACTTATCATACGATTTACTAATTGTTCTGCTGACATTTCTAAATTAAAAATAGCAATTGCTTTTTTGGTAGTTTTAGCAGCATGAGTCGCTATATTTAAAGCAAAAGCAGTTTTTCCCATACCTGGACGAGCTGCTAAAACAATCATTTCTCCTTCATGTAATCCACTTGTAGCCTTATCTAAATCATAAAAACCTGTTTCTAACCCAGATATTGTAGATTTATTTTGAGAAAGAAATTCTAATTGCGATTGAGCATTTTTTAAAACTTCGCCAATTGGCATAAATTCAGTTGTTTGACGCGAACGTATAACATCTAAAATACTTTTTTCAGCATTATCTAATAAAGCAGTAATGTTTTCATCTTCATTATATGACTCAGTTATAATATCAGTAGCTGTATTAATCAAACGACGTATTATAGCTTTTTCTTTTATAATGTTAATATAATAATCTATATTAGATGCTGTTACAACAGAATCTATAACATCTGTTAAATATTCTATGCCACCAACAGCAGCTAAATTCTTACTCTTATCTAATTCTTCAGTAATAGTAGTTATATCTAATGCTATATGATTTTCATACATTTTTTTAATAGCTTCATATATTTTTTTATTAGCATCATTATAAAACATATCACTATTAACTTCTTCAAGTATTTTACCAATCAAATTATTATCCAAAAAGCATAAGCCTAAAACTGACATTTCAGCATCTTTATTTTGTGGCATTGTCCTTGCCATCGAAATCACCTACTTTACTAAATTAACACCAATATTAAATTTCACTTTTTTATGAAGTTCAATTTCAACCATATGACGGCCTAAAGTATCTAACGGAAAATCTATATGAATCTGCTTTTTATCTACCTTATATCCTAATTTATTTAAATAATCAGCAATTTGTTTAGAAGAAACATTTCCAAAAACTTTATCCATCTTTCCCGTTTTAACTTTGAAAACAATTTTTTCTTTTAATATCTTTTCTTTTTCTTTATTCATTTCTTCAATTATTTCTTCTTCTTTTTTTTGCCTTGTAGTAATTTGATTATTTAAAATTTTTTTACTAGTATCTGTTAAAGCAACAGCTAAGCCTTTTTTTATTAAAAAATTATTAGCATAACCATCAGCCACTTCAATAATATCATCTTTTTTACCTTGATTTTTTACATCTTTTAAAAGTATAACTTTCATAATATCGCCTCTTTTGTATGATTATTATAACAAAAAAATATAAAAAAAGATACTAACAAAAAAAGACAAATTAGTTAAATATACCCTTTTGTCTTTTTATAATTAGTCTTTAACATATGGAATTAATGCCATATATCTAGCATATTTTATTTGTTTTGCAATGTATCTTTGATGTTTTTGACAAGCACCACTAATACGACGATTTACTATTTTTCCTTTTTCAGTAATATATTTAGAAATAATAGCTACATCTTTATAGTCAACCTTCTTATTAGCACACATTTGACAAATTTTCTTTTTTCTACGATAAAAGTCTGCCATACTTAGTTCTCCTTTCCTAGAAAGGTAAATCATCATCTGATAATGATACTTCAGCACCCATATTTGCATATGGATCTTCTGCTAAATCGTTACTAGCAATATCAGGAGACTTACCATAATCACTTACTTCATTTTCGACATTTGGTTGTTCATAATCATTTGGAACATAACTTGACGAATCATTACGAGAACTCAAAAAAGTTACATTATCACAAATTATTTCAGTAACATATCTCTTTGTTCCATCTTGAGCATCATAGCTTCTATTTTGAATACGTCCTTCAATTGCAATCTGTGTACCCTTTTGGCAATATTTACTAATATTTTCTGCTAATTTACGCCATGCAATACAGTTAAAAAAATCAGCAGTTCTCTCGCCTTGAGAGTTAGTAAAATTTCGATTTACTGCAATTGAAAAAGTAGTAGTTACTGCACCAGTAGAAATAGTACGCATTTCTGGATCTCTAGTTAATCTTCCGATTAAAAAAACTTTATTCATAAGTTTTACTCCTCATCTAATTTTATAATTAAATGTCTTAAAATACTTTCATCTAAAGAAAATCTACGATCTATTTCTTTAATTGCTGCAACAGATGCTTCAATATTCATAACATAGTAATAGCCATTGATTTCTTTTTTAATTGGGTAAGCAAGTTTTCTTTCACCCATTTCTTTAAAACTATCAAGCTTAGCTTTTAATGTTTCAACTAATTTTTTAGCAGATTCAACAGTATCCTTTACCTTAGCTTCATCCATCGTAGTTTTAACAATAAACATTATTTCATATTTATTCATATACTACACCTCCTTCTGGTCTTTCTCGGCTTTACATAAAAATAAAGCAAGGAGTGTTCATCACTCGATTTGTATTATAGCAAAGTAAAACTAGATTATCAAGTACTTTAAATTAATAAATTTTAGCAATTAAAAACCCTTAATTAAATAAGGGTTATAATCTTAAATAAATGTCATTAAGGCAAATAATGCAAGTAAAACAATTAATAAGATTAGGACAAACTTCCAAATGTATTTTAACCATTCTTTATAACTAACGTTGTACATTGATAAGCCAACAAGTAAGATAACACTAGTTGGAGCAAAGAATGATACAAAGCCATTCATAGCAATCATAATAGTCATAATTGTTGTTGTGTATTCTGGGAATCTAGCTGCATACATTGAAGAAGCTACAAAACCAGTATAACCAAAATCAACATGTAAAATTTGAGAAATGGCATTAGCTAAAGCATTTGTAAACGGATTAAATACATAGGTTGTTGTGGCATCAGTAACTGTTTTACCAACTGAACTTAACCAATCAATAATATAAGTAGTAAATCCAGAAGTATAGCAAATTACAAACATTGCATATGCAAACATAATATATAATGCAGGTTTTAACATTTTCTTTGCACCTTCATACATATATTCTATGCAATCATTTAATTTGATTTTTGCTGTAAATTTAACAACTAATAGAATAATTAAAGCAACATATCCCATTGTATAAATATCCCAAGAACCAAATGCTACAGTATTTCCTAGTAAATATTTAAATATAGCATGATCTTTATCTCCAATATGAATAGTAACATCAGTAGTTAACCATTTATGGAAATTATCGAACACCTCAATACCAAATACTTCATTCCAAGGGATAAATCCTAAAATCATTATTACAAAAATTATTCCAAATAATACTACTGATTTCCAAGCTTTACCAGTTTTTGTTGCTTCTGCAGCAAAAACATCTTCTTCAATTACAGCTTCCTTTTTCTTGTTCATATTAGAAAATATTAATACATTTACTAATATATATGTTATAGCTAATATACCAAAACGATATGCTATCCCAGACATATAAGTAGTATCCATATTATCTACTATGTAATCAGCACCGTAAGTACTAAATGTTCCACCAGCCATACCAGCAATCATAGCACCAAAAGTTATCATTAAAGAATTAAACTTACTAAATCCTAATTTATTAGCAATAGTTATAACCATTGGAACAAACAATAAAATAGGAAAACTTTGAGTTGCAATTGATACATATAATGCAATAATTAAAGTATGTACTAAAACAAATGCTTTTTCTTTTCCACGCCAGAAATTTGTTAGCTTTTCTATTAAAGCTTTGTATGAAGGTAAATGACTAACAATTCCATAAAAAGCTCCTACCATTAAAACAAAGGCAATTTGAATTAAATAGTAATTAGCTCCATAGAAGAAAGAAATAAACAATTCATTAATTCCAATTCTAATAATATCACTTTCGACGTAATCAGCGCCATTAAAATATCCTGATGGTATTATCCACGTTAGAACAACTGTTATTAATACTAAAATTGCAAGTACTTTAAATAATGAATGATCATGACTTTTAGTTTTTGCTTCTTTAGTAACAGTTTTAGCTTCTTTTACATTAGTTACCACTGGTTCATCTTTAACTACTTCAACTTTTTCAGCAATATTTTTCTTGCTAGAAGTTTGTTTACTTGAACTTTTCTTTTTCTTTTCCATACCAACCTCCATTTAAATTATATCACAAAAATTTTATTTACAATAAATTTTATGTTTATTTTCTATTTAATCTAAATCTTTCATTTGGATCTAAGATTTTTTTACGTAATCTTATAACAGCCGGAGTAATTTCAACATATTCATCATCAGCAATAAACTCTAAAGCTTCTTCCAAACTAAAGGTTTTTGGTGGTACTAACGCTATTGCATCATCTGCAGCTTTACTTCTTGTATTAGACATCTCTTTATTTTTACAAGGATTAACATTTAAATCATTGTCTCTATTATGAATTCCTACTATCATACCTACATAAACATCTACAGCAGGGCCAATTATTAATTGACCTCTTTCTTGTAAATTAAATAATGAGTAACCTAAAGACTTTCCTTGTTCCATAGATACTAAAACACCATTTTTACGGCCATGAATTAAACCAACATAAGGCTTATAAGAATCAAATGAACGAACCATTATTCCTTCACCTTTAGTATTTGTAATAAAAGCACTACGGTATCCAATTAATCCTCTCGTTGGTGCACTAAATTCTAAATGAACATAACCATCATCATTATTATTCATAATTTCTAGTGTAGCTTTACGTTCTTGTAAGTCACTAATAATAGTTGAAGAATATTCACTTGGAGTATTAACTATAACCTTTTCAAAAGGCTCTAACTTCTTACCATTTTCTTCTTTATATAATACTTCTGGCTTAGAAACACATAATTCAAATCCTTCACGACGCATTTCCTCAAGTAAAACTGATAAATGTAATTCCCCACGACCAGATACTTTAAAGCCATCTAAACTAGGCAATTCTTCTACTTCTAATCCAACATTAGTTTCTAACTCTTTTTCTAATCTTTCTTTAATATGACGAGAAGTTAAAAACTTACCACTTTCACCAGCAAATGGTCCACTATTTACCATAAAATTCATTGATAAAGTTGGTTTTTCAATTTCAATTTTTGGTAATGGATCAATAATTCCTAAAGTACATACAGTATCTCCAATTGAAATATCGGAACAACCAGCAAATATTACAATATCTCCATAATAAGCTTCGCTAACTTCTTTACGTTTAATGCCTTCATTAACAAATAATTTTGATATTCTAAATTGTTCTACTTTACCATCATTGCGGCATAAATTTACTGTACTACCAGATTTTATAACACCTTTATTAACTCGACCTATTCCAAGACGTCCTATAAACGAATCATAATCTAATTGAGATACTTGTAATTGTAAATTATCATTTACATCACCTTTAAATGGTTCTACTTGTTTTAAAACTGTTTCTAGCAAAGGAGATATATCATCACCTAAATTATTTAAATCTAATGTAGCTTTACCATCTTTAGCAACACCATAAACTATTGGAAAATCTAATTGTTCATCCGTAGCATTTAATTCCATAAATAAATCAAAAGTCATATTAACAACTTCTAATGGACGAGCATCTTTTTTATCAATTTTATTAATAAATAATATTGGTCTTAGATTTTGTTCTAAAGCTTTTTTTAAAACAAATCTTGTTTGAGGCATTGGACCTTCTTTAGCATCTACCAATAAAATTACTGTATCTACTGTACGCATTATACGTTCTACTTCAGAAGAAAAATCCGCATGTCCTGGAGTATCTACAATATTTATCTTATAATCTTTGTATCTAATAGCACAGTTCTTAGAATAAATTGTAATACCTCTTTCTCTTTCTAAATCATTAGAATCCATTACTTGTTCATGTACAACTTCATTTTCTCTAAATACCCCATTTTGTTCTAGTAAAGCATCTACTAAGGTACTTTTACCAGCATCAACATGGGCTACAACAGCAATATTTATAATTTTATCCATAACAAAAACCCACTTTCTTGTAAATTCTTTTAAGATATTACTACAAATATTAATAAATTACAAGAAAAAACTTTGAGTGATAAACCCAAAGTTATTAATTTTCTTTTTCCTTTGAACAATATTTTTCATTTATATTATAAAATCTTTTATTAAAAGTTACACAATAATAATAAAGTGCTGTAATAGTATATAAAGTATTTAATAAAACTTCCCATGTATTAAATATATACTCATTATTAAGTAATCCAATAAAATTTCCACCTAATTCAATAATAAGAGTAAATGGCAAACTAATTAAAATTACTATAACTAATAAAAGTATTAAATCTAATATAAATTTAAATAGTTCTTTAGTATTAGCAGTCGTAATAAACTTATGCACTTCTTTTAATGTTTGCTTGAAAGACTGAAAACTAAAAGTTACATTTCTTTTAGGAATATCTCCTTCAGTTTTAACTTTAGGAAGACTATAATCGTTAAATTCTAACTTTTCATCATTTAAATTATCATTATTCATATAAAAACCTCTATTTTAATTATAACACATAATAATAGAAATCTTAAAAAAAATATAGTATAATTTATAAATGTGGAGGAACGTATGCGAATTGAAATAAAATCTTACACAAGCACTTCAAATTTAATTAGTGCTATCATATTTTTTATTCTAGGTGCTATAATGTTTACTAGTCCTGATGTAATGATTGTAGTTATATCTAGAGTTATTGGAAGTATTATTGCTATAATTGGAGTCTTTAATTGTATAAAAAATTATATTGAAGTAAAAAAGGATAATACTACATCTTCTATTGGTATGATAAGCGGGATTATTGGAATAGTAATTGGTCTGGTGTTTATTTCTTTAGCTAGTGTAATAGAAGCTTTAATAAGATTTTTAATTGGTGGTTGGATATTATTTATTGGTGTTAATCGTTTGATAAATGTTCTTTATTTAAAAAAACAAAAAACAAAGTTTATTGTTTTATTAATTGTTGCAATACTTTTAATCGGAGCTGGTTTATATACAATATTAGAAGCAAATTTAGCTTTCCAAGCTATTGGATTAGTCTTAATGATATATGCAATATTAGAAATATTTAGTTATATATTCTGTAAAAAAGAAGTAAGAGAAATCAAACCAAAAGAAAATGATAATATAATTGATGCTGTAGTTGTTAAAGATGTCTCAAAAAATAAAAAAGATTCTAAACATTAATTTGCTTTAGAATCTTTTTTACTTAATAAATAATAATCAAAAATTAAATATAATATTCCTAACGATAAAGTAGTTATAAAGGTTATTATCATAGACAAATTTATTCTAATTTTTATTTTTCCTACTACATCTTCAAGATTTTTTAAATCATAAGTAACTTTTCCATCCATACTTGTTGTAGTTACAATATTCCGACTAATATCTTTTATTTTTTCAATATGATATTCATCTAAATTAGAAATTATAACAACATCTCCTACTTCATAACTTTTTTGAGGAATCGAAATAGCTATTTCATTTGCTTTTAAATCTGGTAAATAGGAATTATCATCAATTTTAATAGCTAAACAGCCAAATATATTAAAATTACAAACTAAAATAAATATAAAATCTAATAGTAATAAAACTATAACTAAATAGGTAATAATCTTTCTAACATAATACATCTCTTATATCCCTTTCTTCTTTTCTAATTCAATCATTTCATCATACAATTTATAAAAATATTGCGTACTATTTTCTAAAAAGAAATAGTGTAAAATATAAAATATTAAAAAAATTAGTAAAATAATATCAATTATAAAGAAGATAGGACTTATCATACCTAAAGCAAAAAAGACTAAACAAAATATAGCGTAAAATAGTGTTACTAAAAGATGAATTAATCTTTCGTGTTGAAAAAATTTAATTTTTACTAAAAGTAAATCTATATCTTTTTTACTAACTTTCTTATTCTTAATTAATGATTCTATCTCTTTCATATAATCTAATATGTATTTTTTCATTTTATCTCCTTAAACAATATTTTAGCATTTTTTAATTGCTTTATTCTCTTTCTTTCAATTCGTGATTTTGTACGATCAAAAAATAAATAATCTGCTACCTCCCATATTGCTACCCATCCTAATATAAGTGGTAATTCTTTAAACATATAATTATTAATAAATTCTAGATAGTAAGATATCCAAATAAAAATTGTTCCAAACAAAAGTAGAATAATACTGCGATAATTAATAACTCTTTGTGTAATTAAATCTTCATTCTCAATAAAGTCAAAATTATTTTTTATCATTTTAATAATATTAATTTTATCATTATCTGTAAAAATAATACTTGTATAAATATTAATAGTTACGGGAGCTACTACTGGTTTGCCTTTTAATTCATTAAATAAATATGTTCCTAAAGTAGGATTTATTATTTTATTATTATACATATTAAATAAGTCATTTTTATTATTAATACTTACATCTATAACTATATCTTCCATACCTATCATCAATTTTATTATACAATAATCATAGCTTTATTTACAATTAAAATTCTCTATGATAAAATATTTTTCATGTAAAGGAGAAATATGAAATTAATAAAAAGCAAATTATTAGCTATTAAAGATAAAATATCAGAATATAGAAAAAGAAGAGAAGAAAATAAAAAGATTATATCTACTTTTTTAGAAAGCGACTTAAATGAAGATTATGTAGCTTATTGTAATAAAGTTTTATTAAATCTTAATTATATAGATGAGCCTTTAAACGAAAATGGCTTAAAATTATTCATTTTATTTAGACAAGAATACTTATTTACAGATGAAGAAATTAAATCTATATGTCAAAAATTATGTGTTAAAACTAAAGCTAAAGTTTTAAAGATTTAATTAACTTTATTAAAAAGATTTAAAATTTATTTAAATCAAAATAAAACTATGTTATAATAACCGAAGATTAATTGTGAGGTGAACTATGAAAGTATATAAGAAGAATTTACCTGATGGAGTAAAAAAATGCTTTGCATTAGAAAAAGGCGTTAAGGTAAAATTAATAAATAAAAAATATTTAAAAAAGAAAAATAATAAAGACGAAAAAACTAAGTAATTGCACTTAGTTTTTTATTTACTATATTTTCTTCTTTTTAATTCTTCAATATAAAGTGTCTGATAGTTAGAAAGATTAATTATCTCTTTACTTATATTTATTAAAGTATCTTCAATTAAGGAATTAGATAAATTCTGTAAGTCTTTAATAATTCTTTCTTTTTCTATACTATTCATATTATTTATTATTGACTAAGTCATGAATAGACTCAACATTTTTAGCTTGTAATCCTTTTGGTGTCTCAATTAAATTAAAAGTTACACGTTCTCCTTCTTTTAATGTTTTATAACCATCACATACTATTTGTGAGTAATGAACAAAAATATCCTCACTATTACCATTCTCTAAAAAGCCAAATCCTTTTTCATTATTAAACCACTTAACTCTACTTTCCATTTTAATCCTCCTTTTGGTTTATATATATTATTATTACATATAACTTATTTTAAAACTTGTAAATTTTATCTATTATTTCTGTAATAAAAGTGCTATAAATATGTAACCAAAATTTGGTTAAACATTAAATCTAAATAAAACAATATCACCATCTTGCATTAAGTAATCTTTTCCTTCTAAGCGCTTTTTCCCAGCTTCTTGGACTTTTTTTTCATTTCCTAATTCGGCTAAATCATTAAAGCTTGTAACCTCTGCTTTAATAAAACCTCTTTGAAAATCACTATGAATTAACCCAGCACATTCAGGGGCTTTCATTCCCTTTTTAAAGGTCCACGCTCTAACCTCATCTTTACCTACTGTAAAAAATGTTTGTAATCCTAATAAATCATAAGTTGCAAATATTAACTTATCTAATCCACTATAATTAATTCCTAATTCGGCTAAAAAATTCTTTTTGTCATCATCATTTAATTCAGCTAATTCTGATTCCATTTTACAACACATGACAACTACTGAGGCATTTTCCTTACTTGCATACTCTTTTACTAGTTTAGTATATTTATTTTCACCAATAACTACATCATCCTCAGAAACATTTGCTACGTAAATAATAGGTTTTAAAGTAATAAAATTATAATTTTTTATTAATAACTTTTCCTCATCATCAAGTTCAATTCTTCTTAAAGGAATATTATTTAAAAGAGCCTGTTGGCATTTTTTTAAAACTCCTAATTCTTTTAAAGATTCTTTATCTTTTGTCGTTTCAGCCTTCTTTTGAATTTTGTTTATTCTATTTTCAATTATTTCTAAATCAGCTAAAATTAATTCTACATTTATAATTTCAATATCACGGATTGGATCACAATTTCCTTCAACATGAATAACATCAGGATCATCAAAACATCTTACAACTTCAACAATAGCATCAGTTTCTCTAATATGAGATAAAAACTTATTACCTAAGCCCTCACCTGTAGCAGCACCCTTTACTAATCCTGCTATATCTGTAAATTCATAAGTTGTAGGAATAGTTCTTTCTGGGACGTATAATTCTTCTAAAAACTCCAACCTACTATCCGGAACTGTTACAACTCCCACATTAGGATCAATAGTAGCAAAAGGATAGTTTGCTGCTAAAATATGTTTTTTAGTTATTGCATTAAATAAAGTTGATTTACCAACATTTGGTAATCCTACAATACCTGCTTTTAAAGCCATATTATCACTCTCATTTCCTATGATATTATAAAGGAAAATATACTATTTAGCAATAAAAAAACTATACCTAAATATTAGGCATAGCACCAATTCCTAAAGGTAAACCTATAACATACCATAAGATAATTATTACTAATAGTAAAATAAAAGTAGCAATTGAATATGGTAATTGATATTTAAATGTTGTAAATAATGATATAGGTTCTTGATCTTGATTATACTTTTCTAAATAAGCAAGATATATTATGTAATAAGCCATTATAGGTGTTAATCCATAAAATGCACATTCAGCAAATCTTAAAATAATTTGACAAAATTCTGGAGAAACACCATTACTCATCAATTTAGGCACACATGCACCCGCTAAAATTGTCCATCTATTTAAAGAATTAGGTAAAAACAATGTAACAAATGCTATTCCAATAAACAATAATATAATTAATGGAATTCCTGTAAAAGTACTACCATCTATTAAATTAGCTACAATTGCACATAATACAATACCAATATTAGTTTTTTTAAAGACATTTATTAAAACGGAAGCTAAAAATATTAATAATATTGGACGACCAATACCATCTAAAGAATGAGTTAAAAATGAACAAAAATCATTATGATTTTTTATAGTTTTAGCACCAATACCATAAAATAAACCAAAGATAACAAATAAAATGGTTATAATAAAGACAAAACCTTGAGAGAAAAATGAATTAGGACTAAATAACTTATCTATATATAATTCTTGAGTATAATCTAATAAATTACCACTAAAAGGTAAGCCAGGAATAATATTATAAATAAATATTAACAAGTATAAACCACCCATAGTTAATGAAAATAATAATCCTCTTATTTCTCTTTTAGTTAAACGTAAATCCTTTTTTTCATCCTTAAATTCATACTTATTAACTTTAGTCATTGTTATTCTTTCAGTAATTACTGTAATTATACTTGCTAGTGCTATTATAGATACAAACATTATGGCAATAAAGGCCCACGTTGATATCGTATAATTAGCATCTAAAATATGGGCTGCATTAGTTGTTTCTTTCAATAAGCTAGAATCTAAACTTGTTAAAAATAAACTTAATCCACTACCGCAACTTAAAGCTGCAAAGGATGCTGCTATTCCAATAAGAGGATTACGACGACCATGATAGAAAATTAAAGCACTTAATGGTATCATAACTACATAACCAATATCACCCGCTATTGAAAATAGTATACAAACAAGCACCATAATAAAGGTAATTGTCTTTTTTTGAGCTTTTCTAGTTAATATATTAAATGATGTTTTTAAGAAACCACTTTTTTCCATTATACCAATACCTATTAAAATAATTAATAACATAGATAATGGTGTAAAAGCTGCAAAGTTCGAAACAGTTGATTCAAAAATATATTTAATACCACTTAAATTAAATAGAGATTCAACTGCTACCCATGTACTATCATAAGTATTAGTTACTTCATTTACTTCATTATAAGAAGCCTCTAATCCGAATAATGATAATACACCACTTAATACTATAGTTAATGCTATAAGAATTACTAAAGTCATTACCGGATTTAGTTTAAGGCGTATTTTCTTATTCTCCATCTGCTTCACCTATAACTTTTTTTAATTTCTTTTCAAATTCTAATCTATCAAGCATAACTTCTCTACCACATTTAATACATTTAATCTTAATATCTACACCCATTCTAATGATTTTCCATTCATTACTTCCACAAGGATGAGCCTTTTTCATGACCACAAGACTTCCTAATTTATAATTATTTTTCATTACGCACCTCTATTTGCTGATAAGGAACTTTTATTCCGTTTTTGTCAAATTCAGTTTTAATTATTTTTATAGCATCACGTCTTACTTGATATTTTTGATCCTGTAAACATTCAATATTAAGTAAATACGTCACACTATTACTATTTACTTCATCAATTCCTAAATAAACAGCACTATTAGTTGTAACATATTTTATTTTATTTAACAAGGGGATAAGTCCTTTAATAACAGTTTCTACTTTATCGATATCTTCACGATAATCAGTTAAAGCTTTTAACACAATTGTCGCTTTTTTTTGTGATATATTTATAATTTCGTTTATGTTTCGATTAGCAATTGTCATAACCTGACCAGTACAATCTTTTATTTTTGTACTTTTTAAACCTAGTTCTATAACTTCACCAGTAAAATCTTTATAAATTATAATATCGCCAACAATATAATAATTTTCTAATATTATTGTAACACCACTAATAAAATCTTTTAAAGTATCTTGAAAAGCTAAACCAATTACAGCTGATAAAACTCCTAATCCGGCTATAATTGAAGCAGTATCTATACCATAAGCTTCTAATATAATAACACCTACTATTATAACTAAAATATATTTACAAATATTAGAAACTAATTCAATAATCGTTTTAATTTTTTTAGTATCATAATTATTTTTTCCCTTGTGAATAAATTTAGCTAAAGCCTTGCGTATTATTTTATAAGATAAAATACCTATAGTTATAGATACTAAAGGTACATATATTTGTCTTAAAGTTATAACATCTATTATCCATTCAATAATTTTCATCTTAATTATCTACCTCTATTTTTAAAATTTCTAATATTTTTTCTAATTCCTTAGTTGATGAAAAAGGTATTTCAATTTTTTTATTTGTAATCTTTACCTTTGTACCAATTTTTTCTCGCATTAAATCTTCATATATACTATATTTACTATTAAAACCTTTATGTGGCAATGTTAATTTTTTAGGATTATTTATATCTCGAGCAATATTTTCAATTGTTCTAACATTTAATCCTTCATCAACTATCTTACTTGCTAAACGATTTATTTCATCTTTATCTTCTAATTTTGATAAAGCTCTGGCATGGGACATAGATAATTTTTTTTCCTCAACAAATCTTCTTGTTTCTTCAGGAAGTTTTAATAATCCTAATAAATTAGTTATATAAGTTCTACTTTTACCAAATTTTTTAGCTACATCTTCCTGAGTCAAATTATAGCCATGAATAATAGCATCATAAGCCATGGCTTCCTCAATAGGATTTAAATTTTCTCTTTGAATATTTTCAATTAAAGCTATTTCCATCATTTCTTGATCATTAAAATCTTTAACAACTGCTGGAACTGTTTTTAATCCTGCAAGACGACAAGCCCTTGTTCTTCTTTCACCTGCTACTAATTCATATCCTTTTATACTTTTTTTTACTATTACTGGTTGAACTACACCATGTTCCTTTATCGAAGATGCAAGTTCTTGTAAAGATTCATCATCAAATACTTTTCGGGGTTGATATGGATTACTTCTAATTTCATCTAGTTTTATTTCTCTAATTTCATTAGGTCTTGATTCTTCAACTAACCCTTTTTCAAAATTATCAAAATCTATTCTTTCATTTGTAAATAACTGTTCTAAACCTTTTCCTAAAGCTTTTCTCTTAGTTTCCATTTCTACTTATAACCTCCTTAGCTAAATTCTGATAAGCTAATGTTGCTCTACTTTCAGGATCATAGTCACTTATTGGTTTACCATGGCTAGGAGCTTCTACTAATCTGACTAATCTTGGTATTATCGTATTAAATACTTTATTTTTAAAGTATCCTCTAATTTCTTCAATTACTTCTAAACCAATATTAGTTCTACCATCTAACATCGTAAGTAAAACACCTTCGATTCTAAGACCAGGATTCATATTAGATTGAACCATAATAATAGAATTTAAAAGTTGGGTTATACCTTCAAGAGCAAAGAATTCACACTGAACAGGAATAATAACTGAATTAGCTGCTACTAATGCATTCATAGTAGTTATACCTAAAGATGGTTGACAATCAATTATAATATAATCATATTTATCCATTAATGGTTCTAAACTTAACTTAAGCTGTTCATTTTGACGAAAATTAGAATCTTCGAGCATAGCTTTAACAAATTCTACATCTACTCCAGCTAAATTTAATGTAGCTGGAATAATTGATAAATTTTTAAATTTTGTTTTAATAATAGCATCAGTTGCCTCACATGCTCCAGTCATAACATCGTAAATATCATGTTTAATATCCCCATTATTTAATCCTAAACCTGTTGATGCATTACCTTGCGGATCTAAATCAATTAAAAGTGTTTTTTTACCTTCTTTTCCTAAAGCAGCTGATAAATTAATACTAGTTGTTGTTTTACCTACACCACCCTTTTGATTAACTAATGCAATTATCTTTGTCATATCTTACCACCTTTGTCTCACAATTTTATTTTATCATATAAAATATATTTTGTCTTATTTTTTACTACGAATATATTCTACAACAAACTTTTCAATTATATCAATACATTCATCATTAATATAAAAGCCAGCTGCTTTTTTATGGCCGCCACCATTTTGAGCAAAACTTTGTGCTACTTTACCTAAATCGATATCATCTTTTATTCCTCTTAAAGAGCACTTCATTTTTTGTAAATTAATAATTAAAGCAAAATCAATTAAATCTTTATATTTACTAGCAATACTATTACCTACAAAAGAACGATAATTTTCTGATAGTGATACTCCAATATTATAATTTTGATATTTCGTTATTAATACTTTATCTAAACAAGAATCTACATAATTTTCTTTATCTTTATCAGCACTATTTATTATACTTAAATACATTTTATCTATATAAAAATGTTCTTTTATCTCATTATTAGAAAATATCGAAATATAAGCTTCAGGCCCTAAAATAGAATGTAAGGTACCTAAAGAGCGTCCTAAATCTATCAATGAACTTTTTAAATCCCATACATCAGCACTTCTAGTAGCTTCCACAAATTCTTTAAAATAATCTTGATTTATTTTATTATTTGCATCTAAACTTAGTAAATAGTTATAAAACAATTCGGTCCCACTAGTTTGTTTATTATTTAAATTAACAACTTCATTTATAAAACTATATTTTTTAGCATTATCTAACTCACTAGCATGATGGTCAAAATGTTTAATTTTTTCTTGTATCTTTACATTATTACCTATTAAAGATATTGCCTCATTATCAAGTGGTAAATCACATATATATATTTCCTCATAATTTTGCCATACTTCTTTTAAAATTATTGCAACTTCCGGAATCGTACAAGCTACATAATCTACTTGTTTGTCCCAAAAAATATTAGCTAAAATAATACTTCCCATGCCATCAATATCTTCAATATGAGAAATTACTAATCTATTATTATTATTAAAATATTTAATCATATATTATAGCCTCCAAAATGAGTATATCATAATAATTTTTAAAAATAAAAAGAATTAGACTATTTATCTAATTCTTCTATAGCTTTTTCTAATTCTTCTCTTGTCATTTTATTATAATTTTTAATTTTTTTAGCTTTAGCAATTTCTCTTAATTTAACCATAGTAGGTTCAGCACTAGTTTCTGGTTCAACTGGGCAAATTTTTCCTGTTTCAACTATACATTCAATTTGTTCCTTTGTTAAAGTTTCATTTTCTACTAAAGCATCTGCTATTTCTTTAACAAGTTTTTCATTTTCTTTTAAAATCTTAGTTGCTTTATTATAACAATCTTCAATTATCTTACGAACAGCTTTATCAATTTCTAAAGCAATAGCATCAGAGAAATTCTTTTGCTTATTATAATCTCTTCCTAAGAAAACGCCTTCAGTTTTTTCTTCTAATTGCATTGGTCCTAATTCAGACATTCCGTATTCTGTAACCATACTACGGGCAATACGTGTTGCACGTTTAAAATCATCAGATGCTCCCGTAGTCGTAGCATTTAAAAATAATTTTTCAGAAGCACGACCACCTAATAAACCCGTAATCTGACATTCTAATTCTTCTTTAGTCATAATACCAATTTTTTCTTCCTTTGGTAACATCATCGTATAACCACCAGCTACACCTCTAGGAATTATAGTAATTTTATGTACTTCTTGAGCATCAGCTAATTTAATACCAATTACTGCATGACCAGACTCATGAATGGCTACAAGACGTTTTTCTTTTTCTGTTATCTTACGTGAAGTCTTAGCAGGTCCCATTAAAACACGATCAGTTGCTTCATCAACTTCATCCATAGTTATCTCATTTTTATTTCTTCTTACCGCAAGTAAGGCTGCTTCATTTAATAAGTTTTCTAAATCAGCACCACTAAATCCTGGAGTTCTTTGAGAAATAGCAGTTAAATTAACATCTTTACTAAAGATTTTACCACGAGCATGAACTTTTAATATTTCTTCTCTTTCTTTAGCATCAGGTAAACTTACTGTAACTTGACGATCAAAACGTCCTGGTCTTAATAAGGCTGGATCTAAAACATCCGGTCTATTAGTAGCAGCGATAATAATGATACCTTCATTAGCACCAAAACCATCCATTTCTGTAAGTAACTGATTTAAAGTTTGCTCTCTTTCATCATGGCCACCACCAATACCAGAGCCTCTTTGACGACCAACAGCATCTATTTCATCAATAAATATTAAGCATGGTGCTGTTTGTTTTGCTTGTTTAAACATATCACGAACACGAGAAGCACCTACTCCAACAAATAATTCAACAAAATCAGAACCTGATATGTAATAAAATGGTACATTCGCTTCTCCAGCTACAGCTTTTGCTAATAAAGTCTTACCAGTTCCTGGAGGCCCTACTAATAAAACACCTTTAGGAATTCTAGCACCAAGTTTTTGAAATTTCTTTGGATTTTTCAAAAAGTCAATTAACTCGGCAACTTCTTCCTTTTCTTCTTTTAATCCAGCAACATCGCTAAATCTTACTTTACCACCATCTTCACTTAGTTTTGCACGTGAACGTCCAAAATCCATTGATTTATTATTTCCAGCAGCTAACTTAATAAATAAGTAATAAGCTAGAAAAGAAATAATTACAATAGGTAAGATATTTACGACTATATATAAAAGATTACTAGACCCTGGATCTTTATTCGTATCATATAAATCAAGATCATGAGTTTCAGCATAATTAGTTACTACATCCATTTGTTCACCAATTACTTTAACAGTAAAATATTCATTATCTTTGTAACTATCTAATTTACCATTAATATAATAAACTGATTCACTACTTTTAGGAGTTATAGTCATTTCACTAACTTCTCCAGAATTTAAATAATTTAATAATTCACCAGTATTTAATTCATATATCTTTGTTTGCGTTCCACCATATAAAAATAATACGCAGATTATAACACCAACTAAAATTATATATGGTAACATTTGCATAAAAGTGTTTTTATTTTTTCTATTCATAAATTTCTCCTTCTTTTTTGCACTTTAGTATTATATCATATTTTTCAGTTTTTTCTTTATCAAATTTTGACTTTTTTACTCCCGGTATCCAAATAATTATATTATCACTATCAACGACGATTGGTAACTCATCTCTTTTATCTAAAGCAATCTTTTCATCAATAAAGATATCTTTTACTTTCTTTTTACCAGTCATATTTTTAACTAGCATATAATCGCCTTCTTTTCTTGTCCTAATATATAAAGGCAATTTTAGCTCACTACTTAGTAATCTAATCGTATAATTACTTTTATCAGAAGATTCTAAAGTTCTTTCAATAATAAAACCATTATAATTAATTTTATCACTAAATTTAATAATATTATGATTTACCATTTTTTCTTCTTTCGCAAGATAAAGAATATTATATTGCTTTATAAAACTTATGTTTTTTGGTAATTTAACCTTACCATTTGGTTTACATGAATTAATAAGTTTTAATATTTCTTTACTATTACTATTTGTGATTAAATATAAATCATCATTATAAATTCTTTTTAAAATTATCTCAAGAGCCATTTTTTGAATTAAATGATCCAATTCCTTAAAAGTTAGCAAATTTAATTTATTATCAACATAAATATTTGATAATATTTGATTTACATAATTATCCATAAAATCTGCCATTGCGCTAATCTTCTGACTAAACTCTAAAAATTTTAAATGAACATTAGCATTTTCTTTTTGTAAATTTGGTAATATATAATGACGTATACGATTACGTGTATTAAAGTCTAAATCATTAGTTTTATCTAAACAATAAGGTATCTTCTTATTATTTAGATATTCCAAAATTTCTTTTTTATTCATATATAAAAGAGGTCTTACTAAATAATAATTTTTATTCTTAGTTATTAAGTCTATTCCATGATACCCCTTAAATGATGAGCCTCTAATAAGACGCATAATAATTGTTTCTACCAAATCATCACCATGATGAGCCGTAAATAAATATTTAGCATTATATTTAACAATAAGTTTTTCAAAAAAATCATATCTTAAACGACGTGCCTTTGATTCAAAATTTCCGGTTATTTTAGGTAATTTTATAGATTCAAATATATAACCATTATTTATTGTATAATTTTTTACAAATTCTTCTTCACTTGCTGCTTCTTTCCTAACATTATGATTAACATGAGCAACAATTATATTAAGATTTATATCTATTACAGTTTTATTTAAGAAAGATAAAAGACACATAGAATCTGGACCACCAGAAACACCAATAACGATTGTATCATTTTCTTTTAAAATACTCTTTAAATAAAGAATAGATTCCCGCATAGTTTTCTCCCTTTACATGTATTCTACATAAAAAGAATAGTTTAATCAAGCCTTTTTTACTTTATTTCTTTTCTCCTTATTTGTATATACAGTTTCATAAGAGTTACTAACACTAATAAAAGCATTTGGGTCTATACTTAAAATATGATTTTTAATTTCATAATAATAATTTCGTTTTACAGAAACCATTAAAAGGGGAAATTCGTGATGTGTATAACCGCCTTCAGCATTAAATAAAGTCATTCCATAATCATAATGTTTTGCTAAATAATCTCTAACCTCACTACTTTTCTTCGAAGTTACAAATAAGATTTTATCATCATTTATTCCAAGCATAAATTTATTTGAATAAATTCCCATACATACTAAAATAGTAAGAGCATAAATCATATGTTCAACACCAAAAGTAAAGGCACACAAGATAACTATTATACCATCAACTAAAATTATTGATTTATCCATCGATATCTTAAAATATTTAGATATTATACTTTCAATAATATCCGTTCCCCCAGTATTAAATCCGCTTTTAAATATTAAGCCAAAAGCAAAACCATATAAAAAGCCACCAAATAAACATTTAACTAAAATATCTACATCTGCTAGTGATATATAAGGAATTAAATAACTTGTTATTTTAATAGATATAGGAAATAAAATTGAACCTAAAGCACTACGAATAGCTTCTTCTTTTCCTAACATAAAATAAGCAACAATTATTAAAATACTATTTACAATTAACATAAATATAAAATTATCTACATTAAATACGTAATCTACTATAATAGATAAGCCACTAACACCAGATGCTACTAAATTATCCGGAACAAAAAAGATATTAAATATTAATGATGCTAAAATTATACCTATTAAAAAATTAAAATACTTTTTAATTTTTACCCCTCCTTCTTTAAAACAGATTCCATTATATCTAAAATGTCACCATCTAAAACTTTTAAAGCTTGAGATGTTTCATAACCACTTCTTAAATCTTTAACTAAGGTATATGGTTCTAAAACATAATTTCGTATTTGACTACCAAAGTTTATACTACTAACAACACCCTTTACCTTATTTAATTCTTCATTTTTCTTTTCTAATTCTAATTGATAAAGTTTAGATTTTAACATTTCTATCGCACGCATTTTATTTAGTAATTGAGATCTTTCTATTTGACAACTAACAACAATTTTTGTAGGTAAATGCGTTATTCTTACTGCCGAATCACTAGTATTAACTGATTGACCACCAGCACCACTACTATGATATACATCAATTTTTAAATCACTATCTTTAATATCAATATTTTCTACTTTTTCAAATTCAGGGATAACACTAACCGAAGCAAAAGATGTATGTCTTCTTTTATTAGCATCAAATGGTGATATTCTAACTAGACGATGCACTCCATTTTCAACTTTAAAATAACCATATGGGTAGTATCCTTTTATTCGAAGTGTTACGGATTTTACACCAGCTTCTTCACCTTTTTGATAATCTATTACTTCATATTGATAATAATTTTTTTCACAAAATCTTTCATACATTCTAAGAAGCATTCCTGCCCAATCATTAGCTTCCGTACCACCAGCGCCAGGATGTATTTCTAAAAAGCAATTATAATTATCATAAGGTCCATTTAGTAAAGTTTTAATTTCTAACTCATCTATTAACTGCATTAAGTTCTGTAAATTATCTTCTAATTCAGGAATAATTGAATAATCATCTTTAGCAATTATTAAAAGCTCATCCATATCTTGAAGGTCTTTATCAACTTTTTGGCAAGTAGATATTTCTTTTTTTAAATTAGATAATTCTTGATTAATTTTGCTAGAATTTTCAATATCTTGCCAAAAATCCTCTTTTTTCATTAATTCTTCTAATTCATTAACTTTTTTTTCTTTACTATCAAGGTCAAAGTAACCTCCTTATAGTATTTTCTTTTTCTTTTAAATTATTTAAAGTATTTATAATATCTTTTAATTCCATATTAAACCTCATCAAAAGTATAACATGAATTAAGAAAATCTTAAAGCTTATCTTTTTCTTCTTATAGCTTGACGGATTTCTCCTAATGTAGAAACTTCACAAATTCGATAATTATTTATTATTTCTAATAAAGTATCAAAATATAGAGAATAATCATCTAAATCTCCTTTAGCATACTGTTTTTCTAAAGAAAGTAATTTACTATCATCTAAATAACTACCATCATAATATTTATCAATAGATTCTAAATCAGGTAATTCAGTTGAAATATATTTAAGAGTATGTAATTCAGAAATTAAAATATTTTTTATTGATTCTAATACGTACATCATCGTTTCAATATAGACAGTTTCATAACTTATTTCAAAGTTAAAAACACTATCATCTAAGTCAATTAAATATAAATTTTCACCATCAAAAAGCAAATTACGACTAGCAACATCACAAGGAATAATTCTATTTTTACATATTTGCCAAATAGTAGATCGTAATCCATTTATACTATTAAACAATGGAATAATGGTTGTATCATCTGCTAACTTAATTAATGATTTTCCATTTATTTTCAAAGATGTATAACCAAATAACGAAGTATTTGATTTAAAAATATGAATTGGTTGTATATAATTAGGAACATTTTCTAAAGAACTCAAAACTTTTAACATTTTAAGTTTATAAAAATTAAAATGTCTTCTTAAATCTTGATAATTATTCCCCTCTTTTTTAGAAAAAAACAATTTAAAATAATAATTTTTTGAAATTTCATAAATAAAGCTAGTACCACCATTATCAATTGGTTTTTTATCTACGATTAAATTTTCAACATTTTTAACTTTAATAATCATTAAACATCACCAAAATGTCTACATATAATAACACATATATATTCAAAAAACAATTTGGTAGAATTTACTTGACATTTTTAGTTAACATTATAATTAATATATTTTCCACAATATATTTCTTTTAAATTATCTAATTTTTCAAAATCCTTTGGCTCAATAAAATAAGATTCTTTTTCAAATTTATATATACCTGCTCTTTGTAATAATTCTGCTATAAAATAACTACAAACATATTTATTTCTAAAATATATTGGAATTCTAAAGAATCTTGCCACGATACCGATATAATCATATTTATACTTACTAGATTCCTTTTTTATAGATAATATCTCTTTTTTTAATTTAATATATTGTTCTTTGTTAACAGTTAATTCATATATTCTACATAAAGTATCCTTAAATTTTCGATAAAACTTACCTTTTTTATTCTCAATACTAAAACCTGCATTTAATATCGAATCAAACTTTTTTCTTCCAAAACTATATAATGTATTACAATTCTTATCAAATGATATTGCAATATGTGTATATTTATAGTGAGTAAATAACCTTATTAGTCTTGAAGGAATTGTTGTAGAATACATTTGTAAAATATATATTTTATAATTACTACTCATATAACTTCACCTTTATTATAATACAATAATAAAAAACATTACCTTATCTGTCAATATTCTACTTTCTTTTTAAATCATAATTTTCTTTTAAATTTTCAATTTCAAAAAACAAATCTAATAATACCATCTTTAAATTTCCAGTAGCTTGATAATTTTTTTCTAAACCTAATAAATCATCTTTATTCATTGATAAATTATAAGAAATATTTAAAGTATAATCATTAAAATAAAATGCTAGCTCTAATAACTTACGTAATTGATATTCACTAAAATCATGGGGTAAAAACAAAAGTCCATGATTTTTTTCTCCATTAACAACATTTAATAATACTATTTCATTATTCATAATTAGACTATAAACAACATTTTTTAAATTACGATTATCAGTTTGATTCATTAAACCTCTTTCTTTAATATATTTCATTAAATATGCATAATGAAGAATATTGCCATTTACATCTCCAAAAGTATCAATACTATTACTACGTATTATTATTATTTTATTATTAAGCATAAAAATCATCCTTTTATAAAATATATATTATCTAATTACCTAAATAATATCAATAAGAACATTATAATTACCTTATAATTAAATTATGTGATAAAATATAATTAGGTGATAATATGCTAAATATATACGAGGTTAGTAATAAAAAAATAGAAAATATCGATTCTATTAAAGAAGGATGTTGGTTAGATTTAGTAAATCCTTCTCAAAATGAAATTAAAGAAGTTGTTGAAAAAACTGGTATCGATAAAGAAATACTACTAAAAATGTTAGATGAAGAGGAATTACCACGAATTGAAAAAAGAAATGAAGAAACTTTAATAATATTAGATACTCCATATCTTGCTGATAGTAATAGTAAATTAAAATATAAAACGAATCCATTAGGAATAATAATAAGTGAAAAAGGTTTTTTGATAACTCTTTCTTTAAAAGAACAACCATTTGTTGATTATTTTAAAAATATAAATATTGAAAATTTTACATTAAAAAGAAAATGTAATTTAATTTCACAAATATTTATTATGGTTGCTGGTAGATATCAAAAAGAATTAACAAGTATTAACGAATATATTAATAATAGAGAAAAAGTATTATTAAAATCTACTAATAATAAAGAATTAGTAAATTTATTAAATATTGAAAAAACTTTAGTATATTTTATAACTTCGCTTAGAGCAAATGAAGCTGCTTTAGAAAGAATTGCTAAAGGTAATGTAATTGCGATTGATAAAAATAGTGAAGAACAAATTACTGATGCTTTAATTGAAACTAAACAAGCTGTAGAAACGGCTACCATTTATAGAGAAATATTATCTAGCATGACTGATACTTATGCTACTATTATTTCAAATAATCTAAATGATATTATGAAATTTTTAGCTAGCATTACCATTGTGTGTTCAATACCTACTATGGTAGCATCCTTTATTGGTATGAATGTTCCTCTTGGTCCAATTGGACATGGAAGCTTTAGTTTTATAATAATTATTATAGTATCTATAATTTTATCTTTATTAATAGCTTATATTTTAAGAAAAAAGAACATGTTGTAGGAGATTTTTATGAATGGAAAATTAATAGTAATTGAAGGAACTGATTGTTCTGGAAAAGAAACACAAAGTAAGTTATTATTAGAAAAATTAAAAAAAGATGGAGAAAAAGTAGTGTGTTTATCTTTTCCTATGTATGATACTCCATCTGGTGCTATTATTGGAGCTTGCCTTTTAGGTAAACCATATTTGTGTGATAAATATTTAAAAGAAAATCATAGTTTTTTTCCTGAAGGTGGGGGAAATATTGATAGCTTAGCAGCTTTATGTTACTATGCAGCTGATAGAAGATATAATTTACCAACATTAGAAAAATACTTAAATGATGGCTATATTGTAATTGCAGATCGATATGTTCCAAGTAATATGGCTCATAGAGGTGGTTTATTAGATTCTAAAGAAGAGAGATTAAAAATCTATAAAAAGATAGAAATATTAGAATATGATTTAATGGAACTCCCAAGACCTAATCAAATAATATTTTTATATATGCCTTATAAGTATGCTTGTATCTTAAAAAGTAAACGAAGCGAAGCCTTAGATGAAACTGAAAAAAATGCTGAATATTTAAAAAAAGGAGAACAAGCTTATTTAGAACTTGCTAAATTATATAATTATGATATGGTAAACTGTGTTGATAATTCAGGTATTAGAAATTTTGAAGACATATCAAACGAAGTTTATAAATTAGTTAGAAAAAGAAAATAAGTTCCATTTGAAACTTATTTTTTTCTAGTTAATTTATTAGAATCTACTTGTGTTTGAGCAATATATTCATCATACGATAAATTCGAGTATGTAATTTTACCATTATCATCTAAATAGTAATAGCAATAATAAGATTCTCCGTTTTCATCTTTGAACTCTACATATGGCCATACCGAAACCTTTACTTCAGATTTTACACTAGTAAAAGACATTTCTTCTCCTTTTACTATAATTAAATCAATTACACTAGATATTTTATTAGCATACACGCCTTTTTCTAAATAAGTTGATTCTAAAAATCTTTGTTCACTAACACTACCGGAAGTATAGCCATTATATCCATAGGTAAATCCCTTTATAAAAGTATCATTTTGTCCTTCAATTTGATTAATTCCGTAAAAAGGGTTAGTATCAGATATGGAAAAACCATACATTAATGAATTATGAATTCTATATCGAGTAGAAATATGTGTTACCACATATAACCCTCACAGAACCGAGCGTGCAGATTTCCCGCACTCGGCTCTTC
>CALVSW010000004.1 GCA_944359625.1 uncultured Bacilli bacterium | reverse complement strand
TCTGTGAGGGGCAATGAGACAAACCTCTCACTAAAGAAAAGAAAGAGAGGTGGAGTCGAGATTTGTCTACTCGACATGGATATGGGCAATATAGAACGAGATATAATGGAAAATTCAAAGTTTATTATTAAGTATTTTAATGATAATGGTAAAGATGTTACTAATCTTATGTTGGAAAAATTATTATATTTTCTTGAGGCAATATATATGGCAATAACAGATGATGATAGATTGTATAATGAAGATTTTTATGCATTTGAATTTGGACCTGTAAGTAAGATAATTTATAATGAATATAAAAGGTTTGGTAAATATCCTATTAAAATATCTACTGCAAATATAAATATAAATCATGATAATAAAAAATATATTGAATTTCTTTTTAATTTATTTAAGGATTACACTCCGTTTGATTTAGTAAACTTATCCCATTCAAAAGGGTCGCCATGGTACGAAATAAACGAAGAATATGGTGGAAATATAAAAAAAGATGTTATTATTGAAAAAGCTGCAACAAAAAAATGGTTTAAAGGAATTATAGAAAAAAGTGCCAAATAAAAAATCTAATAATAATAAAAATAAAAGTTATGATGAAATATTTAATTTGTCAGAAAAAATAGGAATATTATTAAAAAATATAAATAATTCGAATGAAGAAAGCACAATAATAACTTGCAAGAATAAAATAATTGAATTAATAAAGCGAGAAAATAGGAGCCTTAAATTTTTAAAATCTAATATATCCGTAAGAAGTTTAAATAGATTAGAAAAAGATTTAGGGTGTTATCTTGATGAAATAAATAACTTAGAGTCAGAAACTAATGGTTCAAAAAATGATGAATTAGATAGACTAATATTAGAAGCACATCAATTATATAAGCAAATAGAGGCTCAGTATATTTCTATAAAATTTGACAAATTAAATCAAAGATTAGATGATAAAATGGAAGAAACTGAAAATGCAACTAGTTCGATAATGTTTAACGTAATAAGTATTTTTTTAGGTATTTCAATTACAAGTGCAATGATTACTGGAATTGAGTATATTGAATCTGAGTTTATAATATTTTATTTTTTATCATGTGCATGGATAGCATTAACTATTTTAACAATAAGCGCAATATATTTTAAAAGAATTGATTGCAAAACTATAATAATAACGGTAATTTATGGAATATTTACTATTATTTGGATAATTGTAGGTTTAATAGTTATATAATATATTTTTTAAACTATATAGTGAAAAAAATTTTAAAATAACAATAGATTCTTTTATAAATCTATTAAATATGATATAAGTAAATTAGTGATTTATTTATAAAAAGTAGTAAAGGCTAAGTTATGGAAGTAAAAGAAGTAAGTGTAGAACAAAAAATAAAATATTTATTTAATATAGCTACAAGCTATATAGGAAAAGAAATAGATATTAATAAAGATAGTTATTTTATTATTGATGAAATATGTCATGAAGATGTAGTAGGAGAATATAACTATCATATATGTTATTCTTTAGGTAATAATGGTATGATAGATATATATTATATATATTCCTCTAATAGTAATTCATTTCGTATAGATAATATTATCTTTTATGTTAGAAATGATAAAGGTATATTAGAAAAATATAAATACTCTAATAGCATTAGTAATAATCTATTAGTTACTAGATTATTAAATAATGCTATTAGAGAATTAAGTAAAGCTACTATTCTAGGAGATTGTATATATCCTATGAAAAAAGATAGTTCTACTAAAAGACTTTGTTTAAGTAGATATAATTGTTAATAGTTTAAAAACACGTCTGATAAACGTGTTTTTTACTTGTTAGGACGATTATGATGTTGTCCTTTATTATTTAAAGTATCATTTGGAATATTAAATGTAATATTTAAGGCATTAGCAACAGCATCTATAATACCATTACTACTCATTGTAGCCCCACTAACTATATCAACATCAAGAGATTGCTTTGTAATTATTGTATCTTTAGCGGCATTAATATATCTTGTATCTTCCCTAGATGATTCAATTGTAATGGAAGTAACTTTTTTATCTTTAAATATCGATAATTTATTATCTAAGTCATTAATATATTCTTCGATTAGATCAAGAATATTATTAGCTTTATTAGTATCTATATCATCAAAATATAATGTTATATTATTTATTGTTCCTAAAGCTGTAAATATTTTTTCTATTTTTTTCATATTATAAACTTTCTATTATGTTAATAATTATAACATAATAATATATTATTTACATAAAATATAATAAATATAGATGATTTAGGAGAAAAAATCTCCTAAATATTTACATTTATTGTGATATATGATAATATATTATCACGAAAGGTAGCTTAGATATGTTATTGCAATTTAAATTTAAGAATTATAAATGCTTTTATGAAGAAACAATTTTAGATTTAATGGCAACTCAAGAAAAAAGACATCTAGAAACTACTACTGAGATTAATGGTAATCATGTTTTACCAGTAATTGCTATTCATGGCGCTAATGCTGCTGGTAAAAGTAGTGTACTAGAAGCATTAGAATATATGTTTTATATTATTAAGAATTCTAATAAATTTGATGTAAATACACCATTACCAGTAAATCCCTATTTATTTAAAGAAAATGCTCGAAAAGAAAATAGTGAATTTGAAGTATCAATTTGTTTAGGTAATTATGAATATCGTTATGGATTCTCTTTAAATAAAAATAAAATTGAAGAAGAATGGTTATATAAAAAAAGATTTTCTCTAAATTCTAAAGCTCAACAAAAGATTATTTTTGAAAGAAGTGGAAAACTTGTTGATTTTGGAACTAGTTATAAGAACTATGAAAAAATGTGGAATTTCTTTAATAAAGAAATTAATTTAAATATTGATAAGTTATTAGTATTATCTACTATTGCTCCCAAAGAAGAAAAGGGAATTTTTAGAGATTTATATAGTTTTATTCTTAAATCAAATGTTATTATTGAAAGTTCATTTAAAAATCTAACTGTTGATATATTAGATGCAAGTGATTCAAGATATGATAAATTTCAAGAAATAATTCAAGAATTTGATCCTTGTATTTTAGATGTTAAAGTAGAAAAAAAAGAAGAAAATGAAAATAAATATGATATCAATGTATTACACTTGAATTTAGATGATAAATCTAATCCAATCGTTTTACCATTACAAAATGAATCTAATGGTACTATTAAGATTTTTAATATTATTCCTAAAATTTTAAAAAATCTTGAAACTGGCGGAGTTATTTGTATTGATGAATTAGATGTTAAATTACATCCTTTATTATTTAGAAAAATAGTAATGATGTACGTAAATAAATTTATTAATCATAATAATGCTCAATTAATTTTTACAGCTCATTCTACTTATTTATTTAATAGTAATGATTTAAGAAGAGATGAATTATATATTGTAGATAAAGATTTAATTGGAAAATCTAAATTATATTCACTATCAGAATTTAGAAATTTACGAGTTGATGCGGATTATGAAAAGAAATATTTATCAGGTCAATTTGGTGGTATTCCATTTAAATTTTAGGAGTTATTATGGGTAGTGATGAAATATTTAAAAGACGTAATAATGGAAGAATAAAAGCAATAATAAATCCCACTTTAAAAAAATTAAAAGTGGGATTTGTATTACTATATTAATACATAGAAGGGGATATAGTAATGTTTATATATTTAATACTAATTAATATTATTGGTTTTATTTTATGTTATTTAAAAAAATATAAAGTATTAAATATAATATCTATATTAGGTGGTTCTTTAGGTATTATAATAGGTATATTATTATTTGATAGAAATTTAAAGAAAGATAATATAATGTATAAAGTATTTTCTATATGTATATTTATTATAGAAATATTTATATATATTATCTTTAAATATAAGTTATTTAATATAAAGTTTTGGTTATTATTTACTAAGTATAAAGAATTATTAATATATATTATATTTATTAATATTATTACTTTTATTATCTTTACTTTAGATAAAATAAAAGCTATATATCATAAATGGCGATTTAAAGTGGGTACTTTATTGATATTATGTTTTATAGGTGGATCACTTGGTGGATTACTTTCTATGTATTTATTTAAACATAAGATTAGAAAGAATTATTTTACTATTGGTATACCTTTAATAATTATTATAGAGATACTTATCTTAGTTATTATAAATAACTTTTCTTAGTTATTATAAATAACTTTTCCTTGACTTTTCTTATTAGATAGTATAAATTAAATAATTGTCACGAACTATTTATAATTAATTATGTTTTGACAAATATAATATATTAAAGGAAAATGTTTATGAAAAATGATAAAAAGTTATATGAATTTTTAAAAGCTGCTATTCAATATATGGATAATGAAATTGAATTAGAATCTAATAATTTATTTAGAATAGATGGAATATGTTATAAAGAAGAAGTAGAAGGACAACATGTTTACCATATTAAATATGGTACTTCTATAAATGGTGGTATTGAATTATATTATGTTTATTCTAGACTTAATGATGCTAATACTGTAAATGGCGTTGTAGTATATGTTAAAAATAAAGATGGCAAAATAGAGAGTTTAACATCTTCAGAAGAGATTAATAATAATCCTAAAGCTATTGAATTAATAGATAATGCTATTGCTGATTTAAATAAAGCTAAAGTACTTGGTTATTGTATACCAAAAATGGATAAAGGTTCTTACTTAGTAAGACATAGTATGGGTGTACCATCTGATAAAGGACTTAAAAGAACAATTAGTAAAAATAATTAAAAAGGAATTATCAAAAGTTAATTCCTTTTTAATTTTCTAGATTGACCATTACCAAGTATTAAATCAACTAATTCATCATTATTTTTTGATAAAATCATTCCTGTTAATATTTCTTTGTAAAAGTTTATTGTAACTTGATTTTCTTTACATAACATACTATTTTTTGAAGTATCATACATATTAATAAAATCTACTAATTCATTTAATGATATTTTACTATTACATTTATTTAAGTATTCCCATAACATAATTGTAACAAAATTATTATAAGAACCACCTCTATCATAAATAATAGATAAACCATGACTATCTACTGGTAAAAAAGGATTTCTAATATCATATGCAGCCATTATATCGGGATTTTGATCTAAAAAATTTAAAAATGCATTATAGTGAATTTTATAAACAAAACGCATTACAATACTATCATTAGCGGGTACATTTCTAAATTTACATTCGCCCATTGGAGTAATATATAATACTGTGTATAGATAATCGATAAAATCTTGAATTTTTTTCATTACTTCTACATATTTTTCTGGTTTAATTGATAAGTAAGCTTTACAATATACTCCATTAAATCCTGGAACTGAATATAAAAAGTATTCATTTCTTATCATATTACTAGTTGGTTTAAAATATGTAAAAGAACAATTACGTTTGGCAAACTCTTTTTCTCTATCTTTTTTACTATATTTAGAAAATTCACTTGGTATAATACCATTATCACCTTTAAAATCATATAAAGAAAAGAATGTATCAATATCATTTTTTAACTTTGGATTAGTTGTTAAATCATATTGATTTATAATCATTTTATAGAAACTAAATAGTTTTTCATCTTCATCAATATTTAAACTATTTAGTTTCTTTATATAATCATAATACTTATTTAATAATTCTAACATTTTATAACTCCCTCTTTTGAGAAGTTATCCTAACATAATGTTTATGTATTGTCAAAATATATAAAATTATTAACTTATTTTATTAATATTTCTAGCTATTTTAATATCTGGAAATTTTATTTCTAATCTAAATTCTACTTTATCATTTTTATTTATTTCTTGATTAAATGATATATCTTTAGATTCAAAATCTATTAATTCATTATTTACTTTAATTAAACCATATTTACCATTATAACTATCTATAATACCTATTAGTTTCATTTATAGTCCTTTCCCTTTATTTATTAGAGTACTCTTAACATAATCTATTTCTAAATTAGATCTAGTATCAGCCGTAGCTAATATTACTTCTTCTATACTATTATCATTTTTTATAGCAAGATACCAATCTTCTCCACAAATAACCATACTATATTCTTGTATATAAAATGGTTCAAAATTTCTTTTTAAAATTTCTTTTTTCTCTAAATCTTGTTCCATTAATATTCTAAGTGCTCTTAATTTAGTTATTTCACTTTCACTAGGATTATAATTAATATCTTTTCTTAATTTAAAGTATTTAGGTTTTACTGGAGTATCATAATTAATATTTATTTCTTTATCTTTAAAACCATTAATCATATTTTTAGAAGTTAATAAAACTACTTTTTCAGTAAATCCTCCATGAGGAAAATTATTAATAAAACTAGCATCGGTTAAAGTCTTATATGTATCTGGTACTCTAAAAGTAGCCATACTATCAACAAAGATATAATCAATATCATCATTACTACTAAGAGCACGACTCATCATTTGATCTGCTATTTGTTCATACATTTCAATTGGATAACTAGAATTATATCCCGTAGCCATATTAATAATATTACCTCTTCTAAATACTAGTATTCTTGATACTACTTTTTTATCTTTATCTCTTATTAAGATAACATCTCCAGTATTATCAAGTAATGCTTCTTTATAAGTATTAACACCAGCTTTATTAAATAAATCTATACAACTAAAATCATTTGGTTTTTTACCAATTACTAATCTATTAGCATCTGTATACAATCCAGATTCTAAGTAATAATCTTTATATTGTAGTGATATTCCTGGGATAGCACCCATTTTTCTAGGAAGCATCTTTAAATAAATATCAGCATATTCATTACTATGTTCTTCTCCTAAGATATCTATTACATCATTTCCTAAAGCCGCAACTGTAATATTATCAACTGAATTATAAGCATTACCTAAATTTATTACTTCATCAAATTTTTTATATATTAAATTAGTTATATCGATATTATCATAATTATAGACATTACTTAATCGATCTTTAATTCTTTTATAATTACTTATTATATTTATAAAAGCTTTAGTATCAAATTCTTTTATTATATTAACAAGAGGTAATAAAAACATTACTTCTTTTAATAATTCTTTACTATCTAATATTTTATTAATTAAATTATCATCTAAATTTAATAAGATATCCGCTATGTTATTTAAATATCTTTCTTTATCTAATATTAAATAAGTATTATAATTTAATTTAGGTAACTTAGAATAATCATAGTTTATTAATTCATTATCTTCTAATTTTATATTCTTACTTAACTTATATCTAATTTGTAATATCTTATTATATATATAATTAATAACTTCTTTATTATTAATATTTAATAAATTATTAATTAAACTTTTATCCGTATTACCTAAGAATAAATATTCATTTATTAACTTATCTAAATCTATCGAATTTATAGTAATACCTAGTTTTTTAATATCTTTATTATTTATAATAATATTTTTAGTATTATTAATAATACTTTGTATTTCTTCTTCATTAATATTTAATTCTTTAAGATTATTATTTTTTAATAAATTAGCTACTTTATTTATTTTAAGACCATTAGTTAAAGAAAGTATCTTTCTTTTAGATAATTTTAATTTAGAAATAATACTATTTAAAATATTTTGTTTAGTAATGCTTAAAAAAGTATTACGTTGATAATTTAATATTTTATTACAAAAATTACTAGTTAATTCAATATGTAAAATATTATCATCCATATAAGAATCAAAGAAGTTATATAAATTATTAGTTATATCTTGCAAAGATATAGTTTTATTAGTAAATAAATATAATTCTTTAGCTAAATTATCGATATAAGTATAATCTCTAGTATTTAATACTCTATTAAATACTAAACTTATTTTATTATTTAAAGTTATGATATCAGGATATTGGGTAGTATTTTTAGATTTAAGATATCTAATATTACTAATACCATCAATTATTTTATCTAATATATTATAATATTTTTTTTGAGTATTAATATCTTCACTAATATTTAATTTAAAATACTTAATAAGTTCTTTTAACTTATCTTTATTACATAAACCATTTATATTACTATCTAGAAAAGGTATATTAGTTACATCTAAACCATTTTTTAAATAATTTATAATAATATTTCTTTTTTCTTCACTATTTAAATAAGCATAATATATTTTATATTCTGGTAATAAATTCATAATATTAGTATTTTTTCTTAATTCAGGATAAGTTATTAAATCTTCTTCACTTATTTTATATTTAGTAAAAACTTCTTTAATAAAACTAGGCAAGAGTAGGCAATCACCTGCTACTAATACTATTAATCTAGGATCATATCTAATTACTTCTTTCATAAATTTGGAAGAATGCGTTAATTCTTTATTTTCTAGTAAATCTTCTTTTTTAGGTATATAACCATGGTTAAAAGCATATGTAACTATTTCATCAGTTAATTTATTTCTACTATAAAATAATATTACGGATGAATCAGTTAATAGGGCTTTATCAAGTAATATTTTATAATCTTTTAATTTAGGATTAATAATAAAGTCTTCTTTTTTAGGTATATAACCATTTTTTAAAGCGAGTAATACTATTTCATCATTTAAATCTTTTATATTTATAATACTACTAGGATTATTTTTTATTATAGTTAGGGTATCATCCATTTAAACCAACTCCTATAATAAAATTTTAACACATAAAATTTAATATATAAATAAAAGAAAAAAGACAAGAGTAAAGCTTGTCAAATTTTTCTAGGTAGAGATAAACTACTTTTAATATCTTCTATTTCAATATAAGCACGAGAATCATTAAGAGGTAGTACTATTTCTTCTAAAGTATTATCTTTTTTTAAAGCTAAATACCAATCTTCACCAGCAACTACCCATTCATATTCTTTTAAGTAGAATGGTTCAAATTCTTTTTTTAGTTCTTCTTTAACAAATTCATCTTTTTCTAAAATTATTTTTAATGCTTTTAATCTAGTTAAGTGTTCTTCACTAGGTGTATAAGTAACTGGTTTACGAGCTTTTTGATATAAAGCTTTAGGTTCGATATTAAGTTTTAATCCTATTTTTTCATCTTTTCTTCCTAACATATGATTTTTAGAAGCTACTAAGACAGCAGCATCAGCAAAATCAGCATGTGGGAATTCTCTACTAAAGCGAGAATCCCTAAAAACCATACGACGATCTGCTCTAGATACAGAACCAGCGGAAACAAAGATATAATCTAAGTTATCATTATTAATAATTGCTTGTTTCATCATGACATTTGCAATATCAACATATAAATCTAAGTTATAGACTTCGCTAAAACCTGTAACCATATTAATAATATTACCATTTCTTATTACGATTATTCTTGATAACATATTATGTTGTTGATCACGTATTAAGATAATATCACCATAATTTTCTAATAAAATACCTAAATAAGTAGATTGTCCAGCTAAGTCAAATAAATCTATACAACTAACTTTATTAGGTATTTTACCAATTAATAAACGATCTACATCACTGTAGTTACCACTTTCTAAGTAAAAACCATCAGCTGCTATTGATACTGGAGGAATATAACCTGTTTTTCTTTCTAACATATCTAAATAAACATCTAAATATTCATTACTTTTAGATTCATCTAATATTTGAGCTACTCTAGGACTTAAAGCTTCAATATTAAGATTATCTAAATTTATATAAGCATTACCTAAAGTAATTAAATCACTTATCTTTTTTAACATTAATTCTTTAAAATCGACATCAGGTTCATATGTATTTGTTTGATATATTTTATATCTTATTCTTTCATAAGTAGCCATTATATTAATAAAAGATAACGTATCAAAATCTTTTACTAAGTTTAATAAAGGTATTAAATAAATTAATTCATTTAATAAACTACTATTTTCTAATATTTTATCAGTTAAATTATCATCAACATTTAATAATATACTAGCTAAGTTTCTTAAATACCTATTTTTATCTAGTATTAAATAATCGTTATAATTTAATTTAGGAAATTTAGATATATCGATATTAAAGTTATTATCAGTTATTTTAATATCACTAGTATATTTATAACTTATTTGTAAAATTTTATGCGTAATATACTTAATTACATTAGAATTATCGATATTAAGAACACTCTTAGTAATATTTTCATTTAAACTACCATGAGTAAGATAATATTCTCCTAGTACTAATAAACTTTCTTTAGATATAATTATTCCTAATTTATTAATATCTTTATTAGTTATTATACTATCAATAGTATCATTTAATATTCTATTAAATTTTACTTTATCTATAAAATATTGATTAGATTCTTCTCCATTTAGTAAAGAATTAAATTCTTTAATCTTTGAACCATTTATTAAAGAGTCTTTTTTTCTTTTAGATAAAGTAAATATGTTGGTTAATTTCTCATTTATATATTCTTTAGTAGTGCTTAAATAACCATTACGATGTTGATTTAAGATATAATTACAAAAATCACTAGTAACCGAAATATCAACGATACTTGTTTTTAAATAAAGATCATAGAATTTATATAATTCATTTAATATCGTATCATAAGAAACAATATTACATGTAAAGGTTTCTAATTCTTTAGCAAACTCAAATAATAATTTAAGGTTCCTTGTTTTTAAAATTGTATCAAATAAATTATTAATGGCATCATTTAAAGTAATAATATCAGGATATTTTAATTTACTTTTAATATTTTTATATCTTAATTCACAAACACTATCAATTACTTTATTTAATATTTGGAAATATTTACTTTGATTTTCTATTTTAGTATCATCTATTGGTATTAATAATAAATTAAATAACTTACTTAATTTTGCTGTATCAGTTTTTCCATCTAAATCTTTATCAAATAGTGGTAAATTAAAAACATTAGTCGAAAAATCTTTTTGCCAATAATCGATAATATAATTAATTTTTTCATCTTCCGTTAGATAAGATGCATATATCTTATATTGAGGTAATCCTGTAATATATCGATTATCTCGAAGAGCCGGATGTTCAATAAAGTCTTTTTTAGAAAGTGGATATAATTTTATTGTTTCTTCTAATCTTTCGTTATCTAAATGACATGTTGCTCCGGTATAGACTATTAGACTAGGATCTACTTTAAGAGCATATTCCATAAAGTAGTGGGTATTAGTTAGACTAGGATTATAAATTAAATCTTCTTTAGTAGGTTTATATCCTCTTTTAAAAGCACTTTCAATCATTTCTTTTGTTAAGGTAAATTGATCATAAAAAAGAATTACCTTTGGATTATAAATAAAAGCTAAATCAACTTGAGCTTTATTATCTCTTAAATTTTTATTATTTAATAAATCTTCAAAAGTAGGTACCACATTTTCTTGTTGCATTTTTATCACCCCTCAGTTCTTAGATTTTACCACACTTTTTATAAAAAAGCTATTTCTTGTTTGCTATTAGTGTAAAAGTATGGTACACTATACTAGTGGTGATATGGTAAGACAAGTCCTTTGGACTAAACGCGTATTAGATGCCTTTATAATGGAAGGTAATCTTAATCGACGTCAAGAGTTTATTTTAAGGGCTCGAGCATTAGGTTGTAGTATTCAATATTTAGCTGATGAATTAAATTTAAGTACGCATCAAGTAAATAAAGATATAGCTGAATTAAGATTAATTTATGATGCTACGCAAATTCATAGTAAAGTTTTACCTGAACGTAAAGAAACTTCAAAAGAACTATTTAAAATTGCAGATAGATAATATTAATGATATAATCTATTTAAGATATGGGTGATAATATTATGGCCAGAAAAAAAACAAATAGAAAAAGAGTAGCAATAATTAAAATTTTTATTATATTAATTGGACTTTTTTTTGTAGCAGGAATAGCTTTATATTTAGTTGGTCGTTTAATTAGAAAACCAGAAATAGTTAATGTAAGTAAAGTAGAAAATACTATTGAATCTTATAATTATATTATTAATGATAATGCTTCTAATTATTATAAAGATGAATTTGAAAAGTTAAAAGATATGCTTAATAGTGATACTTGGGATAAATTAGAAGAAGCTAAATTAATAGCTAAATTATATACGATTGATTTATTATCTTTAAATAATAAAATTAATAAGTATGAAGTTACTTCTTCCCAATATTTCTATCCAAGTAAAAAAGAAATGCATACTTCTAAAGTAATTGATACTTTTTATAATTTATTAGAAGATAATGCTTATGATGATCGTAAACAAAAGTTACCAGAAGTTAGTAATGTTGAAGTAGTAGATACTACTGAAGATACTTATATAATAGATGAGAATGAATATCCTTGTATAACAGTTAATTTAAATATTACTTATAAAGAAGATTTAGGTTATCAAAAAACTTCTAAAGTAAATTTAATTCTTGATAATGATAAATATTATGTTGTTTCATTTGAATAAAACCTCGTTTTAATTAAAACGAGGTTTTATAATCTTAAAATATACCATCTAATATATTATCAATTATATTTTTATTTTCTTCTTCGTTATTTTCTTTATTATCTTCAATAATTTCTTCTTCCGTAGATTCAATAACTTCTTCTTTCGGAGCATTAACTGCATTAACATAAATGGTTAAATTAGTTCCTTTAGATATTACAGTATTAATATGAATTGATTGATCAGCAACGACATCAGTACTATATAAATTATTAAAATGTTCATCTCCTGGGAATGTTTCAACTACACTTAAATTAATACCATTATTACTAGCCCATGTTTTAGCTTCTTCAATTGATTTACCAATTAAATTAGGCATAGTTTCAACACTTTTACCACTTCTTAATCCTTGACCATATAATCTTGTTGTATATTCTTCATTGGCATCAATACTAAATTTTTTATTAACTTCTGGTTCTTCTAATTCTAAATTAACACGCATCATCTTAGTAATTTCATCTAAACTAGATTTATAATAGCCTAAAGCTGATGTTGTTGAAGAACCTAGATATACAGGTAGAGAATAAGTTTCTAAATAAGCTTTATTAATAGATAAATTTATTTCTTGTTGACTTAAAGCTTGCATTAATACGGATTTAGCTACAGTATATAATGATAATATTTGTTCAGTGGTCATATTAGTATCAATATTTTTTTGAACAGCATTTAAAATATTTTTAAATTCATCAAAAGTATTTAAATTTTTAGCTTCTTCGGCAATCGCGGAAACAACATCTTGTTGATGACGAATACGATCTAAATCAGATCCCAGATATTGATGACGATTCCTAGAATATGCTAGGGCTTGTTCACCATTAAGTCGTTGAATACCAGGATCCATGCATACTATTTTACTACCAAATAAACGATCAGAGTTTTGTTCACATACTTGGCCATGATAATCGATACCATTGTTAGTATTAAAATCAGGTTCTTCAACATTAACAGTAATACCACCTAAAGCATCTACTAAATCAACAACACCTTTAAAGTTTATTTTGACATAATAATCAATGTTGATACCTGTTAAATCTTGAACAGTATTAATAACACAACTAGTACCATAAGCAGCTGAAGAATTAATCTTAGCTAAACGATCATTACGACAGCTAATAGGTACATAAGAATCTCTTGGAATACTAAACATACTAGCTGTTAATGTATTAGGATTAAAGGTAACTAACATTAAAGTATCACCATTAAAAGCTTGATTAGCATTTAAACCATCTGATTCAGAATCTACTCCCATAACTAGTATGGAAAAAGGTTCAGTTAATTTTTTATTTGTAAAACTAATATTATCTTGATTAGCCATTTCTTCTTCATAAGAATAAATAACTTTTGTATCTTGACCTATATTAGCATATTTTTCTTCATTACCAAATAAAACTACATAATTACTAGAAACAAAACAAGCATCAATAGTACCATTATATAAATCATCTAACATAATATAAAAATCATCATATTGTTTTATTTTATTATCTAATTTTTCTTCTTCTAATAATTTTTTAGCTAAGACATTTCCTTCAATATTAGTAGTATCATTAATAATTCCAATCGTACTATCACTATTAAATTCAGTATCTTTTAAAGTGATTAAATTAGTTTTATATAATACTGTATCTTTACTAATATTATCTATTTGATTATATATAACTTCTATAAAATAAGAACCAAAATAAAATAAGAAAGAAAATAGTAAAGTAAAGATTAAAAGAACGATAAAAGAACTATATTTTTTAGTAAATAATTTAACTAAACCATATATTACCCAAAATATAAACCAAATAATAAATAGAAATAAAATAACAAATCTAAATAATGTTTCAATACCTGTTAAATGACTAATATTGATAAAAAATGTTATATAACCTATTAAATATAAAATAATTGAAATAAGAAATAAAGTAAAGAATACTTTATTAGTATGTTTTAATTTTTTTATAAATGTTTTCATTGGAACCTCTTTTATTTTCTACTTAATTATATAATAAATATAATATTATAACAACTACCAAGTTTTTTTCTAAATATTTAATATAAGTAATTGACATAAAATTTGACATATATTATATTAAAAGTAGGAAGATGGGATGCTAGTGAATGGAAAGTATCGTAAAGTATTAATTTTAATAATATTATTACTAGGTTTTACTCTATCTTTACAATTATCTTATTCTTTTTGGCAAATAGAAAGTAAAGATACTAATTTAGGGGTAGTAGAAGATGAATGTATTAATATTATTTATAGTGATGATTTAGATTTTAATCTTATTAAACCTCAAGCTATTAAAGATGATGATGGACCACGTACGACTCCTAAAAGTATTGCTATTACTAATAATTGTAGTACTAGTAAAACTGTAGAAGTAGGATTAAATGTTTTAAAAACATCTAGTTTAGATTCTGATAAAGTTAAAGTATATATAAATGGAGATGTAACCCATCCAGCCGATTATGTAAGTAATTATCAATTATTAATGAATAATGATCCAGATATTTTAGAAAAAAGACTTTTATATAAGTTTGATATAGAACCAAATACTATTATTCGTTTAAATATTAGAATGTGGTTAGATGAATATGCTACTATTACTGATGATAAAAATTCTTTTTATACTAATTATTATGTAACAACTAATCAAACCGTAATTAAACCTACTTTATATGAAAAAATAATTCAAGATAATGGTGGTTTAGAATTTTTAAACACTAAAGTAGTATCTGATTATAGTATTATAAGTACTATCAATGATGGTTTAATTAAGTTTGATAATGCTTATTATTTTCGTGGTAGTATTCTAAATAATTATATGAAGATAAATAATTTATTATTTAGAATATTAGGAATTAATCCTGATGGTTCAATTCGTTTAATATATATAAATGATACTTTAGAATCAAGTTATAATAATAATCGTAATAAAGAAAATTATCTTGATTTTAAAACATCTAATATTTTTACTTATTTAAATGATTGGTATAATAATAATTTAATAGATTATGATAAATATATAATTAGTTATGATTTTTGTAGTGATACTAGTTATGAAAAATATTATAATAAAATTAATTATGGAAGTTATTTAAGATTATTTAGTGATGTTACTCCAAGTCTTACTTGTGGGGAAACTGATAAAGAATATGGAGGAATTATTAATAATAAAGTTGGTTTAATAACAATGGATGAAGTTGCTATTGCAGGTGGTAGTAGTATGGAAAATAATCAAAGTTATTATTTATATACTGGTAAAGCTTATTATACGATGAGTCCTAATAATTATTATTATGGTGCTAATATGGGAATTGTTAATGAATATGGTAAATTAACAGAAACTAAAGTTACAAATAAATTAAGTATTTATCCGGTTATTAATATTGATGGTAGTTTATTTGTTAAAGGTAGTGGTACTATTGATAGTCCTTATGAATTAGATTTAGAATAAATACTATTTATAATATCTTGATGTTCGCTACTATTTAAATAAGATACATCTAAATATTCATTATAATTATTTTTAATCGTACTATCTTTTAAAGATAGTATTTTTTCTACTGATTCATTAATTCTTTCTTCACTAATTAAACCCCCATTTACAGCTTCTTTGATTATTTTAACAGCATTTACCGGATCTTCTGGCATTAATAATAAATCAGCCCCAGCATTAATTGCCTTAATTAATATTTCTTTTTCACTATAATTTTTGGTTAAAGCTTGCATATTTAAAGCATCAGTTACTACTAATCCTTTAAAGCCTAATTTCTTCTTTAATAAGTTTGTTATAATTTCATAAGATAAGGAAGCAGGAGTATAATCTTTAGTTATTTTGGGTAATGCTAAATGACTTATCATAATCATATCAGCATTATTTTTTATAGCTTCTTGATATGGTATTAAATCATTATTAAGTAGTTCTTCTTCTGTTTTATTAATAACTGGTAAGTCTTGATGAGAATCAGTCGCAGTAGCACCATGATTAGGAAAATGTTTATAAGCAGGTATAACTTTATTATTTTTTAATCCTTTAGCTAAACTTACTCCTAATTTAGCAACAGTAGTATAATCTCCTGCAAAAGCTCTTTTACCAATCACACTTTTAGGATTATCCCAATTACAATCAATTACGGGAGCAAAATCAAGATTAATACCAAATACCCGTAATTCTTCAGCAATAACTTTACCTAGATTATAAGCATCATTTATCGTTTTAACATAAGACATATAAGGAATATCACTTGTTTTATAATCCTTTAAATTCTTTAATCTTTGAACATTACCACCTTCTTCATCTATTCCTATAAATAAAGGAATATCATTACTATTTTTTATGTATTTTATTAAGTTAATAGTATCATCATAAGTAGTTATATTTTCACTAAATAAAATAAAGCCTCCAGGTTTAACTTCTTCTAAAATAGTAGGTAATTTTTCTTTAATATCATCTTTACGATAAGAAATAATAAGTAATTGACCTATTTTTTCTTCTAAAGACATTTCATCTATTTTATTATCTTTTTCTTCTTCAAATGAATTAATAACTTCTTTAGAAGTATCATTAGTTTTATTTATTGTTTTTATAAAAGTTATAATTAATAAGACTATTATAATTAAAATAATTGCTTTTTTCATATTTACCTCTTGTTTATATTATAACAGAATAATTAATTTTTAAACAAAGATATTGTTTATAGGTAAATTATATTATAAAATATATAATAGGGGAGATGTATATGAAGACAGTAGTTATAACCGGAAGTGCTAGAGGTTTAGGGCTAGAAATGGCCAAAGTATTTAAGAAGAATAATTTTAATGTAGTTATTAGTGATTTATCTATGGATAAGTTAAATAATGCTAAGAATATTTTAGATAATATTAAATCTAGTAGTGAAGTATTAAGTATTACTTGCAATGTAACTTATAAAGAAGATATTGATAATTTAATAGAAATGACTGATAAAACATTTGGAAGTATTGATATTTGGATTAATAATGCTGGTGTAAATCAACCTAATAAAGCTATATGGGAACTTAGTAAAGAAGAAATAGATATGATAATTGATGTTGATTTAAAGGGAAGTATTGTTGCTTCTAAACTAGTTATGAATTATATGATAAAACAAGGATATGGCGCTATATATAATGTTGAAGGATATGGTAGTAATGATGCAATGATGTTAGGTTTATCTTTATATGGTACTAGTAAAAGAGCTATTACTTATTTTACCGATAGTCTAGCTAAAGAAATAAATACTAGAAATTTAAATATAGTAGTAGGTAAACTTAGTCCGGGAATTATGATTACTGATTTTATTACTAATGCTTTAGGTAATAAAGAAAAGATAATTTTAGATGAAAAAACTAAAAAAGTCTATAATATATTAGGAGATTATCCTGATGTTATAGCATTATATTTAGTAAATAAAATGATTAATAATACTAAAAATGGTATTAGAATAAATTGGTTACCTAATAGTAAAGCTTTTTATCGTTTTTTAACAGCAGGGTTTAAAAAAAGAAATTTTTTTAAGTAATACAAGTTGCAATTTAAGTTAAAAAATAGTAATATTTAAGTGGTAGAGGAAATATGAAAAAGAAAGAAAAAAAGAGGAAAGAAAAAGTAGTTAAGAATAAAAAAACTTCTTCTGTTGATGTTAATAATCCTCAAAGTGCTACCCAAGTTGTAAATAGTACAACTGATAATGTTTATAATAATAACGAAAAGATTTTAATTAACGAAACTAAAAAAATAGTAGCACAAAAGAATACAGTTATTTTAGCTAGTATTCAAGATGGGCAATTAAATGTTAGAGAAGGAGTTGTTTTACCACCACCAGTTGATTTATCTAAAAAAGAAATTTTAGTGACTAAAAAGGGTGGTAAAAGGGTGCGTGTTGTAACTTTTAGAGAAAGAGTTACTAATTTCTTTTTAACTATTTTATTATTAGGTGGTTTAGGTGGTATAGGTTATGGTATTTATTATTTTCTATATTTAAATAATCCAGCTAATTTTTATGTTAAAAATGTCACTTTAGAATTAGGAGAAGTAGTACCTGAAAAAGCATCTTATTATATTAATTTAACGGATGTAAGTGATATGGATTATACCGTTGATATTTCTAAAGTTGAACAAAAAATTGGTTCTTATCAGTATTCTGTTAGTTATGGAAGAGTAACTAAGTATGGTACAATAAATATTGTTGATACTAAATATCCTGTTTTAGTTTTTAATGAACCTCTAGAATTTCCTAAAGATAGTATTTTAACAAAAGAATCAATTGTTAAAGAATGTAATGATCCATCAAATTGTACTTATGAATTAGTGGATTTAATAGATACTTCTAAACCTGGTGCTGTTGAAGTTAAAATAAGTGCTACTGATGATTTAGGAAATAGTAATGTTTATAGTCAAAATATAAAAATTGTCGAAGTTACTTATTCTCTTACTTGTAGTAAAAGTGCTGTTGATGGAAGTTTAAAGTTTTTAAATAAAGAAAATTATGTTATTAATTTTGATAGTAATAAAATTCTTGCTAATGGTAATTATACAAATGTAAGAACATATTATAGCCCACAAGTATTTAATAACGAGAAAAATAATTATCCGGGAGCACAGATAAATGAAGAAGATATGTCGATAACTACTAAAAGTCAGATTACTGATGTAAATAAAGAGACAAATTATGATGCAATAAATAATTATTTAACAAGTAATGGGTTTACTTGTTCTTAGAAAGAATAATGCGTATGAAATTAGCTGAAAATAATACAATAGTTTTAAATTTTAATAAGAGTGTAATTAAAATTATGGTTATTTCGGATACGCATTTATGCTGTAAGCAAGAAAGGTTAGACTTATTAGAGTATTACTATGAAAAAGCTGAAGATATGGGAATTGATTTAGTTATTCATTGTGGTGATGTTGTCGATGGGTTTTTACGATATTACAATCAGCAAGCTAATCTTTTATATAATACGTATGAAGAACAAAAAGAATATGTAATTGCCTTTTATCCTAAAAGTTATATGCCTACTATTATGATAAGTGGAAATCATGATAAGTCTTGGTTACGTTTAAATGGTAAAGATATTGTAGCTGATATTACTAGTGAAAGAAAAGACCTATTGTATTTAGGTGATAGTTATGGTATTATATCAATCGGCAATTTAAATATTGTCTTAGTTCATGGACATCGTGAGTTAGAAAGAGATTTAAAAAGATTAAATCTTACACCAAATTTAATATTCCGTGGACATAAACACGAGTTTGCTAAATATATTTTTAGAACTTTAAGAGTTGTTCAAATACCCTGTTTAGTAGATCATATTTCACATACTGATTGTAGACGAAATTTTACTTTAGGTGCTTATTATATTAGAGTTGATTCTGAATCTAGAAAAGTGTTATCTAGTTCATTGATGCCATGTGAATCTAAAGCTTTAAAAAGAAGTTTACATTTAAAATAGAATAAATAATTCTTGCTTATAGCTAAAAAAAATTATATAATAAAATCATACGATAAGGAGAGGAGATTATTAAATGAAAGAAGCAACAGGTGAATTAAATATGACTGTAGTTACAGTAGTTGCTATTGCTGCTATTGGTGCATTCTTCTATGCTTTTGTATGGCCAGCAATTCAAGGAAGTATTCAGCAAAGTACTAGATGTGCTAATTCAGTTAATTGCACATGTGATGGTGATACATGTCAATGTAGTTACTATGAAGACGATGGAACTATTTCAACTGAAAAAATAACTTGCCCAAATCAAAGTGGAGTAAGCAACAAGTAATTATATAGAAAAAAGATATAATTATATAGAAAGAAGATAAAAGATGAAAGAAGCTACTGGGGAATTAAATTCGACTGTTATTGTTGTTATAGCTGTTAGTATCCTAGTGGCTTTTTTCTACATGGTTATTTGGCCAATGCTAAAAAAGAATATGGATCAAAATAGTAAGTGTAGTGATGCTTGGTGTGAAAAGTGTACAGATTCAAGTGGATGCAAGATGGTTGTTTGTCACTATGGGGATAATAATGATACTATTATGTGTCCGTGGAAAGGTTAGTATAGTATGAAAGAGTCGTTTGGAGCATTAAGTATAACTACGATATTTGTTACTTTAATAATTCTTTTTTCTGGTTATTTATGTATTTCAGTTAATCAAACTAAGGCTTATAACGTAAAAAATGAATTAGTAAATATTATTCAAAGACATAATGGTGTTGATGGTTCTACAATAGATGAAATAGCAGGGCATTTAAATGAAGTTAGTTATCGTTCATTAGGAAGCTGTGATGAAGAAGATGGTATAGGATATACTTTATCTGGTGGTCGTAGTCAAACTAAAGCTAATTATTGTATTAAATGTGTAAATATAAATGTTAATTTAAATGATCCTTATAAACAATTTCCTAATGCTAGTTATTATAAGGTTAAAGTCTTTTTCTCTTTAGACTTACCAATTATAAATAATGTATTTAATTTTAGTTTAAGTGGAACGACTAAAACTCTTTATTATCCTGTTAATGGGGGGAGTTGTTCAGTATGAGAGAAACAATAGGTACGACTTGGATATTTCAACTAGTAATTGCATTTATTCTAATATTTGCTTCCTACTTAGCTATTATGACTAATTATGCTAAGGCTTTTAAGTCTAAAAATGAAGTAGTAAGTATAATTGAAAAATATGAGGGATTAACTAGTGGTGGTTTAAAAGGGATAGGTATAGTTAATAATTATTTATTAGCTTCTGGATATCATTCAAAAGGTGCATGTACTGCAGGCTATTATGGGGCAGTACGCTTAGATGATTTTACTCCAAGTGCTTTTGAATATGTTGATAACAATAATAATAAGAAATATTATTATTGTGTTCAAAAAGTAACTTTTACAGGTACTAAAGTTAAAAGTTATTATAATGTTGTTTTGTTTTTTAATTTAGATTTACCTGTATTAGGGCAATTATTTACCTTTAGAGCAACAGGAAGTACAACTGAATTAGACGCAACATATGACCAAGACTTATTTGGTGTTTAGGAGGACGGATATATGAATGTTATAATTTCTAATCGATATAGTGAAATGTTAACTAATTTAAATATCGATATAATTAAAAATGTTCGTGGTGAATATGAGCCGGAAGTAATAATTGCTAATTTTGAAAACTTCTTTTTTAATAAAATGATTTTAGATATTACGGCTGTTATCGGTTATAAAAATATTGCTACAATTCAAAAATTAGCCTCAGGACTTGATATGAATAAAGTTATTGTTCTTTTAGATGATTCGCCTGAGGTTAATTCACCTAGTTATTTATCTGGATTAGTATCGATGGGAATATATAATTTTACACGTAATATTGATTCAATTGAATACTTAATTAATAATCCTAATACTTATAAAGATGTAGCTCAATATCATATTATTGGCGATAATGGTACTAATAATCAAAATAATTTAAATATTAATTTAAACGTTGGTAATGTAAATTCTAACTTTTTTAATGATTCAATTAATAAAGTGTTTATGGGTTCTCGAGTTATAGCTTTTAAAAATGTTACGGAGCATGCTGGGGCTACTACCTTGGTTTATATGTTAAAAAAACAATTAGAAAGAAATTATAAAGTTTTAGCCCTAGAAGTCGATAAAAATGATTTTGTTTATTTTAATGATCCTGATTTACGTACTTGCTCAACTGGTGAGGTTGATTCAATTATTAAAAATCCTAATAGTAATTATGAAATAATATTAGTTGACATTAATTCTTCTCCTAAAGTTGCTTCTATAAAAGAAGTGATTCATTTAATTGAACCAACTACTATTAAATTAAATAAATTAATTAGAACTGATCGTACGGTATTAACTAAGATGAAAAAATATAAGATAGTTTTAAATAAATGTTTATTAAGTTCTAAGGATGTTTCTGAATTTGAATATGAATCTCGTTGTAAAGTGTTTGAATCTATTCCACCTTTAGATGACAAAAAAGATCAAAATCCAATTTTAAATGATTTATTATATAAGTTGGGTTTTGATCGTCAAGAACCGGTTGGTGGTATCAAAAAACCTGTAGGAAAGATATTTGGCATTGTAAAGGATGAGTAATTTTCTTGACAATATTAATTATTTTATATTAAAATAAAGCTAGATGAAGGAGATGTTTGCTATATGTTATTAATGAGTTTATCACCAGCTACTGTATGTGGTGAGTTAAAGCCATTTTTAAATTTGTTAGGAATGCTTATAACGGCTGTTAAAATTATTATTCCTATTTTATTAATTTTATTTGGTATGTTAGATGTTGGTAAAAGTGTTGTAGCTGGAAAACCAGAAGAAATTACTAAAAATATTAAAAGTTTTGCTTTCCGTGCGCTTGCTGCTGTATTGATATTCTTTATTCCATCTATCGTTGGCTTAATTATGGAGACCGTTGCTGAAACTGGTGATACTAATGCTAGAGGATGGATTGACTGTAAGTCATATTTGTATTTATAGGTAATATTTTTTGCAAATATTACTTTTTTTATGTTATAATTTTTTTGTTAGAGGTGGCTTAATGAAAAAGAATATTAAACATGTTATCTTTTCTTTTTTATTTATTTTTGTAGCCATTTTTTCTTGTCACTATTTGACGTATGCAGAAGAAATGACAATGTCTAAAGGACAGAACCACATTATTAATTCTAATTTATCTGGTTGTAAATCTTCTAACCCTATGTGTGTTTCTGCTAGTGAAAGTTATACGAATCAATCTGGACTTTATCATTGCACTTTTGTTGCTATTGGTGATAATTGTAATTCTACGGTAACAATTGGTGGTGGTACAAGTTCAAGGGTTATTAACGTTACAGTTGGTGATCCTAGTCAAGCAGAACCTGTTACTCCTTCAGAAGAAATTGATATTACTATGAAATTAGAAGATAGTACTTCTTATCAAAGTGGTTCAGCAACATGTGTTTCTGATAATCCAAGTTGTGTTTCAGCAAATTCTTCTACGGCTTCTTCAATTGCTGGTACTTATTCTTGTACGCTTCATGCGATAGCACCAAATTGTTCTGCAAATGTTACAGTTGGCGCTGGTAATGGTACAAAAATTGTCCATGTAACAACAGAAGATAAGGATTACTGGTGGAACGAGGCTGGCGATGATGAAAGTAATAATTCGTCTAATAATAATGGCTCATTAACATGTGACTACGTTTTAGGTGACTATGATGACCCAGAATATCTAGGCTATTATTTAGCTAAATTATTGGAAATAATTAAGTTTGCAGGGCCAATTTTAGTTGTTGTGATGACAATTGTTGATTTAATAAAAGTATTAGCAAATGGTAAAAATGATGAATTAACTAAATTAGGAGTTAAAACTTTAAAAAGGTTAATTTATGCAATAATGTTATTTATTATACCAAGTTTGCTAGATTGGACTTTTAAACTAGTTGGAATTTATGGAGTATGTGGTATTAGTTAGGAGGGATAGTCATGGCCCAGGCAATATTAGGACCAATAGGTGATTTAATTGAAAGAGTATTGACACATATATTTTTATTTATAGATACATTTGTTTATTGGTTAGTGAATTTAGCATATCAAACTTTTTTAGCTATAAGTCAAATTAGAATATTTAGTAATCAAGATTTAAATGACTTATCTCAAAGAATTTATATTATAATTGGCGTAGTTGCATTATTTTTAGTTGCTTATGCTTTATTATTAGCTATAATTAATCCTGATAGTAATAATAAAGAGCATTCTTTAGGTAAGGTTGTACCAAATATTGCATTAGCAATTATTGGTATTGCGATTGTTCCATCTGCTTTTAATGTAATGTACGATGTCCAACATGCTATTTTGTGCGGTAATGTTATTCCTAAGTTGATATTAGGAAATTCGTATAGCGACGGCTTTGATGTTAATAGTGAGGAACCAAATCAAATTGGTGCTCAAATGGCAACTTTGCTTTTTAAATCATTTTTCTATCCTCTTGACGAAAACGGTGAACCTGTTGATATTTCGCAAACTGGAGGTGCTGCTTCTCACATATATGAAAATGATTGTGATGGTGCAGATTGTAAGACTTTAGAACAAGCTTATGCTGAAATTGAGGCTGGTGCTCCATTTTCTGCTTTAAGAAAATTTTCAGATGCAGTAGTAGATGAAGAAATTGGGTATGTATTTATAATATCGACAATTGCTGGAGGATTTTGTGTTTATGTTTTAGCTTCATTATGTTTAGATATGGCTTTACGAGCAGTTAAACTATCGTACCTACAAGTAATAGCGCCATTACCAATTTTAACGATAATTATTCCAGGTCAAAAGAAAGTATTTTCTAATTGGCTAAAAAAGACAATTAGCTGTTTTATTGAAGTATTTACGCGTTTATTTGTTGTAGTATTCGTTGCTTACATTATGCGTACCCTTGATAGTGTCTATGATACTTTCTTTGGCACTGGTGGTGTATATTGTGGTGAAATTGGTGGAGTTGTTTTTCTATTAGTTAAAGCTGCTACAATAGTTGGTTTATTCTGGTTTATTAAAACAGCACCAAAATTTGTATCAGAAGTTACAGGTTTAGATAGTAAAGGGTTTAAATTAGGCGTTAAAGACAAACTTGCTGAATCTGGAATGTTTCAAGCAATGGGTGCAATGGGTGCTGCTACTACCGGAGCTGTTCAAAATGCACTTAATAAAGAAGGAAGCAAATTTTCTAAAGGTTTAAGTGCTTTAGCAGGTGCTGGAAGTGGTTTAGCTCGTGGTTTTACCGCTAATAAAGGCTCTAAAAATTATCACGATTTAGCAAGTAATACTAGTAGAGCAGCAAACGATGTTGCTTCAGCAAGAATTAAAAGAGAATACTATCGTAATACTCATGGCGGTAATTTGTCTGGTGTAGTTAAAGGTCATGTTGGCGATATTGGAACTTCAATTGATGAATGGGCACATGGATCTGGGAAGAGTAGTCAAAATGCTAAGGCTGATATATTGGATAAGATAAAAAAATATATGGATGCTATTAATGATGCTGCTGATAAAAACGATGGCATAAAAGCGTTAAATGCTACTTATGAAGGCGAAATATCTAGAATTAAAGAATCTCGTACTTATTCACAAGATGATATTAATAATGCGAATAGCAAATTGAAAAATTTACAATCTCAAATGGATAATATTCGTAATTCCGTAACAATGAGTGATTCTGAAAAAGCTGCTCGTTTAAATCCATTATTAGATGAAGAAAATAAATTAAAACTTGAGTTAGATCAAATGAGTAAAAATACTATTGATGCTAAGCAAGATAGAATTAAAAATTTACAAAAAGAATGGGATTCTAGAAAATCTGCAAAACGTGCTGAAGTAATTAAAGATCTTGTTGCTAAAGGTGATGTAGCAATGAAACATAATTTAGAAAATTATGCTCAGTCAATTGCGGCAAATCGTAGTTTAGTTGCCTATGCTTTACAAAAAACTATGAGTGGTAGTGATTTTGCTCAAATAGAAGATCTTGTTAGCGATAAAGGAATTGATAGTTTGGTTAAAATGATTGAAAATGGTCAAGGCTTTGATGGATCAGATGTAGTTAGCACTGCTGCGAAGAAAATTAGCTCTAGTGCTGGTAAGATGGCAACATCATTACGTTTTGAACAAGTTAAAAAAGATGCTAATAAAAAGTAGAATAAGGAGGAGTTTATGCGAAACTTTTTAATCCCGGCAAATAGTAAAAAGTCTAAGTTAATATTTGGCTTTTTTACTCCAATTGATTTGGCTGTATTTGGTACTGGTGCAGGTGTTACCCTTTTATTATTAATAATGATTAATGCTAATAATATTAATCAAATAATTTTATTATGTTTACCTTTATTAATTTCATTATTTTTAGTAATGCCAGTACCTAATTATCATAATGTTATGACATTTATTGGTAACGTATTAAATTATTATAGTGCAAAAAATCCTAGAGAATATATTTGGAAAGGCTGGTGTGTTAAAGATGTCTACGGCAAAGATAGAGAAGAATGAAAATAATTATAAGTATTGTGAGGACTGGTTACCTGTTAAAAATATTGTTAATGGGATGATTCAGTTAGAGGATGGTAATTTTGTTTGTGGTGTAAAAATTCAGCCACGCAATATATTCATAATGGACACTGGTTCTCAAAATAATATTATTACTCAATTACGAAATTTTTATAATACTATTGATTTTGAATTTTGGCTAATAATAGCGGATCGCCCAGTAGATATTGCTCCTTATTTAGCGCAATTACAAGTTTTATATCAAAAATCAAATAGTAATATTACTCGCAAATTAATAATGCAAGATATTAATAAAGCAAATGCTTTTATGGGTGCTGAGTACAATGTTGTTGATACCGAATACTTTATCCTTTTTAAAGAAAAAAGAATCGATATAATTCAAAAAAGATTGAGAATATTAATTACGGGCTTAGCAAATTGTGGATTAAATTCAATGCAAGTCTCTAATGGTGATTTAAGAATGATATTAGATAATTTCTTAAATGGTGGCGTTAGTACTAATTTTGGGACGGTGATGATTTAATGTTGAATTTAAAAAGTGAATTAGCTCCTAAAGGAATGAAGTATAATATTACTGATTTTATTATGAGTGGTAAATATTGTACAATTTATACGATTATAAGTTATCCTAAATATATATCTCCGGGTTATTTATCAGATTTAAGTAATATTAATGGTGTTAAAGTAGTTGCTAAGCATATTCCAATTGAATTTAGTACAATGAGTAAGATGATTAATAAAGAAATTGCTGATTTGAAACAAAGATATCAAAATGAAAATGATCGTACTATTCAAGAAAGAATTAGACAAGATTATGAATCTTTAGAACAATTTGTCCAGATGTTAGCAGCAACACAATCAAGAATATTTGATTTTCAATTACATTTGATGGTAGTTGCGGATTCTAAGGAAGATTTGGAAAGTAAAAAAGTTAATCTTTTGAGTTTCTTAGACGCTATGGGAATGCGTGGTATACCTTTAATGTTTGAACAAGAAAAAGTTTTAAAATCTATTTTACCAATATTTCCTAAACAAGATTTAGAAGAAAGAATTGGTACGCCAATTCCTTCTCCTACAATTGCGGCTATGTATCCATTTATATTTGATAGTGTTAAAGATATTGGAAATTCTACTTTATTAGGTGTTGATTATTCTGGTGGAGTTGTTTTATTTAATCAATTTCTTTATCAAATTAAAAAAGAACATAATCGAAACAATGCTAATATGATAATTTTAGGTACATCTGGTAGTGGTAAATCAACAGCAAGCAAATTACTTTTAAGATCTCATATTCGTAATGGTTATAAGGTAATTGCTATTGATCCTGAAGGTGAACTCGAAGAAATGGCTAAATTTTTAGATGGTGATTTTCTAGATTTAGGAAAAGGTGGCGAATTTGGGATGATAAATCCCCTTGAAGTCGTTGCTGATGCTGATGAAGAAGATTTAGCTCAAGGATTAGGTTATACGGTCTTAACAAGAGCTTTACAATCTTTAAAAGCTTTCTTGAAATATTATTCACCAGATATTGAAGAAGATGTTTTAACAATGTTTAGTGAAATTGCTCAAGATACTTATAAAAGATTTAAAATAGATTATGATACTGATTTTTCACGCCTTACTAGTCAAGATTATCCAACATTTGATGATGTATATGCTACAATTAGAGGTAGATTACTTTCTATTCCTGAAAAAACTAGGGAAAAAGATATTTTAGAAAGATTAGAACTTAAAATTAGACCATTTACTAGGGAACTTCGTTATTACTTTAATGGTCATACAACTTTAAATATTCAAAGTGATTTTGTGGTTTTTAATATTCGTGAATTAATGAATAGCGATGAAAATATTCGTAATGCAATATTTTTCAATATCTTAAAATATGCTTGGGGTTTATGTTTGGATAAAACAGTAACTTCAGTGTTGAGTGTTGATGAAGCTCATGTTTTATTATCCTCTCATAATGAATTAGGTGCTGAATTTTTAGCTCAAATTCAAAGAAGATCTCGTAAATATAATAGTGGGACAATTATTATTACTCAACAACCTACTGACTTTGCTTCTCCAAATTTAATTATGCATGGTAAAGCAATATTTGATAATGCCTCTTATTATTTGGTAATGGGATTAAAAAAGCAAGCTGTAGATGATTTGTCAAGTTTGATTGATTTAACCGAAGCTGAAATGAATAATATTAAGTATTATAATCAAGGCCAAGGATTATTTATTTGTGGTTCTAGAAGAATGCAAATTTATGTAATATGTACTCAAGAAGAGTTAGATTCTTTTGGAACTGGTGGTGGATTTTAGAATAAGTCTAAATTAATGTTTAGACTTTTTTTAACCACTATTTTATGATAAAATTTACATAGTGATGGTGGTGTTTTTATGGACGAAGAAAAAAAGAACTCTTCTACAGAACCTCAGCAAAATCCAAAGCAACCGATTTCCTATAATAAAAATATGGTTGGCAATTTAGCTAGTAAAGGTTTGCAATCAAAGCTTGGGCGTAAAGTAATAAAAAATGCTGCTCCAGTAATTGGTGGTGCAATTGGAGGACCTGCTGGAGCTGCAGCAGGACAGGCTGTAAAAAAAACTTTAGATAATCCAGCTGTTGATAAAATGCTTGAAAATGGTGGGAAAGCACTTAATAAATCACAAAAAAAATCTTTAGAAAAAGAAAATAAAGACACTATACCAAAAGTAAATGAAGACGAAAAAGAAAGCAAAAATAGTTCACCAAAAGTAAGTGAAGAAACAAAAGAAAATAAAGAAAAATTATCTAACATTTTAAATCCTAAAAGCAAATTAGGAATGTTAGGAACAGCTGCTTCTTTGGTAGGAAAAACTAGAAATAAAATAAAGAATTATGGCAAAAATATACAAAATAAGTTTAATCAAACTATAGATTCTTTACCAGAAGAAGAAAGTTTTGATGATAAACAAGATGATAGTTCAGAACCTTTAAAAGATAAAAATTCTAAAAGTAATAATGAATCTCAAAAAGAAAAATCTGATAATAATGATGAACCTACAAATGAAAATAAAAAATTTACAAAAAATATATTATTAGGAAGATCTACTTCATTTAAGTTAACACTTTCTGTTATTGCTCCCTTAATCCCATTTATTATGTTATTTATAGTAATAATACTTGCTTTATTAATTATAATTTTTATAATATCTGGAATAGTTTCAAATAACATTTATGATTATAATGAAGATGCTGATGTTAACTGTGTTAATAATCCTACTTGTAATACCGTTATTATACCAGATGGTCCCTCTGCAGGTACTTATACAATTGATGAATATTTAGCAGGTGCTGTTAATTATTATTTTGGCTCATATACTAGTAATGCTGAAGATTATCATGCTTTAGGAGTGGTAGTAAATTCTGATTTATTAATTAATTCGTCTATTAATAGTGGTGAAAGTACTTGTACATTAAAAGATACCAATAAATATACTTTATTAAATATTCCTGAAAATAATACTGAATCAACAGATGATAGTCAAGATAATATTACTAATGCTGTATCTTTAGGTAAAAGTGAGATAATTATCGGTTATGCTCCTAAAATAGAATTAGACTTAAGTGCTTTGAATCAGGGAACTAACTATGATGAAACTATTAAAAAATTATTTAAAGTAGAAAAATTAGAATTAGAGCCATTTGAAATATTTCCAATTTGTGATATGTATCAGCCTTCTCCAGAACTATCATATGTAGATGTTAATGGCTGTGATAATGTTACTGTTACATCTGGTGATTACATGGGAACTTATACTTTAGATGATTATGTAGCTGGTGTTATTAGCCATGAAGTAGGAGGATTTCAAGATACTGAAACTTTTAAAGCTTTCTCTGTAGCAGCACGTACGTATTTATTTACAAGATCGCAAAATACTGATGGTGTATGCTATATTACAAGTAGTACTAATACGCAAGCATTCCGTCCAACAACTAATCAACAAATTATTGATGCTGTATCGCAAACTACTGGTCAAATAATGACTGATGGTGCCGGTAATTTAGTTTCAACTGAATATGATGCTTTTTGCTATGAATCTAAAGATAGCACTAACTATTATTTAGCCCAAAAACATCAAGCTATACCAATTGCTTGGGCTTATGAAAATGTTCCAAAATGGAGTGGAACATCGTATTTAGAACATCCTTGTGGAACTGATGGTGATGGTGGTCATGGCCGTGGAATGAGTCAGTATGGTGCTTATTATATGTCAACCGTACAAGGAAAACTTTATAATGAAATATTAAATTTCTATTATGATAATGCAGTATTATCTTCAAGTTTAAAGAATTATAATTTAAATGGGGAAGTTAATTCGTATGGATTAATGTATCCATTAGAAACTACGGGTAATTGTTCTTCGATGTATGGCAATCGTGTTCATCCAATAAGTGGTGTTCAAAAAAATCATAATGGCATCGACATAGCTAGACCAGCTAATACACCAATATATGCTGCACATGATGGTACAGTTACGATAAATGGTAATGATTCTGATGGTTATGGGTATTATGTTCGAATAGCTGGAAATAATGGGATTGAAACTCTCTATGCTCATATGATAAAGCCTTCAGATTTACAAATTGGTTCTACAGTTACTGCGGGCACTTTAATCGGTTATGTAGGTCAAACTGGTGCTGCTACTGGAAACCATTTGCATTTTGAAGTGTTTGTAAATGGAAGTCGAGTAGATCCATTAACATATTTACCAGGATTGTGTGGGTGATAAAAATGAACAAAATTAAATTAATTTTAATATTATTATTTAGTTTAATAATGAGTGGTTGTACTGTTAACTATAACATTACGATTACTGAAGATAGTTTTGATGAGGAAGTAATCGTTAATGATTTTGTTACTACTACTAGAAATATAACAGATATTGCTAATACTTATAACGAATATTATCCTCGTGAAATAACTGAACTAACTGAGTTAAATAATCTTATATGTGAAAAACTAGAAGATTGTTATGCTAAAAACTTATTATTACAAAATGATACTGGTTATATGTATAGTTTAAATAATAATAATCAATTAGAAAAATTAAATAATACACCAACATGGTTATTTGCTAATAATACTAAAAGTTTTTTAGATAATAATGATAATATAATTATTTCGACTAGTAAAGGTCTTAAATACTTTGATTTAGCTCCTGATTTAACTAGTGTTATTATTACGATTAAAACTGATTTAGCTGTTACGAATAGTAATGCTGATTTAGTAAATAATAATGAGTATACATGGTTATTTAGTCGTGATAATTATTTAAATAAAAATATTTTTATTTCCCTTGCTAAAAATAAAGAAGAAGAGGAAAATCCTGATAATGAAGATATTCCAGATAGTCAAAATACTGAAGAAAATAATAGTATTATAAATATCATTTTGATAATTGTAGGATTTTTAGTTTATATAATTTTAATGATTCTTATATTGAAAAAAAAGAATAAAAATACATAGATATTATTTATTTGTTATTGTATAATGTAATATAGAAATTGGGTGTTGTTAATGAAATTTAGAATAACTTCTAAAGATTTAATTATATTTGTGATATTTTGCTTATTTTTATTATATTTATGTGCAATCAGTGTTTTAAATTTTATTAATTTTGGTGCTGAAGGAAGATTATGGGGTTTAAATCCTATTCCTGCTTTTTCAGGTGTTTATTTACCAATAACGTTACTTTTATTTTTTCTAGCACTAATTATGATTTTCTCTTCTGTATCTTCTTATGTTTTTGAAAGAGAAAAAAAAGGATTAGGTATTATAGTTAAAGAAAAAGAAGAAAAAGGCTATTCTAGTTGGGCTAAAGATAAAGATATTAAAACTGATAGAGATGTCGCTAAAGTAATTACTACTGATGCAACATTAAATGCTGCTGGTGTTCCTTTATGTACAGGTAAAAATAATGAAATGTGGGTTGATAATGGTGAATATCATACTTTAGTAATTGGTTCTTCTGGTTCTGGTAAATCACGTTGTGTAGTTAAACCGATGGTTAATTTGTTAGCAAAAAAGGGTGAATCTATGATTATAACTGACCCTAAGGGTGAGTTATATGTTGCTGCTGCTAATAAATTAAAAGAATTAGGCTACAAAGTAATTATTTTAAATTTTCGTGATCCATTAAAAGGTAATGCTTGGAATCCTTTGACCTTACCATATCAATATTACAAGATGGGAAATATGGATAAAGCTACTGAATTATTAGATGATGTTGCTTTAAATATTTTGTATGATGCTAATAATAAGGGCGAACCATTCTGGGAAAAATCTGCAGCTGATTACTTTTCTGGTTTAGCTTTAGGACTATTTCAAGATGCTAAAGAAGAAGAAATAAATATTAATTCTATTAGTTTAATGGCTACGATTGGTGAAGAAAGATTAGGAGCTTCTAACTATGCTAAAGAATATTTCTTATTAAAAGGTGAATCTTCAAGTGCCTACACTTTTGCATCAGGAACAATTAATGCTCCAAGTGATACTAAAGGTGGTATAGTTTCAACTTTTAGACAAAAAATACGTTTATTTGCATCTCGTGAAAATTTATCAGAGATGTTAGGTCATAGTGATTTTAGTATCTTAGATATTGGCCGTGAAAAAACTGCTGTATTTATAGTTGTTCATGATGAAAAAACTACTTATCATGCATTAGCTACTATTTTTATTAAACAATGTTATGAAACACTAATTGATGTTGCCCAAGAAAATGGTGGTAAATTACCAATTAGAACTAACTTCATTTTAGATGAGTTTGCTAACATGCCACCATTAAAAGATGTTGATTCAATGGTAACTGCTGCCCGTAGTAGACAAATGCGCTTTACATTTATTATTCAAAACTTTGCCCAATTAAATGATGTTTATGGTAAAGAAGTAGCGGAAGTAATTCGTGGTAACTGTGGTAATACAATTTATTTAATATCTACCGAACTTGCTGCTTTAGAAGAAATTAGTAAAATGTGTGGTGAAGTAAAATCTAAAGAAAAAGATAAAACAGCTTCTACACCTTTAGTAACGGTAACAGATTTACAAAAATTAAAGTTTGGTGAAGCGATATTAATGCGTATTCGAAAGAGTCCATTTAAAACAAAGTTACCTTTCAATGATAAGGTCGATTGGGGCTATCAAGCAAGCGATGCATCTTTTCCACAAAGAGCTGCTAAACCTGTAGCTTTATTTGATATCAAAGGTTTTGTTAATGAAAAGAAGAAAGAAAAAAGTATGGCTAATTTTGGAAATAGTCCTTTCGGTTCAAATCCAGGCTTTGGTGGTAATCCTTTTGATATGCCATTTAATCCTTTTGCATCAAATAATCCATTTGCAACATCTAATCCATTTCAAAGTACACCAACTAAACCAGAAACTTCCAATCCTTTTGGCGGAAGTAATAAAATAGATTTAGATGCGATGATGCGTGATATTGATAAAAAAATTGCGGAATTAGATGCTGAAGAAGCTCGTCAAAAAGAAAATTTAAATAATAAAATTCCTGATAGTAAAGCCATGACGGAAGCTGCTTTAAAGAATTTAGAAGATAGTGTTAAAAAGCCAAATATCGATGATTACTTAGGTATGACTATGAAATTAGATACATCTAAATTAGATTCTAAACCTAAGGAAGACATAAAACCTATTGAAAAAGAAATTCCTATTGAGCAACCAGAACAAAAGAAGGTAGAGGAAGAACCTAAGATTACTGAAGAGATTCCTGAAATTATAAAGGAAAAAGAGGTTACTCCAAAAGAAAATCCTAAGCTTATAAAACCAGAAATAAATAAGAGTGAACCAATAAAAGTATCTATTGATACCAACTATGAGCTTCCAAGTTATAATGATTTATCTTCAGAAAAAGATGCAGAGGATGTCGAAGTTCTAGATGAAGTACCAAAAACAGAAATAAAGACTACTCCAGTAACGAATGATAATTTGGTTATTGAAAGCAAAAAAGAAGATAAACCAAAGATTAATGTTGATGTTGATTCTGTTGTTGTTAATAATAATATAATATCTGATGATGAATTCTTTGATGATTTCTTTGGTGATGATGACTATTAATAAATATTAACTCGTTTTAACTTTATAAAAACGAGTTTTTTAATACATTTTGATATTTGCCACCGGATATATGAATCGCTTAACTAATACTACCCAAATGGCTCTTATTGGTCCATGTCGCCGTCCTATTTCCACATTGGCGGTTCGGCTGCTTATGAGTTCATTCAGAGCGCGACTGGCTATGCTAGCGGCTACTACAATGTGACGCACGGCCATGGCTTGCGTCCGTTAATCAATCTGTGTGGGAATTGTAATAACTGCTAGAGTTAAAAAAGCATATTTTACTTTAGGAGGTATTATATGAAATCTATAAAATTAAGTGAATATCCGAATGATGGCATCTTAATAGATTTAGAAGATAATTATAGTTATCAACAATGGCATGATAAAAGGGCTATAAATATTCCGTATAATGAATTAATTTATAATTTTGCTACTCTTTTAGATAAAAGTAAAAAGTATTATGTTTATTGTCGTCATGGTAGTAAAAGTAGAAGATTAGCTAGCATTTTAGAAATTTATAATTATGATGTAACTCAAGTACTACTTGATAATTAATTTAAAAAGCTTAATTCTTATGATATAATAATGGTGTTTTTAGGAGTATTTATGAAAAAAATTCTAACATTAATATTTATGATTATGTTACTTTGTGGGTGTTCTAAATATGAGGGAACATGGTGTCAAAAAAGTGAAGTCTTCAGTACATTAGTTATTTTAGAAGATAATTATACAACTAAAGAATATAATAACATTTTAGATAAAGTAGAAAATCTAAATTATTTAAGAGGTTTTGATATTGTTGATGATATTGAAAAAGGAAATACAACGATAAATATTTATTTTAATAATAAAGTAGGAATGAATGATAGTGAAGATATCTTAAAAGATTTAGATGGTGTAAAAAGTGTTGAAGTTAAAAGTTTTGAAGTAACTAGTCAAAAATTAGTTCTTAAAGATGGTACTTATAATTACGGATTAAATTTAGATAATGTTGATGCCAAGGAATATAAAGGAAAGTATGAAGAAAAAAATAATGTTTTAACACTTGATAATTTTAAATTATATTATAAGGATAAATTTTTGTGTTTAGATAGTGAATGTACAGGATTTTTAACAAAAAGTAAAACTGATGATTGTAATTAAAAAGCAAGATATATCTTGCTTTTAATAAGAAAGGAAAATATTTATGAATTCATTTTATCCAGATATTTATGCTAAAGATATATATAAAATCGATTATAAAAAATTAAAAGAAAACGGAATAAAGTGTTTAATATTTGATTTAGATAATACTTTAGTGTCTATTTATGCCAAAAGACCTACAAGAAAAATAAAAGAACTTTTTGCTTATTTAGATGATTTAAGTTTTAAAATAATTATTATGTCTAATAGTGGTAAAAAAAGAGTAACACCTTTTAAAGAAGAATTAAATGTTGATTCGGCTTATTCTTCTTGTAAACCGCTTAAAAAAAAGTATAAAATAATTAAACAAAAATATGGTTATAAAGATAGTGAAATAGCATGTATAGGAGATCAAATATTAACAGATATTTGGGGTGCTAATAAAATGAATTTTACATCTATTTTTGTTGATAAAATTAATGAAGAAGATTTTGTATGGACTAAATTAAATCGATTTATAGAAAGAAAAATATTAAATTCTTTTGAGAAAAAAGGAAGTTTTAAACGAGGTAATTATTATGGTTAAAAGATGTCTTGGATGTGGTGCAGTTCTTCAAAATACTGATAAGGAAATTAATGGATATGTACCAGATTTAAAATTTAAAATATGTATGCGTTGTCATCGATTAAAGAATTATGGTGAATTAAAAAAAGAAGTTGTAAATAAAGATAATGATACATTAATAAAAATAATTAATGAAAATAAGAAACATGTTTTCTTTTTAATTGATATTTTAAATATTAGTGATGAAGTAATTAAAACATATAAAAAATTTAAATATTCAAAAACTTTATTAATTACAAAAAAAGATATTATTCCTAAAAGTATTAAAGATAATAATATTATTGAATATTTAAGAAATAATTATAATATAGAAGAAGATATTTATTTAGTATCTGCTAAGAAAAAAGAAAATAAAAATATTATAATAAAAGAGATGCTTAATAAAGGTATTAATAGCTGTTATATTGTTGGCTATACTAATTCTGGTAAAAGTACATTAATAAATTCTTTATTAGATAATAAAATTATAACTGAAAGTTATTTACCAGATACTACATTAGATTTTTTAAATATTAAAATTGATGATTTAACTATTACTGATACACCTGGTTTTAAGTATAAAAAAAGTATAGTAGATATAAATAGTAAATTAGTAAAAAAAGTAAATTGTATGAAAGAAATTAAAACAATAACTTATCAAACTAAAGAAAATACTAGTTTAGTAATAGAAAATGATTTAGTTATTAGTAATTTTGGTATTAATAGTATTACGACTTATTTTAGTAATGATATAAAATTAGAAAAAAAATTTAATTTAGATATAAAAGATTTTAGTAGTATATTTATTCCAGATAATACTGATTTAGTTATAACCGGACTAGGTTTTATAAATATTAAAAAAGCTTGTAATTTAAAAATTAGTAATAAATATTTAGATATAGTAAGTACTAGAATATCTATATTTGGGGGCAATAATAATGGGTAAAATTAACATAATGAGTGAAAATTTATCTAATAAAATATCAGCTGGAGAAGTTGTTGAAAAAGCTGCTTCGGTAGTTAAAGAATTAGTAGAAAATTCTATAGATGCGTTAGCTAATGATATAAAAGTAGAACTAATTAATGGTGGTTTAAATGGTATTAAAGTTATTGATAATGGTATTGGTATGGATAAAGATGATGCCTTACTTGCTTTTCAAAGACATGCTACTTCAAAATTATTAAGAGAAGATGATTTATTTTTTATCGATACCTTAGGATTTCGTGGTGAAGCTCTTCCTTCTATTGCAGCGGTAAGTGAAGTTGATTTAACTACTTCAACTGGTGGTGTTGGTACCCATATTAAAATTAAGGGAGGAAAATTATTAGTTAATGAAAATTCTGATAGTTTAATTGGTACTAAAATAGAAGTAAAAAATTTATTTTATAATACTCCTGCACGTTTAAAATATTTAAAAACTGAAGCAACTGAATTAGCTAATTGTGTTTCTTACTTAGAAAAAATAGCTTTAAGTTATCCAAATATTAGCTTTAAACTAACAAATAACGAACGTGTTATTGTAAATACTAGTGGTTCAGGAAATTTAAAAAAGACTATTCATGAAATATATGGTTTACAAGTATCTTCAAAGTTAATTGAAATTAAAGCTTCAAATGATGATTATGATATTTATGGATATATATGTAAACCGGAAATTTTAAAATCTAATCGTTATCATATGACTACAATTGTAAATGGCAGAGTAGTTAGAAATAATGAATTAAATAAAGCTATAAATGATGCTTATTATACTTATAAACCAGATATTAAATTTCCAATAGTAGTTATTAATATTAATACTGATCCTACTTTAATCGATGTTAATATTCATCCAACTAAACAAGATATTAAGTTAAGTAAGATAAGTGGATTAACAGATTTAATCATGAATACTATTAAAAATGCCTTATATAATAATTTACTTATTCCAAGTGCTTTAGGAAGAATTGAAGCAACTAATGATGTTTTTACTAAAAAAGAAATTAATAAAATAATTGAAGATAATATTAAAGAAGAAAAAAAAGAAGAAGAACAAACAGAGCTAGATTTATTTACTGTAGAAGAATCTCCTTTAGATATAGTAAGTCCTAATAAAGAAGTAAAACAACTTAAATTATTTCCTGTAGGAGCTGTTCATGGTACTTATATTATTGCTGAAAATGAAGATGGAATGTATTTAATTGATCAACATGCAGCTCAAGAAAGAATAAATTATGAAAGATTTTTTAAAGCTTTAAAAGATAGTAAAACGACAACTATTAAAACTTTATTTCCTATTACTATTGAATTAAATGCTAGTGAAGCATTAATTATTAAAGAACATCTAGATTTTTTAAATAGTATTGGTTTTAAAATAGAAGAATTTGGTATTAATACTTTTAAAATATCTGAACATCCTACATGGTTACTACAAGGGTATGAAGAAGAAAGTATTCGAAGAATTATCGATTTAGTAATTAGTTATGGTAATAAATTTGATCCTGATAAATTTAGAGAAGGTGCTGCGATTACTTTAGCATGTAAAATGTCTATTAAAGCTAATATGCATATATCCAAAGAAGCTATGAGTGAACTATTAGATGAATTAGTAAAAACAGATAATCCCTATAATTGTCCTCATGGAAGACCTACTATGATTAAATTTACTAATTATGATTTAGAAAGAATGTTTAAAAGAGTTATGAATTAATATTTTAATTATAGTAAATAATATGTAAAGTAAAATAGGTAATATTAGGACATATATATAATTATTAATAAAAAAAGAGTATAATAGCAATTACTTTTAGTTATTTAGGAGTAATTATGGAAATATTTGATTTTATTAATAAAGAAGAAAATTTATTATTTTCTAAATTATCTAAAAAAGATTTAGAAGAAATTATATATTATTTAAATTTATATTTATTAGAATATCGCAAGACTCTTAATTTAGAATCTAAAGATACATTTGGAATCGAAATAGAAACAGAAGATATTATCGATTATAATGATATATTTAGTGCATTTGCTATTTATGAAGATGAAGGGTGGATCAAAAAAGAAGATTCTAGTTTAGATGATGGACTAGAATTTACTTCTCCTGCATTATCAGATGACAAAGATTCTTGGTTAGCTATTAAAAGAGTATGTAATATTTTAAAAAATTATAGCAGTATAAATGATAAATGTGCCGCCCATGTTCATGTTGGGGCTCAAATATTGCCAAATAATTGGGAAATATTTTCCCGTTTTTTATTGCTATGGGCAACATATGAAGATGTTATTTATAGGTTTTGTAACGGTGAATATTCAATAACCCGTAGTGGTATTAATGATTATGCCTTACAATGCAATTTTGATTTTAATGAATATTATAATTTATTAAGTGTTAGAAAAGAAAGTACTTTTCTTCAAGTATTTAATGAATTAAGAAAGATGGATAATAATGCTGTTAGTTTTGAAAAATGTTCTTTATTAGGAGTATATAGATTTAATAATACGATTGAATTTCGTAATCCTAATGGTACTCTTAACCCTGTAATATGGCAAAATAATATTAATTTATTTATGAAAATGTTATATTATGTTACAAGTGATAGATTTAATTATGATATAATTTTAAATAGAAGAAGAATAAATACTAAAAATTATTTATATTTTTCTAATTATAATATGATTCATCTAGATAATGCTTTAGAATTTTGTGATTTAATATTTAATACTAATTTAGATAAAGTATATTTTTTAAAACAGTATTTAAAAAATAATAATGAAGATACTAAAGATTTTAAGAAAGTATTAGGATTAACGAGGTAAATATGATTTTATGTGTAGTAGGACCAACAGCAGTTGGCAAAACTAAATTATCAATTGAGTTAGCTAAAAAGTATAATGCAATTATAATTAATTGTGATGCTATGCAAGTATATAAAGGATTAGATATTGGTACTGCTAAAGTAACTAAGGAAGAGATGGAAGGGATTCCTCATAAACTATTAGATTTTGTTGATGTAAATTATAATTATACTGTCTTTGATTATCAAAAAGATGCCAGAAATATTTTAAAAGAATATAAAGATCATAATATAATCTTTGTAGGAGGAACTGGGTTATATTTAAAAGCTGCTTTATATGATTATCGCTTTAGTATTGATGATGATAATAAAACTTATGATGAATATACTAATGAAGAATTATATGATATGTGTTTAAAAAAAGATAAGAATTGTAATATCCATGTAAATAATCGTAAACGTTTAATTCGTTTTTTAAATAAAAAAGATATAATAAATGTTGAACCAAAACCTTTATATGATATTAAAGTTATTGGTTTAACTACTGATAGAGAAACATTATATAAAAAAATAAATGAACGTGTTTATAAAATGCTTGAATTAGGTTTGGTTAATGAAGTGAAGAAGTTTTATAATTCAAATATTCGTAGTAAAGCATTACTTACAGGTATTGGTTATAAAGAGATATATTCTTATTTAGATGGTAAAATTACGTTAGATGATGCAATTGATTTAATAAAGAAAAATTCACGTCATTATGCAAAAAGACAATATACTTGGTTTAATCATCAAATGAACGTAAAGTGGTTTAATACATGTTATAATGATTTTAATAAAACTATTTTAGAAGTCGAAGAATATATCGAGTCTAAATAGTTTTTTTAACGCATTTTATTAATTAATTAAGACTTATTATGATATAATTAGTAAGCAAGGATGTGCTTTATGAATATAGTTATAAAAGATATAAATATTTCTTATATTATGTTTGGTAGTGGAAAAGATATTTTATTATTACATGGTTGGGGTCAAAATAAAGAAATGATGTTACCAATTGGTAAAAAATTAGATAATTTTAGAATAACTATTTTAGACTTACCTGGCTTTGGTAGTTCTAGTGAACCTATTACATCTTATGATATATATGAATATACAGAAATTATTCATGAATTTGTCAAAAAATTAGGTTTAAAAAAACCGATTATTATAGGACATTCTTTTGGGGGAAGAATAGGTATAATATATGCTAGTAAATATGATGTTGAAAAACTAATTTTATTTGGAGCACCATGTGTAAGAGATAGAAAACCTAGTACTAAGGAAAAGATATTAAAAACTATTAAAAAAATACCCGGTACGAAAATGTTAGTAGAAGTTGCTAAAAATTATATTGGTTCCACTGATTATAAGAAAGCTACTCCTATAATGCGAGGTATTCTTGTAAAGACAATAAATGAAGACTTATCAGAGTGTGCTAAAAAAATTAAGGTACCGACAATCTTAATTTGGGGAACAAATGATACCCAAGCACCACTTGCTGATGCCGAAAAGCTTGAAAAATTATTAAGTGATGGTGCTTTAATTAAAATAGATGGAGCATCACATTATGCATATTTAGAACATTTAGACTATGTTATAAAAATTATTAAAAGTTTTATAGGAGGTAATTAATATGTTAGTTTATTTATTAGCTTTTGTAGTAATTTTTTATGTAGTTACAATAAAATCACGTAAATCATTACATATGTTACAGCAAAATCTTTATAATGAAAATAATCGTTATTTAAAATGGTTAAAACATAATTTAAAAAGTGCTTTTTATCATTATGATTTATTAGCCGGTTTCTTAATATTAGTAGCTGCTATCTTAAATAATTTTATTTCTTATGTTTTAATTATTATTAGTATATTTATATTATTAATTGATTCCGAAGTTATAAAATATACTACTATGCTTGAAAAAGCTAAAAAACCATTAGTAAAAACAGCTAGAGTTAAAAGACAAATGTTAACTTTATATATTCTTAATTTATTACCATTTATATTTTATACATTTAATTCTCATTTAGGAAATATCTTCTTACTTATAGCTATTGTTTTATTAATTCTAAATTATTTTATTGTTTATATAGTTAAAGTTATTAATAATCCTATTGAAAGATTAATATATAAAAAGTTTTGGCATCAAGCTGTTAATAAGTTACATTCTTTAAATAATTTAGTAACAATAGGTATAACAGGTTCTTATGGTAAAACTAGTACTAAGAATGTTTTAAATGAAATATTAAGTATTAAATATATTACTCATCCTACACCTAAAAACTTTAATACTGATGTAGGTTTAATGACTACTATTAATAATGATTTAACTGTTTTTGATGAAATATTCATTGCGGAAATGGGAGCTTATAGAGTAGGTAGGATTAAAAATGCTTGTAATTTAGTATCACCTAAATATGGATTATTAACGACGATTGGTCAAGCTCATTTAGAAACATTTGGTTCGCAAGAAAATATAGTTAAAACTAAATTTGAACTTATTGAAAGTTTACCTAAAGATGGCATAGCTTTTCTAAATAAAGATGATAAATTTCAAGTAAATTATCATTTAAAAAATAAGGTTAAAGTTGTATGGTATGCTTTAAATAATAAAGATGCTGATTTTTATGCTAAAAATATTACTTGTAGTAATACTGGTTCAACTTTTGAAGTAGTTTTTAAAGATTTAAAACAAAGTTATAAGTTTACTACTAAGTTATTAGGAAGACATAATATAAGTAATATTATAGCGGGAATAGCGGTAGGTTATACATTTGGGATTCCAATACCTAAATTAATTGAAGCAGTTAATAATATAAAACCGGTAGAACATCGTCTAGAATTAAAAAGAATAGGTAATTTTTATCAAATTGATGATGCTTACAATTCTAATCCCGTAGGAGCTAAAGTAGCTTTAGAAGTATTAGATATGATGCCTGGGGCTAAAATTGTAGTTACTCCAGGAATGGTTGAATTAGGTAAAGAAGAAGAAAAATATAATAAAGAATTTGGTCAAGAAATAGCTAAAGTAGCTGATATGGTTATTTTAGTAGGTGAAAAACAAACTAAACCAATTTATGATGGTTTAATAGAAGCTAAATATAAAAAAGAAAATATTATTGTTACTAACGATGTTCGTAGTACTTATCTTTTAATAGCTAAATTAAATTTAAAAAAAGATATTTATGCTTTATATGAAAATGATTTACCTGATACATATAATGAATAGAAAGTAGTGATTATTATGAAAATAAAAGTTGGTGTATTATTTGGTGGTGTTAGTGTTGAACATGAAGTAAGTATTATTTCAGCACTTCAAGCAATCAAGAATATGGATTTAAATAAGTATGAAATAATACCTATTTATATAGATAAAAAGGGAGTATGGCATACAGGTGAAATATTAAAAGATATTAATATTTATAAAGATATGGATGAATTAAAAAGATTTACTAATGAATGTATTTTAGTAAATAAAGAAAATAAGTTTTACTTACAAACAACTGGTTTATTTAAACGATATAAATATGAAATTGATATAATATTTCCTATTGTCCATGGTACTAATGTTGAAGATGGTAAACTTCAAGGTTATTTAGAAACAATTAATGTTCCTTATGTTGGTAGTGATGTTTTAGCAAGTGCTTTAGGACAAGATAAAGTTGCACAAAAAGCTATTTATGAAGTTAATAAATTACCGATATTACCATATATATGGTTTTATGATTATGAATATAATAATGATAGCGAAGAATATTTAAAAAAGATTAATCAATTAGGTTATCCAGTAATTGTTAAACCAGCTAATCTAGGTAGTAGTATTGGTATTGCCGTAGCTAAAAATGAAGATGAACTACAAAAAGCTATTAAAGAAGCTATTAATTATGATAAAAAGATATTAGTAGAAAAATGTCTTACTGATTTAAAAGAAGTTAATATATCTGTTTTAGGAAATTATCAAAGTATTGATACTTCTTTAATTGAAGAGGTAAATAATAGTCATCATATATTAACTTTTGATGATAAATATTTAAATGGTAATAAAACTAAGGGTATGTCTGGTAGTTCTAGAAAAATTCCTGCTGATATTTCTAAAAAAATGCAAGAAGAAATAGTTGATATTGCTAAAAAAGCTTTTTTAGCATTAGGAAATTCGGGAGTAGTTAGAATAGATTTTTTAATCGATAATGAAATTAAAAAAGTTTATATTAATGAAATTAATACTTGTCCTGGGTCTTTATCTTTCTATTTATGGGAACTAAGTAATAAAAAGTATTCGGAATTATTAGATGAATTAATTAAAATTGGAATTCGTAATTATCAATATAAGCAGAAAAAAATAAATTCTTTTGATAGTAATATTTTAAGTAACTTTAATGGTACTAAAGGTGTCAAAGGAACAAAGTTTTAATTGTCAATTAATAAAGATATATTAAGAAGTTTTGTCGAAATTGTTTAAATTTAAAAAAAAGTATTCTATATTACGGGTAAGGAGGATAGATATCATGAATATTGATATACCTATCGAAGAATTTAAACCTTTAATAAAGAGTATTGCTAGTAATTTTTATGGTGTAGAATATAATGATTTATATCAAGCAGGTGTATTAGGATTAATTCAAGCTTATAAGAATTATAAAAGTGATGGTAAAACAAAGTTTTCTTCTTATGCCTATAAATATATATTTGGCGAAATGTATAATTATATGTTATCTGCTAAAGCTTTAAAACAAAATAGAGATTTATTAAAATTAACTAAGTTAATTGAAAAGACTAATGTTTATTTAACCCAAAGCTTAGGAAAAGTACCAACTACTTTAGAAATAGCTAAGTATTTAAATATTGATCCTAATTTAATAAATATGGCTATAAGTTCTACATATAGTATTTTAAGTTTAGATAGTGAATCAGATAATGATAGTTCTTTATATAATACGATTAAAGATGATAAAGAAAATAAACTAGATTATTTAGATTTAAAATGGTCAGTAGATAATTTAGAAGAACCTTATAAAAGTATTATAAAATTACGATATTTTAATGATTATACCCAACAAGAAGTTGCTAAGAAATTAAAACTTACACAAGTAATGGTATCAAGGTATGAGAAAAAAAGTTTAAATGATTTATATCAACATTTACATTAATTGAATAAAAAATAAAATAATCCTTCATAATAACTATGGAGGATTTTTTATGAATAAAGATGATTATAAATTATTAGTAAAGAAGTATACTCCTAGTGAAGAAAGACTTAAAAATGCTTTAATGGCTTTTATAACTGGTGCTTTAATAGGAATAATATCTATTATTATCTTTCAAATATTAACTAGTTATAATATTGGTGATAAAGAAGCAAATGTCTGGACCATTATTATCTTAATATTTTTAGCAAGTCTATTTACAGGATTAGGTTTTTTTGATAATTGGGTTGCTAAAGTACGCTGCGGCTTAATTATTCCAATTACTGGTTTTGCTCATTCAGTTACATCAAGTGCCCTAGATTATAAAAAAGATGGTTTAATTACAGGATTAGGTGCTAATGTCTTTAAACTAGCAGGTTCAGTTATTTTATATGGTATTGTATCAGCATTTATCTTAGCCGTTATTAAGGTGGTTTTATATGGCTAGTTTTAAATTTAAAAATGTATATATATTAGACACTTATTCGATAGCAGGACCAAATGAAATAAAGGGTAGTATTAAAAATTATGATCAAGTAATTACTGACTACTATTTTGGAATGAAAACATTTGAAGATGCTGAAGAAAAAATGCAACAAGCTTGTTTAGATAATATAATATCTAAAAATAAAATAGAAACTAAAGTGGATTTAGTAGTAGCAGGGGAGTTATCTAATCAACTAGCAATATCTAATGATGTAATGGCAAAGTATCAAATACCTTATTTAGGATGCTATAGTGCTTGTGCTTCTTTTAACGAAAGTTTAATAATTGCTTCTAATATGATTGATAGTAAAAAGATTAAAAACGCTATTAGTCTAACTAGTAGTCATATTAATGTTGCTGAAAGACAATTTCGTTATCCAATCGAATATGGTGCACCTAAGATAAAAAGAAGTACTTTAACAGCTACTGGAGCAGTAGGAGTTTATCTAAGTAATAAAGAAAGTAATATTAAAGTTACTAGTGCTACTATTGGCGAAGTTGTTGATTATGGTATTAGTGATTGTCTTAATATGGGCGCAGTAATGGCTCCAGCAGCTTTTACTACTTTAAAAAAACATTTAGAAGATTTTAAAATAGATTCTAATTATTATGATTTAATAATTACTGGTGATTTAGGAAGAGTAGGTTCTAAAATATTTAAAGAATTATTAAAAGAAAATAATATTAAATTAGATAATTATATTGATGCTGGTTCACTTCTTTTTAAAGAAGAAGAATTTGCTATAGCGGGTTCTTCGGGACCAGTTACATTACCTTTAGTTGTTTTCAATAAAATATTAAAAACTAAGAAGTATCATCGTATTTTATTATTAGCAACGGGATCATTACATTCAACAACATTAGTTAATCAGAAAAAAACTATTCCCGCAATTTGTCATGCTATAAGTTTGGAGGTGGAAGATGATTTATCTTAATGGAGCTATTTTTTGTGGTATTATTTGTTTACTTGGAGAATTAATTCTTGATAATACGAAATTAACAGCAGGACATATTACATCCTTATTTGTTGTTCTTGGAGCAATATTATCCTTTTTTGGAATTTATGATTATTTTACTGAATGGGCAGGGGTAGCTAGTAGTGTACCAATAACATCATTTGGTAATTTATTATATAAAGCCTGTATTGAAGGTTATTATACTAAGGGTGCTTTAGGCTTATTTAGTAATTTATTATCGACTACATCAGCAGGAATATGTAGTGCTATTATATTTGCCTTTTTTATAACTTTATTTTGTAAAGCAAAAGACTAACTTCTAATTATTACTTTAGAAGTTTTATTTTGTTCTAATATTTACAAAGCTTATTAAAACTTGGTATAATTAGAGTATAAGAAAAAGAGGGATAATATGAATAACAATAATCCTAGTGATAATATAAATACAGATATATGGGGTCGTAAAATAGAGACACCAAAAGAAAAGCAAGAAGTTCAAGAAGAAAATAATAAACCAATTGAGGCCTTAGATACACCTAAAATAGTTGGTAATCTTGGTGAAGAAAAAAAGCAAGTTTTAGAGCAACCTGATATACCTACTTTAAAAAGTACACAACAAGAGGGAGCTCATAATACTTTTTTTAATCAAATAGATGTTAATAAGCAATTAAATGAACATAATACTTTAAGTAATGGAATGGCTGCTTCAACCCAATCTACAATACAAGCTGGCCAAGCAGTAAATCAAAATAGTGTAAATCAACAGCAGGTAGCAAATTCCCAACAACAAAGTGTTCCACCATCTACTCCAGAAGTTTCTATTTTAGAAAGTAAAAGTATTGGAACAATTAAGAAAGATAAACAAAAAAGTCCTGTTGCTATGTTAATTTTATTTACAGTTTTAATCGGTACAATCTTTTTTGTTCCTGAAATAACACCATATTTTAGTGATTTATTAGATAAATTACATATTAGTGATAATTCAGATGTTTTTGAAGAAATACCAACACCACCACAACCAGATGATTCTGAAGATGAAGAACCAGTGGATGAAGAACCAGTTATTCAAACATATTTAATAGATCCTACTATTATTGCTAAATATGAAAATTTAGAAATTAGTAATGTTTCTAAAACATTAGCTGATAATATCTATTATTTTAATTACACACTTAAAAATACTGATATTCAAAATAGCTTTGATTTTGCTACTAATCGTATTTATATAGATTTTTATCAAGATAATACTTATTTAGGTCGGGCATTAATTAACATTGATAATTTAGGTGGTGGTGCTAATACTACATTACAAAGCCCAATTAATGAAACTGTTTATAATAATGCAAATTCCTTTCAAGTAATAAATAGAAGCGTATCTGATTATCCAATTTCAGAATTAGGAACCGTAATTACATGTGAAGCTCCTAATCGTACACTAACTTATACATTTCAAGATAATAAATTAGTTAATATTAAAGATGTTTATAATTATACACGTGTTGATGATAATAGCTATACAGTTAATTTCCTAAATTATCAAGCTAAGGCTATGAAAATTGATGAAAGTGATGTAGCAACTGCTAGTGTTCTTGCGATTGATACTGGTTTTACTTATACAGCTAATATTAATTATACGACTGATGTTGATTTAACTACTGAAGATCCATTTTATTATAAAAAGGATACTAGTAAAGATGTTCTAAATTATGAAATAGAATCACTTGGTTTTACTTGTCATTAATAAGGGGGAAAATTATGAATTATAATTTTCATATAAATGATTTTGAAGGTCCTCTAGATCTTCTTTTACATTTAGTTAAACAATCAAAAATGGATATTTATGAAATTAATATCAGTGAGATAATTAATCAGTATTTAGATATTATCAATAATTTTGAATCTTTAAATATTGATATTGCCTCAAGTTATTTAGTAATGGCTGCTGAATTAGTTAATTTAAAAGCACGTTTATTAGTAAATAGACCAGATGAAGAGGTTAGTAGTGAAGAAGAATTTAGTATTAATAGTGAAGAGGATTTAAGAAATAAATTAATTGAGTATGAAGAAATTAAAAATATTACTAATACTTTTAAAGATTTAGAAGAAAAAAGAAGTGAAGTATATACTAAAGTACCAGAAAATTTAAAAGTTTATTCTAAAGATAATAAACTTATTAAAGGTTTATTTACAACTGATGATTTATATCAAGCTTTATTAGAATATCAAAAAAGAGCTAAATTTTTAAAGCCTCTTAATACTAAGATTACTAAAAAAGAATTAAGTGTTGAAGATCGTATAAATTCTATAAAAGAACTTATTAAAGTTAATAAGAAATTAGAATTTTTTAGTTTATTTGATATTGTTAATAGAGAATATATTGTTGTTACTTTTTTAGCTATCTTACAAATGAGTAAAAATAAAGAATTAAAGATATTTCAGGAAAATAGTTATAGTCCTATTATAGTAGAAGGTGTTTTAAATGAAGGATAATAAAATTGCTGTTTTAGAAGGTTTATTATTTGTTGTTGGTGATGAAGGATTAACTTTAGACCAAATATGTAATATTTTAGAAATAGGTATGGAAGATGCAAAAGAATTATTAATGGAATTAAAGAAGTCTTATGAAGATACTAGTAGAGGAATAAGAATTAGTTATTTAGGTAATGCTTTTAAATTAACAACAAAAAAAGAACATAAAGCTTATTATGAAAAACTTATAGTTAACCCAGAAACTAATACTTTATCCCAATCAGCTTTAGAAACTTTAGCCATTATTGCTTATCATCAGCCAATTACCCGTGTAGAAGTAGATGAAATGCGTGGTGTTAATAATTCTTGGGTAATTAGAAAATTAGTAGCTAAAGGTTTAGTAAAAGAAGTTGGAAAATCAACAATGCCTGGTCGTCCTAATTTATATGGAACAACTAGTGATTTTCTTGATTACTTTGGTTTAGCAACAATTAATGATTTACCTAAGCTTCCTAGTGATGAAGTAGATAATGATGAAACTGATTTATTTCAATCAATATATAAAGAAAATACAGTTAAAGAAGAGGTTACTGTTTAAAAAATGCACAATATTTTCAAAATATTGTGCATTTTTACTATTTTAAGACCTAGTTTTGCACTATGATGGTGCATTATTTAATAAATACGTTATATATTTCTTGATAACGATAACCAAGTTTTATATGATTAGTATCAGGAACTAAAATATTAAGTTCTACTAATTTATCAATAATTCTAGAAACGGTATTCCTTGATAACTTAGATTCTTCTTCTATCTCCTTTTTTGTAAAAATTACTAATTTAGTAATAATAGGCATTATTTGATATACAGCACTACTTTTTAATATTTTTATTTTTTCGTTATTCTTTTCATATATTTGTTCAATACGATTTATTTTATTTACATAACTATTACATTGTTCAATAATACATTGTAAAAAGAATTTAATAAATCCTAATATATTTCCGTTACGGCTTTCGTTTAATAAACGATAATAAGTTGGTTTATAAAGTTCTATAACTTCAGATAAGAATAAAATAGGTTCTTCATTTGTTAAAGCTGCCAATTGGATTGGGATTAAAGCTCTCCCTAATCTTCCATTACCATCTCTATAAGCATGAATTGATTCAAATTGACAATGGGAAATAGCCATATTTATAAATAGGGGATCCGCATATAAATCATTCATGTATTTAAATAAATTATCTAATAAAATAGGAACTTTTTCTGGTGATGGAGGAATATAACTAGCTTCCTCAATTGTACATCCTCTTGGTCCAATCCAATTTTGAATACTACGTATTTTACCAGGTTCTTTTTCATTACCACGAACACTATTTAATAGAATTTTATGAATTTTATTTATAAATTCTAAATTGATTTTATTATTTTCTTTTAAATAATTTTTAGCATAATCAATTACCATTTTTAAATTTTGAATTTCTAAGTTTTCGTCAGTTTTAGGCATATATTTTAAATAATATATATCATCCTGAGAAATTTGAGTTCCTTCAATTTGAGTAGATTTAAAACTTTCTTTTAAAATAAGAGAATCTAAAAAAAGTTTAGAATTTATTTTACTATTTTTTAATTTTGATTTATATTCACCATATATTTCATTAGCATCTGCAAGTAAGCGTAATAACTCTTTATCCATATTATAATTAATAGGTAATTCATTAATTTTTACTGTTTCCATTTTGTTCACCTCTATTTAGATTATAACAAAATAAATATAAAAATGCACAATATTTTGAAAATATTGTGCATTTTTACTATTTTAAGACCTAGTTTTGCACTATGATGGTGCATTTTTATATTTTTAATTTAAAAGTTTTAGGAGCTAATTTATAGACAAGTAGTAAAGAAATTAAAGAGTATCCTATACAAAAGATAATAGAATTTAAACAAAAAACAAAAGTAGGTAATTTAATCATCATCATATAATAACATATAAAGTAAGTAGCAATTTGAATAATTTTATAACTACTACTTTTTATTTCGGTATTTATATTATATGGTTGTAATATATAATACATTACTAAGTAATGGACACAAAAGAATATTGCCATTGAACTTATCGATATTATAATTACTAAATAGTTTAAATTATTATTTGTTCCTCCAGATAAGTATAATAATATATCAAGCCCTAAACTAATAAATAAAGCCGGAATAATATTTAATTTTATTAAAGTTTTTAAACGTTCTTTAAAGATTCCTAATATTACTTGAGGCGTTCTATAAATACGATAAGTAAGCATACTATGATCACAATTAATAAACATTGCTTGGGTAACGGTTGAACTTCGATTAATACAATACATTATAAAAGTAAAATAAGGTAGGGAATCAAGTAAAAATTCATGAACATTTTCTTTTATAAAATCATTTGTTGTAACTAAATAAATAGCAAATATAATTATAAATATTATAACAATTGTCTGTTTAATAATCGCATCCATTAATATTTTTTTATGTCTTTTAACAAATAAATCATGAAAAAAGGCAAAGCCATTTTTCTTACTAACATAATTTTTATCTAATTTAATTTGTTTTAAACTATTATCTTTGATTATATTTGTTGTATTAATAGCAATATTTTTTTCGGTTAATATTGAATTATACATCCTTTTATAATCATTAAAATAATATATTTTTAGAAAACTATAAATACCTAATATTAAACTAATTATAAAAAGATAATTAAATATTTTTATATTAATACATATATTAAATAAAGGTAATAAATAAGCACTAATTAAACAAAGAATTATAATTGGCCATATTACTTTATTACTAAGATATTCTGTCCTTATTAATTTTCTTTTTTTCTTAAATTTATTAATTATAATATTCATAACAATAAGTTTTAAAGATACTATATAAAATGGTAATAAAATAAGTATATATAATTTTATATTAAGTTCGAAACCAAAATAAATAGTAAATGGTAAAAAACCAATTATCGTAGTAAATAATTTATAAAAATAATTACTTAATCCATATTCTTTAGCATTAAACTTTAATATATTAATCGCATAATATGCATCTTTACTAGGTTCTAATAAGTAAGTGTTTAATAAACCACCTATTATACTTAAAAAGATAAAAATATTTAAGAAGATATTATCATTATTACTATTATAAGATAAAGCTACGATATAAATCATTAAGAGTACATAAATATATTTTCCTAAGAATATAAGAACTATATTCCAAATAATACTTAATACATAAGCTATAATTTTAATAATTTTATTTTTATATAAACTATTAGGTAATAATTTACCTATTAAAGGTAATTGACTTATTGAATAAATAATACTATTAACTTGATAAGTATTTTTTAAATTAAATGCTTTTAAAAATGTGCTTATCATTTCTTACTCCTTTAAAGCTTCTATAATCTTATTTTTAAAATTATTATTATCTAAATTATCTTTTTTTATTTCCGTTAATATACCTTTATTTAAAATGACAATTTCATCACATAAATCTAAAGCTAATTCCATAATATGAGTAGAAAAAATAATAATATGATTATTTTTAATACTTCTTAACATTTCTTTCATTTCTTCAGATACAACTACGTCAAAAGAAGTTAATGGTTCATCAAATAATAGAATTTTAGGACTAGCAATAATATTAACTAGCATTTGCATTTTATTTTTCATTCCATGAGAATAATCTTTTAGTAATTTATCACGATCATTTACATCTATTTTCATAAAATCAAAGTATTCATCAATAGTTTTTAAATCTTTAATTCGATCTTTATTAATATCTATAAAAAATTTAGTAAACTCTCTTCCTGTTAAAAATTCTGGTACATTAGGAGTGGATAATACATAACCAATATCATTTGGTTCAATATCTTTTTTTAAAGAGTTATCTACTAAATAAAAGTTTCCATTATCTATATCAATGTCTTCATTTAAACAGTTAAAGAGAGTAGTTTTACCAGCACCATTACGTCCTAGAAGTCCATAAATTTTACCTTCTTGAAACGTAAAATTAATATCTTTTAATACTTCGTTTTGTTTAAAACTCTTTTTTAAATTTTCAATAACTAATTCCATAAAAACCTCTTAATAGGTTAATTATATCATATAAACAAAATAAAAGAGCTATAAAGCTCTTTAATATCTAATGGTGTCCCCAGAGTGATTCGAACACTCGACCGTACGCTTAGAAGGCGTATGCTCTATCCAGCTGAGCTATGGAGACATAACTGGATTACAACTAAGATTATATAATAAATTGGTAAATAGTTCAAGAAATTTTTTAAAATTTGCTTAGGATTATAATTGGTGTTATAATTATAACGATAATTTTCTTATTTCTTGGGGCAAATACAATATGTATATATTATTATCAAGAATAGAATATTAATAAAAGTAGAGTTATAAATTAGGAGGTGAATATATGCACCGTGAAAATTTTCCATTTTTTTGTAACGATATTATATATTTAGATAATGGGGCAACTACGCAAAAACCTTTAAGTGTTATTAAAAAAATGGATGAATATTATACTGAATATAATGCTAATGCTCATCGTGGTGATTACAAAATATCTTTAAAAGTTGATACTGAGTATGAATTAGTTAGAAACTTAGTTAAAGATTTTATTAATGCTAAAGATCGTAGTGAAATTATTTTTACTAGTGGAGCAACTGAATCTTTAAATTATATAGTAACAGGTTTTTTTAGTAATATTTTAGAACCTAATGATGAAATATTAATAACTAAGTCAGAACATGCTTCAAATGTATTACCATGGTTTAGATTAGCTAAAGAATTAAATTTACAAGTAAATTATATTGAATTAGATAATAATTATTATGTAACAATTGCTAATGTATTAAAAGCTATTACTCCTAATACTAAAGTAATTAGTTTAGCTCATATTACTAATGTTATTGGTGATATTAGACCAATTAAAGAAATATGTAAGATTGCTCATGAAAGAGGAATATTTGTTGTTGTTGATGCTGCTCAAAGTATTGGTCATATTCCTACTGATGTTCAAGATTTAGATTGTGACTTCTTAGCTTTTTCTGCTCATAAAATGTGTGGTCCAACGGGAGTAGGCGTTTTATATGGTAAAAAAGAATTATTAGAAGAATTAGAACCTATTAATTTAGGTGGGGGAATGAATGAATCTTTTGATTCAATTGAAGATGTTTATTTAAAACCTTTACCAACAAGATTAGAAGCTGGTACTCCTAATATAGCAGGTGTTTTAGGTTTAGGAGAAGCAATAAGATATATAAATAATATTGGTTTAAAAAATATTCATGATTATGAATTATCTTTAAGAAATTACTTTATAGATAAACTTTTAACCCTTAAGCATATCGATATAATTAATTTAGAAGCTGATAGTGGTATTATAACGTTTAATGTTGAAGGAATATTTTCGCAAGATGTTGCTGTTTATTTAGATAAATATAATATTTGTATTAGAGCAGGAAACCATTGTGCTAAAATATTAAAAGATGAAGTAGGAGTTAAAAATACTTGTCGAATTAGTTTATATTTTTATAATACTAAAGAAGAAATTGATAGAGTAATTGAATTACTTAAAGATAAAGATAAAATATTAAAAGAGATGATATAAATGGATAATGAATTAAAAAGAAAAACTATTTTAGATAATTATATGAATCCTAGTAATAAAGAGATTCCTAGTGATTCTAATTATATTAAAGCTAATACAAATAATGTATCTTGTATTGATAATTTAGATATTTATGTCTTAATAGAAGATAATATAATTAAAGATATTAAATTTGATGGGGAAGCATGCGCTATTGCAACTTCTGCTGCTTCTATTATGACTAAGTTACTTCAGAATAAAACAATTTCTGAAGTAAAAGAATTATATAATAATTATGAGGAAATGTTAGAAAATGGTAATTTAAATAATATTTTAGGTGATGCCCAAGCTTTTAGTGATATTTATAAACAACCAAATCGAAAAATTTGTGCCATACTTCCTTGGAAAGGTATTATTAAAGCAATTAATGAGTATGAAAAAAGCTAGTTTAGATAATTAAACTGGCTTTTAATTTATTAATAATATACATAATTAGTTTTTTACTACTAATTCATAGATATTATTATATAATTTAGTATCATCTATTTTATTTAAAGCTAAACCAAAATTATTAGTAAAATCATCTACATAACCTAAAGCTACATATACTAAGTTATTTACTAAGAAAGATTTAGTAGTAGTACTTAAATAATGATTAATAGATAAGTCATATCCATTAAATATTTTTTTAAAGTCATCTAAATATAAATATCTTCTTTTTAAAGAATAATAATTTTTATTAACAGGTATAATACTTAAATATGTATCTAAAGAGTATTTATAATAATCTTTATACTTAGCTTTTATTTCGATAGTATTAATATATTTATCAATAAATTTATTTGTCTTTTCTAAAATATTATTTATCTTTTGATATTTTAAATCATATTCTTCTAATTCATTAAGATTATTAAAAGTAAATATATTTGTATATTCTAAAGTATTATTATACTTATTAACATCTACTTTACCATTAAAAGAACTAATTTTATCTTTTATATTTTTAATAACTTTTTTTAATTTATTATCTATTATAAAAGGAATAGTAGTATTATAACAAATATAATTTAAAATAGTAATCACTCTAGTACTATGCATATTTTTTAATTTATTTTTAAGAATATTATTATAATTAGTAATTAATTCTTCTTCTTTATTTATTTCTTTATATAAATTATAAAATATTGGAGTATTAATATTTAAACTATTTAAAATACTATTAATATCTGTATCAACTAAAACTTTATTAATAATATCATCTAAAGTAATTTTAGTTTTTATATATTTTAAATATTTAGGTATAACATCTTTTAAATCAATATTAAAATATCCTTGATACTTATCTTTATAATTAGATTTTAAAAACTTTTTAAATAAATCTAATTTAAATTTAATAGTATAAGCTTCATCAATATTTTTTTCTGTTTGATATAAAACATTAGTACTAATTAAAGAAGATTTTATCGTTATTTTATCAAATCTATTTTTTAATTCTAATATCCATTTATCTTTATAATAACTATTAAAATTCTTAATAAAATTAGTTAATAAATTATTAGCTACTTCATTATTATAGTTATTATAATCTAAATAATTCATACATAATTTAATAGTATCTTTAATACTAGAATATTTAGTATTATTAAATAATAAAATATAACTTTTTATTTCTGGGATATCTAGTAAATAATTTTCTAAAAAGTTTTCTTTTACATTATTATCTAATTTTAATAAATATTTACTAAATAATTTATTTACTTTTTTAACACTTAATAAATTTAAATCTTTTTTAAATTTCTTTACATATATATTTTTTAAACTATTAATATTTTTAAATGATATATTATAAGTTCCATTTTCAAATAGTTTATTAGTATTATCAAATCCTAATAAGATATAACTACTTAATAAACTTTTAAAAGAATCAATGTCTATTGTATAACATGAAGAAGTATTAATTCCTTTAGTATATATTTTATCAAATAAGTATTTAAGATTATCTAAATCCATACTTGTTAATTTATTTTTATTATAATTATAAATATTATTAAAGACATAGTCATTTATTAATAAATCATAATTAATATGATATTTTTTAAGCATCTTATTAATATAATTTTTAATTTCTAATGGTTTAAAATTATTTAGTAAAGGACTATTAAATATATTTATATTCTTGTTAACAAGAATATCTATTATATCTAATATATTTAATCTAGAATTTATATATGGTAAATTTAAGTATTTAATAACATTATTACTTAGTAATAACATATTATATAACATTTTAGGATTACTTATATTTACTAAGGTAGGAGAGTCTAAATAACTATTAATAAAAATATTATCTTCTATATTTAATTTAATATTTAAATTATCTAACTTATTTAATAAGTTAATATTTTGTAATAAATTAAATACATTTCTAAAATTCATATTATTTAATATTTGAACTAAATAATAACTAGGTATTTCTTCAATAAAATTATTATTTCTAAATAACGTTATTTTATCTTCTTCCATATATAAATTATTAATAATAGTAACAATTGTATTATAAGTAAATTTCTTTAATAAATTATAATTATGAATAATTTCTTTAGTTAAATTATTATCTAATTTAGCAAATGGATAAATACTTAAAGTAAAGTCTTTTTGTTGTTTTATAAAATCTAAATTAAAATATTTATAGATATTATTACTATCGATAATAGTTAATAATTCTTTAATACAACTATTTATATCTAAATCATGATTATTATTTAAAATAGTATTTAATGTATCAATAGTTAAATTATTTATACTTATATCAGTATTTAACTTAGTTAATATAAGAGGGTATTCTAATACTAATTTATTTAAGTCTTCTTTATCGATATTATCGATTTTAATACTATATTTACTAGCGTAATTAAGAATATTTAGATTATTATTTACTAACTTTTTAAAGTTATTATAAGTATAATAATATTTCATAATATATTTACTAACTATTTTAGAATCCATAACTTTTAAAATATTTAAGTTATTAAAATCATCAATCTTAATTATATTGATATTAGGAGTAAGATCTTTTAATTTTTTTAAGATATCTTCATTACTTATAATGTTATGATATAACTTAGTATTTTTATTATTTAAAGATATATTTATTAAAGATATATCATCATTATCAATATTATTATTAAGTAGATAATTTATTTTATTATTATTATTTAATTTATTCCATAAAATATATTTAATATTTAAGGAAATATTAGTTTTAAGAAGTTTAGTAATATCTAAAAAAGAAAGGGTAGTTTTAGATAATATAATACTTATATATCTTTCTAAAAATATTTTATTTTCTTTATTTCTAATTTCAATAATACTATTTAAATCTTTAATTATATTTTTACTATTATTCATATATAAAATTATTTTATTCAACTTATCTTGCATTTCATCATTTAATTTAATATTTTCATATATAGTATATTCTATAATACTATTTAAATCTTTAATTATATTATCTATCATAATACACCTACTTTCTTAGTACAGCATGAACAACTAATCTTTTATTATTTTCTAAACATGTTGATAAAGTTAATATTTTATCATCTGGTCCTATTTCAATATCACTTTTAAATACACTGCGTCCTTTTAATAAATCAATAAAATTTAACCATTCTTCATCAGTATTAAAGATTGTTTTTAAATAATCTGCAGTTACTTTAACACTATAAATAGAAAAGACTTCCCATTTATAATTATTATATATCGTATTAAAAGTTATTAAATTATTACTAGTATTATTATACCAATCTTTATTATTTACTTTATTTAAAGTTCCAAACATTAATCCACTATAATAACGATTATGAGCAAAAAGAATTGTATTTTTATCTAAGATTGTATCATTATTTAAATAATGCATAAATACCCAACCATTATAATCATCTTGTTTTTTAAAATTATGAGTTAAATAATATTCATTATCAGTAGTTTTAACAACGGGATAATCAATATTAGTACCTGGTACAGTTAACCATCCTACCGTATCACTATTAAGTTCTTTTAAACTTAAATAAGCTTGATTAGGAGTAAGTTGGGGGATACTTGGGATTTCTTCATCAGGATTAGATGTTGGCGGTACAACATCATGGTCAGGATAATCTTTTAATATATTATTTATTTCTTCTTGAATAGCAATTAAATTTTGTTCTGATTGATAATTACTAATAAATATATAACTAATAGTCATAGTAACGATACCTATAATAATTATTAAACAGTAGGTTAGAGTAGTTAAGATTATTTGTTTTAAATAGTTTTTACGTATATATTCTTTTGAATAAGATATTCTTATTAAAATGTACTTACTATATTCTTTATTAAGAGCTCTTAAATTATCAGCATTAACTTTATTAATATTATCATCTAATATTATTATTTTTACTTTTTTTAAACGATAACTTACTAATATATCAACAACTTTATTAACAAATTCTTTAATAGAAGTATTAAGATATATCGTTTTTAAATATTTATTAATTTTTAAAAATATTTTAAAATCTTCTAAGTCTTCTTCGGTAATAGTATTAAAAGTAATTTTATCTTTATAATATATATTAGAATATGATGTTAACTTATTATCTTCCATAAATTTAGAGGTAAATAATACTTCTTGACGAGATTCTACTACTATATTTTTTTTATCAAATAAATCTAACATATAAGTAGGAGTTGTAAAACATCTAACTTCTTTTAAAGATGGTATCGTAATTAAAGCTTCATAAGCTTCATAAGAAATATTTACTTCTTCTAAAATATTAATTTCTTCAATATTAACATTATTTATTAAACGACAAATAACTGCTACTAAAGACATATCACTAATACGTATTTTTTTAATTTTTTTATCTTGACATAATTCTTTAATAAATAAATTAACTATATTATAATTTTCATTTAAATAACTTAAAGAAAATAATAATTCGTTATTAGATATAATATTTGTATTTAATAAATTACTAATACCGGGTTTTAATTTAACTAACCCAGTAAATTCTAAAGTATCTTCTTTAATTTCAATTAATATTTTCTGCATTAGGTACCACTTTCTATCCTACATAAATAATATAACATAATTTTTTAAATAAAAAAAGGCTAAGAGCCCTTAAATACAATAATATAATTAAGATATTTCTATTACTTGTTTAAAATATATTATTAAACCATTACTTAATATTAATTGCTTTTTTAATTTATCTATATATTTTATATATACTTTTACTTTATATAAGTATCCACCACGATAGTAAGTAATATTTATTTCTTCTTTACTATAATAACTATCTAATATTTTATCTTCAATATCTTTTATTTGATCTGAAGATAAAACCGGTTTTGCTATTTTTAAACGACCTTTATTTAAATCATCTTTTAATTCATTTAAAGGCGTTAAAGAATTAAATGGTTGCCATATTATTTCTTCACGTGTCTTTTTAGGCATTATGACCTCCAATCTTTTTATTTCTTTCAATAGCAGTGGAATCACTTAATAAAGAAGAAGCTTTTAAAATACTATTTTTACCATATTTATTTTTAACTTCATCAATTGCATCATTTAATTTATCATCTTCGATAACTTTATTATAATCTTCAAATAAATTAAGTTGAAAAGAATTATCATCTGTTAATTTACCTGCTACAATACTAACTCTTCTAATTGGTAAATCGGTATAATACCTATCAAATATATTTAAACATATTTTTAATATTTCTTTAGAAGATTTAGTAGGCATAATTTTACTACAATGATAAAATCCACCACCTACATTTTTAGAATACCCAATATTAAGGCCAATTAAACCTGCTTGTTTATGATTTTCTCTTAATCTTCGTGTAATTACTTCAATCATTTCTTCAATTATTAATTTAATATTATTACCATTATAATCTTTAAATAATACTTGTGAATGTGAATAACTTAAATCTTTAGGAGCTTCTTTCCAATCACTAATTACCGAATTATCAATGCCGTTAGCATGAAGCCATAATTCTTCACCAATTACCCCAAACTTATCTTTTAATTTTAATTTATCATATTTAGCGATATCCCCAACTGTATAAAGACCTAAATTATTTAATCTTTTTTCCATTCGGGGACCGATTGACCACATTTTAGATAAAGGTGTAATACTCCATAACTTCGTTTTAACATCATCATAAGTCCATTTAGCTATTCCATTTTTATATTTTTTAGCTTCGGTATCCATGGCAATTTTAGCTAGTAACATATTAGGACCAATTCCACAAGTTGCTGTTAATCCTGTTTTTTTATATATGGTATTAAGTATTTCTACTGCTATTTCATAATCCGTTTTATTATACATTTTTAAGTAATTAGTTAAATCTAAGAAACATTCATCGATTGAATAAACATGTAAATCTTCTTCAGCTACAAAATCTAAATAAATATTAACAACTTTTTTACTATATTCAATATAAGTACTCATATGGGGACTAGCAATTATATACTGAATATTGTTAGGTATTTCATATAAACGACCACGTGATTTAACTCCTAAACTTTTTAAATGTGGGGTAACAGCAAGTGTAATCGCTCCTTTTCCTTGATTAGGGTTAGCAACAACCAAATTAATTTTAAAAGGATCTAAATTCCTTTTAACACATTCAACGGAGGCAAAAAAACTTTTTAAATCTATACATAAAATATTTCGCTTATTCATGGAAACCTCCTAAAAATATTATATCATTTATAAGTTTAAGAAATGTAGGTAATTTATGTTAAATAGAAATAAATATATAAATATGTTAATATATACTTGTGATTTTTATGAATTTTAATAATTTATTTTGGAATAAAGATCTTTATAAAAAATATTTAAATTATTTAATAAGTATTAAAGAAGATAAATATCAAGTATTTAGTTCTAAATTAACTAAAACAAAATATAAAATATTAGGTATTAGAATACCTATTTTAAGAAGTATTGCTAAAAATATATTAAAATCTGATATTATTTCTTTTTTAGAAAATAATACTTCTACCTATTTAGAAGAAGTAATGATTTATGGACTAGTAATAGCTAGTATAAAAGATAATAATATCTTTAATAAATATTTTTATAAATACTTAGATTTAATAGATAATTGGGCTTTAGCTGATACTTTTTGTTCTAGTTTAAAAAGATTTAAAAAAGATAATAAATATTTTATAGAATGTCTAAATTTATTAAATAGTAATAAAGAATATTATATTAGAGTAGGAATAGTTTCGATATTAGATTATTATATAACTAATGATAATTTAAATTTAATATTTAAAAATATAAATAATATTAAAGTTGATACTTATTATGTTAATATGGCTATATCTTGGCTACTATGTGAAATATTTATTAATTTTAAAGAAGAAACAATTAAGTATTTAGAAACTTGTAAATTAAATGATTTTATAATTAATAAAGCTATTCAAAAAATAAGAGAATCTTATCGAGTATCAAAATATGATAAAGAATACTTATTAAAATTTAAAAGAAAGGGTAATATTTATGGAAATTAATAATGAAGAAATAAGTAGTTATATTTTATATTTAAATAGGGAACTAAATAATTTATTTGAACAATATAAAATATTTAGTAAAAATCCTGAATCTAATGAATTTAAAAATATTACTATGGAAATTAGAGCAGTTAATAATGCGATAAATAAATTAAAAGTAAAATTAAATAGGGGTATTTATTTAACTAAGTATGGAGTAGAGTGTAACTCACAACAAGAAGCAACTTATTTAGATTTTCTTTTTGATAAGATGCAACATAATCAAAAAATTGGTAGATAATTTTGCTTGCAATTAATTATTAACAATAGTATAATCTCGTAGGAGGTTGTAAAGATGAAAAAAGTTTTTAGCATATTTTTAGTAGCTAGTGTTTTACTTGTTGTTCTTACAGGCTGTGGTAAGCAAGAAACTTTAGACATGTCACTTGAAGATATTATCACTAAAGTTTATGAAGGCTTTGGCGAAGATGAATTACCAAGTTTAGCTAATACAGAAATTACTAAAGATAATATGGCTTATTATTTAGGCGTTGATACAATTGATTTTAAAGAAGGTCTTGCATCAGAACCGATAATGAGTTCCATCGCACATTCAGTTGTAGTATTAAGAGTAGCTGATGGCGTTGATATCGAAAAAGCTAAACAAGAAATAAGAGACAACGTAAATCCAGCTAAATGGTTATGTGTTGAAGCTGAAAAAGTTATCGTTGATAATAATGATGATGTTATTATTCTAATTATGGCTTCAAATGATACAGCTGATAAAATATTAAATAATTTTAAAAACTTATAGTCTTCTTATGAAGACTTTTTTGGAGGTTAATAAATGGTTTTTTCAAGTATAACTTTTATATATTACTTTTTACCGATAGTATTAATTTTATATTTTATAATACCAAATAAATTAAAGAATTTATGTTTATTACTAAGTAGTTTATTCTTTTATTTTTATGGTGAAGGTAAATTTTTATGGATTTTATTATTATCTTGTATAATGAATTTTACTTATGGTTTATTAATCGAAAAATATCGAGATAAAAAATTATCTAAAATAGTATTTAGTATTGCTATTATAAGTAATATTGGCTTACTTATGTATTTTAAATATTTAAACTTTTTTATTGATAATCTAAATAATATTTTTAATGTAAATTTAAAATTATTAAATGTTGTTATGCCTATAGGTATAAGTTTTTTTACTTTTCAAACTTTAAGTTATGTTGTGGATGTTTATAATAATAAAGTTAAAGCTAGTCATAATCTAATTGATTTTTCTACTTATGTATCTTCTTTCTTTCAATTAATTAGTGGTCCAATTGTAAGATATCGAGATATCGAGGGAGAGTTAAAAGAAAGAAAATATAGTTTTGAACAATTTGGTAGTGGTGTATTTAGAGTGATTATTGGTTTAAGTAAAAAGGTATTAATAGCTAATGAATTAGGAGCTTTAGCATCTTCTCTAGGAGGACTACCAGATAAAGCAGTACTTACTTATTTACTTATTGGCGTTAGTGAAACTCTACAATTATATTTTGATTTTTCTGGTTATAGCGATATAGCTATCGGTTTAGCTAAGATGTTTGGGTTCCATTTTCCGGAGAACTTTAATTATCCATTTATTGCTAAAAGTATAACGGATTTCTGGCGCAGATGGCATATTTCTTTATCTACTTTTTTTAGAGATTATGTTTATATTCCTCTTGGTGGAAATAAAAAAGGAATATTAAAACATATTCGAAATATCTTTATCGTTTGGTTTTTAACTGGTTTTTGGCATGGGGCATCTTGGAACTTTATTTTATGGGGAGTTTACTTTGGTATATTATTAATAATCGAAAAATATTTCTTAAAGAGTTTTTTAGATAAGCATCGTATATTTAGTCATGTTTATACATTGATACTCGTATTTATTAGTTTTATTATCTTTAATTCTGATAGTATTCAAGAAATATTTGTATTTTTAAAAAGTATCTTTGGTTTCAATCATTTACCATTTAGTAACTTTAGTACAATGTATTACTTTAGAAGTTATTTTATCATTCTCATTTGTAGTTGTATATTGGCAACGCCAGTAATTAAGTTAGTAAAAAAAGTTTTTGAACATAAAATGTTAAAACCAATTGGTAGTGTTTTAGAAGTAGGTGGTAGTATACTACTTTTAGTAGTAGTAACATCATTTTTAATAGATGCTTCTTTTAATCCATTCTTATATTTTAGATTTTAGGTGATACAATGAAGAATAAAATAATAACAATATTATTTGTAATTATCGTATGTGGGATATTTATATTTAATATTATAATTAAAGATACTGATTTATCTTATAGTGAACGAAGATATTTAACTAAATTTCCTACGATAACTTTAAATGGTTTATTAAATGGTAGTGTTGTTGATCAGTTTGAAGAATATAGTTCAGATCAATTTATCTTAAGAGATACTTTTAGAAGTATAAAAGCTTGGTTTCAATATAAAATATTAGGTAAATTAGATAATAATAATTTATTTATCGAAGATAATCATATTATAAAGATAGATTATCCTTTAAATACTAATAAAGTTAATAGTTTTATAAATAAAATTAATTTATTATATAATACTTATTTAAAAGATATGAATGTCTATTATAGTATTATTCCTGATAAAAATTATTATGCTAGTGATAATCATTTAAAAATGGATTATAAATTATTATTTAGTATGGTTAATAATGGCTTAAATTATATGGAGTATATTGATATAACTGATAAATTAGATTTAAGTAAGTATTATTATACGGATATTCATTGGAAACAAGAATATCTTAGTGATATAGTTGATTTATTAAGTGAAAAAATGCATTTTAAGATAACTAATAAAGATTATAAATATCATGAATTTAATGATTTTAAAGGGACATATTATGGTCAAATAGGTTTAAAAGTACCTACTGATAAGCTAGTATATTTAACTAATGATATTATTGATAATGCTAGTGTTTATGATATAGAAAGTAATTTAAATACCGTATATGAAGAATCTTCTTTAGGTAAAATGGATTCTTATGATGTTTTCTTAGGAGGAGCTTCTTCAATTATAGAAATAACTAATAATTCTAATAAAAGTAATAAAGAATTAATTATATTTAGAGATTCTTTTAGTAGTAGTTTAGCCCCTTTATTAATTGAAGGTTATAAAAAAATAACTTTAGTAGATTTAAGATATATAAATATGAATTTACTAAGTAATTATATTGATTTTGATAATCAAGATATTTTAATATTATATAATACGTCTATTATAAATAGTAGTGATATGTTAAAGATATTTTAAAAAAGAAGAATTATGAATAAAGATTATATATTAAAAAAATTAGAACTATCTAAATTTCGAAGTAAATTTCATTTAAAAGAAAAAGAGCTTAAATATATAGAAGAAAAAGGTTTAGATATAATTAAAGAACATGCTTATGCTTTTATAAATAAAAGATTAGCTCCTAAAATTATTTTAAATGATGGTGCTCAAACACCGATGAAAGGGCATCCCGTATTTATTGCCCAACATGCAACGGCAACGTGTTGTCGTTCTTGTCTTTATAAATGGCATAAAATAGCTAAAAATAAAGAACTAAGCAGTGAAGAAATAGATTATATAGTAGATATTATTATGACTTGGATAGTTAAAGAAATTAATAAGTAATTTTAACTTAAGGTAGAATAAAATATAATGGTGATATTATGTTTAGTATTAAAGATGCTTTTGATGTTGCCGAGATATTAGACATTAAATTTGATAAGTTTTCACCTGAGGATTTATTACGAGGTTTAAATATTGAATTAGAACATGGTCTTATAAATAAAAGTACTAATGTTACTAATGATGATTTATTATTAACAGCTAAAATAGCTTTAGCCCATTTAAAGGAATTTCCTAATTATTATAATAAAGATTATGGCTTAAAAATGTTTGAAAAGTATTTAAAGTATAAATTAAAAGAACTATAACGAAGTGAATTTTGTTATAGTTTTTAAATTTTAAAAAAAATTTGTAAGTTTTATTTATAAAAAAAAGGAAATCATAAAGTTTTAAATAATAATAAATATATGAGAGGTAGTGGAATTATGAAAAATGAAATATTATTATTTGAAAATCAAAATGTTAAATTAGAAGTCAATATGAAGGATGAAACAGTTTGGTTAAATACAGAGCAAATGGCTGAGTTATTTGACAGAGATTATAAAACTATAAGAAAACATATTAATAATTCTTTAAAAGAGGAATTAAAAGATGAAGTGGTTGTCGCAAAATTTGAGAATACCACACAACATGGTGCTGTTGAAGGTAAAACACAGACTCATTATATAGATTATTATAATTTAGATATGATAATAAGTGTTGGTTATAGAGTTAAGAGTAAAAATGGAGTTATATTTAGAAAATGGGCTAATAAAGTTATTAAAGATTATTTAATTAAAGGATATGCAGTTAATAATAAGAGATTAGAATACCTTGAAAAAACGATTAAATTAATTGATATAGCTGGTAGAATTGATAATGATTTAACTGGTAATGAAGCAAAGGAAATAATTAAGGTAATAAATAATTATTCTAAAGCATTAAATTTACTTGATGATTATGATCATAGAAGATTAGTTAAACCTAATGGAACGAAAAATAATAATAAAATAACTTATGAAGATTGTATAAATATTGTTGGTAAATTAAAATTTAATTCAGATAGTGATATATTTGCTTTAGAAAGAAATGAAGGTTTAAAATCAATTGTAGCTACAATATACCAATCTTTTGATGGCAAAGACTTATATCCAACAATAGAAGAAAAAGCTGCTAATTTTTTATATTTAATTACTAAAAATCATGTTTTTATTGATGGTAATAAGAGGATTGCTGCAACATTGTTTATATATTTTTTAAAGTTTTATAATCTTCTTTATAGTCCTAAAGGACAAGTAATTGATAATAATACATTAGTTGCTATTACTTTATTAATAGCGCAATCAAATCCTAAAGAAAAAGAAGTTTTGATTGATTTAGTAATGAATTTCTTAAATAAAGATTAATAGTTAATTAAAGATATTTTTATAATAAATAAAAAACATATGTTATAATTGCAATGGGAGATTATTATGAAAAAAATTTTAATAATTATTATAAGTTTATTATTTTTAACTGCTTGTGAAAATAAAAAAGAAGAAGAAATGATAAATTTAAATGACAATGTTTATTATTATACAGACGTTGAATTAACTGATAATACTTGTGGTGGTTTTGCTTTTATTGAAAGTGGTTTAGATAGTATTGATGAAGAATTTATTACTAAGTATGATTCATTTAATGCTGTTGATAAAATAGCTTTAAATGAAAGTAATGATATTGTATATGATTCTAAAAAGGAAGAAGAAGTAAAAAAACTTTGGGATAATTTAAAAGCTCCAAGTAGAGGTGTAAGTGATGTTAATATATCATATACTAATCATGAATTTAATTTTAGTTATTGGTATATTACTTTAGTTAAAGATAGTAGTGGTAATTTCTTTAAGCCAGAAGATAAATATTATAAAATAGCTGTTAATATTGGTGAAGAAGTAGCTAATTTTAAAAGTGAAGCTTTAAATATTATTAGTAACAATGGTGGGTATCGTCTTTTAGGAACATGTGGTGGTCCATCTTATGAGATTAAGTTATTAGATGAAGATACTTGTAATAAGTTTAATCTTAATTGTGGTAGGTGGTAATAATGCAAAAAAAGGGTAGATTAGTTAATTTAGTTATTATTTTAACTATTATATTAATACAAACTTTATTATATATATTTATTGCTTCTAAAAAAGAATATATTCATATGGATGAAGCTTATTCTTATGGATTAACTAATTATGATCGTGTAAATATTTATGATAATGAAGATTTTTATGATACTTGGCATGATAATGATTATTATAAAGATTATTTAGTAGTTGATGAAGATGAAGTAAATAGTTATAAACAAGTATATGAAAATCAAAAAAATGATGTTCATCCGCCATTTTATTATTTATTACTTAGATTAATGATGAATTTTAGTGTTGGTAACTTTTCGATTTGGCCGGGAATAATCTTAAATATTATTATATATAGTATTTGTGCAATTTTTACTTATTTAATATGTTTAAAGATATTTAAAGAAAAAGTTAAAGCAGGTGTAATTGCTCTTATTAGTCAGGTAACTCTAGCCTCTATTACTAATGTTATATATATTAGAATGTATGCTTTAACTAGTCTATGGGTTTTAGTAACAACTTATTTACATTTACTTTTATTAGATAGTAAAAAAGTAAATTATAAGTTACTTACGGCAATTGGAATATCATCTTTATTAGGTTCTTTAACTCATTACTATTATTTATTTTATTTATTTACTATGTTTATTATTTTTGTTGTTAAATATAGTAAAGAAAAACGTTATCAAGAATTAAAAGGTTATATTGGTACTTTAGTAATTGCCGGTATTCTATCCATATTAATCTTTCCATATTCCATTAAGCATTTATTCTTTGGGTATCGTGGTCAAGGAGCTTTAAGTAAATTATTAAATGTTTCTAGTTTTTTAATAAGTATTGGAGCTTATTTATGGAAATTAAATTATTATATGTTTAATTTTACTTTAATTATTATAAGTTTAATTTTACTTATTTATAAATTAAAGAAACGTATTATATTACCAAAAAATAATTATATAAGATTAATGATTATACCTACTATCGTCTTTTTTATCTTAGTTTCTTTATCTTCTCCTTGGTTAGAATTAAGATATATTTTACCAATTAGTCAAATAATATTTATTATAATTATGTATTATTGGGATAGTATTTTAAAAGTTAGTAAAAATTATTTATATGTTTTAATAGTAATTATTTTAGGAGTTCCCATTATATTTAATTTAAAACCAGAAGTTTTATATGAAGGAAAAGAACAAGTAGTTAACGAGGTAAAAAATACAAGTAATGTTCCAGCTTTATATTATTTTAATAGTAATAATAATCGCTTTTTAGATGATATATATTTATTTTCTATAATAGATAAATCTTATATAGCTAAAGATTTAGAATTAAATGAAGATAATATTAAAAATATTTTAAGTAATATAGATTTAAATAATGGTTTATATATTTTTATTAATGATTTTCAAGATAATAATACTATTATTAATCTTACTAAAGAAGTAACTAATTTAGAAAATGTAAAACATGTAGCACGATTAAATATTACTGATCTTTATTATTTATATAATTAATTGATACATTATTGTATCTTTTTTTATTAGTTAAAAATATTAATTAATTTAATATATTTTATTGAGGTGAGCTTTATAAATATAGTCTATAATGTTAAAGAAGTAGTAAATAAAACTATAACCGATAACGATTTAAAAGAGATTATAAATAAAAAGTTGTTAAATATTATATTATTTATGGAAACTTGCACAAATGAGTGTAATTAAATGTTATAATTGTATTGGTTATAAGTCTAACTTGATAAATAATTATTGCCTTAAGTTAGGAGGTAATAGTTATGAATGAAATGGAGTGTGTTAGAGAGAAGATATTATTAAGAGTTGTTATTTATTTAAGATTATCAAATGAAGATAGAGATAAAATTAATAAAGATGATGATAGTGAATCTATTAAAAATCAAAGAAATATGCTATTAGATTATATCGAGAAAAATCCACAATTTATGTTGGTTGATGAATATTGTGATGAAGATTTATCAGGTGCTGGTACTTATAGACCTGAATTTGAAAGATTAATTAGAGATTGTGAAAATGGTAAAATTGATGTAGTTTTATGTAAAAGTCAATCTAGATTTTCAAGAGATATGGAAATCGTTGAAAAGTATATCAACAATAAATTTAAAGAATGGAATATAAGATTTATTGGTTTATCTGATAATGCAGATACTGACAATAGTGGTAATAAAAAATCAAGACAAATAAATGGACTTGTAAATGAATGGTATTTAGAAGATGTTTCTGACAATATCAGAAGTGCTTTTAATTCTAAAATGAAGCAAGGAGAATTCATTTCTCCTTTCGCCTCATTTGGTTATGAAGTATCTAAAGAAGATAACAACAAGTTAGTTGTTGATCCTATTGCTAGTGAAGTTGTTAAAGAAATATACGATTTATATTTAAAAGGTATGGGATTTACAGGAATAGCTCATTACTTAAATGATAAAAATATTCCTTGCCCCTCTCTTTATAAATATAGAAAAGGTATTAAATTAAATGTAATTAGTAATAGACCTAGAGAAGAAATTAAATGGAATACAAATGCTATTAAAACAATATTAAAAAATGAATTATATTTAGGACATTTAATTCAAGGAAAAAGAACTACTGTTAGTTATAAAAATCATAAAGTAATAAATAAACCTGAAGAAAAATGGATTCGTAGAGAAAATATGCATGAAGCTATAATTGATGAAGAAACATTTGCAAAAGTTCAAATTGCTTTGAAAGAAAGAACAAAACCTATGAAATCAACAGGAATTGTTCATAACTTCTCTGGCAAAGTATTTTGTAAAGAATGTGGTCGCTATATGAGAAAGAAAAATTCTTCTAAACATGAGTATCTAGTATGTTCTAATAACAGAGATGGTTATAATGATTGTATAAATAAAGCAGCAATTAGATATGATGCTTTAGAGGAATTAGTATTAAGCCATATTAATAAAAAAGTTAAAAAGTTTTATGATTTAAATATTTTAGAAACTGAATCAGTAAAAAAGGAAAATAATAAATTCACTAAAAAAATCAATTTATTAACAAAACAAAAAGAAACTATAGTTAATCAAATAGCAAAGACTAAAAATTATTTAAAAAATCTTTATGAAGATAAAGTTAATGGAATAATTAATGCAGAACAATTTAAAGAATTAATTACTAATTATAATAATGATGATGAAAAGTTAAGAGACCAATTAAAATCAATTGAAAATGAGATTAACTATTATACACTAAAAGAATCTTCAAATAAAAATACAAAAGAATTATTTAATAAATATCAACAATTAGAAAAATTAAACAGAGTTATAGTAGATGAATTTATAGATAAAATCTATATCGGCAAAATTAATGAAGAAACTAAAACAAGAGATATTGAAATCAAATGGAATTTTGAATAATATTCAAAATAAAAAAGGAAATTCAAAATTTTTGTAGAATAATATAAGTGAGAGGTTATAAACTTCTATAAACTTTTGCTTAATACATATTAAAAATAAATAGTAAAGGATGGTGAATAAATGAAACAAGATAATATGCATTTAATTAATAAAATATTTAATAATGAAACAATTAGAACTATTTGGGATAAAGATGAAGAAAAATATTATATAAGTATTGTTGATATTGTTGGTGTTTTAGCAGATAGTAAAGAACCTAGAAAATATTGGAATTGGTTAAAAAATAAGTTATTAAAAGAAGAAAATTTTGAAACGTCTAGTATTACTAGACAGTTGAAAATGAAAGCTACTGATGGTAAATATCGTATGACTGATGTATGTGATATTGAAGGTATGTTTAGAATAATTGAATCTGTACCTAGTAAAAATGCTGAGCCTATAAAACAATGGTTAGCACATTTAGGTAAAGAAAGAATTGATGAAGTATTTGACCCATCATTAACAATGCAAAGAGCAATAGATACATATCGTGCTAAAGGTTATGATGAGGCATGGATTTCTAAAAGAATTAAAGGTATTCAAGAAAGAAAAAGATTAACTGATGTTTGGAAAGATGGTGGCGTTGAAAAAACTCGCGAATATGCAATGCTTACTAATGAAATATATAAAAGTTGGTCTGGTATGAAAGCAAATGAATATAAAGCTTTTAAAGGTATTAGAAAAGAATCTTTAAGAGATAATATGACTGATATAGAAGTTTTACTTACTGATTTAGGAGAAATTGCTACTCGTGATATTGCAGAGTCTGAACACCCACAAGGATTTAAAGAAAATATGAAAGTAGCTCGTAAAGGTGGACAAGTTGCTAACGATGCTAGAAAGTCTTACGAGAAAGCAACTAAAAAATCGGCTATATCAAATCAAAATGCTTTAAATTATCAATATATAGATGATAAAAAACAAATAGAAAATAAATAACTCTGTCAAAGGCAATTTGTCGGAAAGTAATAATAAATCTTAAAAAATACAAGTTAAACATAAAAAAACGAAAATTTAAAAAGCCTTATTTTTCAAGGCTTTGATAAGGTATTAGTGTCTTTGCTGTATTCGTAGAGTAGCTTTAATAAGGACACTTGCTACTAATCCTGATATATTATTATTAGATGAACCATTTAGTGCTTTAGATTATCAAACAAGATTAGAAATTAGTAATGATGTTTATAAAATTATTAAAGAAGAAAAGAAAACGGCAATAATTGTTACTCATGATATAGCCGAAGCTATATCAATGGCCAATCGAGTAATTGTATTATCTAAAAGGCCAGCCCATATTAAAAAAGAATATAATATAATTTTAGATAATCCAAGTGATCCTATGAGTAATAGACAAGATGAAAAGTTTATGTACTATTATGATTTAATATGGAAAGATTTAGATAAGAATGTCTGAAGCTCAAAAGAATTTTATTAAAAAGAAAAAAGTAGAAAAAATATTTATAACTATTATTCAATTATTTATAAGTATTATTTTCCTATTTGTTTGGGAATATTTAAGTTCTCATAAAATAATTAATAGTTTTATCTTTTCATCACCAAGTAAAATAGTTAAAACTATATATAATTTATATATTGATAATAATATTTTTAATCATTTAATAACTACGATAAAAGAAATAATTGTATCTTTTAGTTTAGGCTTTATTTTAAGTATGATTTTAGCTTTAATATTTTATAATTTTAATATCGTTTATCGTATTTTAGATCCTTATATTACGATGTTAAATTCACTACCTAAGGTTGCTATTGGTCCCTTAATACTTATTTGGTTTGGAGCAAATCCTAAATCGATAATTATTATGGCTTTACTAATTAATTTAATAGTAAGTACTATAACTATTTATACCGGTTTTATGAAAACAGATAAGAATTTATTGGTATTATTTAAGTCTTTTAACACTAATAAGTTTAAAACTCTTAAATATTTAATATTACCTAATTCTTATGCAAATATAATATCTTCATTAAAAATAAACTTATCGATGTCTTTTATAGGAGTTATAATGGGTGAGTTCTTAGTTAGTAAAGAGGGTATTGGTTATTTAATTATCTATGGTACTCAAGTTTTTAACTTAGATTTAGTTTTAGCTGGAGTAGTAATATTAGTAATTTTATCTTATATCTTTTATAAACCTATATCTCTATTAGAAAAATATGTATTAAAAAATAATTAAACATATAATAAAATTTTAAATCTATTATATGTTTTTTTATGAAAATAAAATGTAAATGCTATTTATTTTATAAACGTTAAATTATTATTCATGATATAATCTTATTATAGGGAGGTAGAAGATGGCTAATAGGATAATTTTGAATGAAACTTCATATTTTGGATGGAATTCAAGGGAAAATTTAGTGCCAGAAATTCGCAAAAGAAAATTTAAAAGAATTTTAGTAGTAACTGATAAAACTTTAATGGGTTGTGGAGTAACTAAAAAGGTTTTAAATTGTCTTGATGAAGGTGGAATTTCATATCGTATATTTGATAATGTTAAACCAAATCCTACAATTACTAATTGTCATGAAGGTATAATGGCTTTAGAAGAAGCTAAAGCTGATGCAATTGTTGCTGTAGGTGGTGGTTCTGTTATTGATACTGCTAAATGTCTTAGCATAGTAAATCAAAATCCTGAATATTACGATATTAATTCTTTAGAGGGTGCTGTAGAAACAGAAAATAAAGGGTTACCTTTAATAGCATTACCAACAACCGCGGGAACGGCTGCAGAGGTAACTATTAATTACGTAATTACTGATGAAAAGAATGTTGTTAAAAGGGTTTGTGTAGATCCACATGATATTCCAATTTTATCAATAATTGATACGGAGTTAATGGCTGGGATGCCAAGAATGACTGCTGCTGCAACTGGTCTTGATGCCCTTACTCATGCTATGGAAGGGTATATTACTAAAGCTGCATGGGAAATGACTGATATGTTTCATTTAAAGTCAATGGAATTAACTTATAAAAATTTAGAAAATGCAGTTAATAAAGACCAAGATGCAATGGAAAAGATGGCATTAAGTCAGTATATTGCCGGGATGGGATTTTCTAATGTTGGATTAGGAATAGTTCATTCAATGGCTCATCAGTTAGGAGCAACATATGATGTAGCTCATGGTATTGCATGTTCACTATTTTTACCATATGTTCTTGAGTGGAACGGAGAAGTAGCTAAAGGAAGATTTCGTAAAATGGCTCAAGCATTCGACTTAGATACAACTGGTAAAAGTGATGATGAATGTGTAAAAATAGTTGTTGATGCTATTAGAAATTTAGAAACAAAACTTGGAGTTCCTCAACATTTAAGAGATTTAAATGTTAACAAAGAAGATTTTGATATTTTAGCAAGTAAAGCTTTAATTGATCCATGTACTGGTGGAAATCCTAGAGAAGTTACAAAAGAAGATATAATTAATTTATTAGAAAAAGCATATTAGGAAAGAGGTAATTTATATATGTTAAAAACAAAAGTTGGTTATAGTGAAGCAGTAGATGCTTATGAATCAGGTGTTGAAACTGCCAAAATGGCAAATGTAATTGAAAATCCCCAAGTAGGATTATTCTTTACAGGTGTAGTTCAAGATCAAAAACAGTTAATGGCAGGTGCTAAAAGTGTACTTGGTAATGTACCTATTTTAGGTTGTACATCATCAGCTGCTATTTGTACACATGCTGGATATTTAAATAAAGAAACTGGATATTCTGGTATGATGTTATTTGGAGGAGACTTAGAAGTAGTTACTGCTGGTTCTAAGAAAACTGATGAAGAACCAAGAGAAATTGGTAGAAGAATTGCTAAAGAAGCTATCAGTAAATTAAAAGGTAAAGATAAAGAACCAGATTTCTTCTTTATGAGTGCATCTCCTGCTAATGAAGAAGAATATTTAAAAGGTATTGAAGATGTAATTGGTGATATTCCTGTATTTGGAGGAAGTGCTGCTGATAATACTGTTGAAGGTAAATGGAGTATACTTTATGATGGTGAGGCATTTGCTGATGGCTGTGTAATTGCAATATTCTATACTGATGGCAAGATGAAAAATCTATATACTGGAGCTTATAATGAAACTGATCATGTTGGTATCATTACTAAAGTTGCTAATAGACGTACATTAGTAGAAATTGATCATGAACCAGCACTAAAGAAATATGCAGAGTGGACTAATAAAGATGTTGAAAGTCTTAAAGGAGATAACTTATTAACTGCAACTATTTGCGCTCCATTAGGTGTAAAAGATCCAATTGGTAATGTTATTGCCGTACGTCATCCAATGTTTGGTAATGATGATTTATCTATGAATATTGGTGCTGATTTAGCTTTAAATACTGCCATTATTCAACTTGCTAATACTCCAGAAGGAATACTAGATGCTAATGCTCAAACTATTAAAAAGGTAAATGAATTAATGAATAATGAAGTAAATTCTTATTTCTTAGTACATTGTGGTGGTCGTCGTTTAGGATTAGCATTATCTAAGATTGAAGATAGAATCTATCCAGAAGTTAAAAAAGTTATTCCAGATAAAGAATTTTTAATGGTATTTACGTTTGGCGAATATGGTTCATCTGAACACTCATCAAATACAGTAGGTGGTCTATCTTTATCTTATACAGGATTTGGAGATTAATATGGCAAAAAATTTAATTGGTGCTACTTGGTGTGATGCCAAGGATGGCAATGTTATTAAAATACTTAATCCGGCTACTAATGAATTAATAGATACAGTACCTGTAAGTACAGAAGAAGATTGCAATAATGCTGTTAGTGAAGCAAAAAAATATCAAAAAGAATGGGCTAAAAAGCCTCTTCATGAACGTGCAGCAATTTTAATGAAGTTTGTATCTATAATTGAAAGTCATAAAGAAGAATTAGCTAAATTACTAAGCGATGAAACTGGAAAACCAATTACTGAAGCAATTGGTGAAATCGAAAACGTTTCTATTGGAATTCCTGCTTTTTGTGAAATGGCAAAACATGAATATGGAAAAGTTGTTCCATATGGTCAAGAAAAAGGTAATGAACACACTTTACAATATACTGTACAATGTCCACTTGGCGTTGTCGTTGCTGTAATTCCATTTAATTTTCCAAGTGATCTTTTCTGTCAAAAAGTTCCTCCAGCTCTTTTAATGGGAAATTCAGTAATTTTAAAACCATCTGCTCATAATCCATTGACTTTAACTAAATATGTTGAATATTTAATTGAAGCTGGTGTTCCTGCTGGAGTTATCAATTTAATAAATGGTGCTGGTGGTGATGCTGTTCATATGTTAGCATCTAATCCAGATGTTGCCTTAGTATCTTTAACTGGTAGTACGATAGCAGGTATGCAAACTATGGAAAAATGTGCTAAGAATGTTACCCATATTATGTTGGAATTAGGTGGTAATGATGCCTTTATTCTTCATAAAGATGGTGATATAGATCTTGCCGTTAAAGAAACTATTTGGGGAAGGTTATATAATACTGGTCAAGTGTGCTGTGCTTCAAAACGCTTCTTAATTCATAAAGATGTTAAAGATGCTTTTGTAAATAAAATGATAGAGGTATTAAAAGAAACACCAGTTATGATGCCATCTAATCCTCAAGCTAAAATTGGCTGTTTAATTAGTGAGGATGCTGCTAAGAAAGTAGAAACCCAAGTAAACGAAACAGTGAATATGGGTGCTAAAATAGTATTTGGTGGTCGTCGTAAAGGAGCATTCTATGAACCAACAATTTTAGTTGATGTCACTAAAGATATGCCAGTAGCTAAAGATGAAGAAATATTTGGACCTGTAATTTCTATCATTGAATATACTGATATCGATGAAGCTATCGAAATTGCTAACCAATCTACTTATGGTTTATGTGGTTGTATAATTTCTAAAGATCAAAAACTTTGTCAATATGTTGCTGATCGTTTAGAATGCGGTGGTGTAATCATTAATGGAGCATCATTCTTTAGATCATTTGAAATGCCTTTTGGTGGATGGAAACATTCAGGAATTGGTAATGAAGGAGTAATGAGTACTCTTCATGAAATGTCACGTACAAAGACAATTATTTTAAAAAATATAGGTGAATAAGTTATGTAAAGTTCAATTAAAAAGTAGTTGAACTTTTATTTTTGCCAAAGTAAATAGTTTGTAAATAATCATTTTTAGCAGGTAAAAAGCTTTAAAATAAAAAAATGCATACAAAGTTATATTTACGATTTATTTACGTAAAACTGATATTAAATATTAGACTATTAAGTTTTGACTTATAGTCTTTTTTTGAAATACATTTGTGTCTTTATGATATTCATCCAACTCTTTGCTTCATACCACCAGATAAATTACTTGGATATTTATCTTTAAATTCATCTAAATTATATTTTTTTAATAATTTTTTAACCCTTTTTAAACTATTTCCATTTACATTATCAGTTAGTTTAAGACCTAAAATGGCATTTTCCCAAATAGTAAGCCAAGGGAGTAGACAATCGGTTTGTAGCATATAACCAATTTTTTTATCATGAGTATTAATACAACCTTTATAATCCTTAATAATACCAGTTATTAAAGAAAGTATCGTTGATTTACCACATCCACTTGATCCGACGATAGCTATAAAATCATTAGGATATACAGAAATATTAATATCTTCTAAGGTTTTTACTTCTCCATTAAGAGTATGGTAGCTCTTAGATAAATTATTAATTTCTAAAATACTATTCATAGAAATTTTTTATTAAATCATTATAACTTACATAATCATCTAATAAACCATTATCAATCATAATATCTTGAAGATTATTAAATGATTCTTCACTTATAAAGGTACTAGTTAAAAAACAATCATTATCTTTATATCTCTTTATAATTTGGGCTAAATCATTTTGACTAGAATCAGGAAATTGAGGTAGTATTATTTTAGCCAATGTTTCTTCATCATTATTAAAAGTAAAATCAATACCTTTATTTAATGCTCTTGTAAACTTTTCAATTATTTCAGTATTATTTTCAATATAACTTTTACGAGCATTAAAGGCAGTATAAGGTACTTCCCCGGAAAGTAAACCAATACTAGCTACTACATAACCTAAATTTTCATTTGCTAATTTAGTTGCAGTTGGTTCAAATAAATTTACATAATCCCCAGTTCCCCCAATAAATGAACCTGATAATGCAGCAAATTCTACACTATAGTTTAAATTAATATCATCTGGATTAATATTATTATTTTTTAAAGCATTTAGAAAATTTAGGGCAGGCATACCACCAAGACGTCCTACAAGAACTTCTTTACCAATTAAATCTTCTAATTTAAAATCGGTATTTTCTCTAGCTACAATAAATTGTCCATCTCTTTTAGTTAAACCGGCAAATGATACAATATAATCTTCTTCGCCACCTTCGTATACATAAATTGATGCTTCAGGTCCAGCAAATCCTATTTCAACATCACCTGATAAAACAGCAGCACTAACTTTATCCGCTCCTGATGTAAGAATTAATTCTATTTCTAAACCCTCTTCAGCAAAATAACCTTTTTCAATCGCAATATAAAATGGAGTATAAAAAGCTGAATGGGTAACTTCGGCTACAGTTATTTTTTGTAAATTAGATTGTGGTTCTTTTTTAGGAATAAATAGCATAACTAATATAATAATCAAGATTATTCCTAATAAAGTTCCTAGAATTAATTTATTATTTTTCACAATATTCCTCCTTTTTGAATATTCTTAATATTATATGAAAATAAAATAAAGTTGTTGTTGGTAAATGACTCTATCTATTGAAGATTTTAAAAAAATAAATTATACTTATTTAGTAATTATTGCTAATTTATGGTTAATATATTAAAATATCGGTTGTAGAGAGGGTGTCTTATGGTAAAAAAAGGAACGAAAAAAACGTCTATTAGTCAAAAGAAAAAGAAAAAAACAGCAAGTACAAAGAAAAAAACTACGCAAAGTAGAAAAAAAACAACTGCTAAAAAAGCAACAACTAACAAAGTTAAAAATACTGCAAGTAATACTGTAAAAAAGAAAACTGAAACTTCGAAAGAAAAGGCAAAAACAGAAAAGAATAATATTGCTCCTGAAATTGTAAAAATTGATTTGCCAAAAAAGAAAGAAAAAATTAATGTTGAAGTAGTTGAAGTAACTAATAAGCAGCCTAAGAAAAATATTAGAAGAAAAAAAAGCGTATCTAATGTTAGAAAGATAGAAAGAACTAAAAAGAATAATTTTTTAAGTACAATAAAAAAATATAAAAGAAAATTTAAAATGTATGGTTTATTTGGAATAATAACTAAACGTACTTTAATTATTATAACTATTAGTATTATTTTTCTTATATCTTTATTTGTTGCTTTAAAATATGTAGGACCTAATACTAGTACTATTGATTTACAAAGTATTTCTTATGATATCGATCAGTTAAAAACAGTTCGTTTTAATATCGATAGTTCTAATGAAATTGTTACTAGTTCAAAAGCTTATTCTAACTTAACTAATTATTATGTTTATGATTATGAAAATACTTTTAATATAAAAGAAGAATGGATAAAAGATGCAGTAATCAAATATAATAAAAATAATGATGGCTTATATATGGCTATACTACCAGTTAGTGGTCATGAAGAAGATATTAAAAAGGGTGTTGAAAAGTTTTTAAATAAAAAAAAGATAGATGCTTTATATTTAGAATATGATGGTTATATGTTTTATATTAATAGTAGTAATAATACTAGTGTTGTTAGTAAAATAAAGCAAACACAGATAAGAGTATTTGATATTTTAGAAGAGTTAAATACTAATAGTATTGAAGAAAGATTAGGCATTTCTTCTAAGTTATATACTGATTATACTGTTAAAGTAGCAATGCTTCGTAGTGAAGTTACTGGTTATATGATATTTAAACCAAAAAATAAAAAGTCAGCAGAAGAAATAGATAAAATTATGAATGAATACTTTACTAAGTTAGAAGAAGAATATCAAGATGATGAAGAAAAATTAGCTCTAATTAAAAATCGATATGTTGGTAATTATAATGGTTATTTAATTTATTTGCTTTCTAGAGATAATAACTTAGTAATGCAATTAGTTCAAAAATAGATAGTATAAATTTAATTAATCGGTTATAATATTTTTGGAGGTTATTTATGAAAGAAGAAAAAATTAATATTAGTATTGATAAAGAATTATATGAAGAAGCTAATGATTTATATAGTGCACTAGGTTTAGATATGGAAAGTGCTATTAGAGTATTTTTACTTGCTTCTTTAAGAGAAGATGGTCTTCCATTTATGTTAAAATTTGATGATTGTTATTGTGATGATTGTCATTTTGGTAGTTGTCATTATAGTGATTGCGACTGTGATGATTGTTATTGCGATGATTGCGACTGCGGTAGTTGTCATTGTAGTGATTGCGACTGTGATGATTGCGACTGCGATGATTGTGATTGTGAAGAACATGATTGCCATTGCCAAAAAAAAGATAAGTAATTAAGATAATCGCCCTTGATAGGTATGATGTTCTTTCATATACTTATCTATATTATTTAAAACAACAAACTTTTTTAGTACCCAAAGAGGCTCGATAAGATCCTCTTTTTTTGGATCTCCAGTTAAACGATGAATTACAATGTTTTCATTAAGAACTTCTAATTGTTTAACCACAATTTCAATATATTGTTCAAGTGTTAATAAAGAAAATGGTTTATTTTTATAAACTGTTTCTAATTCAGTATTTTTTATTATATGTAACATGTGTATTTTAACCCCATCAATTTTTAGCTTATTAAGAAACTTAGCTGTGTTAATCATCATTTCTGCAGTTTCTCCATGTAAGCCATTTATTATATGGGCAACAACTTTAATATTATTTTTTTTAAGTTTTTTAACACATTCTGTAAAATTTTTTACATCATGCCCTCTTTTAATAAACTTTAGAGTATCATCATAACTAGATTGTAAACCAAGCTCTATTGTTAAATCAGTTCTCCTGTTTAAATCTATTAAATATTCTAAGCATTCATCAGATATACAATCACTTCTTGTAGCTATATTAATACCAACTACATTGTCTAATTTTAAAATTGGTTCAAATTTTTCTTTTAAAGTTTTAACACTAGCATAAGTATTAGTATTAGCTTGAAAATAGGCAATATAATAAGTATCAGGCCATTTTTTATTCATTATTTCTTTAACTTTATTAAACTGTGTTATTAAATCATCTTTTATATTACCCGCAAAGTCACCGCTACCTAATTTAGAACAAAAAATACAGCCGTTACCATTAACTTTGTTAGGACAAGAAAAGTTTGCATTTAAAGATATTTTACATACTTTTTTTCCATATTTTTTCTTATAATAATAATCAAGAGTATGATAATATTTATTAGTATTTTCTAAAGGAAACATATTACCTCCATTCTTGATTATTCTATCTTTTTTTGTTATACTTGTAAATATAAAAAAGCGTTAAAGAGGGATAATTATGAGTGTATTAGGAGACCATTTTAAATTAAATCCAGAAAATAAATATAGTAGTCCAAAATCTACTTTTAAAGGAAAAAATTATCGTATTACTATTTTAAGTGATACTTTATTAAGATTAGAATATAGTGAAAGTGGAATGTTTTTTGATGATTTCACAGAGTTAGCACGCAATCGTAAATTTCCAGATTTTAATTTTACAGTTACTGAAGATGAAAAGTCTTTAATAATAAATACTAAATATTATCGTTTACAATATATTAAAAATAAGCCTTTTACTGCTAGTGCTTTTGCGCCTGATGCTCATTTGCGTGTTGATGTTTTAGATACAGAAAAATATTGGTATTATGGTAGTGATGAAGCTGCTAATGTTAAAGTATTTGATGTTGATATTGATACTAAAAAAGCCTATACAACTGAAAGTGAAGCTATTTTAGAAACTACGCAAAAAGAAAGTAAAATAAAAAGTATTATGAATATTTTTGGTGTTAATAAAAGAAGAAGTTTATTTTCTTTTGATGGCTATGCAAGTATAGATGATTCTAAAAGTTTTATTATTGATGATAGTGGTTATTTAGTTAAACCTGATAAAAAAAGAGTAGATATATATTTATTTGTTTATAAAAATTCTTTTATTGAATGTTTAAAAAGTTATTTTACTTTAACTGGTTATCCTCCTTTAATACCACGTTATGCTTTAGGTATTTGGTGGTATAAAGATGCTCCTTATACATTTCAAAATATAAGAGATTTAATATATGAATTTAATAAATATCGTATTCCTTTAAGTACTATTTTATTAGGATCAAATTGGCATATGAAAGATAATAATAACTTAGAAAGATATAAAAGTGGTTTTACTTTTAATCAAGAAAAGTTAGGTTCTGCCACAAACTTTACTAATTTTTTACACCAACGTGGAATACGTCTTGGAGTAAATATTGATCCAACAGAAGGAATACATCCTCATGAATTTCATTATCATGACTTTGCTGCTAGTTTCGGTGTTACAGATAGTCAAATTATTCCTTTTAATGGCTTTGATAAAAATTTAATAGTAGCTTATTTAGATAAATTAATTACTCCATTATATAATGATAATATAGATTTTTTCTGGATAGATTATAAGTCTAAATTAAATGATAATTTAATAGCCCTTAATTATTACCATTATAATGATTATAAAAAATTTCAAAATCAAAGAGGTATGATATTAACTAGAGCTAGTGGAATGGCTCCTCATACAACACCAATTTCTTATAGTGGTGAAACAATAGTTAGTTGGAATACTTTAAAAAAAATTCCTCGTTATACTTCTAACTTTAGTAATTTAGGAGTATCTTGGTGGAGTCATGATATTGGTGGTTTTAAAGATGGTACAGAAGATTATGAATTATATATTCGTTATGTTCAGTTAGGCTGTTTTCAACCAATATTTAGATTTGCTTCTGCTAGTAGTAAATATTATAAAAGAGAACCTTGGCGTTGGGATATAAAAACATTTGGTATTGTTAAAGATTATTGTAATTTAAGAGCAAGATTGATTGGTTATATATATTCTGAAGGATATAAATATTATAAACTTGCAATTCCTTTGATACAGCCATTATATTATATGGTGCCAGCTACTTATGATGATATCGATTTTAAAAATGAATACTTTTTTGGTAGTGAATTATTAGTTGCTCCCATTACAAAGCCTAAAGATGAAATTATGAATAGAGCTATTGAACAGATTTATTTACCTAATGGTATTTGGTATGATTTTAAAACTGGTAAAAAATTTATTGGTGATAAAAGATATGTAATGTTCTTTAATGATGAAGATTATCCTGTCTTTGCCCATAGTGGTTCAATAATTATTCTTGATGATTTAGAAGAAAATATTAATGCTACGAATAATCCTCGTAGTATGGAAATACATGTATTTCCTGGTAAAGATAATATTTATAACTTATATGAAGATGATGGTATAAGTTCTTTATATAAAGATGGTTATTATATAGTTACTAGATTTGATTATAATTATTTAGCAAATAATTATACCTTAATTATTAGACCATTTGAAGGAAAGAGTGCTATTATTCCTGAAAAAAGAAATTATAAAGTAAGATTTAGAAATACTAAGAATGCTAACGAAGTTATTGTTATGCAAGAAAATACACCAGTTAAATTTGAATCTTATATTGAAGAAAATGATTTTGTTGTTGAAATAAAAGATGTATCAACTGTTAAACAATTAACTATTAATTGTAAAGGACGAGATATTGAAATAGATGCAACACGTATTATTAATGAAGATATCGATGCCATTATTAGTGAACTTCCAATTACTACTAAATTAAAAGATACAGTAGCTGATATTATATTTAGTAATGAAGATATCGCAGATAGACGTATTGCTATTAAAAAACTAAGAAGAAAAGGATTAAATTCTTTATTTATTAGAGCATTCTTAAAATTATTAGATTATACAAAAGACTTATAATAAGTATATAAATAAATTTATAACATATAATAATAGTGTATTAATATGTAAATAGATATAAAATATATTAAAAAATAATTAAATATATAGTATAATAATTATAGAAAGAAGGAATGAATATGTCTAAGAAAAGTACTGTTGCTGCTTTAGTTGGTGGTGCTTGTATAGGTGCTGCTGCTGGTGTTTTATTAGCACCTAAATCTGGTAAAGAAACAAGAGAGGATTTAATGCGTTTATTAAATGATTTTTCTAAAAAAGTAAAAGAATTAAATGCTGCAGATATAAAAAAATATGTTGATAAAAGTATTAAAAAAATAAAAAAAGAATTAGATGATTTAAGTCTAGAAAAAGTTGCAGATATAGCTAAGAAAAAAGCTAAAGATATCCAAAAAAATATAGATAATCTTGTAGCTTATGTAAAAGAAAAGGGTACTCCAGTGTTAGAAGATGCTGTTGAACAAATTAGATTAAAAGCTATTGATGTTTGTGAAGGAACAATTAAAAAATTAGAAAATAGTAAGAAATAAATCTTACTATTTTTTGCAATAAAATAAAAATAAAGAAGTAATAATTTTTTTATGTATGCCGGATTTGCCACCGGATATATGAATCGCTTAACTTATCTCTACCAAAATGGCTATTATTGGTCCATGTCGCCGGGTTACTTCAACGCGGTTACTTCCGCTGCGAACGAGTTCCATCAGGGCGCGCGTGGTGATGCTGGCATCACCTGGGTGACCAACGGCTATGGCTTGCGTCCGGTAATCAATCTGCAATTTGGTGAATAATTGCATAAAAAAAGCCAATTATTACTAATTGACTAAGTATCATCATATGGTGGGCTGTTAGGGATTCGAACCCTAGACCCACTGATTAAGAGTCAGTTGCTCTACCAACTGAGCTAACAGCCCATAAAAATGTTTACTAGTTAAGTATAGCATAAATTAAAGAAAAAGCAATATTATTTTGTCAAGATATAGTAAATTTTTGATGATATTTCTAATAAATATTTAACTTTATGTTATGATTATATTAGGTGATAATAATGAAAGCAGTAGTTTTAGAAGATAAAAGAAAGTTAGTTGTTAAAGATATTGAAGAACCTAAAAATTCTGATGATGTTCTTATTGAAGTTGTTATGTCTGGCATTTGCGGTTCTGATTTACACTATTTTGAAGCTGGAGAACCAAAAGGTTTAATAATGGGACATGAATTTTGTGGAAAGGTTCTTAATCCAGGTAATCGTATTGATTTAGAAATTGGCGATTTAGTAACGGCTTTACCAATCTCTCCATGTGGACATTGTCAAGCTTGTGAAAGTGGTAATCCTCAATATTGTCGTAACACTTGGACGGATGCAGTAGGTCTTTCTTTAACAAGAAATGGTGCTTTAAGTGAAAAAATATTAGTTCGCCCTGATATGGTAGTTAAAGTGCCAGTTAATACTGAACCAACTGATATGGCAATGGTTGAACCAACAGCAGTAGCTTTACATGCCGTTCATTTAGCAGATATTAAATTAGGAGCAAAAGTACTTGTAATTGGTAGTGGTATAATTGGTATGCTAAGTGCTTTATTAGCTAAAAAAGAGGGTGCAAGTGTTGTTAATATAAGTGAAGCAAATCCTAATCGTGGTCAAAAAGCATTATACTTAGGTGTTGCTGATAAATGCTACAATGCTAAAAGTCAAAATATGGTTAATGAAGCTATAAATGATAGTAATGGTGGTTATGATGTTGTAATTGAATGCTGTGGCAATAGCGCAGCTGTAACGACAGCATTTGCAACAGTTAGACCTGGTGGCACTGTAGTTTTAGTAGGCGTCGCAACCTCAGCAATATCTGTTCCAACGATATTAGCAGTTATGAATGAATTAACTGTAAAAGGTGCAATTGGTTATACTAAAGATGAGTTTATAAAATGTGTAGATATGATTGCTACTGGAGCAATAAATGTTAAAAAGTTTATTGATGATATTGTTCCTTTTGATAAAGTCCAAAATGCTTATGAAAGATTAACAAGTGGTAATGATGCTGCTGTTAAGATATTAGTAAATCCTAAACTTTAAGTTCTAATTTAGAACTTTTTTTCTTGCTTAAATAATTAATTATCGATATAATAAAACAAATATGAAATTTATTTCATATTTGTAGAAAGATTGATAATATGTTAGAATTAATAGATATTTGTTTTACACGTAATAATAAAAAAATATTAGATCATGTAAATTTAACTTTTTCAGATAATAAATTTTATGTTATAACTGGTCCTAATGGTAGTGGTAAGTCTACTTTAGCTAAAATAATAATGGGTATTGAAAAACCAGATTCTGGTCGTATCTTATTTAATGGCCAAGATATAACATCTTTAGATATAACTAATCGTGCTAAATTAGGTATTGGTTATACTTTTCAACAACCGGTAAATTTTAAAGGAATAAAAGTGCTTGATTTATTAAAATTTGCTGTTGGTTTAAATATATCTAAAGAAGATGCTTTAAATTTATTAAAAAGTGTTGGTATTACTTCTCCAGAATATTTAGATAGGGAAATAAATAATTCTTTATCTGGTGGTGAATTAAAAAGAATTGAAATTGCTAGTGTTTTAGCTCGTAAACCTTTACTTGGTATTTTTGATGAACCAGAAGCTGGTATTGATTTATGGAGTTTTCAAAGTTTAGCAGAAATATTTAAAGAAATTGAAAATAATTCTCAAGCAATTACAATTGTAATTTCTCATCAAGAAAGAATATTAAAAATTGCTAATCAAATTATAATATTAGCTAATGGAAAAGTAAAAAAAATTGGCCCTGCTAAAGAAATGTTAGAGGAAATTTTAAATGATTAAATATAGTAGAGGTAGGAAATGGAAAAATTAGATAATAAAATATTAAAAGAGATTATTGGTGATAAAAATGTCTTAGAAGAAGATGTTTATAATATTCGTAAAAATGGCAAATGTGTTGCTCGCAAAGATAATCCTAATATTTCGATTGTAAGTAAAGAAAATAATAAAGGTTTAGATATTTATGTTAAAGAAAATACTTTATTTGGAATAATTCATATACCAGTTATAATTACTGAAAGTGGTTTAAAAGATGTAGTTGAAAATGATTTTCATATTGGTAAAAATTCTAATATAGTTATATTATCTGGTTGTGGGGTTCATAATCCTTTAAATAAAGAATCTGAACATGATGGTATTCATCGCTTTTATTTAGAAGAAGGTGCTAAGGTAAAATATATTGAAAAGCATTATGCTGAAGGAAAAGGTACTGGTAAGAAAATACTTAATCCTACAACTGAAATATATTTAGAAGAAAATGCTAGTTTAACTATGGATACAATTCAAATAAAAGGTGTTGATTATAGTGAAAGAAAAACTTATGCTAAATTAAAGGATAAGAGTACTTTAACAATTACTGAAAAGATTATGACTTGTGATGATGAAAAAGCGATAACAGATTTTAAAATTGATTTAGAAGGGAATAATGCTAGTTGTCATGTTACTTCTCGTTCTGTAGCTACAGATAATTCTTATCAAGAATTTCATTCTAACGTTGTTGGGTATAATAAATGTTATGCGCATGTAGAATGTGATGCCATTATAAAAGATGAAGGTAAAATAAGAGCAATTCCGGAAATTTATGCTAAAAATGTTGATGCTAATTTAGTTCATGAAGCAGCGATTGGAAAAATTGCTAAAGATCAATTAGCTAAGTTAATGTCATTAGGCTTAACAGAAAAAGAAGCAGAAAATGCCATTATAGAAGGTTTCTTAAAGTAGTATGGGAAATATTAGAGAGCCAGTAAAGAAAAAGGCTATTGCTACTAAAGAAATGATTATTGATAAAGGTTTTGAATTAATTTGCAATGAAGGATATCATAATGTAAATACCGCTTCTATAGCTAAGTATGCTAATATTTCTACAGGAAATATATATCAATATTTTCATGATAAACATGAAATATTACTTGCTGGTTTAAATAAATATTTAGATAATATTATGTTTCCATTTATAGATACATTAGCTTTAGAACCAGATTTAAAAAATAATTTTCCAAGTGCTATTAAAAGTGTAATTACTAAAACAATTGAAGTTCAAAATAATTATAAAAAAGCTTATCATGAATTATTATCTTTAGAAAATAGTGATATAGAAGTTTTTAAAATATTTAAAAATAAAGAATTAGAAGCTACGATAAAAGTTAATGATATCTTAAATAAAGCAGGTTATAATTTAAATAATCAAAAACAAAAAGCTCACTTTTTAATTAGTATTATTAATTTGGTTTGTGAAGAGTTAAATTATCATAATCATACTGAGTTTAATTATGATGGAATGTTAGATGAAGTTATTAGATTATTAATGTGTTTATTTTATAATTGTCCTAATTGTAAACTACAAAAAAATAATACTACATGTTAGAATTTAAAAAGAGGTGATTTATTTATATGGAAGAAGTTATTTTAGATGGGTTATTAGATACTTTAAAATTAATACCATTTTTATTGCTATCCTTTTTAATTATTGAATTAATTGAACATAAATTAAAATCTGATGATATTCTTATTAAAACAGGAAAATTTGGTCCATTGTTTGGTGGGTTATTAGGTATTATACCTCAGTGTGGATTTGCTTCAATTGCTACCAACTTATATATTACAAGAATAATTTCACTAGGTACTTTAATTGCTATATATTTATCAACAAGTGATGAAATGTTACCAATATTAATAAGTGAAAATGTAGAATTTGACATAATTTTAAAAATATTAGGTATTAAATTATTGATTGGAGTTATAGCTGGTTTTATTATTGATTTATTTTATCGTCAAAAAAACAAACATGATTATCATTTATGTAAAGAAGAGCATTGTCATTGCAAAGAATCGATATTTAAATCAGCAATAATTCATACATTTAATATTGCTATATTTATTTTAATAATTAATTTAATTTTAAATTTAGTATTCTACTTAGGATTAGAAGAATATTTAAATAGTATTTTATTAAAAGACAATATATTTGCTCCCGTAATAACTTGTTTAGTAGGTTTAATTCCTAATTGTGCTTCAAGTGTTATTATAACAAAATTATATTTAAATTTTGGTATAAGTTTTGGTTCGTTAATTGGTGGCTTACTAACCAATAGTGGTGTCGGTTTATTAATATTATTTAAAAATAATAAAAATTTAAAAGAAAATATTTTAATAATTGCGATTGTATTTATTGTCGGTTTATTAAGTGGTATTATCCTTAATATGTTTACATTATTATAAAAAAATTGCTTGCTATAAAAGATTTAATGATATAAAATAAATAAGTAAAGAAAGGAATTTAATTATGGAATTAAAAGGAAGTAAAACTGAAAAGAATTTATTAGCTGCTTTTGCAGGTGAATCTCAAGCTCGTAATAAGTATACTTATTATGCTTCAAAAGCTAAGAAAGATGGTTATGAACAAATTGCTGAACTATTCTTAGAAACAGCTGAAAATGAAAAAGAACATGCAAAAATGTGGTTTAAAGAATTACATGGTGGTGATATTCCTGATACATTAGAAAACTTAAATGATGCAGCAGCTGGAGAAAACTATGAATGGACTGATATGTATAAAGAATTTGCTGAAACTGCAAAAGAAGAAGGCTTTACACGTATCGCAAAATTATTTGAAATGGTTGCTGAAATTGAACGCCATCATGAAGAAAGATATCGTAAATTAATTGAAAATGTTGAAGAAGGATTAGTATTTAGTAGAGATGATGATCGTATTTGGCAATGTCGTAACTGTGGCCATATCGTAATTGGTAAAAAAGCTCCAGAAGTATGCCCAGTATGTGCTCATCCTAAATCATTCTTTGAAATAAAAAAAGAAAATTATTAATAATAACATAAAAAATGGTGTAAAAACCATTTTTTTATGTTAAAATTTATTTATGCCGATGTAGCGCAATTGATAGAGCAACTGAATCGTAATCAGTAGGTTGCGGGTTTGATTCCTGCCTTCGGCACCATTGGGAAATCTGTTCGAACTATTCGAATTATTGATATATTCAGTCTGAAATATGACAAATTTTTATTTTATATGCAAATATCTACTGGTAATTTTGATACTTGCGTCAAAATACCTAGGGGGTTAAATATTTTATTTTTGAAAATAACTATATTAATATGTTACAATAAAATATAAGAAATTGTCCTGATTATATTTTATAAAAAATTTCTAAAGAGGTGAAAAAATCCATGGAGAAGATTGTATATCATGGAAGTCATGATGGTAACATAGAAATGATAAAATCACATGTAGGTACTCATCAAAAGCAATGCATATACGCGACTGATAATATGGTAATAGCAATGTTATTTATGAATAGAGGCATGGGGGATTTAGATACAATAAAAATTTATGATAATGGATTACCTATATTAATAGAAAGAAGGGAAGGGGTTTTAGAAAGAATATATAATACTTCTGGATACATATATGAATTAGATGGTAGTTCTTTTAAGCATTATGACTACTTATGGGAACCAGAAGTAATATCTTTTGAAAGTGCTATAAAACCAATTAAGAAAACTTATTATGATAATATTTTAATGACACTAAATGAAGAAGCTAAAAGTGGTAATCTGAAAATTTATAAATATCCAAATAGGCCAAACTATATTCCTCTAGATAATAGCGATTTAATTGATAAATATATTAACTTTGAATTAATTGGAATTAAGGGGGCAATAAAATCTTTATTAGCTATATATCCAGAATTTGAACATATAGTGACGGAAAAACTAAATAAAGAACAAAATAAAGTTAAGTAATAATATTTTATAAAAAGTTGTATATAACTTCCTCAATGGCACCATTTTAGAAAATTTGTTCAGAAAGTACGAACTTTTGATATATCAATCAATCAGATTATGGTTGATTTTTTGTTTTATCATGGATTAAAAAATTCTGGTTATAATTTTTAATTATGAACAAAAAATAATAAAAAATGATTAAAAAAATTCATTTAATATTGTATAATAAGTAGCTAAGAGAGGTGTAATTGATAAAAAATCAAAAATATTTATACGTTGGAAGTTATATTGTAACTTATGATATAGAAAATCCAAATCAAATTAAAGATTTTATACTCGTAGAAAGAGATAATCCAAATATAGATTTTAATATCTATTTTGATGGAATTGATAAAGTAGTAGTACCTGGTGATAAAATACTTTCATTTGAAGAAAATCATACTATACTAGATACTAATCATGATCTATTAAGAAATCATTATGCAACTTTATATCAAAGTTTTAAAAGAGTAAAAACAAAAGCTACTAGAAAATAGTTAGCTTTTTTTATGATTTAGAGAAGATAATTATATGAATTAAAATCTAGAGTAAATGTTGTTTGGAGCAAAAAGTTCCTTTACATACATTGCGATAATTGATATAATTTCCTTATCTAGAGAAAAATAGATGTTATTAAATATTTGTAGAGAAAATATATTAGTTAGTTTTGCTTTATCGTCATCTATTGTATATACTTTAACGGTTAATTATAATTTAGATAAAGGTAATATGACTAGAACACCGTGGATAGAAAAAGTGGATTACACTTATCCGACTTATGAGCATTTATTATCAAGAACTATTCTGACTAATCCATGTACGAGTTGTAAAATTCTTGCAAAGCCGTACGATGACGATGGTGATGTTTATGTTGGTGTTGTGACAGTAATGGGAGAAACTCAAACATTTAGGGATCCAACAAGTATTTCTTCGCCTAATAATTATTCACTGGGCATACAACGTTTAGATTTTACTTTGCTGGATACTTTTCACAGTGGTATTTGGACTGTAAATCAACGATAATAACATTTGCATTTTATAATATCGCTTCTCTAATATTTTAAGGAGTATTATGAAAGAATTTTTAAAAAGGAATTTCTTATTAATCATATCATTTTCCATTTTATTCATCATCGTATGTATTTCAGCAAGAGATTATTGGGAGATAAAAAATAATACTGAACAATCATTTGCGGAAAGTTTAGAATTTTGTAAGAATACCGATTATATAGGTACTCAGCACGAGCAAGTTTGTTTAGATGTACTATCTAGAGAGGGAGAGTCTATTGATTTTTTTACAGCTTATCTTTATATAGGTGTTTTGGGACTTGGCCAATATGGTGGTATTTTATTTTTATTTATTATTATTCCTTCTTTATATTATAATATTAAATATTTAAAAAATAGGATTATTGTTAACGATGCAACAAGAATGGATTATAAAACAATACGATTAAGAATATTTAAAAATGCTTATCGATCATTTTTTATACTACCAGTTATTGTCATAATTGCTTTTCTTATTTCTTACATCATTAATCCAAATTTAGATGCTAGTTATGCGATAAATCATTTTACTACTATTTGGCGTGCTGATACATTAAGTCATCCCTTTATTTTTGTCGTTTCTTATTTATTAAATATTATTTTTTATTCTATCTTTTTTATTAATATTGGTTTAATTATTGTCCGTAAACATTATCATTTTTTTGTTGCAGTTTTTCTATCTTTTTTAATCGTTTGGGGAATTGATGGAATATTCGAAATAGGAATAAATGGTGTTTTATTTTCGACAATCTTACATTCAGAAAAAGGAAGTTTATTTAATATTTTTAATTATTTATCTTTTAATGATACTTTTGGAATATTACCAGTATTATTATTATCTGCTTCATTAGCGATAGTATCGAGTTTTATCGTATATTTAAAATATAAAAATAAAGAAAAATTAATTACCGATTGTGAAAGGATATAATATGGTGAACAATGAAAATAGAATTAAAACATGTTTGTAAAGCATTTAAAAAAATAGAAGTAATTAAAGATATTAATCTAACTTTAGAAAGTGGCAAAATTTATGGTTTATATGGACGTAATGGATCAGGAAAAAGCGTTTTATTAAAGATGATTAGTGGTTTTTATATTCCTACTTCTGGAGAAATATTATATGATGGTGTAAATTTGAATACAAAATTAGAATTTCCTAAAGATTTACGTGCATTAATCGAAGGACCATCATTTTTTCCGGATTTAAGTGGTTATGAAAACTTAAAAATGTTAGCTAAAATACAACATAAAATAGGTGAAGAAGAAATAATAGAAGCTTTAGAAATAGTCAATTTAAAAGATGAAATGAAAAAGAAGTATGGAAAATATTCGTTAGGTATGAAACAAAAATTAGGAATAGCACAAGCTATTATGGAACATCCTAAAATACTTATATTAGATGAACCATTTAATGGAGTAGAACAAAAGACTGTAGATAAATTAATTGATTATTTAAAAGAATTAAAAAAACAAGATTGTTTAATTATTATTAGTACTCATATTAAAGAAGATTTAAAACGATTAGCAGATATCATTTATATTATGGATGATGGAAAATTACATGAAGAAAAATAAATATATTCTTAAGATTAATCAACAATTTAATCAACGAAAATCGATGCTATATTTTCTTCTTATTCTTTTAGGAACTATATTTCCTTCTATATCAGGATCTAATTATTTTAATTTTTGGTATCGATTATATCATATTTTAAGTAGTCCTACTTTTAATGCTTTTCTTTATTTAGCCATTAGTTTAAATTTTATTTATTATATTGGTGATGCATTTAAAAATTATCAATTAATAAACCGCTATGCTAGTTATTTAGAAGTGGTAAAATATTTTTTAGAAGATATGATTATTTTTACTATTTATTTATTATTTATTGCTTTAATTGTTAGTATTGGTGGTGCTTTTATTTTCTGTTTAGGAGATTATAGTATGATTATGCATCCATTTTATTCATTTCCCCTTATTTACTATATTTTCTTCTTTATCATACGAGCACTTACTATTTCTTGTTGTTTGATTACGATTTTATATTTCTGTTATCTTTTAACTAATCGCTTAGTTTCTATAATCATTATCTTAGGCAATAGTGTTCTTTTTATGTTCTTACCAACGATTAAAGTAATTCATCATTTCTACCAAATGCCTATTATACCTCAGTATTATTATCTATCTATTTCTTATCAATCATTTTTATTAGAAGTAATTGTATCTATTATAGAAATTATACTTTTGGTAGTAGTGGCTAAGTTATTATTTTTATGGATAAGTAAGAAAAAGAGGGATTTATTATGATTTTGCAGTTAAAAATATTATTTCGTATTTTATTAAAAAATTTAACATGGTTACTTATCTTCTTTATTATTGCTTGTTTTTATTTTATTTATTTAACCATAACTTATACACCGGAATTTCCAACAACTCTTCTAGATATAGTCCCCTTTACTGGTTATCCTTTAGATTCTTATAATAGTATGCAAATAATCGTAGTTGTTTATCAATCTGCACTACTTATTTATATTGTATATTCGTTTTTACATTATGATTTTAGATATTCATTTGAAAATATCATATTACGTACAAATCCTAAAAAATGGCTATTTTTTAAGAGTCTCTTATCTTATTTATTTATTGCCGTTGTTAGATGTAGTCTCTTTATGATTACTAGAGAATTATTTTATGATTACTTTATTTTACCATATGATTACTTATTATCTGTTATTTTAATATCATTTATTGTAAATTCATTCCTTTTATTTAATTTAAATTTTAATCAATATATAAATATAGTTTTATGGATTATCGAAATACCTCTTACTATTCATATCTTCCATCATTTAACTACTTTTAATGGAATAATCATTATTCTTGTCATTACTATCTTTAATTTTATCTATTTTAAACTAAAAAGATTAGTTAAAAATAATTATTTTCGATTTATCGATAATATCTATTATCAGATAAAAAAAGTAAAATAAAAATTAAGTGCACTTTTTTTATAAACATATAAAGAATTTAATTCACATTCATATTTTGATGTATTATGACTAATATAGTATGTGAGGTATTATGATAATGGAAAATAAGTATTTGCGGGTAGAAAATATTAGTAAAATATATCATTCGAAAACAAGAGGTAGTAGCCTTAAATAAAATAAATTATCAATTTGAAAAATCTATGTTAGACCATAATGTTGAAGAAAAGAAAATATAGATATATAATAATAAAGGTGATAGAAGTGGAAGATGTAAAAGAAATAATATTAAAATTAACAGAACAAGAAAAAGAAGAACTATTTGATTATTTAAAAAAATAATTAATGAAGAATTTGAAGATTATGAAACAAGTGTTTATGAATGCCCCAAATGTGGTTCCAAACGGATTTTAAAAAACGGAACATATAATGGAATGCAAAGGTATAGATGCAAAAGTTGTTTTATCACTTTCACATCAAAAACCAAAAATATATTTTCAACAACAAAATTGGAAAAAGAAAAATGGTTGAAATATGTTGAATGCTTTATAGATGGTTTATCCCTAAGAAGATGTGCTGAAAAAATTAAGGTTTGTTTAAAGACATCGTTTTTTATGAGACATAGAATATTAGAATGTTTAAAGAAAAACCAAAATCAGTTTATAGTTAATTGATTAGTAAAGTAAAAAAATATTGAAGGAAATAGAAAATATGATGAAACATAATTATACATTATAAATATGATTTTAGTTTTTTTACAGAAACGAAATTACAAAAAATGCACAATCTTTAAAATACGAAGGAGGTAAAGTATGGGAGAAGTATATCATGGGAGTTCACAATCAGGAATATCAAGATTAGAGCCAAAAAAATCAACTCACGGCACTTTTGTTTATGCAACACCATACAAAGAATTAGCAGTTATATTTTCTGGTAGATGTGGGGATGATTTAACTTACGCTTTATATAGGGAAAGCAAAAATGAACCATGGAAATTAGTAGAACGAATTCCTAATGGTTTTGATACAATGTTTAGCAATAGTTCCTCAATATACACTTTAGATGATTTGACATTTAAAGATATCCAAACTGGGTTTGCTGAAGTTGTATCGGAAATTGGTGTTGTTCCAAAAAAAGAAGAGAATATAGAAAATGTATATAATGTAATAAAAACATTAGCGAGTCAAAAGAAGATTGAATTATATACTTTTCCTAACAGACCTAATAAGATTCCAAATGATGATTCTGATTTAATTCAAAAAGAAATCAATCAATGCCATAGAGAAAATCGGCAAGTATCAAAAAATACATTTAAAAGATTGTTATACTTACATCCTAATTTACTTTCAAAGGTAAATAATATATTGCGGGAGTTAGAGTTAGGTGTATATTCAAAAGATGATTTGGTGGATATTTTTGAGGAGTTTGTAGTTAGACAAATGCTTGATGTATCGCATGAACAATATTTAACATCTTCTATTATATCTATTTCAAATATTTATCCGGAATTATTACCTTTATTTCAAAAAAAACTTTTGGTTTTAGATAAATCACACGATGAAAAAATTAATTATATTATTGATTTTTTATCAACGAAATTTCCTGACATACCAAGGCAATATGTTGAACAAGTAAAAAAGCACTATCTAAATGATAATAGACCTTTTAATGAAATTGGAAAAGAAATTAGGAGTCAGATTAATAAACTGGATGCAATAGAAACTTTGGTTTCTCAAAACATAAATTCAAATGTAGCACAAAACAGTATATTAATAATAGGTCCGATGGGAACAGGAAAATCTACAATTGCTCGTATGTTAAGCACTAATTTAAATATGCCTCAAATTTCTTTAGATAATAGAGAACAATTAAAGCAATTTTATTCTAACCAAAAATCTTTTGATAATTTTAAAGATTTTGAATTCTATTTGACAGGTTCTGTGCTAACTAGTTTATCAGAACCATGCATTATAGATTTTGGAGCGGGACATTCAGTGTATGAAAATCCTATCATATTTCATGAAATGTCAAAATTAATAAGTAAATTTGCGAATGTGGTTTATATGATACCAAGTGAAAATAAAGAAGAATCTATGGAAATTTTAAATAGCAGAGTTCTTCAAAGAAATAAAAATTTAACTTCACCAACATTAAATGATAATAGACATTTTATAACGATGCCATGCAATGAACAATTGGCTACAATTATTCAGTATACTAAAGATAAAACTCCTGAACAAATTAGTAAGGAAATACTCGATAAAGTTACGATGAATAATATACAGGAGTTAAGTCATTCACCAAAAATCTAAAAATAACCTATTTAAATACTTGCTTGTTTATTTTAAATTAATGTAGTTATATAAAAATAATAATAGAAACAAATTAAAATATGCTATACTAATTTACAATAGTGATTGATTTATACATCAGTTACCAGTGGTAAAAGTTGTATATAACTTCCTCAACGACACCAGATTGCTTGTTACTCGAACTTTTATTTTTGAAAGTTCGGTTTTTATGTGCGCCGTGCATGGCATATAGCTAGGTGGTGAAAGTCCACTATACACGTCGGTATCTGCGAAGTATTAGGGAAGCACAAC
>CALVSW010000003.1 GCA_944359625.1 uncultured Bacilli bacterium | reverse complement strand
TAACTACTGGCTCTTTGCTAGGGATTACCAGGTCGGCTTCCCACCGACTATATTATATACGCCGAACTGACGCACCATCTCCACTAGTAACATTATATCACATTTTTGAAAGAAATACACTATGATTTTTCACATTTTTGCAAATTATTCAGATAATTTTATCACACTTTTGTAACACTTCGCGATGGTCATTGTGTAATTAACTATAATTCTCCTTTGTAAAAATATATTTTCATAGCTTCTTCACTATATGAAGGCTTAGATATATCTATATCAAGAAAATTTGATATAAAATAAATAAAATATTGAGAAGCAACTAATAAATCATACTCACATAATATTCCATCATATTTACTTTCAATTATTATATTATAATCATTTTGTAAATAATCTAATAGTCTTTTCTCATATGTACATATACTTTTTGATTTAAAGTATATATTCTTTTTATCACTTAAATGTTCATAATTAATAAATCTTCCATGAGAAAAATTTTTCTTTTCATGTATTAAGCAATTAAAAACTCCCGATTCAATTATTTTACTTTCTAAGTCTGCGGCTGCTGATTCTGAAAAATCACCTGTAAAAATATTAAAGTAGCTTTCTTTTTTAAAAAAATCTTTTAAACTTTTTTTGTTATTTTTAAAATACTCTTCAAAATAATTTTTCCAGTAATTGATACTATTTTTTATAAAAGATTCTAGATCTTCATCAGTATTTTTTTCAAAATATAATTTTAAAAACAAAGTAGCTGGAGCTAATGCACCTTCAAAAGATAAAAATCCTCTTTCTTTACCTTTATTTGTATTTGTACGATAGGATATTATATTTTTTTTAGAAATATTAGTCTTTGTTACTACATTTTGAATTTCACCTTTTGTGATAATAAACTTTTTATCATTATCTAATAAAGAAGTTCCTACAAGCAAATCATTTGTAGTACCAGAATATGTAAATAAAAATACATTATCAATATTATCATTATTTCTATAATATACATTTCTAGGTAATAAAGTTATTGTATTTGAACCATATAAATTGTTAATAATTTTTGCAGAAAATTTTGCTCCAGCGAAGGACCCGCCTGTACCTACAAAAAGATAATTCTTTCTATTAGAAAAATTAATAGTTTTTAATTTTTCATAAGCATTACTATTAATAGCATTTATTATCCTTTTTTCTAAATTATTAATATTTATGTTGCATCGTTTTATTTTTTTTCTTACTGAAACTTCAAAATTTTCACATGAACAAAAATTTTTTATCCTTTTAATTTTATACAATGATTGTATATGACCTCTAGCACCAAATTTTTTTACAACTTTACTTGTTAATTTTGTAGCTTTTTCAAAAGTTATATCTATAAATTTACAATCAATAATATAATTATTTTTTACATACTCACTAATAAACATTCCAAAAAACGCATCACCAGCACCTGTTGGATCAACTTCTATTGAAGGCTTATTTAACTCTTTATTGACTGTATTATAATTAAAAACAAAATCTGAACCCTTTTTTCCCCTAGTAACAATTATCATTTTAGGATGCAATAAATTATATATATCTTCCAATGATTCCATAGAAAATCTATTTTTTAAATATTTTTCTACTCGCTCGTTTAAGTTTATAAAATCAAATTTATCTCCTAATTTTTCTATCATTTCTTCATTAGTATAATTATCTAGTTCAAAATATTGACCCAAATCTAACATTTTTCTATTTTTAGTATTATTTATAATGATTTGATTTTTTTCATTTAAATTATCAAATACTAATACATCATCTTTAGCTATAACAGACATTATTTCATTTGGATTAATATTACTTTCTTCATACCATTTTTTTTGATTGCACATAGGGCATCTCTTTTTTGATTTAAACTCCAATTTATCACTAATTGTTGAATAAGAAACATGAAAACATCTTGTCTTCAAATTTTTTATAACATGTACATAGTTAGTTTCAACACCTAAATCTGATAAACTTTTTATTGCAATATTCCCTGCTGCATCATCACCACAAACTCCACATACTGAAGTTTTTATTCCCATTTGACTAATATTAGCAATTATATTATGAGACGTCATCCCACCATTAACCCCAATTAACTTTTCATTTTTATAATAAAAATCTGTTACTAAATCACCTATACTAATTATTTTCACGTTTTACCATCCTTTTTACATATACTACTTCACTTTTTTCATAATAATCGCCATTTTTTGCTAAACATTCAATTATTTTCCTACGATTTAAATCAAAAATACCTAAAGAATCTTCATAAGGATTTAAACTATTAGGGTCTCTCCAACTATATGGACTAGGAAAATATAATCCTTGAATAAAATTGAAAAAAAGTCTATAGTCTATAGCTCCATGATTATTCATAAACATTTGACTAATTCTATTAACACCTGGATATCTAACAACAACTATTTTGTCAACATCTATTCCAATGTCATATAAAGTAGTCAAGGCAAGTTGCATCGTTTTACCAGTCAGCAAATTATCATCAACTAAGATATACTTCTTATTTTTGTCAATGCCAACTTGCATAATTCCACCTGATTTTGATATATCAAAAAATCTTAAATCAATTGACTGTTTTTTGGAATATCCGCTTGCATTTTTGTTAAATTTTAAAATTGATACATCGCTCATAGCATTATTTATAGATTTTAATATAATAGGAAGTTCAATTCCTCCGTATGATAGGCCACATATTCCTTTATCAGATATGGCACTATCATTTTTGTATGTTAAATAACAAGTAATGAAGTTTTCAGCAAAATTATCAATTTCTCTGTATGCTCTAAATTCTTTTGAATAATTATCATTTGTATTTTCTTGTGAAAACATTGATTGAAATTCATTTGTAACTATAATTGCATTATTTAATACGCAATATAATTCATTACTGTCAATTAAATAACTATCGTTAAAAGAAATATACTGCATCAATTTAATTACACCTAATAAAGTTTTATATATTTTATACACCAATGTATTTTTATCAATTTTTTCTAAATTAAGATATAATGTTTGATTTTTACTACTTTTAATTACTTGTTGATTTAATAAAATTAGCAGTTCATTTCGTATGTTGTCAAGTACTCCTAAAACCATTTTAGAATTATTTAAACTATTTAAATCGTTTGTTTTACTTATAGCTTCTATAGCATCCATAAAAAATGTTTTATTGTTATTTAACCATATATTCACCATGTCTTTTGAAGTTACATCATTTCTAGTTATTTCATCGTGATAACGATTAGATAGAAAATAATAATATACTTGTGAACCTCTTAACAAAATATTCTCATTATCACACATTGCATATTTCATTTTCAAAAAAGAATGTTTACTCCAAAATTGTTTTAAAGGGTTATCATTATCAATACTAATCCAATCATACATAGGAATCTTTATACTGCCACTCGACTTATCGTATAATCCATATATTCCATCTACTAATTGAAATTTGTTATTTATAATTTCATTAAAAACCATTATTCTTTTGTTTTTACAATAATTCATTTGTCTTTCTACTTTAGCATATGCCTTAGTATAATTAGTTTCCGTAGCATGTTCTAAACAAATTGTTGGTAATAATTTAGCTTTATTCAACAAAAATAAAGTTGCATCTACACCTTTTAATATTCTATTATTATCATCTAAAATGGGAAAACATTTATCAGTTTCACTACTTGTTTTATCAACACTAAATCCTTGAGAACAATTTAACATACTATAATCATTCCCCAACTCATCGCCACAATCTCCGATCCTCATCATTGAATTTTGTGGTATACCAATAATTTTTTCTGCTACCTGTATAGCGTTGCTCTTAATAGTTGTTCCTACTTGAAATATTTTATTTCCATTATAAACACCTATTGTTAAATTAATATTTTTTGATTCAGAATTAGCAATCAACTCATTAATAATTTCTAATACACTATTGTTTATATTTTCGTTATTAGTAGTCGTGGCAATTCTTATATTAACTATAAAATTTAATTTTTCGTCCTTAGAATAAGTTACTTTACAATATTTTAATAACTCTTTTTCTTCTAATTTTTTCCTTAATTCCTTATCTAAATATTTCAATTTTTGTAAATCTATAGAAGATGCAATATATTTACTAACATTAAAAATGTCATTACTAGCAGCAGTTGTTAAAAACAGTCTTGCTCCATCATTGGTAAGTGCATATAATTTTGATAAATCATAATTACTAATATCATAATTGTCTTTTAAGCCGTTAATAATTTGTTTTTTTAAATCAAGTAATCCAGTTTCTCCTCTTCCTGTAATAAAAACAATAGGTACATGCCTGCTTAATAAATTAGCAATAAAAGGCAAAATACGTTTATCTAATTTAGTAGAATTTTTTTCAGTTAATGTACCATCAATATCAAAACAAATTGCATTATACTTTTGTTCTAGGGCATTATGATAATTTTCTAATAATATTTCATCCATCATAATAACACCTCTTATAAAACTTTTTTTAATACATTTATTGTTTGAAATTCAGAATCAAAATTTAAACTCTCATCAAAATGTATTCCAACGCCACCATGCTCTTTCCAATCCTTCAGGTTTTTTATACTATCATCAACTAATATTTCTCCATTATGTGGTAAATAAATTGAAGTTTTTTTAACATGTGGTGGTACAAATAATATAGGTACATTAATATTACAGTTGCGAAGTTTATTAACTTTAGCCTGCATTTCAAGTAAAGTATGTATTTTTGTTAAAATAGCAATTTTTTTGTTTTTTTCCTGCCCTTCTAATATATAATCAACAGCATTATTTATTACTTTTGATTCCTCTAATAATTTAAACCAATCTAGTGTTGCAAAAAATTCTTCCCAACTTATTTTTGGTAATTGTTCTTTTTGTTGAATTACCCTCTTTTCAGTATCAAATATAACACCATCAAAATCAATAAAAATTGGACGTTCAAACATAATATCACCTCTTATATTTCATATTATAGCACATATATAGGAAGTATTATGTCTTTATTATTTTTCTTTTATTTTTATCCTATTAAATTCAAAATGTCTTATATCATTTCTTAACTCACAATAAGCTGTAACATAAAATCTATTATCAAATTTAAAAATTTGTATTGGATGAATATTTCTCTCTTGCCATTCTTGATTTAGATTTCTATATAAAATAGCTATTTTAGAATTATTAACAATTGCTTCATTTAAAGTAAAATATACTTTTGAATTATCTTCAATTTTATTAGCAAAAAAATACTTACTTTTTTCTTCATTTATATCATTAGTAGTTTTGATTTTATCTAATAATTTTTTATATTTATCAATATAAAGATAATTATTATCTTTTAAGATTTCATATATATTTTCTAACAATTGAATATCATACTTATTAAATTGATTATATTGATTATACTTATTTATAATAAAATATCCACCATTAGGTCCCATAAAAGTTTCTATTGGAATACCAGATTCTTCTAATTCTTTTTTATAATATCTAACCATACGCTCAGTTATCCCTAATTTTCGAGATAATTCTTTCACCGTATATTTATTACCAGTATTTAAATAATTTAACATTTGAATTGCATTGGATATTTTTCCCATATTTACTTCTCCTTTTATAACTCTCTATTAAGACCTCGCGATGGTTATTGTGTCCCTAATTGTTATTTCCCACGATTTTGGTGTTAGCACCAAAATCGGACATATTCTCTATTTCATTATTTTTTATATAAATACTATTTATATTTATTAATTATTTCCAATTTTTTGTAATTCTTCATTTTCTAGTTCTTTAATAGATTTTTTTGGTGTTGGTAAAGTTTCAGGCATATTACCACCTAATTCTTCAATTGCTTTTCTAACCGTTTTACCTACATTATAGTGTCTAAGACAAGCATCATCTTCATTATCTATATTATCCTTTTTAAGTTTTGCTTCAGTTTGTGTAATACGGAATAGATTAGCACCTAATTTTTCACTACCCATATAATCAGGAATATCTTCATTTTCTTTTATATTCTTTCGTTTTGCAATTTGTTTTGCCGTTTCTCCATTATAAAGTCCTTTATAACCATAATTATTAAATTTGCCAAAATTTTCTACACCTGCATCTCTTGCTGTTTTAAATAAATATTTATTTTTATTATTAACAAGAATTCTAGTATATAATCTTTTTTCATCTTCTGATAACTTTGAATATTCTAATTCGGTAATTTCCTGTTTTCTAGTTTGTATTGCAAAATATGTTTGCCCAAGTGCTACTGATTTCTTCCTTGGATTTGCATTTTGAACTATTAAATAACAAGCGTATCTTGATAAATGATAATCAATAACGTTTTGAGCATTTCCCTTACCACCAACTATCGGTTTCCTGAACTCAGGAAAGTGATCATTAACATTATTATTACTAGTTTCACAAGCAACTTTTGCTCTTTTAATTACTTTATGAAAGTTTTCCCATTTACTATATTCAAGTAATGGCATTAATTCTCTGGCTTCCCAATATTCATTACCAAATTCATCAAGATGTTTTATACTCTCAAAAGTTTTTTCTGTATATTCTTCTATATTACTCATCTTTTACCCTCCTTTTTTACCATTTTTCAAATTTTTCAAGACCTATTATATCATCCTTATTACCAACTCTTTTAATATAATCCTGTCCGTCATCTACCGCTATACTACCACAAGCACACCTTTTAAAATCATTTACGTCTTTAGATTCAATTATATCTCCACATTTTTTACATTTAGCTTTATTTATAATTATTTCTTCCATAGTTAACCACCATTAATATTTTATCATATATATATTTGTTTGCAGATAATTTGTTTTTTTATTTAAATATTGAGATAAGTTATCCCGAAACTTGTATAAATATTTATATTTGTAATAAGTTTATATAACAGTATGATATTTTATTTCGCACCACTAAATAACTAATTTAATTTTTATATCACTAACTTTGTGCCAACCTACCACAAAGTTAATTAGCAACTAAACTTCATTATCTCGCCCTTAAATGTATGAAGTTAGTATAGAACTAACTTCTATAAATCAAATATTATTCAACAAACTGAATTTATAAAAGATTTCAATATTTCTATCTTTATCTATAATTATTTTATCAATGATAGATTGTAATAATTCTCTACTTGGTTTATTAAGATTAATTAATTCTTTAATTTTTTCTTCATACTTTTTAATTTCTTTAGCAGAATCAATTTTCTTTTTATCTATACTCTGTAATTCTTCCAATCTTGCTTTAGATTGATTTAATAATATTTCTGTTTCTCTAGATAATCTTTTATAAGTATCTTCTGAAATATTACCTTTAAATTTATCATCGTATAACATATCAATTTTAGAATTACATTCTTTAATCCTTTTATTTAAATAATTGATTTCTTCCATATTACTTTCTTTTTTATTATTTTTATCATTAACTAATTTTGCTAATGATTTAACATCTAATTTATCTAAATATTTTTTACAAGTCTTTTTTATTGTATCTAGTAATGATTCTTCTAACTTATCATATGGCATAAAATGTGGATAACATAAATGTCTTCTTGGATCTCTCGAATACCTATTACAATTAACAGTCCAATAATCTTGTTTTTTTCGGTAAGTAACTGTTAAAGTGTTTCCACATTCTTTGCAGTAAATAAGATTTTCAAATAGTCTTTTTTCTCTATTAGATTGTGTCTTTGGTTTCCTTTTAACATTATTTTGTACTTTAAAAAACACTTCTCTACTAACTAAAGGTTCATGAGTATTAGGTACAATTATCCATGCTTCTTTATTAAGTGTTACTTTTTTAGGTGATTTGTATGATAATTTAGTTTGAACATTTTGTACCATATCTCCAGTATACATCTGATTTTTTAATATTTTTTTTACTGATGAAATAGTCCATATTGTATTAATCTTTTGTTTAGAACCTTCTTTTTTCTTATATAGACTCGGTGTAGGATATTTACAATCATTAAGATAACTTGCTATATCACTTACACTTATTCCATCATTTGCCATTTCAAATATTTTTTTCACAATAAATGCAGTTTCTGGATTAGGTAATAAATGTCCTTTATCTTCTGGATCTCTCATATATCCAAAACTAGGTTCACTTCCAATAAATTTTCCAATTTCTTTTTTATTTCTTAAAATAGAACGAATTTTTTTAGAATTATCCCTACTAGTCATGTCATTAAATACTGATTTAAATGGTATCATTTCATTACCAGCATTATTTAAAAAAGTATCAACCTGATCTAATACAGCAATATATCTAACTTTCTTTAAAAGAAAGTATTCATCTACATAATATCCACATGTTACATAATTTCTACCTAATCTAGATAAATCTTTAGTTATAACACAATTAATTCTACCTTTTTCTATGTCATCAATTAATCTTTTAAATCCAGGTCTATCAAAATTAGTACCGGTAAATCCATCATCAATATATTCATCAACAAAAGTAAATTCATTTTGTTTTACAAAGCTCATTAATAAATTTCTTTGATTAATAATACTTTCGCTTTCTGATTCATAACTTTTATCAGAATCTGATTCAGATAATCTTATATATAATCCTACTCTATAATAACTAGGGTGCTGTAACACAGTGTTATACACGGCTTTTTCTCCTTTCTTTTGTATAACATTTAAAGCCTAGATTCAGTCTATCATTAATATAGACGTATAACAAATCTACGATTTTACTAAAACGCACATTATATATCCAATTATCAAATCATTAATAGTAGAATTATCATCTTTTTTAAAGGTTTCTTTAATATTAAACATATCTCACCTCTTAAAAAATCTTATGATAAATTCTTGCATATTATTTTAAAACCTCCTAATCTCTTTTACTTATATTCTTTTAATAAATTTTCTAATTCTTCTATTTCTTGTTTAGTTGCTTCTTCTTTTTCAATTAACTTTCCATTCCAGTATTCGTTACCTAATTTATCTTTATAATATATTTCATTTATCTTATTTTTATTATAATGATTAAATTTAGGTTGAATACTAGTATTCAAATTATCTTTAATATCTTGTATTTCTTTTTTTAATACTCGGTCAAGCGTAATTGTACGTTTTGAATTATTAGTACTTTCTTTTTCATATTTCAACTTTATATAACCTAAAGAGGCGAGATTGTTAATACATTTAGAAATTGTTTGTTTGCTATAGCCATGAACTTTCATAAAATAGCTATTAGTCGCCCATCAATATCCTTTATTATTACACAAAGAAATTATGTGTATTAATAATAACTTTTCTAAAGATGATATTCTATTATTACTAAAAACTGATAATGGTATAATTGGTTTTATATATTCTTCCATAGTATCCTTATATAGAATTATAAATAAAATATATCTTTATAAAAGTGCACTTTTACATATTATTTTCCCTAGGTATCTATATCTTACAACAAATAAAAATAAAGTTTAATTGTACGAAATATGAAAAAGGAGTACCTAAACGTACTCCCAATATTAATTATTCATATTCTTGAATTTCTAACTTTTCTTTATTTTTATATAATTTTTTAATCTTCTCAATAGACAATTTTTCTTCTTCAAAAAGTTTTAATATAAATTCTAGCCATTCATTTGTATATTGGTAATCTTTATGTGTCTGATCATAATAACAATACTTTGTATTTGTATCAAATGGATCTTTATTTGATTCCAATTTTTTTGACGGCCTTATAGAAAAAATATACGTTAAATACGAATGAAGATTTATGTTAAATTTTGGATATTTTTCTTTAACTTTAATATTTATAGTTCCAGGCAACATCTTGTCAGCGTTTGATATACTTTTTATTACTGTTTTTGTTTTTATTAATGCAGTTAATCGTTCAACTTCTTTTTTTCTTCATCAGATAATTTATCCCAATTTAAAAATTGAATTGCTAAATCACTTTTATTTGTATTAGAAACTATTGGTATTTGTACTAATTTTATACTATATTCTTGCGTAGCATATATATCATTTGACAAATTATCTCTAAATTTATCTATGAAATCATTTATTTTTGACATTTCTTTAGATAATAACATTTTGCTAGATCTATAAGACTTTTCATTACGTAATTCAGAAAATTGTAATGAAAAAGGTAATGAAACATTTATTGCATATTCTTTTCCAAAATTTTCAATTATAAAATTTTCATAGTTATATAACAAAGATTGACATTCTCCAAATATTTTGATTTCTAAATCAGTACAATTTAAATAACTATGTTCTATTTTATTTCTTAATTTTATAAAGAACATATTATTGGCATATACCGACTTATTTCCGCTTTTATATTCCAAAGCAGCAATAAGTCTCGTAAATTAAATGTTACTTCATAAACCTGCATTTAGTCTAAAAATTCACGTAATCTTCATTTCCATGTACTATCGCTGTTACATAACCCTTATTATTTTAACTTTACCAACCTTACCTGAAGTATAATAATCATACCCTCTACTTAAAATATAATCAAAAAATTCATCTTCGAAATCTATTTTCATACACTACACCTATCCTATTTTTTGAACATCTTCATTACACTTTTCTAAATTAAATTCATTTATATCATAATCTCCCCAATCAGTATTTTCACCACTAAAAATATCTCCTAAAGTCCAAACTCCGCCACAATCATCTATTATTCCATATCCTTTTCCTGATAAAACTTCAAATTCATTCTCACTAGTACCGTGGGTTATTTTACTAAGAGTCAAATTAAATTGCCAATTATCTCCCCAGTCATAAATAACTTTCAATTTATTTTTTTCTTTTAAATTCAAATAAAATAATTCAAGGTCACTATAATATTCTCCTAAATATTCTTTTCCTATTTTTACATCAAATGGATGCGATAAATCACCATTCATAGATAAAACTACTTTTTCGCAAAACCTGTTTATTGTTATATTACTATTTACTGAAATTTTTCTTTTAATTTCTTTATTAAATCCCTCTAACGAAACATTAAATATATATTTTTTAGGTAATAGCATATCTTCTTTACTCTTTTTATAATCATCAATTCTATCATTTACTTCATTAACATCAAATCTTTTTTGTAAATATTCTTTTTCACTCTTTAAATAATAAGAGTCATAGTCTTTTCTTTTTTCAGCAAATAATGCTACTAAATAATAACACATTTTATCATCTATTATTCCATATCCTTTTCCCGATAAAACTTTAAAATCCACATTTTTATTACCATTATCTTCTTCTATAAAATTATCTACACTTAAATCAAAATAATAAAAATTATCAAAATTATATCTAATACAAAAAGATTTACCTTTCTTTAAGTTTAAACTTTTTAAAGTTAATTCTAATAAAGTTTTATCATATCTACTCTCTTCTATATCATACGGCCAATATATAATTTTACCATATTCAAGTTCATAAATAGGAATTTTTTTACCATCCATAGAAACTATTACATACTCACATAAATCTGTTAACAAGATATCTTCATCAACCAATATTTGTCTATTTATTTTATCTTCCAATTCACATAAAGTTACATTAAATAATACTTTCATAAAACACCAATCCTAATTTTTATCTATATTATTTTTTATTTTCCAATCTTTTATTATTTGTTCATAATAATTTGAATATTCCAAATAATCTTTAAACAGTCCATATCTTCTTAAATTATCGTAAAATTTATCCATATAATCATAATTTCTAAGTGCATAAAACAATGCTTGTCTAATTTCTTTATCATAAATATTCCTTTTTACATATAAAGTCATTATATCTTTATGATTTAAATCGTCATAATAAGGAAGCATATAAATATTTAAATCTTTATAATCCGGTATATTTAATTCCTTTATTTCTTCATCTGATAATGGTTTTATTCTATCAAGTAAATCATATAATATACCTAATTTTTCTTTGAGTAAAACATCATAACTTTGTGGATTGTAGTTTTTAATATCAAACACATCTATTAAAAAATCTAATTTTGGAGCAGTCATCATAATTATCATCTCCACTATTTTATATATTTATCGATTAATTTTTTAGCTAATTCTTCACCTTCTGGTGTTAAAGATACTGATTTATTTTTATATTTACTAAAGTATAAATATTTTTCATCCATTAACTTGTTAATAATATCAAACGAATACCCTTTCCAACAAGTTTTAATCTTCGTTTCTTTTGGCATACCATTTTCATCAGCCACATATCCATCTTCTTCCCAAGAAGTTAAATACATAAGCAATAATGTTAATTCTTCAATATTTTTTTCCATTTACTATACCACCTTCACTACAAATTTTTAAATACATCAAATAATATTTTAATAGTTTCCTTAACATCATCAATAGTTATTACACTTTCATTATCCATTACATATATTCTTTGCATTTTATTAAAAGCACTAACTAAGCCATCATTAAACTCTAACTTCATATAATCAAAATCAATTATATCTTTATCTTCAGGAATTCCACCTATTCTAGATTTTTCTTCTTTTCTCTTATAACCTATTAATTTAGTTAATTCAGATTTATTTTTTAATAGTTCTTTTATATCATCATTTTTTATCATAATAGAAATATCATATAAATGTTTAGAAACATCTTCATACATTTCTCTTTCATAATAAAATTCTGCAGCAAATATTTTATCAATAAAGATTCTTTCAAGTTTAATAATTTCTATTTCAAATTCAGATATATTATAATTTTCTTTCAAAATACTTCTTTCTTCTTCTGTTGCATACTTATAAACAAGAGGTTCAATAGTATAAGTAGAAACTGGTTCAGATACAGTAAACGAAGTCGCTTCTATCTGTATTCTTTCTGATTTAAAAAGTTCATTTAAACTAAACAATGAATCATATTTATAAAATGATGTAATACTTCCTTTTTTATCAATTGTTTCATCATCTACTAATATTAAACCATCAATACTATATCCAAGTGCAGACTTTTTTAATCTTGTTTTGTTACTATTATTTGATTCATTTTCGTTCACTTTAACAGTTAAATCAATATCTTCAGAAAATCTATTCATATGATCTAATATCTTATAAACAGCTGTTCCACCTTTAAAATAAGCTTGTAATTCTTTTTGTTTATAAGCTAATTCTTTTAAAACAAGACAAACATAATAATCTTTCTCCAAAATATCATTTCTAATACCAGTTCTACTATTAATATTTAATATTAATTCTTCTAATATTTCTTTATTCAATATTTTCACCTCCTAATTCATATAATCTTTTTATTGGTTTTAAATTATTTATTTTATTAGCGTATTCAAATATCTTTTCAAGTTCTAACTCATTATCTTTAATAAATTTATAAATAATTTCTTTTTCATTATCAACTTCAATTTTTATATTATCCTTATTAATTAACACATCAAAAAGTTGAAGATATTTATAATTATCATCATTAATTTCAATTTTAGGTCTTCTAATAGTAACACCTAAATTCTTATTATTATAATCATTTGCATTAGGACACTCATTAGTAACAATTAAAATTTCTTTTGGTACTTGCGTAGTTAAACCTATTTTATTAAATAAATAAGCACCTGTTAAATATCCTTTTTGTCTAGTTCCATCATGTATATACTTCTTATCAATAACTTTATTAATATTTAAAAGTTTATTTCCAAATGTACCTTTTAAAGGCTTATAATAAACTCCTTTAATAAATTGAACAAGTTTATTATCCTTTACAAGTCTATTAATATATACATAAATATTTTTAAATACATCATCAAAATTATTTTTAATATAATTTTTAAAATAATCTTTGATGTCCTCAATAAAAATAGGTTCATCACATGGATATTCATCAATATACTTAATTAAAATATCATTATAATTCATGCATATCCCTCCTAAATATATTATGTTATTATTTCATTAAAATATGCAAAATATAACACTTGTTAATAACATTATATATTATTTTTAATTATATGTCAACTAAACTCCATTTCACTAAACTCCATTTCAAACTTATAAAATCAAAAAAATACTAGAAATTATTTTACCTAGTATTTTATAAATTTATAATTTGGCTTTAATTGTTATACATTTATTTGTTACACTTTGACCTTCGCCACCTCCTGCATTTATGTGATTAGATAATACTATTACATCATCACCATTTCCATAAAAGCTTAAAACTTTTTCTACTCTATCTGTTGGATCTAAAGTTATATCTGAATCTCTAGTTAATGATGATTGTATCCCAAGTTCATCAAAACGTTTTTTTAAATATTGGGCTATTTTTAATGTTAATTCTTTTTCTACTATTCCATTACCACTGGCACCTGGATCATCGCCACCATGTCCAGCATCAATAACTATCTTTTTACTCATATTTATCACCTAATTTAGTTTATGAATAAAAATAAATTAGGTACTACCATATTTTAATAAAAGAAATATTATATTTTGTATCTATTAATAAATTAGTTAAAACCTAAAAATGTAAATGATAAAAATTATTACTTATTTTTATAGGTTGACTCTCCAGTTAACTGTAATGATATTATCTCTTTACCAAGGTGGTAAATAGATATGAAATGTGCTTATTGTAGTTATTTAGACGATAAAAATAAAAAAGAGGGTTGTACAAGTGGCTGCTTGTACTATTGCAAAGTTAAAAAAGAATACATATATGCTAATGATATGCAATGTGATTGCTTTAAAAAATCTTCAAGAAATGAAGAATTAGTAAATAATCTAATAGAAGAAAGTAAAGTTTACGATAATCTTTTGATTTCAGAAGACGCTTTATTACTATTATTTGTTATACTTATTATAATAGGATTGATACTAGGAGTTTTTAGATAGAAGGTAATAATATGTATAAAATAGGTGATTTTTCCAAAAAGGTTAGTATACCAGTAAAAACATTAAGATACTATGATGAAATTAATTTATTTAAACCATCATATATAGATGATTTTACTGGATATAGATATTATACTGATGAACAAATTGAACAAATAAAAAAAATAATTATGTTAAAAGAATTAAATTTATCTTTAAAAAATATAGAAGATTATTTAAAGACAGGTAACTTAAGTATTATTGAAAATAAAGGAAAGGAATTTAGATTAAAAATGGAAAAAATAAAAAAATATGTTGAAAATGTTTCTTATAAAATAATAAAAGGAGATTATAATGAGTTTTTAAAATGGAATGGTTATAGATGTGAAGACACTCCAGCAGCTTTAGAAATTAGAGATAATATCGCTATTTATTATATTTTGTTAAAAAATGATAAATTTAAAGGTGACTTTTTAGTTTTTCCAAATGAAGAAAATGCTACTAATCTAAATAAAATGATAATAGATGATGATGAATTTAATTTTTGTTTAAAATATTTAAAAAGTCAATATAAATATTTAACTATGACTTCTTGTGAACAAATTGATAACTCAGCTAATAAAATTAGGAAATATTGTAAAGTAATAAATGAAGTTAGCAAGCAAAAAAATGGTTATGATGGAAGAATATGGAATTATATTATTCATAAAGTATCTTTAGAATAGTTATTATAACTTTTTTAATTTCTAAGTATCCTTACTAATATTGTAACAAAATAAAAACAACATTATATTTCATGTTGCTTTATTTTGTAGATTTTTTTCCTTTATCTTTTCTATAACTTGGTAATTTAATATCATCACTTTTATTTTGATTTTTATTGTTTTTTTCTATCTCATCAATAGTTTGTAATGGACCATCTGGTGTAGAATGTAACGCTAATTCATCTTTATCTTTTGTATAAGAAGCAGATATAACTATGAAACCAACAGCAATAAATACAATAGTCATGCAAAATCCTGGTAAAACATATAAAAGACGATTATCATTAAAATCTAAATTAGCAGTTATTTCATTTAATTCTTTTTTTAATTCATTTTTGGTTGCTATTTTTTCATATTTTAAATTATCATTCTTAATTTTATCATTTTCATTTTGAGTTAATTCTTTTTCCTTTTGATAATATTCTTCACTATAACCACTTTCAGTATAAATTTTATTTAATTCTTCTTGAATTGATTTTTTTTGAATTTCTAAATCATCCGCTAATTGTTCAATACTATCTAGTTCCGAATCAACTAACTCTATACTTCTTTCATACTCTAACTTTTTTTCTTCTGTATAATTTTTTTGATAGTAATCTAATTTTAATAAGCCATAAGACATAAGTACTATACCAATTATAATACCTGCAAACGTTATAAAAATTCCTAAAGATAATATATTTCTATTGCATAGCCTTGTTACTTCTTTTTTCCTTACCATGAAAAATCCCTCTTTATTATAAGATAAATATAACATATAATTGTATTTAATGCAAAACATTTTAATATATGATATAACTTAATTGGTGATGATATGCGATTTAAATTTTTATTTCTAATAATACTCTGTTTTTTATTAACTGGATGTGGTAAAAATATAGCAATTATAGAAGTAAATAATAATTTATCTTTTGAATATGGAACAGATATATATTTACATGATTTAATAAATATTACTGATGGATATATTATAAATGATACTTTAATTAACTACGAAAATATTGGCCCATTAACAGTTAATATAGATTATATAGATATTAAAAAACATAAAGATTCTATAAAAGTTGATATTAATTTAATTGATACAACAGCTCCGATACTTAATATTAGTTCTAATATATATACTACTCTTGGAAATGAAGTAAATATTTGTAAATCAGGATTTTATGGCGATAATGCTGATCGTAATTTAACCTGTCAAGTATCTGGAGAATATGATATTAATAACTTAGGTATTTATAATTTAAAAGTAGAGATTATTGATGATAGTAATAATGTAACTTCAAAAAATATAAAGTTGCATGTTGTTGATGAAATGAATTATAGTGAACCGACTATAATAGAAGATAATTTAGAAGAAATGATTTTAAAATATAAAACTGATAAGACGATGATTGGTATCGATGTATCAACTTTTCAAGGTGATATTGATTGGCAATTAGTAAAAAATAGTGGTATTGAATTTGCTATAATAAGAATAGGATATGGTCATACTAACGATGGTTTAATATTAGATAATAATGCTATAAAGAATTTAACAGAAGCTAAAAACGTAGGTCTTAAAATTGGTGGTTATTTTTATTCTTATGCTACAGAAATATGGGAAGCTGAAGAACAAGCTAACTTTATAGTAGATAATCTTAAAGATTTTAAATTTGATTTACCTATAGCATTTGATTATGAAGACTGGTCAAAATTTAATACATATAATATAAATTTTTATGATATTAATCGTGTGGCTAAACGCTTTATGCAAATATTAGAAGATAATGGTTTTAAAAGTATGATTTATGGAAGTAAATATTATCTTAATACAGTTTGGAATATAGATGAATACCCAACATGGTTAGCTCATTATACCTATAATACTGATTATGATAAAGAATACTTCTTATGGCAATTTACTAATACAGGTATAGTACCTGGTATTAATAGTTATGTAGATTTAGATATTTTATATTTAGAATAAAAAAAGGCTTACTAATCACCTTTTGTAAGGGTCATTTGTAAGTCTTTTATTGAACCATGACGATTAATTTTAATAGTAACTACATCACCAACATTATGACGATATAATTCATATTTTAATTGCGCTACGGACTCGATTTTAACATTATCAAATTCAGTAATAATATCACCACGTTCTAATCCAGCAACTTCAGCTGAACTACCAGAATTAACACTTAAAACAGCAACACCATTTTCTACATTATCAGGTATATCAACACCATAAATTGAAGCACCTGCTAAAGCAACCATTGAAATACCAATTTTAGGACGGGTAATATCTTCACCATTAATTATTTTATTAGCAAAATCTATAGCATCTTCAATTGGAATTGCAAAGCCCATACCTTCTACACCATCGGAAACTAACTTCATGTTAGTAATGCCTATTACTTGGCCATTAGAATTACATAAAGGTCCACCAGAATTTCCTGAGTTTATAGCGGCATCTGTTTGTAAAACTTTCATTATATAATCATTTGAATTATATAAAGTGTTGGAAGTAGATACTTCTATCATTCTATCCTTACCAGATAATATTCCTCTTGTTACCGTCCAAGAATAAGTATCAGCATCAAGTGGAGCTCCTACTGTAAATGTAGTATCCCCAACACGAGCATCGGTACTAGATCCCATCTCAGCAATTGTATAATCTTCTTTAGAATCAAATGATAATACTGCAATATCTGAGTAAATATCTCCACCATCAACATTAACTTCATATCTGTTTCCATCAGTTAATACAATTTTTATTGTTGTACCATCTTCGATTACATGATAATTAGTCATTACATAATATTTATTATTATCTTGCTTAAAAATTACACCAGTACCGGTAGCTACTAAAGTATTTCGGCGATATGTCTCTACAACTACTACAGCATCGTATACTTTTTCGACTGCATCAGCAATACCATTTTCATTTACAGTTACTTCTTTTTCTAACTTATTAATAACTGTATCACCAGGCATTACCTCTATTATCATGTACATACCTGCTGCTCCAATAGCTATTAAACAAACTATAATAAGTAGTCTTACTAAAAAACTATTACTATTTTTTTTATTATTAATTACTTTTGCTTCATATATTTTTTCATTTTCCATTAATAATCCATCCTTAGTAAATTTTTATAATTTTTAGGAAAACCAATAGCATCTAATACTTTATCAATTTTTATATGTCTTAATTTTCCTTCTAAAACATCTAATTCGTAAGAAATTTCATTTAATAATAAACAAAATTGTTCTTCTCTTAACATCTGTTTTAAAATAATAATAAGGGCAAACAAATCATCTTTTCCGTAAATATACTCACCATTCATTTTAGGAATATTTAATATATTATGATATTTTGTATCGGGAATAATTCGTTGAGATTTATGATTATATAAAATATCTTCATGAGCACATAAATTTCTAAAATTTGCTAATATTGGTAAGTACAAAGCTAAATTATCTGCATTAATTTGATAAATATTAGCAATTTCTTTTTGATCCTCTGGTTTTAGTATAGTGAATAATTCACTAACTATACCAAAAGATAAAACTTTTACTACAATCCATAAAGGAATATAACCATATTTTGTTATAAAATGCATCGTTGCCGAATGTTGACCACCATTAACTCTTATTTGTCGTTGCATTTTTTTGATTAAATCTTGTACTTGACGTCGTCTTTGGGGGTCTTGATTAAAGTTTTTAGAGTTTAAATAGTTTTTTTCTTTAATACCATATTTCTTAGATAACTGATATGAAAATATACTTTTAGCATTATTTTCTACAATAAGTATATTTTTAAACACTATATTCCTTAATTGTCTATCAAAATTAAACATTCCATATAATTCTCTAAAGTTAGTATTTGTAATAAAGTATCTTTCTTTTTCAGTTTTTAAAAATAAATGACGATACCCCATAAGGAAAAAATAATTTTCACGTAATAGAATTGATTTAGTATAATCAATATCATCTATGATAAGGCCTTTCTCTAAAAGAATATCAATTTGTTCATCAATAGTCTTAAATGTTTTTTCCTTACCCTTCATACTATCACCTATTGTTAAATTATATCACAACAGACATTTAAATGGTACCTATTTTAAATGACAAAAATAAGTTAGTTTTGTGAAGATTATGTGAAATAATTTATTATGCCATTTGTTAAAGCAAGTGCTAATTGTTTCTGATAATTACTATCTTGTAATCTTTTTCTTTCATTAGCATTAGATATAAAACCACATTCAACTAATACCCCGGGAATTTTTAAATATTGATACATATAAATATTTGGCATCGGCTTAATGCTACGAGGATAACTTATTGTATTTAATTGCTCTTGTAAAAATGTAGCTAGTTGTTTATTATTATCACCTTCATAAAAAATTTGCGCACCACTATAACTTGAATCTTCTAAATAATTTATATGTATTGATAAATATAAATCGGCTTTAGAATCATTAATCAATTTAATACGATTATCAAAATCACTTTTCTTTCTTCTACTAGCATCTGGTGATGATAAATCATAATCTCCTTCTCTTGTCATAATTACATCAGCGCCATTTTTAATTAATTCATCTCTTAACTTAAATGCAATTTCTAAATTTAAATCTTTTTCTAAAATATTTTGATAACTAGTCCCCGAATCTTTACCACCATGGCCAACATCAATTACAATTAATTTACCACTTAATGGTAACATTGCAAACACTTGTGTTAAACTAACAGCAAGCAATAAAAAGATTAAAACTATAAACTTTTTCATATTAAATTATATGTGTTAGCTTAATTAATATTATGAAAAAACTTCATAACCGAAGTCATGAAGTAATAAATTACTATCTCTTTGAGAATTGTGGAGCACGACGAGCTTTTTTAAGACCATATTTCTTACGTTCTTTAACTCTTGGATCACGTTTAACAAAGCCAGCCTTTTTTAAAATTTTACGATAAGAATCTTCTCTAGTTTGATCTGTATTTGCATCATATTCAATTAATGCTCTAGTAATTGCTAATCTAGTAGCACCTGCTTGACCAGAGAATCCACCACCCTTAACAGTTACTTCAATATCAAATTTATCATCATTATTTGTAATTGTTAATGGTTGTTTAATATCCATTACTAATGTTTCGTAAGGCATATATTCACTAACAGGAACTCCATTTATAGTAATTTTACCTTTTCCAGTTGTCATTCTAACTTGTGCGCTAGATCTTTTTCTACGACCTGTTGCAGTCCATACTTGCTTATTTGCCATGTAATTTCCTCCTATTTAACTTTCAATTCAATTGGTTTTTGTGCAACTTGTTCATACTTTTCATCAGCATAAACAAATAACTTTTTACCCATTTGACGTCCTAATGGACCTTTTGGAAGCATACCTTTTACTGCTCTTTCAATCATTTCTTCTGGATATTTTTCAATCATTTCTCCAGCAGTTCTTTCTCTTAAACCACCAGCATAACGACTATGATTATAATAAACTTTATCAGCTAACTTCTTACCAGTTAAATTAACTTTTTTAGCATTGATAACAATTACATAATCACCACAATCTACATGTGGAGTATAAGTTGGTTTATGTTTACCCTTTAAAATTGTAGCAACTTTAGTTGCTAAACGACCTAAAGTCATATCTGTAGCATCAATTACATACCATTTACGATCTACAGTTTCCTTTTTTTGCATAAATGTTTTCATAATTCTTTCCCTCTCAATTATATAGAAATAGTTAACTTCCCACATCAAAAATTCCTACATAAATAAAATGTACCAGTTAAAAGTATATAAGAAAGTAGTATAAAAGTCAAATAGTTTTATTGATTTTTTTTAAGATTTAATTGTCTTGTTGGACTATTATTAAATAACTTAGCAAATTTTAAAGAATATTTATTCATAATTTCTGTATTTCTAACTGAATATAACCAAATTAAATAATTATGTAATTCCAAATCAGTTACATCATCAGATTCTAATACTACATTAATATGTTTAATAATTTCATTTTCTACTAATTTTAATTGTTCATCATCTAAACCTTCGCAACCAACTATATTTCTGACCTCCATTGATGGTAAACTTTTTCTTAAACAAATTAATAAACTTATATAAAATTTTTGATAGTTTAATATATTGCTTTTTATAGTAGGTTCAATACCTATTATTAACGAATCTAATGTTATAGCTTTATCAGTTTGATTAAATAGTTTTAACAAATTATAATAACTCATGAGCATATAAGCAAAATCCTCTTTATCGTTATTTACCATAGCTTTAATAACTTTAACAGAATATTTTGAATCTACATTTAATAATATTAATAATGATTCTTTATTGATAGTGTAAATACGAGCTATACATGCCCTTATTAAATCTTCATCTTCGTATTTAGTAAGAACTAGACTTGGAAATAATTGGTGTAATAGTCTAGATTTATTTATTATTTCCCTAATTATCCTTTTATCATTTCCATAAATCATTTGTAAATCATATAATTCTTCAACATTAGCTGAATCTTCTATAAAACATTCGATAATTCTTTCTTTACATATTTGATTATTGTTTTCAGCAATATTTAATAAATATTGTAATTTTTTGCTATCATAAGAATTACATATCATTGTAATTATTTCATCATAATTAATACTTTTTAAATTCAATATAGCCTGAACATATAAACTATAATCTTTAGTTTTAATTATTTCTTTTGTTAGTAAATTACTATCTAATATATTTAATTCAATTAATTTATTAACAAAACCATAGTTTCTTAATCTAATTTTTTCTATAATATCTTTTATGTAATTTTCCATAAAACCTCCATCATGACTAAATATTATAAATTACTATATAATTTTTTTAAAGAAAAAAATGACCTTAAAAGCCATTTATATCTAATAATTTTTGAAAGTCGCCAACTTCCATTAAATTATCATCTAATCTTGTAATTACATTATCTCTTAAAATCTCATTATTCTTATTAACATATATTATAGTAGGAACTTTAGTAACTAATCCTTCATCAATTCCTAATAAATTATTAATTGCAGAAATAACATTATCATCATTTTTGATGGAGTCAATATTAACATAATAAAATTTATCTTTTAAATTATATTCATCAATTAACTTTTTTAAATCTTTTTCTAAGTTATATATATCCTTATTACCAGTATAAGAAATATAAATAAATCTTTCACCAGTTAAATTCTTTAATTCAGTTAAATCTTCTTCAATATTATAATCTTTTTTTACTAATTTTTTACTTACTAAATAAGATCTTTGAATTTTAGCTTCAGTATATTGATTATACATACTATAACCGAAGTATCCAATTAATAATATTGTAATAATTAAGGTTATAGCAAGAGCTAATTTTTTAAAATCTTCTTCATATTTTTTCATAACTTTACTTTTAGCCATTAGGATCAACCTACTTTCTAGTTTGATTATATCATAAGTATAAAAATTATGCAAAAAGTTAAAATAGTTGTATAGGCTAATAACATATGCAATAAGAAATATTTTACATAAAATGAGCTTAGGAGGTCAAATATGTTAATTGATGATTTTGATTTTTTTATAGAAAATAATGATAATAATACACAACTTGTTGATGATAAACTTGGATATATTCGTGGTAATATGTTTGCTAATGAATATATGCCTTATAAAAATTATAAAGTAAGAGAATTAATCGCTAATAGTAAAGAAGAAGAATTATTAATAAAGCTAAGTGAAGCTGAATTTGCTTTAAATGATTTAAGTCTATATTTAGATTTACATCCTAATGATACCGAAATGTATAATAAATTTAAAATGTATGTTAAAGAATATAAAACTTATTTAGACGAATACGAAAGAACTTTCCGTCCATTAGATTTATGTTCAACATACACTAATATTTATGATTATTATAAAAACCCATGGCCATGGGATAATGATGGAGGGGTAAAATATGTATAAATATGAAAAACACTTAGCATTTCCCATAAATATCAAGAAGAAAGATTTAAGAATGGCAAAATATATTATTAGTGCTTTAGGAGGTTATGCTGGAGAATTAGCAGCAGCTTTAAGATATTTTTCACAAAGTTTTGCAATGCCTGATGCTAAAGGAAAAGCTTTATTAAATATGATTGCTACAGAAGAATTAGGTCATTGTGAAATGATTGCTACTATGTTTAGGCAATTAATTAAGGATGCAACACTTGAAGAATTAGAAGCTGTTGGACTTGCCGAATATTATACAGAACATGGTAAAGGAGTATATCCAGTAAATCCATCAGGAGTTGCATTTACAGCTGATTATTTTGCATCAACTGGTAATCCGGTTGTTGATTTATGCGAAGATATGGCTGCAGAAGAAAAAGCACGAGCTGGTTATGAAAATTTACTTAACTTAGCTACTGATCCTGATCTTATACAGCCCCTATTGTTTCTAAGACAAAGAGAAGTAATTCATTATAATCGTTTTAAAGAATTATATGAAGAATATAAAAATAAAAATTTAGATGTTAAAAATATATTAAATTAGGATTAAAAGTTTCCTAATTTTTTATTTATGATATAATAACAACCGGTTGAGATAATTATAAGAATAGAAAGTTATATTATGCTCATAAACGGATATGAACTAGATAAAGAACAAACAGCAATAGTTCTTGATGAATCTAATCATTTACTGGTAGTTGCTGGAGCTGGAGCCGGTAAAACCCTTACTATTCTTGGAAAAATTAATTATTTAATTAATAATAAAAAATATAAAAAAGAAGAAATATTATGTATATCATATACAAGAGATGCTGCTTTAAGTTTAAAGCAAAAAATTACTAAAGAATTTAATCTAAATATTGATACTTTTACTTTTCATAAATTAAGTATAGAAATATTAAGAAAAGAGAATATAAATTTTAATATTACTGATAATGAAACTTTAAATAGGTGTATTTATGAATATTTATTTATAGATATAACTTATAATTTAAAACAAATAGAATATATAGGAATTATATTAAATGCAAAATTTAAAAATACTAAAGAATATATTTTTTATATAAATAATAATAGTAATAAAATTGAAAAAATTATCGAATTAATCAGTACTTTTATTCGCCTTTTTAAATGTAATAACTATTCTTTTAATAACTTTTATACTTATTTAAAAAATACTAAGTACCATATTTTTACTTCTAAAAAAAGAAAAGCTTTTTTATTAATTACTTTAAATATTTACTTAAAATATCGACAATTTCTTATTGATAATAATGAATTGGACTTTGATGATTTAATTATTAAAGCAAAAGAAATTATTATTAAAAGGAAAATAAATTTACCATATAAGTATATAATAATAGATGAATATCAAGATTCTTCTTTAATAAGATTCCAGTTAATAGAAGCTATCTTAAATAAAACTAATGCTAAATTAATGGTTGTTGGCGATGATTTTCAATCAATTTATCGCTTTTCTGGATGCAACTTAGATTTGTTTGTTAATTTTAAAATATATTTTAATGATGCTAAAATTCTTAAAATAAATACTACCTATAGAAATAGTAAAGAGTTAATTAAAATAGCTGGTGATTTTATTATGAAAAATAAATTGCAAATAAAAAAAGACTTAAATTCTTTTAAATCTTTAAAGTATCCAATACAGATAATATATTATAAAAATATTCAAAATGATTTTAAGAAAATAATTATAAAATTATTTAATCTTTATGGAAATGATTTCTTAGTACTAGGAAGAAATAATAAAGATATTAATTTAATATTAAATAATGAGATAACATTTAAAAATAATAAAATAATTATTAAAAATTTTGAAAATATTGATATTAAATATTTAACTATCCATCGTTCTAAAGGATTAGAAAGTAATAATGTATTTATAATTAACTTAGAAAATGATATATGTGGATTACCAAGTAAAATTAAAACTAATATGATGTTAAAATATGTAAATAATGTTAAAGAAAGTTATCCTTTTGGAGAAGAAAGAAGATTATTTTATGTAGGTTTAACAAGAACTAAAAATTATTGTATTTTACTTGTTAATAAGGAAAAAGAATCTATCTTTGTTAAAGAAATAGTTAGAAATTATAAAAAACAAATTAAAATAAATTATATGAAATAATTAGACACAAGTATAAGTACTACCACGAACACTAATGGAATAAGGAAATTGATGATTAATTGATTTATTCATATAAGTTAAATCTAAATCTGCTTTACGACCATTATCTATAATATCAATTACAGGTACTTTTATTCTTAAAAAAAAGTATTCACTATATTGCATATTAGTTAAATCAGATAAGTTTTCATCATAACTAGAAGTTTTTAAACAATAAGAAAAACCTTGTAAATCATATTTTCCATTTTGTAAATCCCATTTTTCTAACGCATTTTCAGAACCATATGCAACAAATGTTTCTGCTACTATTAATTTTTTTTGATTTGATTTTTTAAAGTCTAAAAGTAAGCAAATATTATTACCATCTTCACAAGAACTAACTCTATATAAATCCTTACTAATAAAATCATTTTCTATAATATTAATTAAATTAGCTCTATTAATAGAATCTTCATTACGACTTAAACTTAAATAATCTTCGTAACGTAAATCAGATAATATATTAAATAAAAATATCATAACTATAGATAAAATTATTAAAGCTGCTATTACTTCTGTTAAGGTCATACCTTTACTATTTAATTTCATAAATAAGTACCTCTTATTACTAGTTTTATATTACTATAATAGTTTTTTAAATCTTTTTTACAACATTTTGAATTAACCATATTATAATTTGATGGACAAGAGCCATTAACTGGATTTTTAGTTACTTTACAATTATTAACTTCTTCTTCATACTCTACTATTACTCGATAGTCGGGATTATCTGGATCTTTATTAGAGCCATATAAAGTACGTAAATAATATATAGCATTAATACTTAAGTTATCTAAAACTTCCATATCAGCTGTATCACAAACAACATTACCATTATCATCAAGACAATCTTTTATTGAATTAACATCATATGTTGTAATATAAATATGTTTAATATTCAAAGCATCAGAATTTATAACATTAGTACAAAAATTCATTTTTTGCTCTTCTTTAGGATCAATCTCGCCATTATTTACTAAATCATATAAGGTACGATCACTACAATTAAATTCTACTATCTTCCTTTTATATTCAGTTTTAGAATCTTCTTGCAACATATACTCTTTTATATATTTTTCTATATTTAGAGATACAATAAAATTTTCTATATGATAAGTAGTATAAATATATGACGTATCATCATACATTAATCTTCTTTTTTCTTCTGCTAATAATTTGTTAAATGCTACTAAACAAGCAATTAATACTATAGAAAGTACAACTGTTACCATAACTGTTTCTATAAAAACAAAACCAGAATTTTTCTTCATCATATCACTATCCTATTAAAATAATAACATATTTTATTTATAAAAAAAAGCTAGTATAATTAATCTAGCTAAATTTTATCTGCTCTATTTTTAGTCAATCTTTTTCTAATAAAATCTATTGGTATTATCGTTAAAGATAAACTAATAGTAAATAACAATTCTTTAAGTGTTAATCCATAAGTTCTAAATAATGAACCACCATAATAAATCAAATATAATTGAATAATAATTATTAAAGAAAAAATTACTATAAAATGTTTATTGCGCCATAAATTAGCAAATACATTTAATCTAATAGTACGAGAGTTAAAAGCATTAATTATTCCCATAAATACAAATAAAGAAAAATATGCTGTATATAAATAACGATTATCGGGAGAATACCGTATTATATTACTAATTAAAGGTGATTTAAGAAAAAATAAACCTAATATTGAAGAATAAATACCGGCAACAAATATTTCTTGATACATATATTTATTTATAATTGGAGTATTTTCATTTTTAGGAGACTCTAACATATATTCTTTTAATGCTGGTTCATGAGAAAAAGCTATTCCTGCTAAAGTATCCATAATCATATTTATCCATAGCATTTGAATAACGGTTACCGGAGTTGCTACACCAATTAAAGGACCAATAATTGCCATAAACATTGCACATATATTTACTGTTAATTGAAAAATTATAAATTTTCTAATATTTTTAAATATTGTTCGCCCATATAATATAGCTTTGGTTATCGATTTAATATTATCATCTAAAATTACTATATCACTAGCTTCTTTAGCAACTGAAGTCCCACTTCCCATAGCAAAACCAACATTTGCTTTTTTTAAAGCACTAGCATCATTCATCCCATCGCCAGTCATTCCAACAATTAAATTTTCTTTCTGTAAAATTGTTACTAATCTTTTTTTATCTTGTGGTAAAGCTCGCGCTATTACTTTTAGGCGAGGATAAATACTAATTACTTCTTCATCACTTAGATTATTAAATCCTTTAGAATCTAGTACAATATCTTCCTTACTTTGAACTATTCTAGCTTCCTTAGCAATAGCAGTAGCAGTATTAATATTATCTCCAGTTATCATTATGACATTTATTCCTGATTTATGTAAAATATCAATTGATGATGCTGCGGTAGAACGAATTGTATCTTTTATAACAAGATATCCCATATATATTAAACTATTACTATCACTTTTATCATTTAAAGCTAAAAATATTATTCTAGAACCCATACTAGCTACTGCATCCATTTCTTTAGTAATCTTATCTTTATTATAAATAATCTTTTTTTCACCATTTTCATTTAAATAATAAATACATTTATCTAAAAGAACTTCTTTAGCACCTTTATAATATTTTATATTATTATCTAATAAAACCGAACTATATTTTTTATTACTATTAAATAATTCTTTTTCAATAATTTTATGAGTTCTTAATTTCTTTTCTACAAATTCTAAAATACATTTATCTGTTTGATTACCTCCAATAGGTAAATTATTATCATTAAAAGAACTAGAATTATTATAATATAAATTATTTAGTAAATTTTCTTTTAATCCTATGGGTACTTTATTAATTGAAGTATAGGATTTATTATTTGGACTAACATATGAAGTAACATGTAGTTTTCCTTCTGTAATTGTACCAGTTTTATCAGTTAATAAACAATTTATATTTCCACTAGTTTCAATACCTATTAATTTTCTTACTAATACATTATCTTTAACCATTTTTTTCATATTAGATGATAGCACTAAAGATATCATTAATGGTAAACCTTCAGGTACAGTTACTACTAAAACAGTTATACTTAAAGTTAAAGTATATAAAATATTATCAAAGCTATAATCATTTGTTGTTACTAAATATATAATAGCTACTAATACAGCACCTACATAACCAAATAAAGATATAATTTTAGCTAATTTAGATAAACGCTTTTTTAAAGGACTTATTTCATCATCCTCTTGGATATCCTTTGCTAAGCCTCCTATTAAAGTATTATCACCTACTTTTTTAACTAACATCCTAGCTTCGCCATCATAAATTATTGTTGAAGAATAAAGAAATTCACCTTCTTTTTTATGTTTTTCTTTAGATTCTCCATTAATACTTGATTCATTAACTGTTAAATTTCCACTTATAATATAACCATCGGCTGGAATACGTTCACCACTATTTAATAAAACTACATCACCTACTACTATATCAGTAGAAGAAATAGTAGTTATTTTACCATTTCTTAAAACATTAACTAATTGTTTACTAGACTCTTCTTCTAACGTTTTAAATGCTTCTTCACTTCCATATTCAGATAAAGCACTAATTAATGAAGCTAACACTACTGCTATTAAAATACCTATTGTTTCATACCAATCAAAATCTTTAAATAAAAAAATAAACTTAATAGATAATACTATTAAAAGAATTTTAATAATTGGATCACTAAGTGATATTAAAACTAATTTTAAAAAAGATTTTCTTTTTATTTTAGTTAAAGTATTACTTCCATATTTATTACGGCTTTCTATAACTTCTTTTGTAGTTAATCCGTTCATTATAACACCCAACTAATTATATGAAATAAAAATGCTATTTATTATTTATTAAATATGTTATAATTCTTATATGCAGGCATAGTTTAGTGGTAGAACATAAGCTTCCCAAGCTTAGGATGGGGGTCCGATTCCCCTTGCCTGCTCCATAGTGAAATCTGCTCGAACTTTTCGAGTTTTGATAAATAACTAATCTAGAAATGGATTAGTTTTTTTTCGTTTAGAAAACTATTCTACTTTATAAAGAAAGGATGGAACTATGGTAAATATTATTAAAGAAGAAATTTCATTAGAAGAATCACTAAAAAAGAAAATTGAATTTATATGCGAATTTGCTAAAGTACAACCAACTATTATTAATGGTAGTATTAGAAAAATTGACAAGACGAACTTAACTTATATTGAGCCACATAGAATTATTATTAATAATATTACTTTTCTTGCTTTTAACTATTCTAATGAAATATTTATAGAAAATTTATCAAATAAGATTAAATTATCTGAATTAGAAAATTATATAAAATAAATTAATACCTATTGATAGGATTGACAAATCAAGTTTAAAAGTATATTATATAAAACCAATAAATGACAAGCAGTATCCGTCTTTTATTAGAAAGCGAGGTACATCTATGGTCAAGTACATAATTAATAAAAAATATAATATAAAATTAAGTGGAGTCAAAGGTATTAGTTTGAACTAGTATTTTTGACTCCCTTTTTTGTTGATAAAAGGAGTTGATAAATAATGAATGAAGAAAATAAAATTGCAGGATTATATATAAGAGTTAGTACCGAAGATCAAGCACGAGAAGGATTCAGTTTAAAGGAACAAGAAAAACGTTTAAGGGCTATGTGTGAATACAAAGGATATGAAGTATATAAAATATATAAAGATTCTGGTATAAGTGCTAAAACCGGCAATTATCGACCTGCTTTTGAAGAATTATTACAAGATATAAAAGATAAAAAATGTAATACTATTGTTGTTTTAAAGTTGGATAGATTAACCCGTTCTGTTTACGATTGGGAAAATATATTGAAATTTTTAGAGGAAAACGATGCATATTTGGATTGTGCTAATGATGATATAAATACTACTAATGCAAATGGTAAAATGATTTCAAGAATCTTAACAAGTGTTTCTCAACAAGAAATAGAAAGAACAAGTGAAAGAACTAAAGTTGGTTTAGCAGGTGCAATTAAAGAAGGTCATATTCCTGCTCGAGCTCCACTTGGTTATAAACATATTGATAAAAAATTAGTACCTGATCCACTTACAAAAGATATTGTAATAAGAATATATGATTTATATTTTGAAGGTAAATCTTATTATAATATTGCAACTATATTTAATGAAGAACAAGTATTAGGAAAAACTAATTGGAAAGATACAGGAATATTAAGAATAATATCAAATGAGGTTTATAAAGGTGATTATGTACATGGTAAAAGAACAAATCATCCTACTTACTATAAAGATGTTGTAGAGCCAATAATAAGTAAAGAAATGTGGGAAAACTGCCAAGTTCAAAAAAAGAAAAATCAAAAGAACTATATGAGAACACAAACTTATATTTTTTTACAAAAGTTAAAATGTCCAAAATGTGGAAGAATACTTGCTGGTGGTGCTTCACATAAAATTAAATCTGATAAATGGTATTTCTATTATAGATGTGAAAATTGTAAAAATAATATTCACGAAGATAAGATTGAAGAAAAAATTAAAAACTTACTTGCTGATATATTAGAATACGATAATGTTGTTAATGAGTTCTTTTTACCAGTTTTAAAATCAAAAGTAGATAATCCTAAAGAACAACTAAAAAAAGAATTAAAAAATTTAAATAACAAAAAAGAAAGAATTAGAAAAGCATATATTGATGAATTATTTACTGAAGAAGAATTTAAAGAAGAGTCTAAAATAATAGAAAATCAAATTGAAATGATTAATTCTAAATTGTTAGAAAACTCACAAGCAGAACAATTAAACTTTACTACTGAAGATATATTATTAAAAAGAGATATGGACTTTATTAATAAAGTTAAATTACCAATATCTTACTATGCTTTCAATGATAATTGGAATTTACTTGATAGAGATATAAAAGCAGATATTATTATGAGATATGTTGATGACATCGAACTTGAAATGGTAAATAGCAAATACGAAGTAAAACAAATTAATTTTAGAAGTACATTTTATAGTGATTATGAAGAATTATACAAGAAAGGTTTTATTGATAAAAAAAGACCACTTACTTATAACTTTAATGGTGTATGTGTTGATAGTGAAATTAGATATAGTGAGTATTTACCTATTAAAGATGTAATGCAACATTTTTATAGATTAAATGAATATTATGAAGTTAATTTTTATAAAGGAACATATTATAAAGAAACTGAAAAATTAGATATTGGACCACTTCGTAGAAATGAAGTTCCTATTAGAACATTTCCATTACAAGAAAATAATAATGTAGATAATAATTGGGTATCAATGGGGATGTTTGCTACACAGAATAACCCTAATGATATAAAAGTTAACATTAGAGATGTATTTGAAACAATACCTGATAATGTTAACGAAAATAATTTTTAAAATGCGTGGCACGTTTTGTTTACGAAGTAAATGAAAGTGGCGATAGCAATTTAAAAATTAATACTTTATGAAGTTTTAAATATTTACGAAGTTTTGGTTATTACGAAATAAAGTAAACGAATTCTAAGGTGTTAAACCTTAGACCACTGGATATTTTGTATGCTAGGCGTACAAAATTCCTAGGGGGTTAGTAATTTTGGATGACAAAATATGCTCCTATAAAAAGGATGGTGATTTATATATGGAAGAACTTGCTTATTCACTACATTTAGGTAGTGATCAAAATAGAAAAAACATATCTAAAAGAAATGGTAAAAATAATTTAAGTGGAACAACTTCATATTGTAATAATGCTATTCAAAATATTAGACAATTATCGAAAGTAGATAAACATAATTATAGAAAATATAATAATGAACAAGAACTAATTGAAATAGTAAAAGGTTCTTCTTCTCCACTTGAAGATGTTAAAAAATTATATTTAGATGAATTTGAGGAAGCAAGATTAGAATACAATTCAAAACAATCTAGACCTAGTCGTATGATAGATAATTATTTTGATAATGTATCTAATAATGAGAAAAAGGATCTTGCTTGTGAAATTATTATTGAACTTGGAGATAAAGAATACTGGGATACTAAAGATGAAAATTATAAAAAGAAAATGTCAGAAGTTTATAAGAAACAAGTTGATGATTTAGAATTATTAGTTCCGAATTTTAAAGTTGCTTCAGCAATAATCCATTATGATGAAACAAGTCCACATATGCATGTAGTTGGTGTTCCAATTAAATACAAAAATAAAAATGGTATGGAAAAACAAGTTGGCAAATCCGATGTATTCACTAAAGAATCATTAATCAGATTACAAGATAAAATGAGAACTTTATGTATTGAAGAATTTAATCAAGAATATAATTTAGATTCTACTTTAAAGAAAAAACAAAAAGGAAGAAATAGAGATATACATATTAAAGATATGGACAATTATATTGAAATGAAAAAACAACTTGAAAAGAATACTGAAAATTTAGAAGTAGCAAATAAAAAATCTTCAGAATTAAAAACAAACTCTAAAGATATAAAAGATAAAATTAATAATCTTAAAACATCTAAAATTAATAAAGATAATTATATATTATCAAAAGAAGATAAAGATTCTTTTATCGATTTTATCAAACAAGTTGATAATACAAATAAAGAGTATGATAAAATACAAACTTTATCTAAAACTCTTAACAATGTTAATGATGAATTAAAAGATAATAGAAAAAAAATTAAAACTCTTACTGAAAATAATGAGGCACTTAATTTAAGAGTTAAAACCTTAAACGCTACTATTGAGGAAAAAGATAATGAAATATCATTTTTAAAATCAAAGATTAATGATTTAAGAAATATCATTGATTATTGGAAAGAAAAATTTAATAAATTAATATCTTTCTTACATAGCAAACTTCATACTTGGTATGATAAAGATGATAAATATATTGATGTTGTTAATGAAATGTATGAAGATAATGTTTTGGATGATGAAGATATTGAAGATTTAGATTTGAGCAAAGAAAAAGATAATTATGAACGTTAATCATCTATTTTATTTCTTTATCATCAATATACCAAATACCTTGTTTTCCATTAATAGTGTTGTTACAATTTAATTTTTTTATATTTTTCAATTTCCAAGCGTATCCTGTTCTTTGCTTGTTACCATATACAGGAGAATTCATGTCATTTATAAATTTATTAAAGTTATCATCAATTTTTAAGCAATCAACAATTTCAACTTCTGCTAATATTTTAGATTGTGGATATTCTAAATTGTATTCTTTAACGCTTTCCAAAGCATCTTTATCTATACCTTTTCCAGCATGGATAAAAATTTTGCCACGATACGAATAATTCATATTTCTAAATTCATAAATTTTTAAGCCATTAGCAACTAAAGAAGCCCATGGTTGCTTTAATGTAATAACTCTATTCTTCTTTAAATCCTTCATAAGTACTAAATGCCAACATATATAATGATTTTAAAATATCAGGATTATTTTGTTTTAATTCACTAATTACTGTATCTTCTTCAACAGATAGTTCTTTATTCTCACTGATTATCTCATCAATAATATTTGGTAGGTTTTTACAAATTAAGTAAAAAGCATTTTTATTACCCGTCACTTCCTCATAAAACTTATCTATAGAAACACGTCTTATATGTTCGTTTGTTGTTTTTTGATAATCTAAAGAAATACTCCAAATAATATTTTGACTTTTCTTTGCAATTATTTCTACTAAATAACAATCACAATCTTCTTCTAAAAGTTGCATTGTCATTTTTAAATATGTTTTCTGTGCAGCAGAAGAATTCATTGTATTATGTTTATTTTTCATTTCTACATATACCTTTGAACCATCTTTTCTAGTAAAAATAACATCAAAACCTACATCTGGTACTTCACAATTTTTAATATATTTAAATAGATTCTGATGAAAATAACCAATCGCATTTGTATTTGTCTTATCTCTTTGTCTTACTAATTCGTTTTCAATAACTTCTTCTATATCTTTTCTATATACTTTACTATCAAAAGTTAATTTAATAGGATCAATAATATTACTATTAAAAGTTTTTAAATCTATTGATTTTAATGTATTATCATATGTTTTTATAGTATTTGCTACGTGTTCTTTAAAATCTTCCCTAGATATAAAATCTAATTCCCACATTATGCTTCACCTCCATTTAATGCGTTCATTATTTCTATTCCAACACATTTTGCTAAATTAACGGGAACAGCATTTCCAATTTGCTTATATATATCATTCATTTTACCAGCAAATTGCCATTCATCAGGAAATGATTGAATACGTGCATATTCTCTCGTTGTAAATGGTCTACTTTCATCTGGATGACATCTATCTGTTTGCTTCATCATTGGAGAACACGTAAGTGTTAATGATGGTTCATCCCATGATAACCTCCTAGCAATTCCTGTTCTTCCACCACCCATAAAATAACAAGATTTCATGTATTCTCTAGCAACATCATCTGGCAAATCTTTCCAATATCCTCCAGGTGGAACCAAATCAAAAACTTTCTTTTTACTTTCTGGATATTTAGCACCAATAGAATCAGGTACATTTTTTAAGACATCTCTTAATACAGGTTTATATTCATGTGGTGTAGGATATTCAAATTTTACTTTTTCTTTTAAGTCATTTCTTATTCCAATAATAACAACTCTCTGTCTTTTTTCAGCAACTCCGTAATCCCAAGCATTTAAAACTTGCCATTCAACTGCATATCCTAAATCTTTAAATACATTTACCATTGTACCAATAGTTTTACCACCATCATGAGTAGTTAGTCCCTTTACATTTTCTGCCAAAAACATTTTAGGTTGTAATTGCTTAATAAATTCAGCATAATAATAAAACATTGTTCCACGAACATCATCTAGTCCTAATTTTTTACCTGCATAACTAAATGCTTGACACGGATATCCTCCAGATAGTAAATCAAGTTCTCCTTTTTTTAATTTAAATTCTTTTAATAAATCTCTTTTTGATACTTCAATTACATCTTCTTCCAACACATTCCAATTAGGTCTATTTATTCTTAATGTTTCACAAGCGGTATGATCAAATTCAACTAATCCGATTTCTTCAAAACCTGCTTGTTCTAAACCTAATGCCAAACCTCCAGCACCGGCAAATAATTCTATACATTTTCTTGATTTTTTCATTATTATTTACCTCCAATACTCTTAATAATTATTATACCATTTTTATTTGGTTTTGTCTTAAAACAATTGAATTTTAATTAATGTATTTTGAAATTGGAAATTCTTTTAAAGTTGCAAGAGCATTTTCATCTAATTTACTTATTATTATATTAGCATCCTCTTTATTATCCAGTAATAAATTACAACTTATTTTTGTTAATGAATCTGTTGTATTTTCTTTGATTTTAAATAATTCTTCTTTATCTTCTTTAGAAATTGAATCAAGTCTTTTTAATATTTGACAACGATTTATAAAATAAATATGTTTATCCTCCTCATTAGAATGAGTTAAAAGATTATTTGTTAACCACATTGAATAATCAAGTAAGTCCTTATTATTATTTTCATCATATATATCAATCAAATTTAAAACTTGAGCATTTATTAAAATTTTATTGTCTTTGTTATATTCAATATTTTTGAAACTATTTTTCATTTCATCGTAATTAATATCATCAGAAAGATATGCCTCCTTATTTAATACCATAAATTTATTATTGCATAATATATCATTATTACCAGGTATTGTGATTTTAAAATTATTATATTGATTGTCAGAATTCCATATAGAATATGTATCAAACAATCCATCATTACGTCTAACTGCAAGAATTGATAACGATAAATCTTTTATTTTATATGGTCCTAACATTGAATTCAATGAACCATTAAAACTTATTGCTCTTTTGTTTTCTATTGATGAAATAATTATACCTAAATTTTTAAAATCATCATTAGTCCAAAGATCAAAGTTTAAATCTTTTTTAACATTATGTTTTGACAAAAAACTCTCAATGGATTTATATTCATCATATATTTTACCAAAACTATCTTTGAAGTTATCATTTATATTTAAAGATAATAAATTTCCATCAACATAAAAGCCACCCTCATTATAAATACACTTTATAAAATCTAAAGTTTTAATTCTTTCGTGAAAAGTGCCTTGTATTTTTATATTAAATTCAAACTTTTTAGGATTTAATACAAATGATTTACCAAAAGATATTATTTTTTCTTCATCCGTAGTAGTCAATGTAATATCATCAAAAACAATTTTTTCATCTTTATCAGTAATTTTATAATTCATTTTTTCCGTTAAAGTATTTATCTCTTGTGAACATATATTAATTAAATTTTGATTAGAATCATAAGTATAAAAATATTGAGTAGAGCCAAGTAAATTTTCTAACCTGAAATCTTTTGAATCCCACAAGAAGAATTTTGTTATATATGAGGGATCCATTTTAAAGTTATTATTTATTAAATCAATTTTACCTTTTTGAATATCTTGATTTATTTTAAATGTTCTACATATTTTTTCTAAGTTTATGCTATCTTTAACTTTTCTTAATTTTACTTTTACATTTGCTGAAGTGTTAGATTTATTTTCATCTTGTATTTTTTTTATATCCGCAGGTAGTAAAGGATTAATATAAATGCCATATTTATTTATATCTTTGTCATAAAATTTAACTACTATAAGTATCGTTCCGTCTTCTTTCAAAAAATTATTCAAGTCTCTTTTATCTAAATCAAAAGTTATTTTATCAACATTAGTTGGGTCTTTATACATGGTTCTACCTTTTATCTGGGCTTTTATACTACCTTCCCAATTTTCTTTTAAATCTATATCTCCTTTAAATAAATCTATTGTACCATCAAATGAGATACCTTTATCATTTTCACTAAAATTATAATCGATATATTCAAGTTCATCAATTAAATATCTAATTTTACTAACGGCTCTATGTTCAGTTTTTTTTGAACTTCTTTTAGATTCAGGCATAATCTATCCTCCTTATAAAAAAAGAATATCATAAAGATATTCAGCTACTATAAGTATAACATAATTTGACAAATTAATCAGCATAAGTATTTGAATTTATCAATATTTGTGGTATTATTATTTTAGTGATTAGTTGTTTATCAACTTTTACTATTAGGAGTTTCAAATAGCCTGTGCTATTGCTCCAAATTAAAATTAACTTACAGACTATTAAAGTTTGTAAGTTTTTTTACTTTTCTATGTTTAATTAAAATCAAATTTACATTTCACTTAAATTTTAATAAAAGAATTCACACAATTATATTTTAGAAAATAATACTAATTATTAAAAAGAACCTATCATTTTTGATGAGTAATATATATTTAATTAATTTTCTCTATTACTAATAACTTTTTGATTAAACTTTTCTAAAAATTCTTTTGAAGTAGACCAAGACTCGGTTGTATCGTCAAAATCAACTAGTTTTGATAATGCCATTGCACAAATATACTCATAAGATCCTTGATTAGGACTTTTATATATTATTAAATATAATGGTTTTATTGCATCGTTTCCCATATTTATAACTTCATTATATTGCTCACTATCTAGTGCATATTGATACCAACCTGCACTTAAATAAAAATTAATATCTTCTTTTTCCTTTTGAGCAATTTCTGCAGTTAAAGATTGCAATAGTGTTGAAATTTTTTCTAAATCTTTAGTATCTACATTTTGAAATAATAATTCTTCATTAACCCCTTCTTCTGTTATTTCATCCCATTCTATATTATCTTTATTTTTATCGTTATTTGTTGTATCAACTGGAATAGAACTAGTATTTTCAATATTAAATTTAAAGGATTCTCTATTTATAACTCCAGTTTCAATCAATTTATAGACAGCAATTATTCCAATAATTATGATTAATAATATAATTAAAATTCTTACAATAATTTTCTTCTTTTTTTTCATATAACATTACTTTAACCTTTCACTTTATAATTTAATTGAGGAAATAATTACTATTTATTTTTTTCTTTTTTAAATTTTTCGTAAACTGCTAATTGAGAAAAAAATTGCACAAAATAAACTTGGAATTACAGCATATCCAGCATTAACTTGTCCTTTATTAAATAATACATACCCTGCACCTATAAAAGTTATAATCATAAATACAAGTGTCAAAACTCTAAATATTTTTTCTCTATTCATTGTTTTTACCTCCTCAACGAAATATCATTCATCAGTTGAATTTTTCAAGCAATTTTTTATAAAAAAATTATATCATTAAAAGAATAAATAATCTATATTACCAAAATGTAAAAAGTGTAATATTGGAATTGAATTAATTTTAGTATTTAAACCTTATAGAAGAAAATCTTAGTTTATAATTTGGATATTATTCTTTTAAAATAAAAAAATAACTTACAGACTATAATATATGTTATAATAGCGTCTATACAAAGGAGATAAAAATATGTTTAGTATTTTAAAAAGGAAGAAAGAAAAAAAACTAGAAAATAATTCAGCAAAAGTTAATAGTGATAATTATAAAATGCAAGATTATTACAAATCTGATAATTTAGTAATAGGTAATTTAGAGCAAATATCTAGTGAAGTAACACCATTTGGTCCGATGGTCAATAAAACTACACAAAAATATATATTTGAAAAAATAAATGAAAATGGTAAAACTAGATATAGAGAAATTTTTACTGGATTTATTTTTGATTCAAATGAAAGTAATCATTATTTTGATTTACCATATGTTGTTAATATAGTACCTTTAAAGGATAAAATCCCAACAATTACGGAAGATTTTCATAAATATAGTTTATTATTGATATTAGATAAAGTAAATGAAAAAAGACTAATAAGGAAATTAAAAAGATAATATTTTATGGAAAAGATAGATATTAAAAATTTTATAGAACAAATTAAGTTAGAATCTACTTATCGAAAATTTTTAGAAAAAGATATTATATATCAGTTAATTGATATTTTTAATATAGAAATTACAAAAATAGATTATTTAGTAACAATTAAAAATCCTTTAAAATTAGCTCTTCAATTTTATAAAGAATATAATATTGAATACTACAATATGATTTTAGAAGGTTTTAAAAATAAGAGAATAATATTTCAGAATAAAGAAAAATCTTTTACTGATACTCAAAATAATAAAGCATATATTAAATTACAAGGAAATGATGGAAACGTTTTTATACTTGTTCATGAACTAGCACATTATATTGACAGGAATAGTAATCCTTGATTGTACCAGATGAATATTGGTTTTTATCCGAAACCTTTGCATTTTATATGGAGAAAAATTTTGAAAAATGGCTAAATGATGATAAATATAAAAATTTAATTTATACAAGAATTAATAATAGAAAATATTTTGAAAAAAGAATGGTTATTGCAATTAAATATGAACTTTATTATGAAGATTTATTTAATAAAAATGGAAATATATTTGATAGTGATATTGATTTAAAGAAAATAAAATATATAAAACGATTTGATGTTTCATCTAATATAGTTAATTATTTATTAAGATATCCTTTGGCCAATATTCTTTCTAATTATTTAATAAATAATTCATTATTACAAAATGATAATGAACTAGTTAAAACTTGTTTAAATACAAATTTATACGAAGTTTTAGATAGTTATTTAACTAAAACGAAAAAATAACTTACTAACTAATAAAAGTTTGTAAGTTTTTTAATTTAACTTATTAATTATCCACAATAAAACTAACTCAATACTAAGTAGGATAATTACTTTTATAATTTATTATCTTAAAATTAGCCTTTCTTTTTTAATAATTTTAATACTTGTTGTTTTTCTAATTTAGTTTTAAGATTCTAAAGTTTTTGATTATTAATATAACGACATTGATTGTATACTTCATATAATTTTGTTAAAAATTCTTTTCGAGCATCGTTTAATAAAGCATTAGCACTATTAACTTCATGCACATTATTATTTTTACCTTCTAATACCATACTATTATAAAATACAATAGGAGCATATACTATAGAATTAAAATCACTATTTTGATTATCAATTTCTATGCCATCAGAAGCCATAAATGTGCTATTTTCAGATTTTATACTTTCTGAATTTAAGTGTATTTCTTTTGCTTTTAAATTAGAATTATAAAGTCTTGTTTCTTCTGAAATTATATTTATCCAAGTTGTTGTTGCATCTCCAAATATACAATTTGTAATATTTAATCTTTTAGCATTTAAACGCATGCCAAAATTTGTATCATAAATTTTTGTATATTCATAACTATTTTTGAATTCTTCATTTATAAATGTTAACTCATTGACTCTATTAATATTCATAAAAATGTCACTAGTAAAATAAATATTAGCCCAATCAATATATTTATTATTTTCAAAAACTATGTTATCACACCAAAGCACATTAATTCCTTTATTAAAGGTACAATTTTTAAACACAATAGTTGCCCATCTTGAAACTAATTTTACCGCTGTATTAAAATTAATACCATCAAAAATATAATATACTGGCTTATCTAAGCCTAATTTTTTAACCTGTTCTTTTATTCCATCTGTTACTTGATTCATACCATAAAGTTTTAGTTCATAAATTGGATTATTACCTTTATACTTTTCTAACGATTTCTGATCAACATAACATATTATTTTGTCTTCTTCTTCAACTATTCTTCCAATATTACTAATATAATATTTTAAATATTCTTGGCGTAATTTATCATAAATTTTTTTTGAAATATATCTTTTTATTCTATTAGTATTTTTCATTTTTTCAGCTCCTAAAAAATTATAAAAACTATTTTAACATTAATCATATTACGATACAATTCTTTTTAATAAACTGCACACTTCACTACTGCGTCTATAAACATTAGATATTTTTTTTAATTCATCAATTATCACATATTCATCATTTATTTCATTATAAAATAATGTATTATTACTAGAAAAATGAACACTTTCTAAAGACTTATCTTTTGTAAATATAGAACCAACAACAACATATTTTATGTTATATGATTTTATTAATTCTTTATATAGTGATATATCTTTATAAGTTATATTTTTAAGAACTGGCTTTAAATATAAAATAACGGGAAAAATACTTACTAAATTTAAAATTTTTAAATCTTAGCTCTGGAATATCAGTATTTTTTTCATAAACACTGTGTTGTGAAATAGAAGCACTACTTACAAATAAGATAAATTGACCATAATACTTTATATGAGAAAGTATCTTTTTAATATCAAGATAATTTAACATTTTTTTAGTCGATACTTGTACTTGATTGCCTTTATCTAAAAAATAATTTATTAATTTAATAGTTTCTTCCTTATTAAATTCATCAAAACATTCACAAAAACAACCAAATGTAATTAAAGTGTCTTTATTTATTCGAAGATTAGAATTGTTAATCATATTAATTACTTCTTCACTTGTTTTAGTACTTTTTATTATTTTATTATTGGAATAACCCATTATAGGAAGATAACAATAACTACAATTTCCTAAGCAACCAATATTTACATTAACAAATAATCTTTTATTATCTTTAGCAAATAAATATCCATTTTCTATCATAATACTCCTATTTAATTTTTTATAAAATTTAAATATTATCCTCTCGTAATTATTATACAACATTATTATTAATATTTATGCTAAAATATAATTGGTGATTATATGAGAGAAGTAAAGCCATATACATTATATAGGCATTTTAAAGGATTTAATGTTTTAGTATTAGGTATTGCAAAACATACTGAAACTCTAGAAGATTTAGTTATTTATTATTGTATGGATAGTAACAACAATTCTAATCACACTGATGGGTTATATGCTAGACCATTAAATATGTTTTTATCTGAAGTTGATCATAAAAAATATCCTGATGTAAAACAAAAGTATCGTTTTGAAGAAGTTATGAAAAAATAAATATTTTATTATTTATTTTTTTATGTTAAAATATCCCTCAACGGAGGAACTAAATGGATAATTTAAATAATTTACAAAAAGAAATTACAGAAATTAAATATTTAGCAACCGAGAATACTTACCGATATCGCCCAATTATGCGATTTTTTTATCATAAATATGAACAAGCTCAGAATTGGCTTTATAAAGAAGAAATTTATGAAAATTTAAAAGATAAAATATTAGATTATACTATTGATGATTTAGAACGTGATTTAACAACCCTTGTTGAAAATAAGAGTTTAACGACTGTACAAGATGTAAAAAGTGCTCAAACGTTAGAAGATTTTAAAAACAAAAAATTTAGATATCAAATGACAGATTATGCAATTGAAATCGAAAGATTAACAATTAATCTTGAAGAAATGGAGGTAAAAACGGCATCTCTATCTCCAAGAAGATTTGAAAATCTCAAAAATTTAATAATGGAAATTAAAGATATTAATAATAAAACTTTAGATGATTTTAGTGAATTATGGAATAGAATTATTAATGAATTTAAAGATTTAAATCATAATTATCAAGACTTTTTAAAAAAATTTCAAGAATCTAAAACTGAAGAGTTATTAGAAAGTACTTATTTTTTAGAATACAAAAATAAAATGATATCCTATTTACAAGATTTTATTAAAGGTTATTTAAACAACGGAAACAAAATAAAAAATATAATAAAAGAATTAGATGCAAATATTGAAGAACAAATTGTAAATAAATTAGAACAAAAACAAAGAGAACTACCAAAAATTAGTCAAGATTTTAATTATAAGAAATTTAATGAACTAAATAGAGGTAAATGGCAAAGTATAGTAAACTGGTTTGTTGGCAATAATGGAATTAGTGAAGGTGACCGCTTATTAGAAGTTACAAATTCAATTATTACGCAAATATCTAAATGTGTATCATCATTAATTGAACTCCATGGCAATATGATTGCTAGAAAAGAAGAATATAAAAATATTTGTAAATTATTTGATAGTAAAAATAATATTAAAGAATGTCATAAATTATCATCAGTAATATTTGGAATAAATGAAGTAAGACATTTTAAAGGAATAAGTAATTTAGATACAGATTTAATTGTACCATCTTATGATGTTAATCCTATTTTAATTGAGGTAGAGCCTCATGAAAAGCAAAATAGAGCAATAAAAAATAGAGTAATCATTGAGTCAAAAAGTGATAAGAAGAAAGAAATTATTAATAAAGAAAAAGAACGTTTATTAAAAGAAAAAGAAATACTTCTTAAGTTTGTAAATCAAAAAACAGTAAATCTTATTGGAAAAGTAAATTTAAATAAATCTGAACTTAATTACATATTAAATTTAATTAGTCGAAGTAATAAAAGAATTAATAAAGAAAGTATTTTAGGACTAACTTATATTATTGAGCCTAGTAAAGAAAAATGTCAAATAACTACTGAAGATGGTACTTTTTATATGGATGGAATAAAAATTATTTTTAATGGGGGTAATAATAATGAGTGAGACTATAAATGAATGTATGCAATTATTATTAAATAATTTTTGGATTTTAAAAGAAGATGACTTAGATAACTACTATAAGATTAAAAGAAATCAACATTTATTAAGAGATTATATTAATAAAACATTAGGCAGTCGTTTAATAATTCACGATCGTTTTATAAAGTTAGAAAAAATACCAGCACAAGCTTTAGAAAGTATAGGTTTACCTAATTTTATATTACAAACTGACTATATTTATTTATGTTTAATATTATTATTTCTCGAAGATAAAACGAGAGAAACATATTTTATGCTTTCTGATTTAATAGATTATGTTAAAAATACTGCTGTAGCATTAGAACTAAATAATGTACCCAATTGGACACTTACTAAAGAGCGAAAAAGTTTAAAAAGAGCAGTAAATTTTTTAGAAAAGATAAAGGTTATAAAACTTAAAGATGCAAGTAAAGATGATTTTAGCGATAATGAAAACGCAGAAGCTTTGTATATTTCTACTGGATTATCAAATTATGTTATGCGGATGTTTAATAACGAAATATTTGATATAAAACAAGAAGAAGATTTTATTAAAGATGAATGGACATATCAAAATGATGAAAAAGGGGATATTAGAAAATATAAAATATATCGTAATTTAATTTATACACCTTGTATTTATATGAATGATATTTCAAAAAGTGAGATAGATTATTTAAAACAATTAAGACATCATATAAGTAATGAATTAAGTAATTTAAATTATGAATTAGAACTTACTAAAAATATGGCTTTGGTTTTTGAAAACGAAAATGCTTTAACTAAAGATAGTTTTCCAAATAATAAAAGAATTTCTGCAATAGTTTTAATAGTACTTACAAAATTATATGAACTTATTAAAGAAAATAAAATAATCTTAAATGAATATGAAATTGGAAAAATAAGTTATGAAGATTTATATAACATAATCATTGGTATTAAAAATAAATACAATATTTATTTAAGTAAAACATTAAAAGATTTAACAGATAGTGCTTTTTTTGATAATATAATTGATATTTTAGAAACATACACATTCATTAGGAATGTTGATAATTATTATGAAATTCTTCCTGCCATTAGAATTTTTAGTAGTAAGTTAATAGAAAATAAGAATAAGCAATTAGATATATGGGGTGATAATAATGATTAAACCGACAAAATTAGGTCTTTTAAACTTTTGGTATTATGATGAAGAAGAATATGAATTTTTTGATGGGAAAATGCTTTTAAGAGGGAAAAATGGAAGTGGTAAATCTGTTACAATGCAATCATTTATTCCACTTATTTTAGATGGTAATAAAACGCCTAAAAGATTAGATACTTTTGGAGGTAGCGATAAACATATAGAATATTATCTATTAGGAGAAGATAAAGATAATTCAACGGGCTACTTATACATGGAATTTTTTGATTCTAAAAAAGAAAAATATATTACTATTGGAATTGGATTAACAGCAAAACGGGGAAAACAAACTGATTTTTTTGGTTTTGCTTTAAAAGATGGACGAAGAGTGCACGATGGATTTGAACTATATAAACAAAAAGATGGTTTTAATAAAACACCTTTAACTAAATTAGAGTTAAGAGCTAGTTTAGGAATAAATAATATTTTTGTAGAATCTGCCAAAGAATATAAAAAAATGGTAAATAATTTATTATATGGGTTTAAAAGTAGTGAATCTTTTGATGAATTTATAAATATTATTTTACAAATTAGAAGTCCTAAATTATCAAAAGAATATAAACCGAGTATTTTAATGAAAACTTTAAATGATGTTTTACCACCACTTTCTAATGATGATCTTAATCCATTAGTAGAAACTATTGAATCTATGAATACTATTAAAGAAAAAATAGATGACTTAAATAGTAAAATTAAAGACTTAAATAATTTTATTAAAGTATATAATAATTATAATCAAGTAATATTATATTTAAAAGCTAAGAAATACTCTGATACTAAAAAAGAATATAATAAGTTAATTGAAAATTTTAATAAACTTAAAGAAGAAAATAATAATTTAGAAGTTGAAAAAGGGATTTTAGAAAAGAAAATAAAAGAATTAAAAGAAGAGTATGATAAAGCAATTATAGAAAAAGAAAATAATAATAATAAAGATATTATTTCTAAAACTAAAAGACTTGCTGAGTTAGAAAATGAAATAAAAGATTTAAAAAATAATTTAATTATTAAAAAAGAAAATTTAGAATCAAGTAAAAACAAGATTAATAATCTTAATAAAAATAATGAAGGCTATGAAAATAAAATTAATTTATTAAATAATGAAGTTAAAAAAATAATTAGTAATATTGAAGATTATAGTAAAAAAATTTATTTTAATACTTTAGAAAATTACTTAAATTTGATTATATCAGGAAATCTAGAAAGTTTTGACATTATTAATGATTCTATTATTAATAAGAAAAAAGATATAGAGAGAATTAGAAATATATTAAAAGAAAAAGAAGAATATAATAATAAAATTGAAAAAAGCGAGGTTAAATTTAATAAACTAATTAAAGAATATAATAAAATAGATGAATTAATAAAAGAATTAAATGTAAAATTAGATAATGAAAAAGATAATTTTATAAATATTTTAATAGAAAATAATCGTAAACACAAAGAATTTATATTAGAAGATGCTGATTTAAAAGAAATAATTAATATATTAGCTGATTTTAATTTAGATAATTATGATTTAGCTAAGAATAAATATGATGAAATATTTCAAAGATATTATCAAGAAAATACTAAAAAATTATCTAGTTTAGAAGTTAAATTAACTGATTTTAATAATGAATTAAAAGATGAAGAAAATATTCTTTCTAAATTAGAAAGTGAAGAAGAAATTGAATTAACGGATAAAGAATTAGAATCTGAAACTAATTTATATTTAATAAATAATAATATTAATTATATTTCCTTCTATAAAGTTATTGAATTTAAAGATGATATAGATAAAAATATTAAAAACTCACTAGAAGCAAATCTATTATCTTCTGGATTATTAAATGCTAAAATAATTTTATTAGAAGATATTAAAAAAGTTTCTAATACCAACATTACTTATTTAGTTCCAAGTAATAAAAAGAAAAATAATCTAAGTAAATATTTTAATCCTATCAAAAATATTAAATATTTTTCAGAAGATTATATCCTTAGTATATTAGAATCAATAAGTATTGATGAGACCGATAATAGTTATATAAATGAAAAATCTTATAAGTTTGATGTATTGCATGGTTATAATAACATATATGAAGCAAAATATATTGGGTTTTTAAATAGAAAAAATGAACACTTAAAAAAGATAAGTAAGCAAAAAAATCTTATAAATGAATTGAAAAGTAAAATTACTAGTGTAGAAAATTTAAAAATTAGTTTAGAAAATAATAACTATATTCTAAATGATGAAAGGAAAGATTTTCCAAATGTCTATACTTTAAAAAATATTATTTCTGATATTGAAGAAAACAATATTAAAACTAAGATTATTTTAGAAAATAAAAATGAGCAAGAAGAAGAGTTAAAAAAATTAAATAATGAATTAGAAAATCTTATGTTAGAGTTAAATAAGATTAAAGGTAATAATAAAATCCCTTTAAATTTAGCAAGTTTTAACGAAGCTAGTACTATTATAGAAATCATAGAGAAAGATTTTTATTCTATAAAAAATAGAGAATATGAGATTAATTCATTAAAAGAGCTAAAACAAAATAATTTAGATTATTTAAAAGATGTAAGTAAAACTTTTGATGACTATTTAAGTATTATTGCTGAAGATAATAAAATTTTAACTAAAAAAGAAACAGAATATCAAGTTATAGAAAAAACTCTTAATACTGATGAATATAAAGAAATTAGTGATAAATTAAAAAAATTAGAATTAATTATAAATAATTATCCTGAAAAAAGTAGTGAATTAGAGAGAAATTTAGGTAAAATTAGTGAAAATATAATTCAAAAAAATGCTAACTATCAAGAATTACATAATCAGATAGAAGAAATGAAAATATATTTAGATTTATATTTTAATATATTAGAAGAAGAATTTAACTTAAAATATGTTATTAATGATTTTGAATTAAATGAAAATAATGTTGATTTATTGTTAAATAGAATAAGTACTATTAATAGTTTAGATAAAACGAGAGCAACTGCTAACTATTACAATGGTTTTAATAATTATCGTCAAAGTTTAATTGATTACTCGTTAAACGATATAGTTTTATTTGATAACAAAAATCTAAGTATTAAATTATATTTAGATAAAGATATACCAGAAGAAAAATTAATAAATATTTTTAATGAAGCTGAACGACAAGATATTACTGCAATTTATCAAGGGAAAAAAGTTAATTTATATACTTTGTTAAGTAATTTAAAAGATGATTATGAAAGTAATAAAATATTATTAAGTGAAAAAGATAGACATTTATTTGAAGATATATTATTAAGAACTATAGGTAGTAAAATAAAAGATAAAATAAATTCTGCCAAAGAATGGGTTAAAAATATTAATGATATTATGGAAGAAAAAGGGAAAGATAGTAATTTAAGATTCTATTTATCTTGGTTAAATAAAAGTAAAGAATCGTTAGAAGAAATGGATACTAAAGATTTAGTTGAAATATTTAAAATGGATCCAGATTTACTAAATGATGAGATTATTAACAAATTAATTAAACATTTTAGAGCTAAGATAGCTAATGCTGAAGAAGTTATGGAAGAAAATAAACAATCATATAACGATATAATATTTAATATTCTTGATTATCGTAATTGGTTTGAATTTAAATTGTATTATAAAAGACTTGACGGGGAAAGAAGAGAATTAACTGATAAGGCTTTTTCCGTATTTAGTGGCGGAGAAAAGGCCAAAACAATGTATATACCACTTTTTGCAAGTATATGTGCTAAACTATCTAGTGCCAATGAAGATGCTCCGCGTTTAATAGCATTAGATGAAGCATTTGCGGGAGTAGATGATGATAATATCGAAGAAATGTTTGCTATATTAAGTTCTTTTGATTTAGATTATATTCTAACTAGTCAAGCTTTATGGTGTGATTATAGCACTGTTAAAGATATATCTATTTGTGAATTAGTTAGCGATCATGTTAGTAAAACTATTGGGGTAAAGCATTATCGTTGGAATGGTAAAGTAAGAATATCATTAGATGGTGACTTATGAATTATTTAGATTATTTTCAAAAAAACAAAGATGGTTTTACTCGTTTTATAAAAGTTTTAAAAGACAAATATGAATCCACTGGTACTTTTAAAGGATTTGTAAAAATAAATAATATTACTCAAATAGAAAAAAACACCTTTGAAAGATTTTTTGGTACAAATTTTGAAGTTGGTAGTGATATAAAGATTTCTTTAAGTACTTTTAATAAAGTAATAGAAAAAAGTAAATTTAAAGATTTTAACTTAGTAAATCTAATTACAAGTTTTTTAAATATTGATAATTTAAAAACTAATAAAGAAATAAAGTTAGAAAAAGAAAATGATTATAAACAATATTTAAATAATATTTTAAATAAATTAAATAATAATTATTTAAAAAATATTATATGTTTTAATATAAATAATAAGAATATTATAAGTTCTTTATTAAAGAAAAAATATAATAAAGGTACTTTAGAAAAAGAATTAATTAATATTGATATATTACTCAATAATATACCTAATAAACCAACTTCTCTACCTTTATATGCTTCATTAACAGGTAATCCTCATTTTTTAGATTTAAATTCCTCTAGTAATACTTTATTTTTTCATATTTTAAGTGAAATAAAAAAATTTAAATTAACTTGTAATGAAGATAAGTGGAATTTGTTAGCAGAATTAAATGTTTATAATGATACAATTTCTAACTATGTTATTACTTTTAATTTAATAGGTGAAAATATAATTGAAGAGTTTAATAATAAATTTGGGGCACTGATATTAAATATGGATAATATTAATAATATTAGTTCAATTACGGGTCTAAATAATAAAATATTTATTTTTGAAAATCCTTCAATATTAAATTATTTTAAAACAAAAAAAGCTAGTATTATTATAACTTCAGGAATGCCAAATTTAGCTTTTTATAAATTAATAGATAAAATAGATAAAAAGACACAAATTTATTACAATGGCGATTTTGATCCTGAAGGGTTACTAATTGCTGACAAAGTAAAAAACTATTTTCCATATATTAAATTATTTTGTTACGAAAAAGAGGATTATGTTAATACACAAGCTAATAAACCTATTTCTAAATCTAGATTAAATAAGTTAATAAATATTAAAAATAATGAACTTGAAACTATAAAAAGTATTTTACTTAATAAAAAAATGGCTGGTTATCAAGAAAATAATATAAAAAGAATTGAGCAATTTTTTACTCAATTAAAAAAGTAACTTTTTATTTATTTAATTTTTCTATAATATAATTTTTAGCATCATCATAACTAACATTTAATACATAAGAAATTTCATTATATAAATATCTTTCAGCTAAATTAAAGTAATACTGATCATTATCAGCTAACTTTTTTTTATTTTCTTGTCTAATTTTATTTCTTAAATGAGCCGTTTTTATAATAGTTATTAAAGATTCCATTGTCCCATCTTTTAAAAGCCTTTTATATTCATCTTCTAACATACGAGCTTCGACATCTAAAACAGGTAAAAACTTTATTTCATTTATTAAATTATCTAATTCTTTTTTTGTTATTAAAGGACGTAATAATTTCTTTTCTTTATTAACAGGAACATCTATTTTTAAACTACTATCAATAGTAGAATTTAATACGTAATAAGATTCATCATGAATGACACGTATATCAATAACTTTACATACATCCCTTTTATATACTACTAAACTTCCTTTATTATACATTATAACCCTCCAAATGTATAACTATTATACTCTTTATTTTATTTTTTTGCTAATTTTTTATTTAATAAAATTTATAAAATATGATAATATTAATTTAGGAGAGTAGTAGAAATGAAGAAAAAAAATAATAATTTAAGAATTTTTAATGGTATTTTTATACTATTATTAACTATATTTGGTACATTTTTATATTATAATAAACCTAGTACAAGTAATATAGAAAATGGTAATTTACAAGTATATTTTATCGATGTTGGTCAAGCAGATGCAATTATGATAAAAGAAAATGATAAATACGCACTAATTGATGCTGGAAATAATAATGATGGTAATTTATTAGTAGATTATTTTAAAAATTTAGGTATTACAGATTTTGAATATGTATTTGGTACTCATCCTCATGAAGATCATATTGGTGGCATGGATGATATTATCGATAATTTTAATATTGATAACTTTTATATGCCTAATGTAATTACTACTACTAAAACATTTGAAGATGTTCTTGATGCTCTTGATGAAAAAAATGTTGAATTAAATACGCCTACAATTGGAGAAAAATTTAATTTAGGTAATGCTATATTTGAAGTTATGTATGTAGGAGAAGATGATAATGACTTAAATAATACATCAATAGTATTAAAATTAACATATGGAGATAATAGATATTTATTTATGGGAGATGCTACTGATATAGTTGAAGAAAATATAATTAATAGTAATATAAAAGCTGATGTTATAAAGATTGGTCATCATGGCTCAAAATATTCGACTACCGAAAATTTTATTAACAAAGTAAATCCTAAATATGCTGTTATTTCTGTAGGTAAAGATAATTCTTATGGACATCCTAGTAATAAAACAATTAACTTATTAGAAGAAAATAATATTCAAATATATCGTACGGACTTAGAAGGTACTATAATATCTACTAGTGATGGAAAAACAATTAATTTTAGAACAGAAAAAACTAATACGGATGGATAAAATGAAATATGTAGTTGATAGAATCGAAAATAATATAATAATCTTAGAAAATTTAAAAGATAAAAGTATTTTAGAAATACCTAAGGATAAAATTAATTTTTTGGTAAAAGATGGCGATGTATTATATTATGATAATAATAAATTTAGACTAGATTTAGAGACTAAGAAAAAAAGAATAGAACTTATAAAAGAAAAATTTAATAAAGTCAAAAAAAAAGACCTATAAAGTAATATTAAACTTTATAGGTTTTTATTTAATTTATATTTATAATACCATAATTCTTATCTTTTCTTCTATAAAGAACAGAAATACAATCATTTTCAGCATTCTTAAATACAAAGAAATCATGATCTAATAGCTCTAATTGTAAAATTGCTTCCTCTTCACTCATAGGTTTACTGTCAAAATTTTTTCTCTTAACAATTTTTTTTGTATCATTTGGAGTATCATCCTTAAAATCAAGAGAAAATGTTACTTCATTAGTAACTTTAAGTCTTTTTTCTAAACGAGACTTATTTTTTCTTATTTGTCTTTCTAATTTATCGATTACAGAATCGATAGCGGCATATAAATCTTCGTTTTCCTCTTCACGTCTTAAAGTTAAACTTCCTGTCGGTATAGTTACTTCAATAGTTTTAGAATTCTTATTAGACTTCATAACAATATTAGCTTCAATATCTTCACTATTAAAGTACTTATCTAATCGCCCCATTTTTTCTTCAATATAATTTTTGATTGCATCAGTAGCTGTTATTTTTTCACCACGAATTTTAATTCGCATATAATACCTCCGATTACATTATAACAAAAAAGATATCAAATTTCTAGTTTATTGATATCTAAAACTTTTTTAGCTATGTAATTTTTATAGTTACTAAATATATATATTTTACTATAATCTAGATTATTAATATTATTTCCAAATAAATATAACTTCTTAAAATGTTTTTTATTTATAAATTCTTTTAGTAAATATTTATAAATTTTAATAGTATTATTTTTATAAATAATATATAAAGAATTATAATTACTTATTAAATAAGTTTTACTATCTAGTAATTCAGTTATATATTTTAATTTAATTTTATTAAAATTTAATTCTTCAAATATATCTAAATAATAAAAGTTATCTTTTTCTGTTATTGGAAAATTTAAATATATATCTAAATTATAAGGTACTATAGTACTCATAAACTTATTTTGCTTATTATTTTCCTTAAACTCTTTTAAAAAATTATTTTTATCTTGAATATTACTATCTAAAACATAATTTGATGTAAAAGAGGATATTTTATTTGTTATTACTTGATAAGTATTATCATTAAAATAAATACTTATTTTATTCATTAATTACTTCTTCATAATCATATAAATAGAATTCTTCTGGGTTAATTAATTCCCCTTTATAAAATACTTCAAAATGTAGAGCATTAGAATTATCTGAAGTTAACGTGTTATTACCTGATACTGCAATAACATCTCCTTGCTTAACACTAGCACCAATTGTAACTTTTACTTCCCCTAGATTTTGATAAATAGTTGTTAAAGAATTAGTATGTTCTATTTCAACAATATTCCCCATTATACTATCTTCTTTTATATTTTTTACAACTCCATCTAATACAGCAACACAATCAAATGCTTCATTAGCAGTATATAAAACACCTGTATTTTGCATGTAAATTCCTTCATAATAAATTAAAGCTGCTGTTTGTTCTTCCTCTGTACCTTCACGGTTATAAAATGGAATTGTAGCGGTAACTGAATCTGAAGTGTATGGCCTAATAATAGAATTAGAAGTAGTTGTAGCATTAACAATCTCATCATTATCATAATTATTATTAATTACAGGCTCACTTTGGATATCTTCTTCAACTGGTTTGTAAGATAATATTTCATACATTTTATAACTGCTAAAGATAATTGTACATATTAATATTAAACATATAGTAGGAATTACATAACCTCTTAGTTTTCTTCTTTTCATTATTTCACCTTCCTATTAGAAAGTTTTAACAAAAGAAAAAAGAATTATACATTATATTTTTCTATTTCAACATTTTGATAATAATGGTTAAGTATTTCTATAAAATTTTTATTATCTTTAGCCATTCCGTTCGCACCATATTGACTCATACCAACACCATGACCATAACCTTTAGTTGTAATTATTATATTATCAGCAACTTCAATATTAAAATCCGTAGATCGCAAATCTAATAATTTTCTTACTTCTATACCAGAAAAAGTTTTATTATTTATTTTTAAACTACTAACACGATTTGAATAATCTTTTTCTATAGAAGAAATATTTATCTTTGAACAAGAAATATTTAATTTACTACAAAATTCTTCTTTACTAAGAACTAATTCATAATTAAATTTATTTAAAGATTCATTATCATAACTAGATGATACCTCTTTTATATAAGGCAAATCCTCATTAAAAACTGCTAAAGAATCTTCTGTCATTCCATTACTCATCGCATAATAATAAGATTTAATTAAATTACCATTATAAGTTAATACTAAATCTTTTGTTTCCAAAACTAAATTTTTTATTTTATTATAATAATAATCAAATTCTTCTTTCCATTTTTCTTGCATTTGTTCTACACTAATATAAGCTTGCATACCTGTAGTTAAATAATCATTATTTTGTAAATTATAAAGAGCAAATGTTCTTGCTGCTACAGCTTGGGCTTTAATTGCTTCATCATAAAAAGAAGCAGGCATTTCTTGTGCTACTACTCCTATTACATAATCTTCTAATGGTAACGTTAATAATTCATCATTTATTTGTAATTGCACCATTATATTATTTTCTTTTTCTAAGTTAGACTTAGTTTGAGGTTTAGATAATATTGCTAATGGTGTTAAAATAATTACTAAAAAAAGATAAATTTTATTTTTCATATCGATCCTTTTAAGAAATAAAATCAACCATAAAATTTGTTATCAAATAACTAATAGCAAAACCAAGTACCAAAATTAATAATCTTGCTTCAATAACTTTATTTCTTTTCATTATTTTATCAAAATTAATTCCACTAAGTACAAACATACTTAAAAACAAATTTATAGTATATAATATTGTTTTATGATCCATTATATGTTCCTTCTTCATAAGATATGATTTTTTTTACTCTTCTTTGATGTTTTTCTAAATTAGAAGTATTAGTTTGTAAAAAAGCTTTTACAATCTCCAATGCTTGATCATTTGTTAATGAAGCAGAAAGTGCAATAGCATTACAATCATTATGTTCACGAGCTAACTTAGCATCTACAACATTTAAAACTCTTCCACAACGTATTCCTTTAACTTTATTGGCTGCAATTGAAATACCTATTCCAGTTCCGCATATTAAAATAGCTTTATCCTCATTTTTATTCATTAAATTACATATGTCAAAAGCAAAATCAGGATAATCATCATTAGCATTATTAGGTAAATTAGACTCAATAATTTCATATTCTTTTTGTAATTTTTCTTTTAAGAATTTTTTTATTTCCACTCCACGATGGTCACATGCTATGTATATTTTCATTTATTTTTCTCCTTTAATAAATAATTAATATTACTTTTTAATCCAGTTGAATAATTTACTAAATTAAGAAGTTGGACTATTTGATAATTGGGAAAGGGATTAACATTTAATAAAATAGGTTTATCTTCACTTATCGTAATATCTATTTCTAAATATTTTAATTCTTTTACTATTTCTGCTACTTTACAAACTAACCTTTTACTACGAGGCCATTTAGGAATTTGAAAATTAACTATTTTTTCGTTTGATAACGGATGAATTTCATATGTATCTTGATATATAGTTATTCCTTTATAATCGATTATACCTGTTTCTAAATTGATGGAAGCATAAATGTTATTATTTTTAATTATACTTTCTTTATCTTTAGAAGTAATTAAATAGCAACTATAGATATTACCATTTAAAACAATAAATCTAATAATATTTAAAGAAAAAGAATTTAATTTAGCCAAAGCTTTATTTTGAAAAAAATTATCTATAACTATCGAATATTTTGATAAAACTAAATCATTATAAGTATTAGTATAATTTTTTAAATTTATATTTACTTTTTTCCATGATTTATCACTTAAATTTATTGGTAGAGCATAAATAATATTTTTATCTTTAATAAAATTATAATAATCTTTTATATTAGTACCATTTAAATATAACCAATTAAATCCTAAATATAAATTAAATTTTTTATTAAAGATTTCTCTATTTTTAAAAGCATTAATATCTTTAATTTTATTATATTTTATCCTCAATTTTTTATTTTCACGTTTAGTTAATATATTCTTTCTTAATTCCTCTGTTATATTGTAAGCTTTATAGATATTATAATCAATTGGACTAAATCCATACTTAATATTACACTTTAAGATATCAAAAAATATTTTAATTTTAGATATATCAGTTTCTGCATTAATATAATTGACTATTTTCCAAAAGCTTTGCCCCATCACAATCATCCCTCTTAATTATATAAAATAAAAAAAAAAACTACAATTAATTTTGCAGTTTTAATTACTTTTCTTGATTTAAACCATATTTACGATTAAATTTTTCTACTGATCCAGTCTTTTTAACCTTAGCTTGACTACCAGTATAAAATGGATGACATGCACTACATACATCACATTGAATACTAGATTTTGTTGATTTAACCGTAAAAGTATTTCCACATGCACAACGTACTTCTACTTCATGCATTTCTGGATGTAAATTCTTTTTCATTTTACTCTCCTTCCGCCATGTTAAAAATTTTAACATAGAATATTCCGTCTAAAGTATTATATCATATGTTAGCAAAAATTCAACTAAAAAATATTCCAAGCAGTAGTTATATTTTTTTTAATATTTTTAGCAATAATATCTTGATTACTAGAAGATGCTAAAAAATTAATATTTTTTGATTTGCAAAGATCTTTTATACTATATATCATTGATAAACTAGGGGGAGAAATATATATAATCTGATAATTATTTAATTTTCTTAATTCTTTAAACAAAATATTTAAGTTGGCAGTTAATTCGCTTATATTCATTTCTTCTTTTAATAGTTCAAACTCTCCTAAATAAATTATTAAAATTTTAGAATCATGAATTTTTTCATGAATATTATTTTCATTTTCTTTTATACTTGCTATTACATTTTCAATTTCTAAATTCTTTTTTGTATATTCTGTATAAGTAAAATCTATAGTATTTTCAAGTAATGATTTTAAATAATCATTAAAATTAGGCGAAGGGGTTGTTGTTCGATCATAGAAACTCATAATAGAAATTTTATTTTCAATGTTAGTAGTAAATATTAAATATGTTAAAAAGAAAGATGCTAGTATTAAAAAGAAAATTTTTATACGCATATATGCCCCCACCAATAACTATAATTAATTTTATTCTATTATAGTAATTTTAGCACCTACTTGTTGTAATTTAATAGGTAAGCTATCATATCCACGTAATATGTGTTTTACTCCATCTATCTTTGTGATTCCTTTAGCAATTAATGCTGCTAATACTAAAGTAGCACCAGCTCTTAAATCAGTTGCTGTTACATTAGCGCCATGTAAATGACATGGTCCTTTAATTAAAGCAATATTATTATTTAACTCTATTTTAGCACCCATTTTTTGTAAATATTTAATGTGTTGCATACGATTTTCATAAATAGTTTCTTCAAATAAAGAAGTACCATTACAGCGAGCTAAAAACACTTGCATAGGTTGGCCTAAATCTGTAACAAATCCTGGATAAACTAAGGTTTTTACATTTATTGGTAGTATTTTTTTTGATGAAGTAACAGTTATCTTATTATCTTCTATATCCATAATAACTCCAGACGCTTGTAATTTACTTATAAGAGCCTCTAAATGTTTTGGATTTAAATTATTTACTGTAAGATTTTTACCAATTAAAGATCCAGCTAATAAATAGGTACCAGCTTCAATACGATCGGGAATTATTTTAACACTACCATTAGTAAATTTATCGACACCGGTAATAATAATTTCTTTTGTACCAGCACCAACTACTTTTGCACCCATACTATTTAAAAATTCTGCAACATTAACTATTTCTGGCTCCATAGCGGCATTACGTATCTTTGTAACACCATCAGCCTTACTTGCTGCTAGCATAATATTGATTGTTGCTCCTACTGAAGGAAAACGTAATTCAATATCGGCACCGGTAAGATGCTTAGCATCTAAAACATACTTATCATCTAAACAAGTTATTTTAACCCCCATTTTTTCAAAACTTTTTAAATGAATATCAATTGGTCTTGCCCCTATATTACAACCACCTGGATAGTATAATTCAGCATGATGATATTTTGCTAATAAAGCCCCCATAAAATAATATGAAGCACGTAATTTAGTAGATAATTCAGCAGGAATTAACATATTTTTTATATTAGAAGTATCCGTTTTTAAAATATTATCTGAAAATTCACAATTAACTCCTAATAATTTTAAAATATCTATTAAATCATTAGTATCAGATATATTAGGTACATTTTCTATAATAGCATTATTTTCAGCTAAAATAGAGGCTGGAATTATGGCTACTACACTATTTTTAGCACCACTTACATTAATTACACCAGATAACGTATGTCCACCCTCAATTAATAATTTTGACATATATACACTTTCTTCCTTTCACTTAATTTTATCATAAAAAATTAAAAAATATTAGATATTTACTTAACCAAATGAATTATTGATAACATAAGTAATAAGAAAAGGCCAAAATAATTTGCAACTTTTCCTAAAGATTGATTAGCATTTTTACCAATAAGCAAACCTAGTAAGGTAAAAAAAGAGCTTTCTAATAAAAATATTAATGATGGCAAAAAAATACTACTAGAAATTTTGGCTAGGCCAAGGCCAGTTGAAAAGCTATCTAAACTTACAGATATGGCTAATATAAATAAAGAAATAAAATTTATATTTAATTCTATTTTTTCTTCTTTTCTTAATTCAAAAGTTAGTTTTAAAAAAAGAAATAAAAAAATTATCCCAAGTAATTTATCTGGATTAATAAAAAATATATATGTTCCAACTCTTCTTGATAAAAGAGGTAACATAAAATGGAGTAATCCTACTAAGGTTGTAAATAATAAAATATTTTTTTTATTTAAGTTAAGAGTTCCTAGTGAAAGGGCTAAGGAAAATGTATCCATACTTAATGCTAATCCTATCGTAAATAATAGCAACAAAAAAATCACCTATCTATATATATTAATGGTGATTATTTTTTAGAATAATATCTTTAATATAAGAACGATATTCAATATTTGAACTATCAAAATTATTTTCAATAAGACACAAGGGAGGATATAGCACACACCACCAATTATCACCTAAACCTTCTCCTAAAGTAATTACTAATGATTCATAATTACCAGCGGGATAAGTTATTCCTTGATAATTTTTTTGGGGAAAAAAATTTTGCCCAAAATTGATTTTATAACTTATATCATACTTATTTAATATATCTTCTATTTTATTAATTGAATTATTAATTAAATTTTTAGATTCTTGAATAGATACATCAGTTAAAATATTAGGAATAATATTATTAACTAAATCGTTTTTTATCTTTTGTTTTAATTGCTGATCTTTAAAAGAATTAGATGATGCAATTATTCTAAACCTGATTGACTCTGTTGGAATTTCTAAAGATGAATTTGAAGTTAATAAAAAGATAAAAGATATAAAGGCCAGTAAAATAATTAATTTTTTCAAATAAAATCACCCAACTTTATATTGAGTGTTTACTTTAAATTTTAATCATTTACGATAAAAAGATAACGTTCATAATTATTTAAATCTTTTTGACAAAATATATTAGCATTAGGATATACTGTTTTAGCATAATTTATAATATCATCACCTTCTAAATCTCCTATTTCAAAAGCAATTAAAAACCTATCTTCTAAAATACTACGACTTTTATCAATAATAATTTTATAAAATTCCAAACCATTATCATTAGCATATAAACTAATTTGCGGTTCATATTTTGTCTGAGGAGCTACTTTATCTTCTTTTTTTAAATATGGAGGGTTACTAATTATTACATTATATTTTCCTTCAATATCACAATTTTTAATATCTTTAATTAAATACTTAACATTGGCATTATTTAATATAGTATTTTCTATTGCTAAATCAATTGCTGGTTTTGATATGTCTAAAGCTGTAACTTCACAATCTAATTCTTTACTTAAAGCGATTGCTATTGCCCCACTACCTGTACAAATATCAATAATTTTAGGTTTTAAGTCTAATTCTTTTATTAATTTAATAGTTTTATCTACTAACCACTCAGTTTCAAAGCGAGGAATAAGTACTCTTTCATCGACATTTATTTGATATCCATAAAAATTTACATTACCTATTAAATATTGGACTGGATAGTTAGCATTTAACTTTTTTATAATATCATCCATATTATTTGGATATAATTTTTTTAAAATACTGAAATCTAAATCCGAAATATTATTTGGCTTCTCCATATTATTCACCTAAAAGTTTTAATCTTTGTTCTTCTGTAATTAAAGCCTCTATAATTGGATCAAGATTACCTTCCATAACTTTATCTAATTCCATTATTGAAAAATTAATACGATGATCAGTTACTCTATTTTGAGGATAATTGTAAGTACGAATCTTTTCAGATCTATCTCCAGTTCCTATCTTATTTTTTCTAGCACTACCAACTTCATTTTCATACTTTGCTATCGCCGCATCATGAAGTTTAATAGCAAGCATTTTCATTGCTTTTTCTTTGTTTTTTAATTGTGATCTTTCAACCTGACAAGTTACTACAGTATTAGTAGGAATATGTGTAATACGAACAGCTGAATTTGAAGTATTTACAGATTGGCCACCTGCACCACTACTATGATATACATCAATTTTTAAGTCGCTTTCTTTAATTTCTACTTCTTCAATATCAACTTCTGGCATTACTAAAACGGTAGCAGTTGATGTATGAACACGTCCTTGAGCTTCAGTAACTGGTACTCTTTGAACACGATGAGAACCACTTTCAAATTTTAATTTTGAATAAACATTTTCACCCTTTATCATAAATTCTATTTGTGAATAGCCGCCAGCAGTTCCTTCTACTTCATGATAAACTTCTAATTTCCATCCTTGTTTTTCTGCATATTTACTATACATTCTAAATAAATCGCCGGCAAAAATATTAGCTTCATCACCACCTGCTGCACCCCTTATTTCCATTATGATATTTTTATCATCATAAGGATCTTTAGGAATTAACATTAGTTCTAATTCCTTTGTTAATTTACTAAGATTTTCATTGGCTTTTTCTAATTGTTCATTAGCCAAATCTCTTAATTCAGGATCATTAACTAGTTCTTTTGCTTCTTCAATATCTTGTTCACATTTTTGATATTCACTATATTTTTTAACTATTTCTTCTAAGTCTTTTTGTTCTTTTGATAAACTTTTTAATTTATTATAATCAGCTAATACTTCTGGTTTAGTTAATAATTCAGTAAGCTCATTGTATTTCTTGATAATTGTCTCTAACCTATCTTTCATTTTTATCCTTTCTTTAGTAAAGAAAAAGCATTATTACATGCTTCCATTTTCTTCATCGGCATCATCTTCATTAACAATTACTAAATCTTTTAAATCATCATCACTATCATCATCATTTTCTTCATCATCATAAAAGATTTCATCATCATTATCTTCAGCCATATCATCAGTATCATCAATATTCTCTTCATCTAAGTCTTCTTCATCAGTATCATCAAGAATTATTTTAGTTTGATGACGTGATTTTAAATCCCAAAAGCCTTTCTCTAACATCACAAATCTTTGATCCGTAGATAGCATTTGAAAAAAGTCAGCAATTTTAGCTTCATATTCATCATGACTTAATTCAAGTAAATTACATACTTCTTGAAATAAATCAGTAATTTTTGTTTTAGTACCACTTTCTTCTAATATTAAATAAGCAATATCATCATAACTTAATGCTTCTAATTCTTCTTTAGTCATATCTTTTATTTTCATTTTATATCCTCCTACATACTTTCAGGCGGTATAACGCCTATTAGTTCTAATGCATTTAGTAGAGTTACTTTAACAGCTTGAATCATATTTAAATTTTCATTTGTTTCTTCTAAATTATCAGTAATAATTCTATTTTTAGAATAATATGAATGAAAAGCCTCAGCTAAAGTATATGCATAATTAGTAATTAAATGAGGTAACTCTTTTTTAGCAGCATTAAGAACAACTTCTTTAAATTTATAAACTTGTTCTAAAACATTATATGCTTCTTCACTATTAATGCTATGGTAATCTTCTACAGGTTTAATAACATTATTTTGTTTTAAAATACTACAAATTCTAGCATAAGCATAACAAACATAATATACAGGATTTTCATTTGACTTTTTAGTTGCTAAATCTAAATCAAAATCCATTTGAGTATCTAATGAATGCATACAGAAGAAATACCTTGCAGCATTTATACCTGTTATATCCATTAATTCTTGCAAAGATACTATCTTTCCTGTTCTTTTACTCATTTTTACTTCTTGACCATTAGAAATTAATTTAACTAATTGAAGAAGTTTAACATCTAATATATTATTATCATATCCAAGTGCTTTCAAAGCCCCTTTTAACCTAGCTACATAACCATGGTGATCAGTACCAAAAACATCAATCAAATGATTATAACCACGTTCAATTTTATCAATATGATAAGCAATATCTGGCATTAAATATGTATAACTACCATCATTTTTTACTAAAACATGATCTTTATCATCACCTAATTCACTTGTTTTTAACCATAAAGCCCCATCTTTTTTATAAGTATAGCCTCTATTAGTTAATTCATTTATTATTTTATCAAGCGGATGTTTTTTATAGATTTCTTTTTCACTAGTATAAACATCATAATTAATTCGATACTCTTTTAATACTTTTTTTATTTTATCTAGTAAGATATCTATACCGATTTTTTTAAAATATTCTAAATCTTTATCTAACAAAGTATCACTATACTCATCATATAAATTCTTAGCTATAGTGATTATTTCTTCACCATGATATCCATTTTCTGGTATTTCGGCTTGAATCCCACAAATATTTTTATAACGTGCGATTATAGATAGAGCAAGGTTATCAACTTGATTACCAGCATCATTAATATAATACTCTTCAGTTACATCATAGCCAGAAAATCTTAAAATACGGGATAGAGAATCTCCATATGCTCCACCACGAGCATTACCTAAATGAAGAATTCCAGTTGGATTAGCACTAACAAATTCAATATTATATTTTTTCCCTAATCCTAAGTTATTACGGCCATAGTCTTTTCCTTCTTTTAAAACTATATTTATATTTTTTAATAAGTAAGATTTACTAACAAAAAAATTTATAAATCCTGGTTTTACAACTTCTACTTTACTAAAATGATCATTTGATATATTCTGACAAATTTTATCAGCTATACTTATGGCATCTTCCTTTAAAATACCAGCTAATTTTAGAGCAATATTAGTTGAAAAATCACCATTTTCCTTTTTTTTAGGTTCCAAAATAACTATATCTTCAGAATAAGTTATATTAAGTTTAGTTAATGCTTCATAAATTACATCTTGAATTAATTTTTTCATTCTATCACCTACTCAAATAAAATTTCTAAAGTTGTTAAAAACTCATCTGTTTCAATTTGATAATTAATTGTTAATTTATCTTTATCAAATTTATAGTTTGCATAATCAACTTTTATTTCAAAATTTGTATTAACTTCTTTTAATAAATAAGTACACTCATTTTTTTCCGAAGAAATAGTTAAATAAAATAAAAACTCATCATTTTCTCTTTTTAAAATTAAAGATTTATCATTTAAGTCTACTTGGGTATTAATACCATCTATTATAAAAGTATGACTATTATTATTTTTTATAAAAGGAATACTTTTTTTTGAATAAATTAAATCATTATTTTTTAAAATATTTAAACCTAATTTACTACTCAAAACATAAACCTCCTTTTTTTCTAGAACATTATAACATAGCCAATTAAAAATGACTACATAAATTATTACTTTTTTTACATAATAAAAAAAGGTGGTTAGTTTGAAAACTATTAAACGTTTAGTAAAGATAAATATATGCCTATTTATTATCGGAATCTTAGGAATAATTGGCTTATATGTTATGGCATATTTTAGTCCAATTCTAGATATTCGTAATACAGGACAATATTATATATATGATAAGAATAATAGCATCATTTATCAAGGTAGTGGAAATACCAAATGGGTTGCTTTAGAAGATGTTTCACCATATTTTATCGATGCAGTAATTAGTATCGAAGATAAAAATTTTTATAACCATAATGGTTTTGATTATTTAAGAATAATTAAAACTTTAATAGATAATTTTACAACCGGACAAATAGTTGGTGGTGCTTCTACTATTTCACAACAATATGTAAAAAATTTATATCTTGATTTTGATAAAACTTGGCAAAGAAAAATAGAAGAGGCTTGGTTAACATTAAAATTAGAAGTGCATTACGATAAAGATGAGATATTAGAAGGATATATTAATACTATTAACTTTGGGCAAGGAAATTTTGGAGTAGCGGCTGCTTCACAATATTATTTTAATAAAAATTGTAAAGATTTAACTTTAGAGGAAGCTATTATACTAGCAGGTATTCCTAAAAGTCCTAGTTATTTTAATCCTGTAAGTAGTTATGATGATGCTATTGATAGGGCTAAAGTAGTTGCTAAAAGTATGGTAAATAATGGATATATCTCAGAAAACGAAAAAAATAACTTATTTATCAATAAGTTAGATATATATGGAAAAAATTCAGAAAATAACTTAAATACGTTAATGTATTATGAAACTGTTGTTAAACAAGAATTAGATAATTTAAATATACCAAAATCTTTAATTGAAACTGGTGGTTTAAAAATTTATACTTCATTAGATTTAGAATTACAAACTATTTTAGAAAATAATATTAATGAATATTTGCCAGATAATGATATGCAAGTAGCAAGTATAATAATTGACCCTCATAATGGCAATATAATGGCTTTAGTTGGTGGCAAAAATTATAATACAAGTCAATATAATCGTGCAATATCTTCAAAAAGACAAGTTGGTAGTACTATGAAACCACTTCTTTATTATGCAGCTTTAGAAAATGGGATGACTTCTTCATCGAGATTTTTAAGTGAAGAAACAACTTTTGTGTTTTCAGATAATGATTCGTATTCTCCCCAAAATTTCAATCAAAAATATGCTAATAAAGAAATTACAATGGCCGCTGCATTAAGTTATAGTGATAATATTTACGCTGTAAAAACCCACCTTTTTTTAGGAGAAGAGGTTTTAGTAGATACTGCTAAAAGAATGGGAATTAAAACTGAACTTCCCCCAATTGCGTCGTTGCCACTGGGAACGGTAGAATTATCAATGCTAGATTTTGCTAATGCATATACAACATTAGCTAGTAATGGTTATAAAAGAGAATTATCAACTATAGTAAAAGTTACTGATATGCAAAATAATGTATTATATGAAAAAAAAGAATCAAACGATCAAGTCTTAAATTCTAGTTACACATATATATTAAATGAACTATTAACGGCTACTTATAATTCAGCTTTTATTGATTATAGTAATCCTACAATTATTAGTCTCGGTTCTAAAATTAGTCGTAAATATGCAATGAAAACAGGATCTACTGGTACCGATTGTTGGATGATTGGATATAATCCTGATGCTCTTATGCTTGTATGGAATGGTTATGATGATAATCAAGAAATGGAAGTAGCTGATGGTAATATTTCTAAAAATATTTGGGTAAATACTATGGAAGAATATTTAAAAGATAAGGAACCTTCTTGGTATGAACTGCCTAGTAATGTCATAGGAATTCCTTTAGATGCTGTAACTGGTTTAGAACCAACTGATGAAAATAACGTGTTTGTATATTACTTTATTAATGGAAGTCAATATGTTAACCAAGAAACAATTGAAAAAAAAGAAACTACTATTCAGTAGTTAGTTATTTTTCAATATTTATTACTATTTGATATGAACTGCCATTATCAGATTCATTATAGTTTATTGTAATACCTTGAGTTTGTAATTTACTTATTAAATCTTTTATTTGACTTGCAGCAAAAGGTTCTTCATTTTCACCTAAGCTTGAAGACGTAGCGCCAACAAGTTGCATTGGATCAAATTCAGTTGTAGTTGCAGAAGAAATATCATTTTCTTCTTTTTTAGGTGCTGCAGTAAAAAATTTGTTATTTGGTTTTAACTCAATAGAGTTATTATCATTTATATCTAAAGTTTCATAATCAGTATTAAATGTAGTATTAGTAGAAGTATTATTATCAGCACCAAAAATCTCTAAATCTTTTTTAGGTTGAGATGCAACGATATCTTGATTTAAAGTTTCAAACTTATTATCATCATTACCTACTATATCATCGATATTAGCAAAAAACTTATTATTTTCAGGTTGTGGAATAGCATCCAAAGGAGTTGAGTCGATAAAAGTTGGTTGTGGATTACTACTTGTCGATGTTGATAACTCACTATAATCAGTTAAAACATCATCTGGAACCATCATATTAGGTATATTTTTCTTATTATTAGAATTAATATCAAAAGCTTTTTGTTTAATATCATCAATATTAGGATTTATATTAACAATAGGAATTGTACTTTCTTCTTTCTTTTCTTTTGCTTTTTTTAATTCTTGATCTAATTGTCTTACTGTCAATCTATTATTAATAATTTTGTTTAACCATTCTACTTGTTCTTCAGCAGTATCTAAAGTTAATAAAGCACGAGCATGTCTTTCAGAAATTTTTCCTTCTAATAATGCTTGTTGAACTTCATTTGCTAAATTTAATAAACGTAATTTATTGGCTATTGAAGATTGTGATATACCCATCTTTTTAGCTAATTGTTCTTGGGTTAAATAACCTTTATCTAATAAATTTTTATAACTTTTAGCTTCTTCAATTGGAGTTAAATCTCTTCTTTGAATATTCTCTACTAAAGCAACTTCAGCAGAAGAATTATCATCTATATTAGAAATTACAGCAGGGACCGTTGTTAAACCAGCCATTGTAGCAGCCTTATATCTTCGTTCACCAGCAATTATTTCATACTTACTACCAAGTTTACGCAAAACAAGTGGCTGAATAATTCCGTGTTCTTTTATCGATGCTGCTAGTTCTTTTAGCCCTTGTTCATCAAAGGCTAATCTCGGTTGAAAGCGGTTAGGTATAATATCGTCAATATTTACTTGTAAGACTTGTGATTCCATCTGCATAATTACATCCCCTTTATTTTAATACAATATAATGATACCTTATTATTTCCTTTTTTGCAACTTAATTTTCATTTAAAAAAAGACATTATTTAATATCTTTTAAAATTTCAGAATAATTTCGAGGATACTTTTTTGGCGTTTTTTCACACTTTTTGATAACAACTATAGTACGCTCATGATTTAAAATTGGTAAGTTAAAGTTATAAACCTTTTCCATATTACATTTTATATCTTTAATTATTTTTTTACTTGCATCTAATTCTTGATTAACTTTAGACTTTAAAGCTATAAAAAGACCATGTTTTTTTAAATAAGGAATAGATAACTCTATTAAAATAGGTAATTCGGCAACTGCACGACTTGTAACTATATCGAACTCTTCTAAATGTTTTTTTGCATAAATTTCTGCCCTATCGTTTATTAAATTTACTTCTATACCTAATTTTTGAGATAAACTTTTTAAAAATTTTATTTTTTTATTATTTGAATCTAATAAAGTAACTTTTAAATGAGGAAAAATAATCTTTAAAACCATTCCTGGAAATCCTGCACCTGTTCCAATATCTAAAAGATTATTTACTTGATTTAAATCAGTAACTTTAACAAGTGTCAAAGAGTCATAAAAATGCTTTAAGTATATATCTTTTTTATCTTTAATAGCAGTTAGATTAACATTTTTATTATATTCAATTAAGTAATTACAATAAATTTCTAATAAATTTAACTTAATATCATCTAAAGATAAACCTAAATTAGTCTTTACTAAACTAATAAATTCTTGTTCAGTCATTGTTATATTCCTTTTTTAAATATATAGCTAAAATAGATATATCTGCAGGATTTACTCCACTTATTCTTGAAGCTTGACCAATAGATATAGGACGTATCAATTTTAATTTCTGACGTGCTTCAGTTGCAAGATTCTTAATTTTATCATAATCAATATTTTGAGGAATTTTTTTAGCTTCTAATTTCAACATCTTATGAATTTCTTTATAAGTTTTAGCGATATACCCTTCATATTTAATCTGGATTTCAACTTCTGTTTGCACTTCTAAAGGGTAATCAAAATTTACTAACTTATTAAGAAATTCCATATTGATTTCAGGTCTTTTTAATAAATCATAATAACTCATAGATATTTTAGGAACGTCTTTACCATTTTCTTCAAAGACTTCACTTATACTTAAAGTGATTTTTAACTTATTTTCTTTAAGAAAATTTAATAAACTAGTAATATCTTTTTCTTTATTTAAAAGATTTTCATATTGTTTTTTACTAATTGTACCAACTTGATAGCCAATTTTGCGAAGTCTTAAATCAGCATTATCATGACGAAGTACTAAACGATATTCTGCACGTGAAGTTAACATTCTATAAGGTTCATTAGTGCCTTTAGTAACCAAATCATCTATTAAGACACCAATGTAAGCATCACTTCGTTTTAAAATTAAAGGTTCTTTATTTTCTATTTTTAAACTAGCATTGATACCTGCTATTAAACCTTGAGCTGCAGCTTCTTCGTATCCGCTTGTACCATTTATTTGGCCTGCAGTATATATATTATTTATTATTTTAGATTCTAAAGAGGGTTTAATTTGTAATGGATCTATCGCATCATATTCAATTGCATAAGCATATTTATTTATCTTAGCATGTTCTAATCCTGGTAGACTATGAACCATCTTTTCTTGAATATCATGAGGCATAGAGGTAGAAAATCCTTGTAAATACCAATCATTATAATATAAAGATTCTGGTTCTAAAAATAGTTGATGTCTTGGTTTATCACTAAAACGAACTATTTTATCTTCAATAGATGGGCAATATCTTGGTCCAATACCTTCAACATAACCACCATACATACTTGATTTAGATAAATTATCTTCAATTATTTTTTTAGTTTCTGCTGTTGTATATAATAAATAACACTTTTGTTGATTATTTACATCATATGAAGGGGGATAATCATGGGAAAAAGTCCAGTACTTATTATCTCCTAATTCTTCTTGCATTTTAGAAAAATCAATCGAAGAAGCTTCGATCCTTTGAGGAGTACCTGTTTTTAATCGTTGTAATTTAAAACCATATTCTTTTAAATGTCCACTTAAATATAAAGAACTTCTTTCACCATGGGGTCCACTAATTTCTTTTTTATCACCATAAAGAATATTAGCCTTTAAATATGTACCTGTTGTTAATATTAAAGCCTGACATAAATATCTTGTACCATCTTCTAAGATTACACCTTTTATTACATTATCTTCAATTATTATGTCATTTACCATTCCTTCAATTATATCTAAGTTTGGTGTTGAACTTAATTTTTTTAACATTTCTTTAGGATATACTACTTTATCAGCCTGTGCTCTTAATGCTTGAACTGCTGGGCCCTTACTAGTATTTAACATTTTTATTTGGAAATGAGCTCTATCTGCTATCTGACCCATTATTCCACCTAAAGCATCTATTTCACGTACTATAATTCCTTTGGCTGTTCCGCCAATTGAAGGATTACAAGGCATATCAGCAATATTTTTAATATTCATTGTAATAAGAGCTGTTTTATGTCCTTTATATGCTGAAATATATGAAGCTTCACATCCAGCATGACCACCACCAACTACTATAACATCATAATACATTTTATTTCACCTACTTTCCTAAACAAAAATTACTAAATAATTCATCTATTAATTCTTCTTTATAAGTTGCTCCAATTATTTCTCCTAAATAATTCCATGCATTTTTTATATCTATTTCAACTAAATCTATTGGTATTTCTTCATCTAAACTTTTTAAAGCATGATCTATTTCTTTAATTGCCAATTTTATTAATGCATTTTGTCTAGAATTAGTTAAATAGATATTATCTAATGGTTTTATTTGTTCTAAATTAAATAAATCCTCTATTTTATTTTTTAATTCATCTATTCCATTATCATTAATAGTATTTCCATAACAAATATTATATTCTTTTAACGATTCTATATTTAATTTTGCTGGTAAATCATTTTTATTTACAAAAACAATATGAGTTTTATCTTTAATAATATCTAATAATTTATGATCATCAGAAGTTAAATCTTCATTATTATTAAGAACTAAAATAACTAAATTAGATTGAGATACTGAATCTAGACTTTTTTTAATTCCAATATTCTCTACTATATCTTTAGATTCTCTAATACCAGCCGTATCAATAAAATTTAGCTTTATTCCTTTAAAAATTATACTTCCCTCAACTAAATCTCTAGTTGTTCCAGCAATATCGGTTACAATTGCTTTTTCTTCTTCTAATAACTTATTTAATAAACTTGATTTACCGACATTTGGACGACCTATTATTGCTATATTTATTCCATCTTTAATAATTTTGGCATTTTTAGATTCTTTTATTAAGTCATTAAGTTTATTTTTTACAGGATATAGTAATTCTTTTAAACTTGCAATCGTAATCTTAGGAGCGTCTTCATATTCTGGATAATCAATATTAACTTCAATATTAGCTAAAATACTAACAATATCTTTACGAAGTTTAATAATCAATTTTTTTAAGCTACCAGTTAACTGATTTACAAATAATGAAAGAGATTTATCAGTTGCAGATGTTATTATATCTTGAACAGCTTCTGCTTGAGTTAAATCAATACGGCCAGCCAAAAATGCTCTTTTAGTAAATTCACCTTGAGTTGCTAATCTTGCACCATTTAATAAACACAATTCTAACACTTTATTGGTAGCAGATACTCCTCCATGGGTATTAATTTCTACAATATCTTCAGTCGTGTAAGTTTTGGGTGCTAACATTACTGAAACTAAAACCTCATCAACTATTTTTTCACCATCATATATATGACCATAATTTATAGTGTGTGAAGCTACTTTGGTTAAATCTTTTCCTTTAAAAATCTTATCAGCTATCTTAATGGCATCAGGACCACTTAATCTTATTATAGATATAGCCCCTAATCCAATTGCGGTAGATATTGCCACTATTGTATCTTCCATGTGACCCTCCTTAATGCATTTTGTATTATACCATATATTAATTATATTATCTCATTAAAAAAACCAAATGTTTTACTTTTCAGCATTTGGTTTGACAATTATATGTCTATTAGGCTCCTCGCCCTCAGAAATTGTTGTTACGCCTTTTATGTTAGCTAAAGCGTTATGAACTATTCTTCTTTCATAAGAATTCATATTGTCCATTATAACTTCTTGCCTAGTTTTTTTTACTTCATTAGCAATTTTTTTAGCTAAATTTTGTAAATATAATTCATGTCTTTCATTATAGTTACCAACATTTAAAATTAAATATGGATAACTATTAATTAAGTTATGAATATGTTGTTTTACTACTAACTCTAAAGCTTTAAGATTTTTACCTTCTTTACCTATTAAAAGAGCATCTTTATCAGAATTAATAGTTAAATTTATTTGATTATCTTTACTATTATCTATAAAAGAATTAATCTTAACTCCCATTTTAGTTAACAATTCTTGAATAAATTCTTTTATATACACTACAATATCAGTTAATTTATATACTTTTAATTGATAATTTTCTTTTTTTAATAAACCCTTTTTACTATAATTATCTATAACAAAGATAACTTCACTTTCATTTAAATTTAATTTTTCTAATGCTTCTTTTTTTATTTCTTCAATATTAGAACCACTAAATACTTCATACTTCATATATTACAACTACCTTCTTCCATTTATTTTGGCAATAACTATATTTTGTACAACAGCAAATACATTATTAACTACCCAATATAATGCTATTGCAGTTGGAAGACTTAATGAGGCTATTGATATTATAACAATCATAAAAGTCATAGTCATTTTCATTTGATTCATGGCTTCATTTGCAGTTTGACTTTGCATACTAAATTTAAAAGATGCATACGTTGAACCAATAATCAATAATAATAGAAAAACATAAATATAATTACCTTGACTTAAAGCAACCATTGGTGTCATTCCCAAATGCATTCCCCAAAGATTACCTTCAAATATAGCAGGAACACGATTTATTGCTTCTAAAAAACCAAAAAATAATGGTAATTGAATAAAGGATGTTAAACAACCAGATACTGGATTAATATTATATTTTTTATAAACTAACATAGTTTCTTGACTTTTAGCCATTAATGAATCATTATCAGTCTTATTGGCATATTTTTTTTCTATTTTATTTAGTTCAGGTGTTGCTTTTTTTATATTTTCAGATTGCATCATAGTTTTTCTAGATAAAGGTATTAATAAACATCTGATAACTAAACTAATCAATATTACGGCAATTCCATAATTTTTTACAATCTTACCTAAAGACAATATTAACCATGCCAAGGGTTTTACAAATATACTTTCCCATAAACTTTGATATTCTAAATCTGTTGGTTTAAAATTATCACAAGCTGGTAATTCATCTAAAGGTGTTGATAACTTATCTTCATTTTCTTTATATAAATTATATAACTCTTCTGTTACTGGCTTACATAATATATTAGCTGTTAAATTTTGACCTGTTGTTTCATATATTACCGGTTTATTATTATCACTTTTGATATATTTAGTACATCCAGTTAATAATATCACAGCACATAATAGAATTAATACTTTTGCTTTTTTAAATTTCATTTATTCTCCTTTTTTAATAAATCAACAAATTCTTCTGACAAATTTTTAAAGTCAATATCACTTGCCAACTTCCTTATCATTATAATATATTTATAACTATTTTGAAATAAATTTTTATTTTGAGATATAAGATGACGAACTCTTCTTTTTAATTTATTTCTTATAACTGCATTACCAATATTATTACTAATTGCTATGCCAAACAAAGGAATTTTATTATTAGATTTTTTTTTATAAAGAACAAAATACTTATTTTTTACGTAATGTCCATTATTTATAATGTCACTAAATTCATCTTTTCTTTTGACTGTTTCATATTTTTTCATAAATAAAAACTCCTATCAAATGATAAAAACCACTATTAGTGGTTATTTACTTACAAAGTACTTTACGTCCTTTATTTCTTCTAGATTTTAAAATATTTGATTCTTTTCTAGCAAAAAAGCCATGCTTCTTTGCTTTTTTACGATTATTTGGTTGATAAGTTCTTTTCATAGTCCACCTCCACATCTAATTAAGCAAGCATATTATAATATTTTATCTAGTTAAAAGTCAAGCATTAAAAGTTATCCACAGATTTTTATTAAAAGTTATCCACAGATTTTTAAAATTATTATTTATTATAATATATATAATATTAATAATAATATTGTGGATTAGTGTGGATAACTTGAATTTTTATTATATTTAAGCCAAAAAATCAGTGTTTTATCTTGTTGATAAGTTGTGATTTATCCACAATAACTGTTGATAAAAGTGTGAATAATTTAAAATATTATCTATTTTTTTACTAAATTTTATTAAAAATATCCAAATAAACTGTGGATAACTTTACGTTATTTTTTACTAAAATATTAGTTATCCACAAAGTTATCCACAGTTTAATACTAAAAATAAGCCATAAATATACTAAATATTCAAGTTATCCACAGGTATCAACAATGACGAACGCTGTTGATAAGTAAAAGTTATCCACAGCTTCATTAAAAACTGTGGATAAGTAAATTTTTTAGCATATATATCAAAAAAAATCTGTGGACAACTTTGTGGATAAAATTGTGGATAACTTTGTGGATAACTTAAAAATTAAAAATTGTAAAAAAAACTTTGCAATTTTTAAATTATGGTATAAAATAATTGTTGATAGATTTTCGGTGAAGTGGGGTGATGATTTTGGAAAAAATGGATTTATGGAGTAACCTTCTATCATTACTTCAGAAAAAAATAAATCCTATTACTTTCAATACTTGGTTTAAGCCATTAAAATTATATAGTATTGATAATAAAAATTGCAAAATCGTTATCCAAGTTCCTATGTCTGTGCATAAAAAAATGCTTGAGACAACATGGTATCAAATTATTGAGGATACCTTGTTAGAAATATCTGGATCAACATATGATATTTCTTTTATTTTGGAAGAGTATTCTAATAATGATAAAGATAGTAACGGAGATATCATAGATAATAAAGTATCTGATGATAGTGGTTTTGTAACGAATTTAAAAAAAGAATTTACTTTTGAAAATTTTGTTACTGGTGATACTAATAAGTTTGCTAAAACTGCCGCAATTGCTGTCGCTCAAGCTCCTGGAAAAATATATAATCCATTATTTATTTATGGTAAAAGTGGTCTTGGAAAAACACATTTGATGCATGCCATTGGTAATTATATTGTGGAACATACTGATTTGAAAGTTTTATATACAACAAGTGATAGTTTTAAAGATGATTATACAAGTATAGCAACTACTATGAAACAGGATGAGAGAAGTAATCGTGCTGAAAAATTTAAAAATAAATATCGTGATGTTGATGTTCTTTTAATCGATGATATTCAATTTTTAGTAGGTGCTGAAAAAACTCAACAAGGATTTTTTCATACTTTTAATGAACTACATTCTAAAAATAAACAAATAATTATTACATCAGATCGTTCTCCAGATGATTTAAAATTATTAGAAGAACGTCTTAGAAGTAGGTTTGCTTGGGGATTACCTGTAGATATTTATCCACCTGATTATGAATTAAGATGTCGTATAGTAAAGGATAAAATTAAATATTTAAATATTGCTAATATGTTGCCAGAAGAAGTAATTAATTATATTGCTAATTCATGTGATACCGATGTAAGAGAGATTGAAGGAGCGATTAATCGGTTAAGTGCCTATATAGCGGTTTATGCACCAACTGAAATAACTTTAGATTTTGCAATGGAAGCACTAGGAGATTATGTTAATAATAATATTTATTCGATGAGTGACATATCCGTTGTTCAAAAAGCAGTAGCTGATTATTATGGAATTAGTGTTGATGCTTTAAAAGGAAAAAAGAAATCAAAAAACATTGCTTATCCTAGACAACTAGCTATGTATTTAGCAAGATTATTAACAAATGAATCATTTCCTCGAATAGGTTTAGAATTTGGGGGACGTGATCATTCTACTGTTATTCATGCAGTTGATAAGATTGAATCTGATTTAAAGGATAATAAAGCTTTAAATGAAATAATAAATGAAATCAAAGCAAAAATTTAAGTGTAAAAAAGGAAGGAAGATAATATGAAATTTACAATTGATAAATCTATAATATTAGAAAATTTAATGAATGTTGCGAGAGCTATTTCAACTAAAAACGTTATTCCCGTTTTAAATGGAATTAAGTTTGACTTAACAAGTGAAGGTTTATATTTAATTGCTAGCGATTCAGAATTGACTATTAAATCTTTTATTGAGGCTAAAGAAATAAAAAATATTGAATCTTTAGGAACAATAATAATTCAAAGTAAATTTATAGTTGATATTATTAGAAAGATGCCAAGTGATATAATTGATTTTGAAGTAGTAGATGGCTTAAAAATAAAGATATCATCTGGGACAAGCGAATATAATTTAAATTGCTTAGATCCTAGCGAATATCCACAAATAAAACTAGATGAACATAAGAATCCTATAATAATAAATAGTATGTTGTTTAAAAGTATAATTAGTCAAACAGCTTTTGCTATATCTAATCAAGAATTAAGACCATTATTAACTGGATTGAATTTTAAAATTACTGGGGATATTTTAGAGTGTGTTGCAACAGATTCTTATCGCTTAGCCAAAAAAACAGTAAAGTTATCCACAGCAGTTGAAGATGATGTTAATATAGTTATTCCAGGTAAAAATATTCTAGAATTAGATAAGATTATAAATGATGATGTCGATATGCAAATGCATATATTTAGTAACAAGATATTATTTAATTATAAAAATATTACTTTCCAAAGTAACTTACTTTCAGGAACTTATCCAAATACATCTAATTTAATTCCAACAGAATTTGAAATTATGTTAAATACTAATTTAAATGAATTTTATAATGCAATAGATCGTGCTGCATTATTAACCCAAAGTAAAGATAAAAACATTGTAAAAATGCATCTAAATAAAAAGAATTTAATTATTAATTCTTATGCATCAGAAATTGGTAAAGTAGAAGAAAAAGTAGAAGTTGAATGTAATAGTGATAGTAGTATCGATGTTTCATTTAGTGCTAAATATATGCTAGAGGCTTTAAAAACTTTAAAAGATGAACAAATATTAATCTTATTAAATGGTGAAGTAAAACCAATAGTAATTAAATCAACAGAAGACGAATCTTTGATTCAATTAATTTTACCGATTAAAACTTATTAAAAAATACGATTTTGGTGTAAATCATCAAAATTGTATTTTTTTTTGGACTAATTCGACAAAATTCAACAAAATTCGACAATATTTTTTGCTATTAATAAGGGCAATTCATTAAAGAAGGGGGAATTTATATGAATTATTTAATGAATGAGGAAGAAATTTTAGAAAGGTATGAAATTAATGAAGAAACTTTAGCGTTACTTCCAAACAATAAAAAAGAAACTATAGTAATTGAAAAAAATCGTTCTTTTAAAGTAAAGGAAGATGCTACTCAAATTATGAAGTTTAGTTGTGAATATTTTGGAAGTAGTTTATCGGGACGTCAGAGGGGAACTACCTCTTTAATTGGTGTAACCCATAAAGTTCCAGTTATTGTTGAAGAAAGTAGGGAAATTATATTCTTCCCAACTAATTCACCACGATTAAAAAATTGTGGTTGGTTATCTTTTAATAATATAAAAAATTATAAGAAAGATGCAAATGGTGAAGGAACAATTGTTGAATTTAAAACTGGCAAAAGTATCAATATTGATTTATCGTATGGTTCTTTGGATAATCAAATATTGCGTGCTGCTAAGCTAAATTTAATGTTAAAAGATCGTAAAGACTTTTTACCAAATAATAAAAGTAATAAATAATTAGGAAACTTGATGTATAATCAGGTTTCTTTTATTATTTTGAACGAATATTTAAAATAATATGATATAATAAACATCGAGTAATTTAATTTGCTTAGGGTGGGAATTTGTATGCAGATAGTAAATCTAAAATTATTAAATTTTAGAAACTATGATTCTTTAAATTTAACTTTTTCATTAAATAATAATTTGATTTATGGTAATAATGGTACTGGCAAAACTAATTTAGTTGAAGCCATTTATGTCTTAGCACTAACAAAATCGTTTAGAGGTTCTTTAGATAATGTGTTGATAATGGATGGTAAAAATTTAACAAGGATATCTGGTACAATAAAGGACAATGTAATTCATGATTATCAAATTATAGTTTCTAATGATGGTAAAATTGTCAAAATTGATAAAAAAACTAAGGCAAAACTTAGTGAATATATTTCAAAGATTAATGTTATTATGTTTAGTCCTGATGATTTAAGATTTATAAAAGACTCACCAAAATTAAGAAGAGAGAAAGTAAATCTAGATATTTCTCAATTAGATAATGAATATTTAAAAATATTAAGTTTATATAATAAAATTTTAAAACAAAGAAATGCTTATTTAAAAACAATGTATCTTAATTCTAATAATTCTAGCGAATATTTAAAGATTTTGACCGATAAATTAATAAATTATGGTATAATATTAACTGGTAAAAGGAAAAGTTTTTTTACTAAATTAAATGTAGTAATAAAAGATGTTTATAAAAATATAACTGGTATAGATGATGTAAGCATTAAATACTTATCTAATTATGAAGATTATGATTATGAAAAATTAAATGAAATTTATAAAAATTGTTATAAAAAAGATTTGATAAATGGTAAGACAACATTTGGAATTCATCATGATGATTATATTTTTATATTAAAAGATAAACCATTTAAAGATTTTGCATCTGAAGGACAACAAAAAAATGCGATAATTGCCTACAAACTAGCAGAAATAGTTATCTTTAAAGAAATAAAGAATACTTGTCCAATTTTAATTTTAGATGATTTGTTTAGTGAATTAGATAGTGAAAAAATAACTAATATACTTAATTTATTAAATAATGATAATATACAAACTTTTATTACAACTACTGAAATTGATTTGGTATCTCAAGATATTAAAAACAAAAGTAAGATATTTTATTGCGATAATGGAAAAATTAAGGAGGAAGTACAATGAGAGAAATAGGACATACAGATTATAACGATAGTGATATTCAAGTTTTAGAGGGTTTAGAAGCAGTCCGTAAAAGACCAGGGATGTACATTGGAACAACTGGCGAAGCTGGATTACATCATTTAGTATGGGAAATTGTTGATAATTCAGTTGATGAAGCTTTAGCTGGTTACTGTGATGACATTGAAGTTGTTATAGAAAAAGGTAATGTTATTACTGTAAAAGATGACGGTCGTGGAATGCCAACAGGAATTAATTCTAAAACTGGGAAATCTACTATTGAAACAATATTTACTGTATTGCATGCTGGTGGTAAATTTGGTGGTGGCGGATACAAGGTATCAGGTGGACTACATGGAGTAGGTGCATCTGTTGTTAATGCTTTATCTAATTGGTTAGAGGTAACTGTATATCGTGATGGTCACATTTATTATCAAAGATTTGAAAATGGTGGCCATCCTGTTGATAGTTTAAAAATAATTGGTGAGTGTGAACAAGATAGAACAGGTTCAACTGTTCGTTTTAAACCTAATCCTGAAATATTTAAGGAAACTACAATTTTTAAATATGATATCCTAGCTCGACGTTTACAAGAAATTGCTTTTTTAAATAAGGGATTAAGGATTGTATTAATTGATGAACGTGAAGAATCTAAAAAAGACGACTTTTTATATCAAGGCGGCATTATTGAATTTGTCCAAATGCTTAATCAAAATAAGACACCAATTAATCCTGATGTTATATATGTAGAAGGCCGTGAGAATAACATTTCAATCGAGGTTGCTTTACAATATAATGATGGATATAATGAGGCTGTGTATTCTTATACAAATAATATTCATACTCATGAAGGTGGAACTCATGAAGACGGTGTAAAAAGAGCTTTAACTAGAATTATAAATAATTATGCTAAGAATAATAAAATATTAAAAGATAATGACGATCCTTTAACAGGTGATGATGTTCGAGAAGGATTAACTATGATTATTTCTTGTAAACATCCTGATCCTCAATTTGAGGGTCAAACTAAAACAAAGTTAGGAAATATTGAAGTTCGTAAAATTGCTGATGATATTTTTAGCAATGGTTTTGAAAGATATTTAATGGAAAATCCTGAAATTGCTAAAAAAATTATTGAAAAATCCTTAACAGCTTCACGTGCTCGACTTGCTGCTAAAAAAGCTAGGGAATTAACACGTCGTAAAGGAGATTTAGATATTACTAATTTTTATGGTAAATTATCTGATTGTAAAAGTAAAAATCCTTCAGAATGTGAAATTTTTATTGTCGAAGGAGATTCAGCTGGTGGTTCTGCTATCAAAGGAAGAAATAGTATGACTCAGGCAATCTTACCTTTAAGAGGTAAAATATTAAATGTTGAAAAGGCTAGATTAGATAGAGCTTTAGGTAATGAAGAAATTAGGAGTATTATTACTGCTTTTGGTACAGGAATTGGTGAAGAATTTGATTTATCTAAATTAAGATACGATAAAATAATAATTATGACTGATGCCGATGTTGATGGCGCTCATATAAGGGTATTATTATTAACATTGTTTTATAGATTTTTTAGACCAATTGTCGAAGCCGGTCATGTATATGCTGCGCAACCACCATTATTTTGTGTTAAACATGGTCAAACAATTAAGTATGTCTTAGATCAGCAAGAATTAGATGAGTATTTAGCAACTTTAAAGCCTGGAACTAAACGTGATATATTACGTATGAAAGGTTTAGGAGAAATGGATGCTGAAGAATTAAATGAAACAACTATGGATATAGAAAAAAGGGTTTTAAGAAGAATAACTGTAGATGATGCAAGAGCAGCTGATGAAGTATTTGCTAAATTAATGGGTGATGATGTTGATCCTAGAAAGAAATTTATTGAAGAAAATGCTACATTTGTACAGAATTTAGATGCATAGGGAGGTGAGTAGTTGTGGATAGATTAGAAAATAATAATATTGTTAAAGAAGTATGTGATTCTTTTTTAGACTATTCTATGAGTGTAATTGTATCACGTGCTTTACCTGATTTAAGAGATGGTTTAAAACCAGTTCATAGAAGAATTTTATACTCAATGTATGAGTCTGGATATACTCCTGATAAGCCACATAAGAAAAGTGCTAGAATAGTTGGAGATGTTATGGGAAAATACCACCCACATGGTGACTCTTCAATCTATGAAGCGATGGTAAGAATGGCCCAAGACTTCTCATATAGATATATGTTGATTGATGGTCATGGTAATTTTGGTAATATTGAGGGCTATGGTGCTGCAGCAATGCGTTATACTGAGTCTCGATTATCAAAAATTTCCTTAGAATTATTAAGAGATATTAATAAAGATACGGTTGATATGGTTCCAAATTTTGATGATTCGGAAAAAGAACCAGCAATATTACCTTCAAGATTTCCTAATATATTAGTTAATGGCACTATGGGAATAGCTGTTGGTATGGCAACCAATATTCCACCGCATAATTTAGGTGAGGTAATAGACGGATGTATTGCTTACATAGATAATCCTAATATTACTTTAGATGAACTTATGACGATTATTAAGGGACCAGATTTTCCTACAGGAGGCATTATATTAGGTAATTCTGGTATAAAGAAAGCTTATGAAACTGGTCGAGGTTCAATTACTATTAGAAGTAAAGCTACTATTGAAGAAAAAAATGGGAGACATTATATCGTTATTGATGAAGTACCATATGGTGTTAATACTTTAGATTTAAAAAATAAAGTAGCTGATTTAGTCCATAATAAAGTAATTGAAGGAATTACCGATTATCATACAGATTTAAAAAATGGTATAAAAATTACTATAACTTTAAAAAAGGATGCTAATCCTCAAGTTATTTTGAATCAATTATACAAACATACAGATTTTCAAACAAACTTTGGAATAATATTTTTAATGCTTGATCAAGGAGTTCCTAAAACTTTAGGCTTAAAAGATATTATAGCTAAGTATGTTGATTATCAAAAAGAAATAATAATAAGACGTACTAAATTTAATTTAGATAAAGCAGAAAAAAGAGCACACATTTTAGAAGGCTTAAAAATAGCTTTAGATAACATTGATGAAGTTGTTAAATTAATTCGCGCATCTAAAAGTGATATTGAAGCTCAAGAAGGCTTAATGAGTCGTTTTGGCTTAACTGAAACTCAATCACAAGCTATTTTAGAAATGCGATTAAGAAGATTAACTGGTTTAGAAAGAGATAAAATTGAATCTGAATTAGCTGATTTATTAAAAGAAATTGAGGAATTAAGGTTAATTTTAGCCAGTGAAGAGAAAGTTCTTAATATTATTAAAGAGGAAATGACTGAAATTAAAAACAAATATGGTGATGAAAGAAGAACTAAAATTGATATGACAGCTATTGATTATATCGAAGATGAGTCATTAATTCCAAATGAAGAAATTATTATTGCTTTAACTAATAAAGGATATATTAAGAGAACAACTTCTGATACTTTTAAGAGTCAAAATCGTGGTGGCGTTGGAGTAAAAGGAATGACGATGAATGATGATGATTTTGTTGAGCATTTAATAAGTTTATCAAGTCATGATTATGTTTTATTCTTTACGAACAAAGGAAAGGTTTATCGGCTAAAAGGTTATGAAATACCAGAATTTAGCAGACAATCAAAGGGTATTCCTATTATTAATTTAATTCAAATAGATAAAGATGAAATGGTAAATAGTGTTATACGTGTAGTTAAAGAAGATTCTGATAAATATTTACTATTTGCAACTAAAAAAGGATTGGTAAAGAAAACCTCAGTTTCTGAATTTTCTAACATAAGACAAAACGGTAAAATATGCATTACTTTAAAAGAAAATGATGAACTTATTTCTGTTAGAAAAAGTAGTGGAAATAATGAAATATTATTAGGTTCTAACAATGGTAGAATAGTACGATTTAACGAATCAGAAATTAGAGAGATGGGACGTTCAGCTTCTGGAGTTAGGGGCATCAACTTAGAAAGTGATGAATGCTGCATTGGTGCAGAAGTAGTAAATAATAATGATAATATTTTAATAGTTACAGAAAATGGTTACGGAAAGCAAACAAATGTTCGCAATTTTAGAGAAACAAAACGTGGCTCTAAAGGCGTAAAATCTTTAAATATTACTGAAAAAAATGGAAAGTTACAAGTATTTAAGCTAGCAGTACCAAATACCGATGTAATAATTGTATCAACTTCTGGAACTATAATGCGTATGCCTATAGATCAAATAACAGTTTTAGGTAGAGCAACTCAAGGACTTAAATTGATAAATTTAAAAGATGGTCAAGCTGTATCAACTATTTCAATAATTGATAGAATTGCAAATGATTTATAAAATGTTTCACGTGAAACATTTACATTAAAGGTTATTTGAAAAAATTTAATTATTAAATTATATAGTATTTAAATTTGTATAAGTGGTAAAAGTAATTTTATCACTTTTTTATAATTCTAAAAATTTTAGTTTTAAACAAAAAGCTAGATTTAATATTATTTTTCAATAAATATAAATAAATTTATAATTTTTATATTTTTAGTACAAAGATTACAGCTAAGAATTGTAATTAAAATTATATGTTTCACGTGAAACATATAATTTTAATTGTTATAGTTCAGTCAAGAGATAGATAAATAAATCTATTTTTTTAAGTCCTATTTCCATAATTATAATTAACATAATTTTTGCCTAAAAAAATTATAATTTAAAAATATGATATATTTAATTAAATTAATAATATTATTAAAATAATTTTATAATTTAAAAATAATGTTTCACGTGAAACATTATTTTTAATTATGTATTAAATAACTTAACAAATAAAAAATTTAAATATATTTTTTAACTTATTTAAAATTTATTGTAATGATTAAATCTATTATTTTTTCTAACTATTTGCTAGTTGTTATTAAAAGCTATTTAAATTATACTTTTTATACCAAAACTGTATATGTTTCACGTGAAACATATACATAAAATGCACTTATTAAATACAAATTATTAATTTAATTTTTTAAACATTTTAAAAATTAATATAATATATTATTAAAAATATTTAATTTTTATTTATTTAAACATAAATTTAGCATCCAATGTTTCACGTGAAACATTGGATAAAAAGTATTAAATTTAAGAATTTTAACATGATATAATTTATAATATTTAAAAAAGTTATATTACGATTTTAAATAAAATTATATAATCTAAAACACATAAATCCAAGTCATAAACAATTTTAAAAAGATAATGTTTCACGTGAAACACGAACAAATGTTTGCAAAATAAATTAGTTGTATTCCCTGAATTTTTATGATAAAATTTAATTGTGCAACAAGTATATAAGAACTTGGTCAGGGCAGGAATGCAGCAGCCATAATTATCAATTCTTGTGTGCACTTTTTTTTAGGGGTAATTTATGAATGAACACGTAAAAGTTTTAATAAAATTAGCTGAAAAATCATTAGAATATAATGATATACCGGTCGGCGCAATTGTAATTAAAGATAATAAAATAATTGGAAAAGGTTATAATAATCGATATAAAAATAAGATTGTAACGGGCCATGCTGAAATAAATGCCATATTATCTGCAGAAAAAAAGATTAATGATCATCGCCTAAATGATTGTATTTTATTATCAACGTTAATGCCTTGTCCAATGTGCAGAGAAGTGATAAAAGAAGCGCGCATTAGCAAAGTGTATTATATATTAAGCCGTCCTAATAGTGAAAATATAGGGTTAGTTAATTATAAAAAATTAGATAGTTCAGAAATAGAATTGGTAAATAAATATAAAAATGAATTCTTAAATTTTTTTAAAAAAATGCGATAAAGTTATATTTTATATGGTATAATCTTCAATATGAGGAAGAAGGAATATTATGAATTATCGGGTACTTTATAGAAAATATAGGCCAATTGATTTTGATTCGATAGTTGGTCAAGATTACACTAAAACATTGTTAAAAAATTGTATAATTAGTAATAAAATTTCTCATGCATACATTTTTACTGGGCCTAGGGGAACTGGAAAAACAAGTACTGCAAAAATTTTTGCAAGGGCTATTAATTGTCAGAATCCTCAAAATGGTAATCCGTGTAATAAATGTGAAAATTGTTTAAATTTTAATAATAATCCTGACATAATAGAATTAGATGCGGCATCTAATAATGGTGTAGATGAAATAAGAGAGATTATAGATAATGTTAGATTAGCGCCTTCAGTATCAAAATATAAGGTGTATATTATTGATGAAGTGCATATGCTTTCTACTAGTGCTTTTAATGCTTTACTCCTTACTTTAGAAGAACCTCCATCAAATGTTGTTTTTATTTTGGCTACAACTGATATTCAAAGTGTGCCAATAACCATATTATCTAGATGTCAAAGGTTAGATTTTAAATTAATTGATCATGCTAAAATCATCGAAAGATTGCAATATGTATGTGCTAATGAAAATATTAAAATAGATGAAGATGCGTTAGATGAAATAGCAACTATATCCCATGGTGGGTTACGAGATGCTTTAAGTATTTTAGATCAACTCTCATCAGCAAATATGGAAATACATTTAGCAGACGTAATATCAGTTTTTGGCGGGATATCCCAAGAAAAAATAAATAAATTTATAAATATTTATGAATCTGGAAATATTAAAGATGTGTTAGATAATATAGAAAATTTTAAAAATGATGGAATTGAAGCATCAGTATTAATAGAAAAACTTATTAGTGCGTTTAAATATATTTTAATAAAAATAAAGGAAAGTAAATACAATGGTAATTTAATTTTTGACGATATATATAATTTAGTTCTATCATTAAATTCTATTTTGGCTAATTTAAAGTACAATATTAACTCATATGATATGATCCAAGTAATATTATTAAAGTATATAAAATATTTCCCGGGAAATAATGAACCTGAAAAAAAAATAGAAATTGAAAGTCAAAAAGATGATAATAAAATAAATAAAGAAGAAAGCACTATAGCTGAAAAAGAAAAAAATTTATCAATAAATACAAATAAAGAAGAAAATCATATTTCAAGAAAATTTAAATTTGATATAAATATTCGTATTAATAATACTTTTGTAAATGCCAAAAAAGAAAATTTAAATTTTATAAAATCTAAATGGGAAGATTTTATTATTTATGAGTCCAATACTAATAAAAAGTTGTTATCTTATATAGCTGATACAGTTGTGGTTGCTGCTTCTGAAAATTATGCAATTTTGACTAATAATATTGATTCAACAAACGATTTACTTAATGAAAATATAGATGTATTGGAAAAAGACTTTAATTTATTTTATAATTTAAACTACAAATTAGTATCGATTTCTATAAATCGTTGGAATGCTGAAAAGGAAAAATATATAAAAAATATTCGTTCAGGCTTTAATTATAAATTAATTGATGATAATATAGTGATAGAAGAAAATTTGAGTGAGCTTGAAAAAGTAGCAGCTGATATTTTCGGAAATAATTATGAAGTAAAATGAAAGGAAGAAAAATTTAATATGAATATGCAAAGCTTAATGGCTCAAGCCCAAAAAATGCAAAAGGATATAATGAATAAAAAAGAGGAAATAAATAAACAGATTTTTATCGGTAATTCTCAAGGTATAGAAGTTACTGTAAATGGTAAAAAAGAATTATTAAGTATAAAAATTAATGAAGATATGAAAAATGAAGATTTAGAAATGCTTCAAGATATGATTGTAGTAGCTGTAAATGATGCTTTAAAAAAAGTTGATTCTGCAATTGAAAAAAGTATGGGTCAGTACGGAAGTGCTTTTAACGGATTATTCTAATGATTTATCCTAAATTATTACAAAATTTAATAGATTATTTAAAAAAATTACCGGGCATAGGAGAAAAAAGTGCAGAGAGAATGGCTCTAGCTCTTATTAAAATGAGCGCTGATGAAATTAATGATTTATCAAATTGTTTAATATTAGCAAAAAAAGGATTAAAAAAATGCACAATATGTGGTTCATTGACTGAAGATAATATTTGCTATATATGTGCGAACGAAAATCGAGATAAGAATACTATATGCGTATTAGAAGATTTCAAGGGTGTATTTGCTTTTGAAAAATCTGGAAAATATAATGGAACATATCATGTTCTTGATGGTTTAATATCACCCATTGATGGAATTGGACCAGATGATATAAATATATCAGGGTTGATAAAGAGAATAGATTGTTTAGAAAGTCCTGAAATAATAATAGCATTGAAACCTTCTATAGAAGGAGAAACTACTACGTTATATATAAAAAAGATATTAGAAAATCGAAACGTAAAAATTTCGCGTTTGTCATACGGAATCCCAATGGGTGTTGATATAGATTATTTAGATGAAATTACATTATTTAATGCGTTAAATGATCGTAAAGATATATCATAATAGTAATTACATATAATATAATATATTGGTGAAACTATATGAAAAAACTAGTAAATTTTGTTAAGAAAATAGCTTTTTCTTTTTTATTATTATACGGATTAAATATAACTTTATCACGTATGGGTATATTAATACCGATAAATTTTATCAATATATTAATAACATATTCCTTGGGACCATTTGGAATTTTATCTTTGATAATAATAAAAATATTTGTTATATAAAGTTATGGTGGTGGAAGTATTTATGGTTACATCAAAAAGTATAAAAAAACTGATATCTAATTATAGCAATGGGAAATATTCTCATGCTTTTTTAGTAGAAACGAATAATTTGGATAAATGCTTAAGTGATATTAAAGAATTTATAAAAGTTTTAAATTGTCCACATGTTTTTTCTGAAAACTGCAATAAAAGTTGTAACTTGTGTAAATTAATAGATTTGAATAATTTACCAAGTATAATAATAGTGAGACCGGATGGAATGTCTATTAAAAAAAATCAGTTATTAGAAGTTCAAGAAAAATTTAGTACAAAGCCTGTCTATTCAAAATTTAATGTATATATAATATGTAATGCTGAATTGATGAATGATTCTTCTGCCAATAGTATTTTGAAATTTTTAGAAGAACCAGAAGATAATATAATAGGCTTTTATCTAACGGAGAATAAAGAGCAAATTTTAAGTACTATTAAAAGCAGATGTGAAATAATAAAAGCAATTTATGAAGAAGATAATGTGATTAATGAAGAGCTTATTAAAATTGCAAATAATTATTTACAAAGTATTTTAAAAAATGAAGAACTTATAATTAATAAAGAATATTTATTGCCTTTATCATTAACACGAGCTCAAATTGAACAAATATTTAAAATAATATTTAACTATTATCTAGATTTTAATAAAGGAAAATATTTCCCGGGAAATATTTTAAATGAAAATATATTATTATCTGAATTAACTGTAAAAAAACAAATTGTTATTATTGAAAAAGTCTTATCAATGATAAAATTTAATGTTAATATAGAATTGTTACTTGATTATTTTATCATAGAAATGAGGAAAGCTAGTGATTAATGTTTATAGTGTCAAGTTTAAAAATGACGTTAATACATATTACTTTAAAGCTGAAGGTTTTGAATGCCCTTTAAATGTAACAGTAATAGTTGAGTCTGATAGAGGAAAACAATTTGGAAAAGTTATAAGTAAAGTTAATAATTATGATGATATAAGTAATTTACACTCTATTATAAGAATTTCAAATAAAGATGATTATCGTAAATATTTAGATAATTTAAAATATAGTGAGCAAGCTTTATCTAAAGTAAATGAAATTGTAGAATCTTTAAATTTACCAATGCATTTTTTAAGTGCTGACTATACTTTTGATAGAAAACAATTATTGTTTGAATTTGTAGCAGATGAAAGAATTGATTTTCGTGATTTATTAAAAAAGTTTGCTTCTATTTTTAAAACCAGAATAGAATTAAAACAAATTGGTGCTAGAGATAAAGCAAAAAGAATTGGTGGTATAGGAATTTGCGGACGCCAATTATGTTGCACAACATATCTAACACAGCTTAATTCCGTAGGAATAAGTATGGCTAAAAATCAAGGGCTTGCCCTAAGTCCTAATAAAATAAATGGTATATGTGGTAGACTTTTGTGCTGTTTAGCTTATGAAGACGAGGCATATATTAAACAGCACCATGGGTTGCCTAACGTTGGTGATCAGTATGAGACTATTTATGGGATGGGAAAAGTCCTATCAGTTGATATATTAAATAGAAAATATAAAATACTAATAAATAATGAAGTAAAAGAAATAAGGCTGGATGAAGATGAAAGTAGTAAAGAATGATTTATTTGATTATGGACTGGAAATTTATCAAGATGAAGATTTATTTAAATTTTCAATTGATTCAATTTTATTAGCTGAATTTGTTGAAAATAAGGCTGGCTTAAATACAATTGTAGATTTTTGTACTGGCAACGCAGTTGTACCTCTTATTTTATCAACTAGATTAAAATCCAAAATAATTGGTTTTGAAATTCAAAAAAATGTATTTAAATTAGCTTTTAATTCTATATTATTAAATAGTTTAGAAGATCGTATAAAAATTATAAATGCTAATTTAAATGAAGCATTAGAATATCTTCTTCCAGAATCAGTAGATGCTGTAACATGCAATCCTCCATATTTTAAAGTTTCTTCTAAATCTTTAATAAATGAAGACAATGGACTAGCATTAGCTCGTCATGAAATTGCTACAAATTTAGAGGAAATAATTGTAATGGCTAGATATATTTTAAAAAATAAAGCTCCTATTTATTTTGTGCATCGTCCAGAAAGATTAATGGAATTAATTAATACGTTGACAAAATATAAATTTAAAGTTAAAAAACTACAATTTATTTATTCAAGCTTTTCAAAAAGAGCAATAATAGTACTTGTAAAAGCTACAAAAAATGGTGCTGACGGTTTAATTGTTAATCCTCCAATTAATATAATGAACTATAAAAGTTTTAAGGGAATATTTGAACAATTTAATACAAATTAAATTTAGAAAGGATAATAGTATATGAAGTTGATTGTTGGTTTAGGTAATCCTGGAAAAGAATACGAAAATACACGCCATAATATAGGTTTTATGGTATTAAATAATTTCCCGGGAAATAATAATTGGCAAAGAAAATTTAATGGTGAGTATTGTACACAGCTAATAAACGGTAAAAAAATTATGTTTTTAAAACCATTAACTTATATGAACTTATCTGGAAATTGCGTTGCTGAATACGTAAATTATTTTAAGATAAATACACAAGATATTTTGATAGTTCAAGATGATTTAGATTTACCTTATTTGAAATTTAAAATTAAGTATAAAAGTTCCTCTGGGGGACATAATGGAATTAAATCTATTATTTCATCCTTGGGAACTGATGCTATTCCACGATTAAAAATCGGTATTTCCCATGATCGAGCTATCGATACTAAAGATTACGTTTTAGCAAAGTTTAATAAAGAAGAATTAGCTTTATTTGATGAAAGTAGTAAAAAGTATAATGAGATAATTTCTTGTTTTATAAATGAAGATGTTAACCAATGTATGTTAAAATATAATCGAAAATGATTTAGATAAGGTAATAATTATGAATTTTTTAAATAATAAATTTATATATAAAAATAATATAGAAATTTTAGGCTTAACTCAAGAATTAAGCTCTTTTTACATTTTGAATTATTTTAATAATAATTTAGATAATGTCCTAATTGTAACTGATACTTTATATGAAGCAAATAAATATTATTCAATTATTTCTACGTACATTAAAGATTGCTATTTATTTCCCATGGACGATTTTATAATATCTAAAGCTTTAGCAACTTCTCCAGAATTTAAAATAAATAGATTAGAAACAATTAATAATATTAATGGAAAGAAAAGTGTTGTAATTACAAATTTAATGGGATTATTACATTTTTTACCAAGCAAAGAAGAATTTAATAAATCTAATTTAATGTTAAAAAAAGGGGATACAATAAAAAGGGATACATTAGTTCAAACTTTAGAAGATTTTGGATATAATAAGGATATTATGGTAACTATAACTGGTGAGTATGCAGTTCGTGGATTTATTATCGACTTATTTATAATAGAAAAAGAGCATCCAATTAGAATTGAATTTTTTGGTGATGAAATTGATTCTATTAGATATTTTGATGAAAATACACAATTATCAATAAATGAAATATCAGAAATTAAAATCTTGCCTTTTAAAGAAGTTGAAACTAAAAATAAAAGTTCAATTATTGACTACTTAAATAATCCTTTTGTTTTCTTTATTGAAAGAGAACAAATTATTTCCGGTTATAAAAAATTACTTAATGATATACTTAGTTATCATCTTGAAAACAATATCTCTAATGAAAAAGAAATGTTTGAAATTGAAGATTTAAATATTTCTAAAAAAATATATTTAGATAGATTAAAATCGGATATTTCAGAAAGTTATAATTATGAATCAAGAGAAATAGATAATTTTAATTCTAATTTTAATTTATTAAAAGAATTTGTTAAACAAGGATTATCCAAAAACAAAACAATAATATTTTATTTATCGAATAAACTTGAAATAGATAATATTTTAGATTTATTTCCCAATGCAATTATAACAAATGAAAATAATATTAAATCAAATCAAATTAATATAATAAATTTAAAAATTACTAAGGGATTTGAAATAGATAATTATATAATTATATCAGAATACGATATTGAAAAAAATTTACCTAAAGAGATAAAGTATAAAAATACATATAAAATTGGGAAGAGAATTAGAAATTTTTCTGATTTAACTATTGGTGATTATGTAGTTCATCAAGCTCATGGTATCGGAATATATAATGGCATTACAACATTAAGTAAAAGTGGTATAAAAAAAGATTATCTTACAATATTATATGCTGGAAATGATAAAGTATATGTTCCTGTAGAAAAAATTAGCTCTATATTTAAATATTCTTCTAAAGATGGTATAGTTCCTAAAATAAATAAATTAAATAGCAAATCTTGGACTATTACAAAAAATAATATATCCAAGAAAATTAAAGATATTTCTATGGAGTTAATAAAGCTTTATGCTGCCCGTGCAAAAATAAAGGGAGATGCTTACAAGACTTATGAAATAGAAACTATTTTTGATAGTGAATTTCAATACGCCCCTACAATTGACCAAGTTAAAGCTTTCAAAGATGTAAATAAGGACTTAGAAAGTTCAATACCAATGGATAGATTATTATGCGGTGATGTTGGCTTTGGAAAAACTGAAGTTGCTTTTAGAGCAGCTTTTAAGACAATTGTCAATAATTATCAAGTAGCTTATTTATGCCCAACAACTATTTTATCTAAACAACAATATGAAAATGCAATAAAACGTTTTAAAGATTTTCCTGTAGAAATTGCCTTATTAAATAGATTTACAGCTCCTAATGAGACTAAAAAAATTCTTGATAATTTGGCAACTGGAAAAATAGACATAATATTTGGAACTCATCGTTTATTAAGTGCAGATGTTAAATATAAAAAATTAGGACTATTAATCGTAGATGAGGAGCAAAGATTTGGCGTTCAACATAAAGAAAAATTAAAAGAATTAAAAAATGATGTTAATGTTTTAACTTTATCAGCAACGCCTATACCACGTACTTTAAAAATGGCAATGTCGGGATTACGTGATTTATCAATTATTGATACTCCTCCAGTAAATCGCTATCCTGTACAAACTTATGTTATAAAAGAGGATGAATTAATAATTAAAGAGGCAATATATAAAGAACTTGCAAGAAATGGGCAAATATTTATACTTTATAATAGAGTCGAATCTATTGAAAGTAAAAAAATTGCATTGCAACAACTTGTGCCGGAGGCTAAAATTGTTATAGCCCATGGGCAAATGACTAAGGTTCAATTAGAAAATGTTATGGAAAAATTTGTAGAACATGAATTTGATATACTTTTATGTACTACTATAATAGAAACTGGTATTGATATATCTAATGCCAATACGTTAATTATTTATGATGCTGATCGATTTGGATTAAGTCAATTATATCAAATTCGAGGACGCGTAGGTCGTAGTGATAAAATAGCATATGCCTATTTGTTATATAAAAAAGATAAAATGTTAAATGATATTGCTATAAAAAGATTAAATGCTATAAAAGAATTTACCGAATTGGGTAGTGGGTATCGTATTGCGATGAGAGATTTAGCATTACGTGGTGCTGGTGATATTCTTGGCAGTAGTCAAGCAGGTTTTGTAGATGCCGTAGGATTAGATTTATATATGAAAATGGTTGACGATGAGGTAAAACGATTAAAAGGTGAGAAAGTTGAGGATTTTGATGATAGTAACGAGTCATTAATATCAGTAGACACCCACATAAGTAACAATTACGTGTCCGATGAATCATTACGTATTGAAATTCATCAAAAAATTAATGAAATTGATAGTTATGATAAGTTAATTGAAGTAGAAAAAGAAATACGTGATCGTTTTGGAAATTTTGATGAAAATTTAAGAATTTATATGTATGAAGAATGGTTTGAAAAATTAGCTAATACTCTTCAAATCACAAAAGTTAAGCAAAATGAAAATTTAGTAGAAATTGAAATACCAAGTCCTATTGTAATGAAATTAAAATTTGAAAAGATATTTTTGCAAATTTATAATATATGCCCTACAGCAAAACTTAAATCTTTAAATAATAGAGTTTATATAACAATCCTATTTAAAAATTTGGAAAAGCATTTTGTTTACTATTTAGTAGATATATTAAATCTATTAATATCTGAATATAATAAAACTGAATAAAAAAATATTTTTTGGTTATTCTATTTATAGAGAGGTAAATATGAATAATGGTTCAATTAAAAGAATTGATGAACTTGGAAGAATTGTAATTCCTAGAGATATACGCAAAAGATTATCTATAAAAGCAAATGATAGTTTAGAAGTATCTATAGATAATAACACCATTAAAATTTCTAAATCAAAAGCTATAAATAATTTTGATGACTTTATTATTAAATTATTAAAAATAATTGATCAAAACTTTAACTATACGTTAATTGCTACAAATCGAGATAATATAATTTTTAATAATAAAAATATTGATATTGATATAAAAAAAATTTTTTCAGGAGAATTAGATAATTATAATTTAAGTTATAAACCAATAATTATAGATTCTAATATTGAAGGTTTTATTCTTTTAGGTAATAGTAATTGTAATGAAGAAATTGTTAAAGTAATTAATTCTATATTGATGAATTATAGTGATATAACTTGCTAAAAATAGTAATTAAATGTATAATTTAATTACTATTTTATTTTGGGAAATATTTCCCGGGAAATATTAAGGAGTGAAATTATGCTTATAGATTCACATTGTCATGTTCTAAAAGAGTATTATAATGATATACCTGAAGTGCTTGCAAATGCTAAAAAAGCAAATGTTAATATAATTATTAATTCGGCTTATAACTATTTGAGTAGTTTAGAAGTTTTAAAAACAACAACTGAATTTTCTAATGTTTATGGTACCATTGGTCTTCATCCTGAAAATTGTTTAGAAAATTTTGATTATAATATCTTTAACAATTTAAATAATAAAATTGTTGCGATTGGCGAAATAGGGTTAGATTACCATTATGGAAAAGAAAAGAAAGAAGAACAAATTATAGTTTTTAAAAAGCAATTAGATATAGCTACCAGCTTAAATTTACCAGTTGTTATTCATAGTCGTGATGCTACTATGGATACTATCGAAATATTAAGTAATTATAAAGTAAAAGGTGTTATTCATTCTTTTAGTGGAAGTTTAGAAACGGCAAAAAAATATATAAGTATGGGCTTTTTATTAGGAATTAATGGAGTTGTAACTTTTAAAAATTGTAAATTAAAAGAAATTTTACCATTTATTCCATTAGAATCTATAATATTAGAAACTGATTCTCCTTATTTAACACCTACTCCTTATAGGGGACAAAAAAATGAGCCGTGTCATATAAAAGAAATTGTTACTTTTTTAGCTCATATATATAATGTAGATGTTGCTCAAATTGCAGAAATTACCAGTAAAAATGTTAAGCGAGTTTTTGACATTTAAACATAATTATGTTACTATTTAGTTGATTTGAGGTGGATTACTTTAATGAAACAAAAGATTATTAAAGGTGCAAAAGTAGTGATGATGGGAGCATTTTTAACTTTATTAGTTTCTACATCAAACAATAATTTAGTAAAAGTGAGTAATTCTAATATGAACTTAACATTAGATTTAAGTTCTATGGCCAAAAAAATTGAGGAAAATATTAAAAATGATTTATATTCTGCTAAAGATTCATATACTGGGTATTTAACTGGATATGCGGCAGATTGCCCTTTGTGTACTGGCCGTTTAGCTTGTATGCCCAATTTAGATGTCTTAAATGGAAATGTGACTTATGTAGATGATACTTATGGTGAATTAAATATTGTTGCATCTTCAACATCAATTCCTTGTGGAACGATTGTTCGAATAAATGATTATAAAAATACAGATGAACCCTTTTATGCTATAGTACTTGATAGAGGTGTTGGTCGTAATAATTTAGATTTGTTAACAGAAAGTGAAGAGTATGCTTATAAGTATGTTGGTCGTTCAATAGTAAACTATGATATTTTAAGAGAAGGATGGGGTGCAAATAACGATTAAATTTTATGAGTAATTTTAAATTTAAAAAAAGATATGGTCAGAATTTTTTAAAAGACGATAAGACTTTAAACGAAATTATAAGTAATATTACAGTTAAGCCAAAAAGTTTAATAATTGAAATTGGCCCTGGACATGGTGCATTAACTAAAAAATTAGTATTATTAGATGCTGATATTTTAGCATTTGAAATTGATTTAGAAGCAAAAGAAGAATTGGATAAAATAAAATCTTCCCGTTTAAAGATAATTTATAAGGATTTTTTATCTGTAAATTTATCAGATTATGTTAAAGATTATGAAAATATATATGTAGTTGCTAATATACCATATTATATTACAACACCAATTATTGAAAAGATAATTAATTCTAATATTAAAGTTGGAGAAATGGTATTGATGGTTCAAAAAGAAGTTGCCGATCGTTTTGCAGCTAAATGTGGGACTAATGAATACGGCTATTTCACAGTGTATTTAAATTATTATTATGATGTTAAAAAAATATGTAATGTTCCTAAGGAATGCTTTTATCCCCAGCCAAAAGTTGATAGTGCAATAATAAAATTAACAAAAAAATCTAGTAATGAATTTATTAATCCAAAAGATCTTTTTGCATTTGTTAAACAATGCTTTAAATTCAAAAGAAAAAATCTTAAAAATAATTTAAGTAATTATAATTTAAGTACTATTTCTGAAGTTTTAAAAAGGTATAATCATGATTTAACAAATAGAGCGGAAGATTTAACATTAATAGAATTTATAGATATATATAAAAGTCTAAAAAGTAATTTTGGAATGTAGCCAAAATTACTTTTTGTTTGATATAATGTCTTTATATTAAGGAGACTATAAAATGAAAAAAGTATCTATTTTAGCATTACATTTAAATTATGGTGGTATAGAAAAAGCTATTACAACTTTAGCTAACTATTTATGCAATGACTTTAAAGTAGAAATAGCTTGTACATATAAGATAAGTGATAAACCTGCTTTTAATTTAGATAAAAGAGTTAAAGTTGTCTATTTAAATTCTTTTGTTCCTAATAAAGAAGAATTTAAAACAGCAATAAAAGAAAAAGGCATATTAAAAATTTTAAAAGAAGGTATTAAAAGTATAAAGATTCTATATTTACGAAAAAAAACAATGATTAATTATATTAAAACATCTGATAGTAACATAATAATATCTAGTAGGTTATTGTTTAATAAGATTCTTTCTAAAAGCAAAAAAAAGAATGTCTTAACAATTGGTTGGGAACATAATCATTATCATGGTAATTTAAAATTAGCAAAAAAAACAGCTCAAAGTGTAAAAAACTTAAATTATTTTGTCTTAGTTTCACAAGAATTGCAAAAAGATTATGAAAAGTTACTGAAAAATACAAATTGTAATTGTATTTATATACCAAATACAATAGATGAAATACCTAGTGAAAAATCTAAATTAACAGAAAAAAGACTAATTAGTATTGGTCGTTTAGCAAAAGAAAAAGGATATATAGATCTTTTAAATATTTCAAAGAGTATATTTAATAAATATCCTGATTGGCATTTAGATATTATTGGTGATGGGGACGAGAAAGAAAATTTAATTAATTATATTAAAGAAAATAATTTATCTAAATATATAACTTTACATGGTTTTAAAAATACAGAATATATTAATAATATTTTAGCTAAATCATCTATATATTTAATGACTTCTTTTACAGAAAGTTTTGGGATAGTCTTATTAGAGGCTAGTAGTTTTGGAATACCATTAATAGCATTTGATTCAGCAGAAGGTGCAAAAGAAATTATAAATGATGGTTTAAATGGATATTTAATTCCTAATAGGGATAAAAATGCATACTTAAATAAATTAGAAAAACTTATTAATGATTATAATTTACGTATTAAAATGGGTCAAGAAGCTAGAAAGAAGGCTTTTCAATATACACCGAAAGAAGTAATGCCTTTATGGAATAAAATATTAAAGTAGGTAAAACATATGAAGTTTAGTAGTAAGTTATTTGACAAATTAATTTTTATATTTATAATTATTCAACCCTTTATTGATGCTATCACTATGTATCAAATACGTAGTCCAATTAAAATTATTTCTATTTCTGTAATTACAAGAGGTTTATTTTTAGTAATTATTTCTTTTTGGCTTTATAAAAAATGTCGAAAAAAATTATTATTTTATATACTTCTAGGATATTTTGTTATAGATGTAGTTTATATTATTTTATTTACTAATAATAGTATTTATCAAGAAATAGCTAATTTATTTCAAATTTTTTATTTACCATTAGTAATTTTATTTTTTCAGTTATATGAAAATAAAAAAATTAATCTTTCATTAATATTTAAAGTTTATTTAATATATCTTAATTTTATTATAGTTCCATATTTTTTACATATAGGAGTATATGCAAGTGAATATTATCCTGGTAAATCAGGTTATTATGGTCTATTTAATGGTGGAAATGAAATAAGTGCGGTAATACTTGCTATGTTGCCATGGATTATACATTATCTATCAAATAATAGAAATGTATTTTTAAAAATATTTATAGCAATTGAAACAATCTTTTGCATTTATTTAATAGGTACTAAGACTATACTATTAGGAAGTATAATTGTATTATTATATTTCTTAATACCAAAAATATTTAAAATATTTAAAAAAGATGTTTTAAAAAATATATTAATTAGTATATTAATTGCTACTATTTTATTAATTTTAATAATAATAGTTGTTCCTTCAATGCCCCTATATAAAAATATACTTTTAGCTTTAAAATTCTTTAATGTTAATTCATTAACAGATTTTTTAAAAATAGAAGTTATTGATAATATAATATTTTCTGGTCGTTTAAATATTTTAGAAAATATTAATGAAATATATTGTAACTCTCAATTTATAACCTATATTTTTGGTTTAGGAGAAACTACTTTATTAAACCTTAAACTTATAGAAATAGATATATTTGATATTTTTTATAGTATAGGAATATTAGGAATCTTTATTTATTTAATGATTATGATAAAAGGTATAAAAAAAGCCAAATTAAAATCTATTTATTTATTTTCATTTATTTTGTTAATCTTTGTTTCTCTTTTTACAGGACATATTTTAACAAGTACTTGCGTTTCTATTTACTTAGGATTAAATTTTATACTAACTAAAAATAATTAATAAAATTGTCTTTATCTTGGCAATATTTATTAAAAATATTATAATTTAAATATAAAGGATGGTATCTATATGAAAAAAGTAATATTTATTGCTAGTACTGGTGGTCATTTAAATGAATTACTACAATTATCTTCGTGTTTTAAAAAATATGATTATTATTTAATTACGGAAAAAACGCCAAGTAATTTATCTTTAAAATCCAAGTTTGATAATCGTGTATATTATTTAGTAACTGGTACTTATACGACGTTAAAAGCTAAAATATTATATCCCTTTAAATTCTTTATTAATTGTTTAAAATCATTATATTATTTTTTTAAGATAAAACCTGATGTAGTAGTAACAACGGGAACTCATAATACCGTTCCTATGTGTTATATAGCGCATTTTTTTAGAAAAAAAGTAATTTTTATAGAAACTTTTGCTAATAGTGAATTTCCGACAAAATCAGGAAAAATGGTATATCCAATTGCAGATGTTTTTATAGTCCAATGGAAATCAATGTTAAAGTTTTATCCTAAAGCTATTTATGGTGGTTGGATATTTTAGGAGAGTATTATGATATTTGTTACGTTAGGAAGTCATGATAAGCCATTTAATCGTTTGTTAGAGGCTGTTCAAGAAGAAATAGATAAAAAAAATATTAAAGATGAAGTAATAGTTCAAGCTGGGGCAACTAAATTTAGTTCCAAAGATATGAAAATATTTGATTTAATTTCTATTCAAGAATTCGATGATTTAGTTAGTAGATGTGATTTACTAATTACTCATGGTGGTGTAGGAAGTATAATGACTGGATTAAAAAAAGGAAAAAAAGTTATTGCCTGTGCTCGACTTGCTAAATATAAAGAAGTAGTAAATGATCATCAAAGACAGATAATAGAAAATTTTGATAAGGCTGGATATATAATTGGGGTTACAGATCTTAAAGATTTAGATAAAGCTCTTACTAGGGCTAAAGATTTTAAACCTAAAAAGTATATAAGTAATACAAAAAAATTTGTAAAACTTGTTGAAAAGATGATTGAAGAATAAAATCACTAATTAATACATAGTATTAACTGGTGATTTTTTTGATAAAAAGTGGTGACTATATTACTAGAAAAAGTTATCAAAATGATATGGTATTCGTAGTTTTAAATGTAAAAAATAATATTGCTTATTTAAAAGGAGTAAATGATAGATTATATGCAGATAGTCCTCTTGAAGATTGCGAGTTAATATCTAAGGATTTATTAAAAGATAACTTTGTTCCTCAAAAATTAGAAAATGATAATTTAGATAGAAGTGATTATTTTTTTATACCAGCTAAAATACTTCATTTAGATGGAGATTCTGAATATTTAAGTAGATGTATGAATTATTATAAAGAAAATAAAGTTTTTGCTATAGGTCGTAAAATAGATGAGGATATTTTAAGTAACAATATTATAGATTATTTAGAAGAAGTAAAACCAGATATAGTTATTATTACTGGACATGATGCTTATTACCGCAAAAAAGGTGATAAAACCGATTTAAATAATTATAAAAATTCTAAAAATTTTGTTCGTGCTGTAAAACAGGCACGTAAATATGAAAAATCTCATGAAAAACTAATAATAATAGCAGGTGCTTGTCAAAGTAATTATGAAGAGTTAATTAAAGCTGGTGCTAATTTTGCAAGTAGTCCTAAAAGAGTTAATATTCATGCTCTAGATCCTGCTATAATTGCTGTAAATATTGCTTTAACCGAAAAAAATAAACGTGTAGATTTAATTGATTTATTAGGAAAAACAAAAAATGGGGCCCTAGGAATAGGCGGTATTATGTGCAATGGTATGATGTATGTGGGGTATCCAAGATGAATTTAAGTGATATAAAAGATGAAATAAAATCTCTTATTAATAAAGAGATAATGTTAAATGTAACTGGATCAAGAAGTAAAAAGCAAATGTATAAAGGAATTATAAATGAGGTTTATCCTAATATATTTACTGTATTAGTAAATGGAGTTAATAAAAGTTTTACTTATGCTGATGTTGCTATTGGAGATGTAAAGATTTATCATATGTAATAAAAGTTCTTGAAATTTATCTTTAACTGGTATAAAATTAAAATAAGTTGAGATAGACTTTAGAAGGAGAGTAATGCTATGCAAGTTACATCAGTTAGCGTTAAAAAAATTGAAAAAGAAGGATCAAGAATGAAAGGTATAGCATCTATTTTATTAGATGATTCATTCGCCGTACATGATATTAGAATTATTGAAGGAGATAATGGGCTATTTATTGCAATGCCAAGCCGTAAAACAGCTACTGGTGGTTATCGTGATATAGCACATCCAATTAATCCTGATGCAAGAAAAATGCTTGAAGATGCTATAATTGGTGAATATAAAAAGAATGAATAATTTATAAAAATGATTTAAAAAATCATTTTTTTTATGTTGTTGCATATAATCTATTGGTGATACTAGTGGATATAAAAGATTTAGCTGTAGAAAATTTATTAAGTGAAATAAAGGTAGTAGATCGCAAAAAAATATCTTTAACTGGAGTAAAAAAGTTAGTTAGCTTTGATCCTGAAGAATTTTTAATGGATACTACTTTAGGACCATTAGTTTTAAAAGGCAGTAACTTAGAAATTGTTAAATTAGATACTTTAGCTGGTAATTTAAATATTAAAGGGAAAGTTAATTCGATATCTTATTTAGATGGTAGAGATATAAAAAATAAGGGTAATGTATTAACAAAACTATTTAAATGAAAATAAGTATTCAATTATTATGTTTTTTAACTTCTTTTATATTTGGTTTTTTAATAAATATAATAGTAAAATTTCATAAAAAAAAGTTAAAAAATGCTACAAATATTTCAAAGTTTTTAATCAGTTTTTTGGTAAGCTATATATGTGTAATAACTTATGTAGATTTTATTTATTTTATAAATAATGGTAATTTCCATATATATTTTATAATATTTATTATATTAGGAATTATTTTTAGTTATAATATAAAAAGTATTGTCAAATTTTTATTTAAAAATAGATAATTATATAGTTAAGTGTTATAATGCTATTGAGGTAAGATATGGAGAAAGTTAATAAAATTAAAAAAAATAATGCTGATGTTTATCATAAAAGAAGATTAAAAGCTTTATTAATTACTTTTTCTATTTTAATTTTATTATTGATAAATAGTGTCTTTAATGATTGGAGGCAAATATTACATAATCAACAATTAAAGACAGAATTAACTAATAAATATAATGATTTACTTGAAGATGAAAAAAGATTATCATCTGAAGTTACAAAACTACAAGATTTAGATTATATCCTTTTATATGCTCGTGAAAAATATGGATATTCTAAAGAAGGCGAGTTAGTAATTCAAATTTATTCTGAAGGTGAATAAAATTTATTCACTTTTTTCGTGGTTTTATGTATAATAATTGGAAGGTGGCATATGGAGAGTTTAGTTTTACAAAATATATCAGTTAAACTTGGAGAAAACGTAGTATTAGATAAACTTTCTTTAGAATTCAAAAAGAAATATAATACATCAATTATTGGTCCTGGTGGAAGTGGTAAAACTACAATTTGTAAGCTATTGAATGGTGATTTAAAATATGAAGGTTCTATTATTATAAATGGTGTTCAAATTGCAGAAGATAATAATTCGTTATTAAAAAAGTTTGTACGTGTTGTATTAAATAATAGTTATAATAAAAATAGTTTAGTTATTGATGAGTTATTTAATGGTTTAGATGGATGTAATCTTGATTATGAAGAAGAGGAAAAAAGAGTTAAAAAGGTAGTTAAATATTTTAAATTACAGGATTTACTAGAAAATAAAATTAGTACTTTTACAATCCAAGAAAAATATTATATAAAAATAATAAAAGAACTTATTAGTGGATGTGATTATTTAGTTTTAGATGACATTTTTATAAATATGAATATTAAAGATGTAAAAAAAATAATAACTTATTGCAAGCAAGAAAATATAACTTTAATTAATATAACATCAGAAATGGAATATGTATTAGAAACTGAAAATTTAGTAGTTTTATATAATAAAAATATTGCTATGGTTGGTGATACGATAGAATGTTTAAAAGAAGAAAAGCTATTAAGAAGATTAGGTTTTAATTTACCATTTTTGGTTGATTTATCTATTCAACTTGGTTATTATGGTTTAATTGATAAAGTAATTGTTAATGATGGAAAGATGATTGAGGCTATATGGAAATAATATTAAAAGATATAGTATGTAACTCCACTAAAGCAGATAAATGTTTAAATAAAATAAACTATACATTTAAAGAAAACTCTATAAATTTTTGTTCAGGATTATCAGGGCGTCTATTAAGAGATTTATTAACTTTAAAAAAACAACGTGAAAGTGGCTTTATATTTGTTAATCCTAATGGTAGATTAAGTGATATTGGTTATGTAGGTAATAATCCTTTAAAAGAATTTAATTGTAAAACAGTATCTGAACAAATGGTTTATTTTAAAGAAAATTATCATCTAAAATATGAAAATGTTACCGAAAAAATTAAAGATGCTTTATTAATGGTTGGATTAAATGATTCCTTTTTAAATAGGACTATTTCTACTTTATCTACTTCCGAATTAAAAAAAGTTTCTTTAGCTTGTGTTTTATTTTATAATCCTCAGGTAATAATAGTAGATTATTTTGAAAAAGGATTAAATTATAAAGATATAGATTATTTTAAAAAATTATTTAAAAAGCTTAAGATTAAATATGGACGTAATATAATAATTTGTAGTGATAATATTAGTAACTATCTTGATGTTTTAGATGAATATGTGATTTTTAATAATGGTTCATTAGAAGTTAAAGGAACTAATAAAGATTTATATAATAATTTGATTTATAAATATATAGAGGAACCTCATATTATAAAATTTATAAATTTAGCTAAAAAGAAAAAAGGGATAAATTTAGATAATTATATCGATATTAAAGAATTAATAAAGGCTATATATAGGGATGTTGAGAATAAATGAAATATAAAGCAATAGTTAGTTATGATGGAACTAATTTTTATGGTTTTCAAAGATTAAATTCTAAAAGAAGTGTTCAAAAAGTATTAGAAGATTCATTAAGTATTTTAAATAAAAAAGTAGTAACTATTAAGGGAGCTTCAAGAACTGATAAAGGTGTTCATGCTTTAAATCAAGTTATTAGTTTTAATATGGATGTAGATATACCTGTTGATAGATTTAAGAAAGCAATTAACAAAATATTACCTGGTGATATTCGTATTTTAGATTTAGAAATAGTACCTGATGATTTTCATGCTCGTTTTAATGTTCTTAGTAAAACTTATATTTATAAAATAAATTTAGGAAACTATGATGTTTTTAAAAATAATTATTTTTTACAATATAACTATAATTTAGATATTAAAAAAATGATTGAGTGTTCTAAAATCTTTCTAGGAGTTCATAATTTTAAAAACTTTGTTTCTGGATACCGCAGATGTTATGATTTATGTATTGATAGTATTGACTTTAATTATCATGATAATATTTTAGAAATAAAGTTTATTGGAAAATCTTTTTATAAGTATATGATAAGAAATATAGTAGGAGCCTTATTATTTGTTGGAAGTAATCGACGTAATATAATAGATATAGAAGAAATGCTTAATAATTATGATAAACCTGCTAGTTTATATACTGCTTCAGCTTGTGGTTTATACTTAGTAGATATTAAATATAAGAATATTTAAAAAACAAATATATTATGCTAAAATATTTAAGGAGGGGAATATAATGAAATTTTTAAAAAAATTAATTAATTCAGAATATAGAGAACTTTGTCGCTTTGAAGAAATTGCTAAAAAAATTGTAGCTTTAGATGAAGAATATTCTAATCTAAGCGATGAAGAATTAAAAAATAAAACTGTTGAGTTTAAAAAGCAATTAGAAGATGGTGCTGATTTAGATTCTTTAATTGTACCAGCATTTGCAACAGTTAGAGAAGCTGCTTATCGTGTTATTGGTGAAAAAGCTTATTTTGTCCAAATTTTAGGTGGTTTAGCAATTCATTTTGGTAACATTGCTGAAATGAAAACTGGTGAAGGAAAAACCCTTACGGAGACAATGCCTACTTATTTAAATGCATTAACAGGAAAAGGTGTTCATATTGTTACCGTAAATGAATTCTTAGCTAAAAGAGACTCTGAATGGATGGGTAATATTTATAGATTTTTAGGATTAACAGTTGGACTTAATTTACGTACATTATCACCTAAGGAGAAAAAGGAAGCTTATTTATGTGATGTGTTATATTCTACTAATAATGAGATTGGTTTTGATTATCTACGTGATAATATGGTAGTTAGAATCGAAGATAAAGTTCAAAGACCTTTAAATTTTTGTATTGTTGATGAAGTAGATTCTATTTTAATCGATGAAGCAAGAACACCATTAATTATTTCTGGTGGAAAATTTGAAGCTAAGCAATTATATACTGATGCTGATAAGGCTGTAAAAAAGCTTGTTGAAGGCGAAGATTATGATGTTGATTTAAAAACTAAAAATGTTTCATTAACTGATAATGGTAGTAGAAAAATAGAAAAGTTTTTTCATTTAGATAATTTATATGATATTAATAATTCCGCATTAGTTCATCATATTAATCAAGCCTTGAAAGCTAATTATGGTTTTAAAAAAGATGTTGATTATATAGTTGAAAATGATGAAGTAGTAATTGTAGATAGTCATACAGGAAGACTTATGCATGGTCGTCAATATTCTGATGGATTACATCAAGCTATTGAAGCTAAGGAGAATGTTCGTATTAATGAAGAAACTAAAACTATGGCTACAATAACTTTCCAAAATTTATTTAGAATGTATAATAAGTTATCAGGTATGACAGGTACTGCTAAGACGGAAGAAGAAGAATTTATTAATATTTATAATATGTATGTTATTCAAATACCAACAAATAAACCTATTGCTAGAGTTGATTTACCAGACTTAGTTTATGCAACTGCTAAGGGAAAATATAGTGCTATTATAAAATGTATTAAGGAAATTCATAAAACTGGGCAACCTATTTTAGTTGGTACAATATCTGTAGAAGCTAATGAATATTTAAGTTCTTTACTTAAAAAAGAAAATCTACCACATGAAGTTTTAAACGCTAAGAATCATGAAAGAGAAGCTGAAATTATTGCTAAAGCAGGAGAAGTTGGAGCAATTACTATAGCAACTAACATGGCAGGACGTGGTACAGATATTAAAATTAGTGACGAAGTAAAAGCCTTAGGCGGTCTATATGTAATAGGTACAGAACGTCATGAATCAAGAAGAATTGATAATCAGTTACGTGGTCGTGCAGGACGTCAAGGTGATCCTGGTGTCTCTCAATTTTTTGTTTCTTTTGATGATGATTTAATGAAACGATTTGGTACTGAGAAAATTAAAAATATGTTAATTTCTTTAGGTATGGATGGAGAACAAGCTATTAGATCAAAAACATTTACTAAATCAATTGAAACAGCTCAGAAAAAAGTTGAAGGTAATAACTATGATATGCGTAAAAATTTACTTGATTACGATAATGTTATGAATCAACAAAGAGAAATTATATATTCTAGAAGAAACGAATTATTAGAAGATAGTGATATTGGTTCTTATATAAATGATGTTTTTCATAATAATATTGCCGCTTTAATTGATAATCATATTGAACCGGAAGGATATCTTACTGAACAAGATAAAATTGATATATTAGAAGATGTAAATAATAATTTATTAAAAACAAGAGATATAAGTTTAGATGAGATAAAAAATCTTAAAGATAATGATGTTATTGAATACATTTATGATAAAGTTATTGCTGATTATGATGAAAAAGTTTCTAAAATTCCAAAAGAGATTATAAATGAATTTGAAAAAGCAATATGTTTAAGAATAATTGATGAAGCTTGGATAGATCATATTTCTACTATGGAACATCTACGTGAAGGTATTGGATTAAGAGGATATAGTCAAACTAATCCATTACAGGCATATGCTCAAGAAGGTTTTGATATTTTTGAAAAAATGTTAGACAATATAGATGCTAAAATTTCTACTTTTTTACTAAAAGCAGAAGTTAGACATAATATTGAAAGAAAACAAGTAGGAAGTGGAAAAACAAATACTAATGATGGTAAAGAAGCCTTAAAAACGGCTCCTAAAAAAGTAAAAAAAGTAGGAAGAAACGAACCTTGTCCATGTGGAAGTGGTAAGAAGTACAAAAATTGCTGTGGTAAAAATCAGTAATATCAAGGGTTACAAGCCACAAACTA
>CALVSW010000002.1 GCA_944359625.1 uncultured Bacilli bacterium | reverse complement strand
CAACAAAGTTTCACTTTGTTGCTTATCAATTAAATAATCCGGATATCCATTTCGGATTTCCTAACTTAAATTAACCTTAATTAATAATTAAACATCAACTTTATCGTTGATGTTTAATTTTTTACAAACAAGCTAGCATATTACCTACATAATTACCTATATTAAACATTAGAAAAATTATAGCGGTTAACAATAGCCATAAAGTTAAAAAATAGCTAATTTTCTTAATACCATTACTCATTTGGACAACTTCTTCCATTTTTAAACATATTTACTACTGTTCCTAATGTGCGTCCAGCATCCATAATTGTTTCAATTAACTTAGCAGCTGCCGTAAGTAAACTTGCAGATAATGATAAGCCTCCAACAACATTTCTTAATTCATTATTTGTTAACATAAGTACTCCTATCTACATCCATATGGGCGCAAATACCCATCAAAAAAGCCAATCACAAAAGCTCCAATTGCTACTAAAGCTATTGCAACCCCAATAGCAATACCACCACCCTTTACATTCTCTAAATCTTCTTTTGCTAAATAATTCATACTTATCAACTTTCTAAAAATATATTTATTATTTTTTTAATAATTAAATCTTTATTATAATAAAGTTTTACTTCATAAAATAAAGACTTATATTCGTGAATATCTAACTTATATTTTATTATCTGATAATTCAAACTATTATTATCTACTAAGACTTCACTTATATCAGTACTTATAATATCTATTTTTTTATTATCTACTTCAATAAATTTAACATCATCTAATTTACTAACTAAATTTAAATCTACTTTTATATCTAAATAACATTCTTCTTGGCAACTTATATATCCTATTACTACTTTAGTATCATAAGTTTTATAAATAAAACTAACTATTACTAATACTAATAATAATATTAAAGTAATAATTGGTAATTTATACATTTTAGGTTTTAAATTTAATAAATAATTACTATTTACATATATTAAATCATCATACATAATCTAAATCTATCTCGTAATCAAATAGTTTGGGATATTGACGATGACTAATATAAATAATCGTTTTATTTTGATAATATCTTATTAAATTAGTAATTATTTTTCTCTCAGTTTGATAATCAACTTGACTTAATGCTTCATCTAAAATAATTATTTTAGCATTTTTAATTAAAGCTCTAGCCAAAATAAGACGTTGCTTTTGTCCTCCTGATATATTATTAGAATTAGGTAAAATTATATTTTCTAAACGTAATGGTTGTTTATTAATAAACTCTTCTAAACAACACATCTTTAAAATATTATTAAGTTTTTTTAAACTAATATTTCTTTTTAAAAGGATATTATTTTTTATCGTATCTGTAAATAAAACTTCATTTTGACTAACATAACTAATATTTTCTCTAATAGTATTTAAATTATAATCTTTAATATTTATATTATTAATTAAAATATTACCAGAATCTGGTTCATATAAACGATAAATTAATTTACATATAGTAGATTTACCACTACCACTATGGCCTTTAATTAATACATTACTTCCACGCTTAATAAAGAGGTTGAGATTATTTATTGGATAAATAAAATTATTATAAGAAAATTTAAGCTTAGAAATAACAATATCGCCATTAATAAATTCTTCGTTATCATTTTTAGATTCTATATCTAAATTTAAAAAATCACTAATTTTATTAAAGACATTCTTTAAATAATTATAACGAGGTAAAATATCTAAAATAGATTTTATTGGTTCAGAAAAATAACTAATTAAACTATTAAAAGTTATTAAAGTTAAAATATCTAAAGAAGAGTTCATAATCATTAAAAAACCATATGTATTAATAATAAATAGACTAATATCATAGATACTACTTCGTAAAGTACTATATTTACGAATAAAATTATTTAAATTAAAATTACTAAGTAAATATTTATTTAAACTATTTTCAATATTACTTTTAATATAAATTGGATAATTATTATTCTTTATTGTTTCTATATTAGAAATATACTCTGTTAAATACTCTTTACTTGTTGTATCTTTTATAATGTTATCATTTATTAATTTATTTAATGGATTATTAAATACTAGTGATATTAATGAATATAATATAAAAGTTACAAGAAGAATAATAGTTAATTTACTATTTATATTATAAAGAATAATAAAAGAAATTAAAAATTGACTTGTATTTAGAACAATAACTATAAAAATATCTGTAAATAAAGTTTTAATACTTTCTAATTCATCTATTCTTTTTAATATTTCACCAGAAGTCTTAGTAGATAAATAATTTAGAGGGAGATTAAAAATATGAAAAATAAATGGTAGTAATAAATAATTATCTAAGTTTTTATTTAAATAATTTAAATAGTATTCTCTTATATAATTAAATGTAAGTTTTAAAAGTATTGAAATGAAGAAGAACAAAAAAATATAATATGTAATATAATGAGAATATAAATTAATACTATTACTAACTATTTTAAAATAAAAACTATTAATAATTAAAAAAATATTTAAAAGCAAACTAACTACTATAATATTTATAATTAATTTTCTTTCTTGTAGCAAAAAATGAAAAAATAAAGATATTAATTTTTTACTTTTATCAAATTTTGGTAACTTGGCTAGAGGATATAAAATAATTGCTATATTAGTCCAATTTTTGAGAAACTCATTAATTGATATTTTTTTAAGCCCAATAGCGGGATCCATAACTATTAGACTTTTTTTATTTATTTTATAAACAACAATATAATGAGTTCGACCATTTTTATAATCAAGATGAGCAATAAAAGGTACTGATAAAGAAGATAATTTAGAATTTTCTATTTTTACACCATAAGATGCAAATCCGTATTTTTTAGCAGCTAATATAAGATTATAAGCTGTAATTCCTTCTTTTGTTATATTGGCAGCTAAACGGATTTCTTCCATCGGAACATACCCATTATAATATTTAATAATTGAGTGAAGGCAAGCAGCTCCACAATCTTTTAAATCATCTTGAATAGTAATTATCCTTTTATTCATATTTCTCCCTCTGATATACTTATTATTTATTTATAATTAAAATCCTTTTTAACATAAAAAAATTAGCAATTATTTTTTATTACTAAGTTTTTCAATAATAATAAAAATTAAATTACTAATTAAAATACTAATATATATTCCTTCATGAAGATATAACTTACAAAATACAAATCCTAATACTCCTATTAATATTGAATATAGAAGTTCTTTTCTTAAAGTATAAGGACTATAATTAGGTAATGTTGCTACAAAAACGGAAGCAAAAAAGATTTCATTTATTAACATTAACTTAATTTCTTCTTTGATACTAAACCCGAAAAAACTACTAATTAAAATCATTATAAAATAACTTAAGATAATTTCTAAAGGAATATTTTTTTTATAAGTTGGAACTACTAATAAAAATAAATAGGTTAAAATTATTATAAAAGTACTAGCAGATCCTATTGAAGATATACTATGTCCTAGAAAAACATCTAAAGTAGTATAGTTTGTAACAATACTATTTTCATATAAATTATTATAACTATATACATTTAAAAAGATTAAAGAAAGAACAAGTACTAAGCGTATAACAGCTAATATATTTAGTTTAGTATTTCGAAAAGAAGAAATAGCTAATAAATAAATTAATAAAAAGAAGATAAAAAGAAGATAATTTATATTTACCGGAAGAATTAGGGAAAATAAAGCACTATAGTAAGTAGTATAACTAGAATTTAATCGTAATTTATAATTAGGATCATTTATAAATAACTTATAATAGATATAATCAAATATATATCCTAAAATAATACTAATTATAAATAAAATTAATGGTTTAAACATTGTAAATATAGAACATAAATCTTTATTATAAGGAATATATCCATTTTTATATACTGAATATAATACTATTGGCAGTAAAATAGCTAAATAAATATTTTTAAGAGAACAATTATTTAATTTACTTTTTAAATAATTAGACATTATTACCACCAACCTTTAAACAATTAATTTTTGATGGACATACATAATTACATAAACCACATTTTATACACTTATTATTTTTCTTTAAAGGATTAATTCCTATAGGACAAACACGATAACATAAGCCACAATTAATACATTTTTCTTCGATTATTTTATTAGTTTTATTAATTATAAATAAATCGGTATTTCTGGTAATTATGATATCTTTGCTTACTATTTTTCCACATAAACTATTATTTAAAACAATATTACTATTATTTTCTAAATGATAATATTTTAAATAATCAGATAAACGTGAATATAATTTAACTTTTAAAACTAGTGGTTTAGGAACATTATTTCCATTAATAGTAATATATTTTTCAGTATTTATAATTTTCTTTTTTATTAAACTATAGACGTCTAATAAATCTTCAACTTCTATTATACTCATATTTCCAGAAATATTTAATTTTAATTTAAGTACATCACAAAAGCCAATTGGATATAAATCATCCATAACTTTAAATTTGATATTATTATAAGTAATAAATTCTTTAATATCATTAATAATATCTTCTTGAGAAGATGTTAAAACTAAAAAAGCTAATTTTATTTTAAATTTATCTAATACTTTTTCTAAAGCTTCAATTACTAATTCTTTATTATTTTTTAATATATAATAACGATTATAACAATACGGATCTTTATCAATACAATTAATATATATAATATCCTTACCCATTAAAGAACTAAATTCTGGAAATAATTTTTTGATAATTTGTACTGAATCATCAACCGGTTTTATTTCTTCCATAAAATTATTTTCAACAATATTTTTATTTATTACACGACCAGAAACACTAATAATATGATTTCCAATTATCTCCCCTTTAAAAACATCTTGTTTAGGTATTTCTATAGGTAAATATATATAATCAGGATCTAATTTTTCTTTAAAATCTTTAACTAAAGATATATTTAATTCTTTTTTTATATTTATTAACTTCATTTTATTCCCTCTTCATTAAATAATCTTTTAATAATACAGCTGTTTTATTAGGTAATATATTTTCTAATTCATTAATAGAAGCTTCTTTTATTTTATTTAAACTTCCAAATTTCTTTATTAATTCTTTTCTTCTTTTATCACCAATACCCTCAATATTCTTTAAAACACTTTCTAAAGAACCTGAAGATCTTATTTGACGATGATAATTAATAGTAAAACGATGAACTTCATCTTGCATACGCGTTAAATAATGAAATAAATTACTAGTAGGATCAATAATTATTGTATTTAAGTTTTCATCTACTAAAGTATTAGTACGATGATGGTCATCTTTTTTTAAACCAACTACTCTAATTTTTAAATTAAGACTATTTAAAACTTCTTTAGCTGCTTTAATCTGCGTACTACCACCATCAACAATTATTAATTCTGGTAATTTTGTTTTATCTACTAAAGCTCGATAATATCTTCTATATATTACTTCTTGCATCGTATGATAATCATCATTCTTATCTAAACTTATTTTGTATTTACGATATTCATTTTTCTTTGGTAAACCATTATAAAATACGACCATACCACTAACACAATATTCACCAAATAAATTTGAATTATCAAATATATCAATACGATTTAAAGTAGGTATATTTAATAACTTAGCTAACTCTTCATTAGCTTCAATAGTTCTCTTATAATCCTTTTCTAAAAGTTTGATTTCATTTTCATAATTTATCTTAGCATTCATAATAGCCATTTTTAAAAGTTCTTTTTTTATCCCCTTTTTAGGACATACAAATTTCGTATTAATAGTACTTTCTAATAAAGAAATATTTAGTTCATCACTAATAATAATTTCTTTAGGAACTTCATGTTTTAAATAAAATGTAGCAATATAATATTCAATTTCTTCTAACTCATTAGTTACACTAAAAATTTCATTTTTACTACCAACAAGTTTCCCATTTCTTAAATAAAATATATTAATAGAAGCATAACCATTTTTAATATAATAACCTATACAATCACGATTAACTAAATCATGTAATTCTACTTTTTGTTTTTCAGTAATATAATCAATATATTCTAATTCCTGTTTCAATTCTAAAGCCATTTCAAAATTTAGATTCTTACTATAAGCATTCATCTTTTCAACAATTTTATTTTTTAAAGTTTTATCATTGCCCTTTAAAAAATCTAAAATTTCTTCTTCCATTTTCTTAACTTTATCAATATCTAATTTCTTAGAGCAATATCCTAAACACTCTCCAATATGATAATATAAACATACTTCTTTAGGATTACCCTCACACTTTTTTAAAGGATATAACCTATTTAATAAATTAACTATTCTTCTAGCAGCATACGCATTAGGATATGGTCCAAATAATAACTTATTATCCTTCTTCTTAATATTTAAATACCTAGATATTTTTAATTTAGGATATGGTTTAGAAATATATTCGATATAAGGATAACTTTTATCATCACGAAGCATTATATTATACTTAGGATCATATTTTTTTATTAAGTTAATCTCAATTAAAAAAGCCTCTGTTTCACTTGTTGCAATTATATATGTAAAATCTCTTATATCTTCTACTAAACGTTTCGTTTTTCCTGTTTGTTCACGATTAAAATACGATGATAAACGTCGATGTAAATTCTTAGCTTTACCGACATAAATAATAGTACCATTTTCATCTAACATTTGATAAGATCCTGGTAAATTAGGTACTAAAGAAAGTTTTTCTTTTATAATTGGTAGCATTTTATCAACACCTTACTAATTAAATTATAGAGTATTTTTTATTATTTTGCTATAATTATTTTGGTGTTAGTAATGAAACTTATTAATAAAAATGAAATAGTTATAAAAAAATCTCGTTTTTTAGGATTTATTTACGAAATAGATAATGAAGAAGATATAAAAAATATTCTAGATAATATTAGAAAAGAACATAAAAAAGCTAAACATTTTCCCTATGCTTTTAAACTTAATAATACAGCTAAAAAAAGTGATGATAAAGAACCAAGTGGAACTGCGGGATTACCAATTTATAATATTATTGAAAGAAATAATCTAAATAATATATTAATAATAATAGTAAGATATTTTGGAGGAATAAAACTAGGTGCCGGAGGTTTAATACGTGCTTACTCGCATACTGCTTCTAATTTACTTGATAACAAAAAATAAATATTTGCCACCGGATATATGAATCGCTTAACTAATACTATCCAAATGGTTATTGGTCCATGTCGCCAACATTCTTGGCTTGCGTCCGGTAATTAATCTGCAATCTAATGGTGAGATAATAAAAAAGTAAGAATTAATCCTACTTTGAAATATTTTTATGGGTAATGTAATATCCTATAACAATAATACCTATTAAGATAGTTAATAAGATAAAATCATAAAATATATATTTTAAAATAAATAATAAACTACATTTATTTAAACTACTAATGATTAAAATAAGTAGTCTAAATAAGCAAATACATATATAAATAAAAAATATTTTTTTTAAAAAGAACATTTGAAAAGATTCTCTTAAGATAATATATTCAATATTATTATCTTCTTCAAAAGATAGATAAGATGTTAAAAAATATATTATTAAGTAGACTTGGAATAATGTCCATATTAAACCTAAAAAGTTACCATTTAAAAAATAATAACCAATTAATTGAAAGAAACCTATACAGTTATTATTCTTTATATTTAAATAGTATAAAATAATATAGAATAATATATATACGCTAAATAATTTCCAAAAATATTTTTTAAATAAATAATATATCACTTCAAAATGATAACTTCTTTTAATAGAATAATTAATAAATTTATATAATATAATTGTCATTAATAGTAATAACATAATATATATTATATTTATTACTATTTCTATAAAATAAGAAGAACAAGTAATAGGATTTAAAAATATAAAAGATAAACCTATAATTAATATTATTAATATATACCTTATTTTTCTTTCTTTAAATAAAATACTGATAAAATACATATTTGTACTTATTAAAATATATATACATATTTGCTTTATATAATAATATATTAAATAACTAGATATTTTAATATTATATGTTGGATGAAAATCATTAAATATATTATTACTGCTTCCTAAAAAAGCCCCAATAACAGTTAATAACATAGTAATTAAATATATACTAGTAACAAATTTTATAATTATTTTAATTGTTTTATGAATAATATCTTTTAAACTTTTTTGCCGTAAAAGATAATTGTAATTACTTTCTAGGTGAATTAATTCATTGATAAATAATAATATAATTCCTAAATTAAATATAATAGTAATTAAAGATGTTGAAGTAATTAATAAACGATTATAAAAATCATTATAATAAGGGAATACTAAACTTTGTAATAAAGAATTAATTAATATTAAGATAAAAATAAGTATTATTTTATTTTTACTAAACACTTTTATTATGTTCATTTTTGTTGTACTTTTCCATTATCAAAATAATATATTTCATCACATAAATAATTTAAATCTTCTTTAATATGACTGGATATAATAATTAATTTTCCTAAATGTTTTAATTCTAATAAATAATTACTTATTTTTTTAACCGTTTCTTCTTCAATTCCGTTAAAAGGTTCATCTAAAATTAATATATCAGGATTTTCCATAATTACTTGAGCAATTCCCAACTTTTGTTTCATACCTAAAGAATATTCTTTATACAGCTTATCTTTTTCTTCTATTAAATTTACTCTTTTTAACGATGATAATATCTCATTAGAACTAATTTTATTTTGGATTTTAGCTAATAATTCTAAATTTTCATAACCAGTTAAATCTGGGAAAAAACTAGGTTTTTCAATAAGAGCTCGAAGATTAGGAACAAACATATTATCTAAATGATAATTTTTACCATTAAATAAGACTATACCTAAAGTAGGTTTATAAAGGCCACATAATATTTTTAAAAAGACACTTTTACCGGAACCATTACGACCAGCTAAGCCATAAATGTGACCACTTGTAAATTCTAAATTAACATCTGATAATATAGTATTATTTTTAAATTTCTTTTCTAAATTTTGAACTTCTATTTTCATAATTACTCCTTTCTAATTATTTTTTTCACAGTCTATCACTAATTTTTCTTTATTACTATAACTTAAATAGACAGCTAAACTAGATAAAATAAGAATTACTATAATAAATATCATCATACTTATTTCTCCTAAATAAACACTAAAGGTAAAGGGAGTCATTATTTTGAAAGTATGACCAATATCTGTATTAAATATTAAATTAACTAAAGGGCTGAAAATTACTTCTAAGAACAATTCAATACCACAGTATGTTATGTAAGATAATATTATGGCAGAAAATAATTTATGAACTTTTCGTGCTACTAATAAGCAAATATTTAAAAAGATAAAACTATGAGCAAGAATATAGATAAAAAATAAAATAAAAAAGATATTAGGATGATAAATAAGATTCGTTGTAGTCCAACCTAGATTACCATTATACACGGAAAATTCATAAGTATAGGGAAACATCGTTCTTCCATAAATAAAAACAATGATAAAGAGTAAAGGAAGAAACCACCAATATTTATAAGATTCTTTAAAAAAGTATCTTTTATATTTATTAAAACTATCTCTAGTATTAAAATTAATAATAAATTTATTTTTTAAAATACGACAAACATTATATAACGTTGGTATAGAAATAATTAAAAAATATATAGGATTTAAATTACGTAAATGATACATTAAAACTTCATATATTCCAGTATATATATCTGGAGTACTTATCTTTGTATTATCATAATAGCTAATCACATTTTGACAATAATTATTTAAGTTATCATCAAATATATTATCTTTCATTATATTTTGACAATAAGTATATTGTTCTTTCTCTCGAATCTTATTATGACGAAAATAAGCATTACTTTTAAAACAAGCAAATAAAAAAATAAAAATAAAGATAGAAAATAATACAATAGCTAAAATATTATTTTTAATACATTTTTTCATATAACTCCTTAAATGATTTTTTAAATTTTAATAACTATAAATAACAAACTCTCTACTCTATCAGTATAACAAACTACAAATCATTTGTAAATTATTCCAATATTTAAATTTTTATATAAAAAAAATAGGAATAACATCCCTATTCTTATTTATTTGTAGATTTAACTTGATTCATTACTTCTTCAGCAAAATTTTCTTCTTTCTTTTGAAGCCCTTCACCAACTACATAGTAATTAACACTAACAATGTTACCGCCATTATTTTTTACATATGTTTTAACATCAAGATTACCATCTTTAATAAATTCTTGATCTTCTAAGCAAATTTCTTTAAAGTATTTCTTTAAACGACCAGTAACCATTTTTTCAGCAATATCAGCAGGTTTACCTTCTTTCATTGCATCATTTTTAATATGTTCTTTTTCTTCTTCTATTTCATTTTCTGGAACATCAGTTTCAAATACATATTTAGGTTTCATTGCAGCTGCTTGCATAGCAACATCTTTTGCTACTTCAGAATTAGCACCAGAAATAACAGCAATAGCGGCAATCTTTCCACCCATATGTAAATAGCAACCAAAATTTTCAGTATCCTTTTTTTCGATTACCATAAATCTACGAAAAGATAACTTCTCACCTATTTTAGCAGTTTTAGAAATAACATAATCAGCAATAGTACCATCTTCTAAAGGTAAATTGTTAGCTTCTTCTAAAGTTTTAGCATCACTATTTAAAATTGTATTTCCAATAGTATTAACCATTTCTTTAAATTCATCATTTTTACTAACAAAATCAGTTTCTGAATTAATTTCAAGTAATACTGCCTTATTATCTTTAACAAAGACATTAGCTAAACCTTCAGCCGCAATTCTTGAACCTTTTTTTACAGCTTTAGAAATGCCCTTTTCACGTAACCACTTAATTGCTTCTTCCATATTACCATTGCAAGCTTCTAATGCATGCTTACAATCTAACATACCAGCACCAGTTGTTTCTCTTAATTCTTTTACTAGATTAGCACTTATCATAATTAATTTCTCCTTTATTAATCTTTTAATGCTTCAATTAAATCATTTCTTTTCATTGAAGAATAACCTTTAATCTTCTTAGATTTAGCCATGCTCTTTAATTCATTTAATGTTTTAGATTCTAATTCATCTTCTTTACGCATTGCTTCTAATTCTTTTTCTTCAGTCTTACTTTCTTCTTGATCAGCTTTTTTATTCTTTGGAGCTTCATCAGTTACATAATCAACCATTTCTAAGCCATTTGCTTCACAAATAGCATTTGTTAATGCTCCTAAAACAATTTTAACTGCACGAACAGCATCATCATTACCTGGAATAACATAATCTACATCATCTGGATCACAGTTAGTATCAACAATACCAAATACTGGAATATTTAACTTATGAGCTTCTCTTATAGCATTATATTCCTTTTTAGGATCTACGATAATCATTGCTTGTGGTAATTTATGCATTTCTCTAATACCACCAAGTAATTTATTTAATTTATCATATTCCTTCTTTATTTGAATAACTTCTTTTTTAGGTAATACTTCAAAAGTTCCGTCAGCTTCCATCTTTTCAATTTCTTCAAGACGTTTAACTCTCTTTCTAATTGTTCTAAAATTAGTTAAAGTTCCACCTAACCATCTTTCAACTACATAATAAGATTTTGAACGATTAGCACATTCTACCGCTGCTTCTTGAGCTTGTTTTTTTGTACCTACAAATAAGAAAGTACCACCATTTTTAGCAATCTCACTAATTTTTTCGTATGCCTTTTCCATACATGCTAATGTTTTTTGTAAATCGATAATATAAATATCATCTCTTGTTGTGAAGATATATTCCTTCATCTTTGGATTCCATCTTTTAGTCTGATGACCAAAATGAACCCCAGCTTCTAATAAATTACTAATAGAAACTACAGCCATTAAAAATCTCCTCCTTCGTTTAACTTCTACATATCGTTAAAACGAGAAACACCACCTCTTCGGCACTCGGTCTTTCCCTAGATATATATGAATATTTGGTTTTTAAAGCCATGCTTATTGTATCAAAAAAATATTGTATTTACAATATTTAATTAAATATTTAAAAACCTTACTTCTAAAAAAAGAAATAAGGTCTAATATTAATATTCTATTTCTATTAAATCATCTTGTTTTAACAATAGTGAATTAGCATCATCAATATCAATATGTAATTCTTTATAAGCTTCTTTAGAAACTTTGAAATAACCATCAACAATTCCTGATTTTTCACCGTGAACGATAATTTTTATAGGATCTTTATCCTTTATATTTAGTTCATTTGCCTCTTGTTCACTTATATGAACATGACGATTAGCTAAAATGCCACATGGTAAATCAATTTTGCCAACTGGTCCAGTTAATGTTAACATAACGGCTTTATCAAGCTCACCACTAGTACAAACAGGAGGATTAACTCCTAATTTATAAGCATCGCTTTTAGCAATTTCAACTTGATTATAACTTCTAAAAGGTCCTAAAACACGTACCCGTTCTATTGAACCCTTTGGTCCAGAAATCGTAATTGTTTCTTCGGCAGCAAATTGATGAGGCTGCTTTAATGGCTTTTTAAAAGTTAAAGTATCCTTACCAAATAATAATTTATATACTTCTTCTGTTAAATGACAATGTCTATTTGACACTCCTACTTCTATTTTCATCTTCATCCCTAACTTTCATTAAAATTATATCATAATTTTTTAATAAGCGGGAATTTTTTGGTGAAATTTTTAAAGCTTTTTTTACATAATATAAAGATTTTTTATAATTTTTCTTTTCATATTCAACAATAGATAATAAATCATAAGCTGTATGATCAAATGTAAATACTTCATTTATATAAGTATGTTGATTTAATTTTATTTTTAAAGCTTTCTTTACCAATTTCTCAGTTTCTTTATAATCTTTTAATTGATACATTAATAAAGCTTTTTCCATATAACCATCTCTTAAATATGGTGCTTCTTTAATAGCTTTATTTAACCACATCTTTGCTTCTTCATAACGTCCTAAATTGGTATAGCAACGTGATATAAAGCGCATTGATGCACAACGTTCATCTTTCCAAGTAGCAGTCGGTAAAGATAAATGTTTAATTAAGGTATCAATTGCTTCATTATTACGGCCATAATACATATACTCACGACCTAAATAATGCATATTTCTATCATCTAATGGTTCTTCTTTTACTGATAATTCTAATAATGGTAGATAAGAACTTCGTGATTTTTTTGAATCAGGATAGTGATTTATCACTATTTCATCAGTTGTAATATATTTTTCCGGAAAAGGATTATATAAAACTTCATGAACTGGATGAATCCATTTAAAATTTGCACGAGAATGAATTTTTTCAGCATAAAAACTAACTATTGGTTTTCCATCTTCATCCAAGCTCCAATTGTAAATATATCTTAACCTAGTTGTTCCTTTTTGCCAGATTCTTTCAAGCTTTTTTCGCCAACCAGGAAGTAAAACTTCATCTAAATCAGTGGATATCAAAATGTCCGCATCTTCTGGTACTAAATCTAAAGCAGCATTGCGGGCAACATCAAATCTCCAAGGCACTATCTTTTTTTGAACAACATTAACACCTAAATTAGATAGAAGCTCCACTGTTTTATCAGTAGAGCCAGTATCTAAAACATATATTGCATCCGCTTCCTTCATCGATTGATACCAACGATTAACAAATTTTTCTTCATTTTTAGAAATAGCATATACAACAACTTTATACATATTTAGTTAACTCCTTTATGGACCAGTTGGACCAGTTGGACCGGTTGGACCAGTTGGGCCAGTTGGACCAGTGGCTCCTTCAGTTCCGGCTATACCTTGTGCTCCCGTTGGACCAGTTGGACCGGTTGGACCAGTAGCTCCTTCAGTTCCAGCTATACCTTGTGCTCCCGTTGGACCAGTTGGACCAGTGGCTCCTTCAGTTCCAGCTATACCTTGTGCTCCCGTTGGACCAGTTGGACCGGTTGGACCAGTGGCTCCTTCAGTTCCAGCTATACCTTGTGCCCCCGTTGGACCAGTTGGACCAGTAGCTCCTTCAATTCCAGCTATACCTTGTGCTCCCGTTGGACCAGTTGGGCCTGTAACACCGATAGGTCCAGTTGGGCCTTGAGGTATTACTAAATCTAAGATATAACCAGCACCTTGAGCAGTAATAGAAGCACTAGCAGGAGTTCCTGGATCTCCTGTTGTTACATTTCCAATTGTCAAAGTAGGCATTGCTCCAGTAGAGCCAGTTGCACCAGTGGCTCCGGTTGGACCAGTTGGGCCTGTAACACCGATAGGTCCAGTAGGGCCGGTTACTCCGGCAATTCCTTGAGGGCCAGTAGCACCAGTTAACCCTTGTAATCCAGTAGGACCGGTTGGACCAGTTGCACCAGTGGGACCGATGGGACCGCCACTTGGACCCGTTGGACCGGTTGGCCCTGTTACTCTAGCTATCTGTAATAAGCGATTAATATCTATACAGCAACAGGAATTATGTTTATTATTCATCACACTACTCCTTTCTTATATAATTTATGAAATAAAATAAATAAGTAACACTACAACGTTAATAAAATGTAAATTTATATCACTTATTTATTTACTTATGTTATAATTATTGAGAAGGAGAGATAGAATGAATAAAAGTATAAAAAAAGGAATATTAGGTATTTGTAGTTTATTATTACTTTCAGGATGTGGTGAAAAAACTATTCCTAAATTAGATAATGGTCAGGATGCTGTAGTAACTATTCAAGAAGATACTAAAATAAGTGTTAATGATTTATATAATGCTATGAAAGATACTTATGGACTAAATGAATTAATAACACTTATCGATCGTATTATTCTAGAAAAAGAATTTCCAAATGATTTAGAAGATGCTAAGGAAAGTGCTAAAACAACTATGGAACAATTAGAAGCTGCATATGGTGATGATTTATTAGGTACTATTCAAGCTTATACTGGTTTTTCTACACTTGAAGAATATGAAGACTATTTATATATTAGTAATTTAGAAAACAAAGTGTTAACTAACTATGCTAAAGAACAAATTAGTGAAAAAGATATAAAGAAATATTATGATGATGAAATCAAAGGTGACATTAAAGTTTCTCATATTCTGTTTAGTGTAAATTATAGTGATGATGCTACTGATGAAGAAAAAGATAAAGCAAAAGAAGAAGCTCGTAATAAAGCTCAAGAAGTTCTTGATATTCTAAAAGAAACTAGTAAAGATGAAATAGCAACTAAATTTAGTGAATTAGCTAAGGAATATAGTGATGATGATTCTACTAAAGAAGATGGTGGTAATTTAGGATTTATTAATACTGGTACTCTTGGTTCTAATTATACTGAATTAACTGAAGAAGCTTATAAATTAAAAGATGGAGAATATAGTGGTATAGTTGAATCCGAATTAGGTTATCACATTGTTTTAAGAACTGAATCTAAAGAAAAAGCAAGTTTAGATGATGTAAGAGATACAATAATTGACGATTTAGTCGCTGAATATACTTCTGAACATCAAGAAGCATATATTAAATCAATGCAAGAATTAAGACAAAAATATGATGTTAATATTGTAGATGATGATTTAAATCAAAAATACAAAGAATATATTCAAAATGCTTTATTAGAACTACAAGCCAATAATAATAGTAGTAATTAATTAATTTATATTATATTCAAAAAAATTCCATTTCTAATTTCAGAAAATGGAATTTTTTATTTGCCACCGGATATATGAATCGCTTAACTAATAATACCCAAATGGCTCTTATTGGTCCATGTCGCCGTCCTATTTCAACGTTGGCGCTTCGGCTGCTTTTGGGTTTTATCAGCACGCGACTGGCACTGTTAACGGCGGCTATGTGACCAACGGCAGTGGCTTGCGTCCGGTAATCAATCTGCAATCGGACTAATAATTATTTGTTATACATTATTTTACGAATATCACTATATTTAAACCCTTTAGCTACTAATTTAGTAATTATTTTACTTTCAAGCATTTTTCCTTCATATTTTCCTTGTAATTTTTTAGTTATTTTATCATATTCTTTAATTAAAATTGAAATATCATCTCCATAATCTAATCTATCTAATTCAGCAAAAATAACACTTTTATGATAGCCAAGATTTAAAAGATTAGCACTTAATTTATCTTTAAAATAATTAATACTATGACGAGTATTTTTATCATATTTCTTTTTTAAATAATTAACAACTCGTTGTTGCCAAACACTATTATCAATTTTATCTAAATATGAACATATAATATCTTTATCAATCCCTAAATTAACTAAATCTTTTAATATTCTATTATAACCTTTAAATGTTAAATTTAAGGCATCATTTATATAATATTCAATATATTTTTCATCATTTAAATATCCATCTTTTGTAAGTTTATTAACAACTTCTTCTCTAATACTAGGTTCATAATCACATAAATAATTATATATTTCTTTTTTAGTTCTAGCCTTATAATTTAAATATCTTAAAGCTTTAACATAAGCATGACAAATATTATTATCATGTAATATTTTACTAACTAAATTATCGGGTATTTCTTTAGTTAATAATAATTCGTATTTTAAGATAATTTCTTCATATAATAAATATTTAGTATTATCGACTAAATATACTTCATAAATACCCTTCTTTTTTTTATTAAACTTTAAAATTTTCATATAACATCTTTTTTAAAATATCATTAATATATATTTAATGCAATATATTATTAAATGAATTTAAAAAAATTGGCTAATATTATTAGCACAATTTTTAATTATTATTACTATTATCCGAATTATTATTAAATACAGGTTTAAAGAAATCTCTTATAATAGGATTATCTTTAATAAGAAGATCATCAATATCAGAATGATTTTTCTTATCTAAAGAAGAATCTTCACTATTATTTATTTCTGTAATTTTTTCAGATTTATCATCATTTATATTATTATCTATATTAAATGGAGTAATAGAAATTTCTTCTTGATTAGACTTACTTTCTTTTAAATCTTCTTTTTTATCACTATTTAATAAACTATCTAATTTATCAGTAAAAATTGAAGATTCATTACTACCATTTCCATCATTATCTTCAGGAGTATTAGTCTGACTTAATGTAATAGGTTCAACAGGAATTTCCAAAGCTTTATCTTCTGCTTCAAACTTATTATCAGTTTCTATTGAACTAGAATTATCTAAATCAGTTTTTTGAATATCATTTATAATACTTTCATTAGTAGTATTATCTATACTTTCTTCATTATCTTTGGAGTTATCTACATCAAATGAAATAAGAGGTACATCTAAATCTACTTCATCTTCCTTGTTAGTAGTTTCTTCAGGAGTTGTTTTATTATCTAAATTATTATTATCTAATTCATTTGCAGGAGATATTTCATCTATATCTTTATTTTTATTTTCTTGTTTTTTATCAAAAGAATTCTTTAATTCTTCTTTAATATTATTTAATCTTTCATACTCCTCATTAATTTCTTTAAATTTTACTTCTTTTTCTTCTTTTAATTCTTTTAATAAAGATTTTAAAGCTTCAATACGTTCTTCTAGATACTTCTTAGTACTATCAATATATAATTCATAATTATCTAACTCATTATAATCTACTAAAGTAACATTATACTGATTGGAATCTAAAATGTAATTAGATAATAATTTATAATATAATTCTTCTAATAAATTAAGAATTATTTCTTCATAATTATTAATTAAATTTTGATTACTTTTTGATAAAGTAAATCTTTGTTTGATACTTAAATATTTAGAATTAATTAAATTCAAAAAATTAATATCTTTTTCTTCTAATACTATATTAAAATAGCTTTCCCATTTTGAACGATCAAAAGGAACAGAAAATAAATTAGCTTCTATTACGTTGCTTTTAATATATTTTGTTAAAAAACCTTTTTTATAAACTCCTAAAGCATTTTTTAAAATTTTAATTAAATTTTCAATATTATTAACATGAATATCAACATCTGCTAAATTAATTGAATTTTCTAAATCAATAATATTACTATCATTAGATATATTAATTACTGGTTTTTTTATAGAACTTAAAATATTTTTAAATTCATCTAATAATTCATTCGAATATCTATTATCTTGTAATTTAACTGGATATAATAAAGACTCATATACTTGACTTTGATTTAAATAATTCTGTTCTATTAAAGATGGACTTAATTCATTTAAAAGTTTATTTCGATAGTCATTTAAAGACATATTTTCTAGACTCTCAATAATCGATTTTATTTCACTAATCTTTGTATTTGTATATGCTAATTCTTTATTAACTTTGTTAATATATTTAGTAGTACTATCGTCAGTCAAACTTAATTCATGAATCATATTACGATAACGAACAACTTCATTAGTTATATCAATTGACATTTCAAGAATGCCCTGACCAACTTCTTTTTCTATTTGCTTAATTTTATTTTTTAAATTTCTAACTTTCACTTTATTATCTCGATAATTATTAGTTTTACTTAAATTAAAATAAGTTATTTCTAAACCTTTTTTCTTCTTAATAAGTACTTGCAAATCAACTGTGTAACGATCAAGTAATTCTTGACGAGATAGTTCTAATTTTATATCCTTAGCATTTCTAATAGTCTCTAAACAAATATTAATAATATTATTACGGATATTAGCATATTTCTCCATTATAGCTAATTTTTCATTATTTAAATCATTTAATTTTGCCATCAATGTATCAATTTGAAGAGATAAATCAGTTAATTCTTGATCACTTGCTAAAGTACGACGAGAAAAATCTAATTGTCTTTTTAATTCAGTAACTTGTTCTTGAATATCATTTTCTTTGTACTTTATTTCATCTAATTCTAACTTTTCATCTATTACTTTATCACAAGATTTTATAGAATCTATTACAGCTTCTACTTCTGTAATTGACAAACTATTTTCTACTAATTCTCTTATTTCATTTTCCTTCATCTTGAAGATATCATCTATTTTCTTTTGCATGGAATTTCCCTTCCTATTCTTCTTATATTATCTTATAAACACAAATTTTTTGCAAGTTAAATTTTTAACGACTTTTTCCTTTTTCTTCATCATAACTATTTTCATTAGCCAATATCATAACTTCTTTTAATCTTAACTCATTTTCAACAATTCTTAATTTACGTAAAAATAATTCTTCTTTTTCTTGATTTAAAAATTTTTGATATCTATTTAATAAAATACCTCTTAATAAAGCTACTTCATTAAGGGCAATAGCAATATTACCACTATCACTATCATCAGAATTTAATAAATAATTAATATATTTTAATAATTTATTAAATCTTTTATTAAATTTTACACTTAGTATCGAATCAATCATGCGTGGATTAACTACAGTTATATGACTAACTTGCATTAAATTTTTTTCTTTTTTAGAATTAAATTTATAACCATCAAATTCTCCAGAATAACTAAATAATTTTTTTTCATCATTATCTTTACATAGAAAAAAACGCATCTCAATCCCCCCTTTGTTTTAATAAATCTGGTCTTCTTTCTTTTGTTTTTTCTATCCGCATTTGATAGCGCCACTCATCTATTTTTTTATGATCGCCACTTAGTAATATATCTGGAACTTTTAAATTACGATATACACTCGGTTTGGTATAAGTTGGGTAATCTAGTAAATTATCGGTAAAAGACTCGCTTTTTAAAGACTCCTTGTTAATAGCACCATCCAACAATCTAGTTACAGAATCTACTATTACACAAGCTACTAATTCTCCTCCTGTTAAAACATAATCTCCTAGAGATATTTCCATATCACATAAACTACGAATACGTTCATCAAAACCTTCATAATGACCACATATAATTATAAGATGTTTTTTATTAACACTTAAACTAGCAGCAACATTTTGATTATACTTTATTCCATCAGGAGTTGTTAATATAACAAATGAATCAGGTGTTCTAATATCATCTAAACATTCAAATATTGGTTCACATCTTAAAACCATACCAGCCCCACCGCCATATGGCGTATCATCAACTTGATGGTTAGATAACTTAGAATAATTTCGAAAATTTATTAGATTTATTGTAACTAAGCCTTTATCAATACATCTTTTAATTATTGAATCATTAAGGAATCCCTTAATCATTTCAGGAAATAAAGTTAATATATCAATTTTCATAATATCAAATCCTTTACATGATTACATATAACTTCTTTTTTTAGTAAATCTACGTTATTAATATATTCTTTATTATATGGTATAAAAAACTGTTTCTTACCATTAACAAGTAAGACAATATTACCATTAAAATTATAATAATCAATTATTTTTCCATAAGTAATATTATTATCTATAACATTCATACCAATTAAATCATTTAAAAAATATTTTCTATCTAAAGTATTTCTTTTAACATAAATAGATAAACCTTTATACTTTAGAACTTCATTAATATTAATATAATTTTCTAAAGTTATTAAATCATAATTTTGATGAATACGATGAGTTTTAATAACTTCTTTAATTTTATTAGTTCCAATATATATAACCTTATCTGGTAAAAGTACTTTTTCTTTATCAATAAAATCACTTAAAACTTTTAATTCACCTTTAATACCATGGGTATTAATTATTTTACCAACATATACATAATCATTCATAATCAATTTTACTCATTTCATACATTATTATCGAAGCTGCTACTGAAGCATTTAATGACTCTACTTTTTTATTCATAGGAATATAAATACTTTTATCTAACTTATTTAAAATATTAGCACTTATTCCTTGACCTTCATTACCAATAATTATTGCAAATTTTTCTGGATAAGATAATTCACTTACATTTATACCATTTACAACATTAGTTCCTATAATTAAATAGTTATTTGTTTTTAATTCATCAATAAAAGACTCTAGATTTTTTCGTAAACAATCAACATGAAATATCATTCCTTCACTAGCCCGGATAACCTTATCATTATATAAATCAACACAATTATCTCCTAAAACGATTGTATCAATATTAAAAGCAGCAGCACTACGAATAATAGTACCTAAATTACCTGGATCTTGTAAATTATCTAAAAGAAGTAATCTTTTACCATAATCTTTAGGAATAAATTTATGCGCTACTCCAATATACTTAACATTACTATTTAAAAAACTTAATTTATTTAAAATATTTTTAGTAACATATATTTTTTTTACATCAAAATCTATTTCTTCATTTTCTAAAATTAAAAGCATTTCTAATAATCCTCTTTTATAAGCTTCTTCAATTAAATGTTCCGTTTCAATTAAAAATATATCTTCTAAATCTCGATATTTTTTTTCTTTTAATTTTGCTAATCTTTTTATTAATTTATTATCCAAACTAGTAATTACTTCCATACTACACCTTCTAAGAAATTATATCATTAAAAATTTTAGAAGTAAATTATTACAAAAAAAACATGAAAAAATCATGTTTCATTAGGTAACATTATAATATCGCAAGATTTACTATTTTTAATAATACTAATTATTTTATCGCAAGATTCTAAGTTTAATGACTTTAATACATCATATAAGTTAGTAACTATCTTATTATAACGTAAAATATTACCTTGAATCATTGTATTAATATATTCAATATCATCAAAACTATATATCATATCAGCAATATTTGTCTTAATTCTTCTTTCTAACATTTTTTTAGAAATAGATAAATTTTGCATTCTTTCTTTAATAACATTCTTTATTTCATTAGGATACTTAGTTTCAGCAGTTATTACTAATATTACAAAATCATCTACTATACTAGCATTAGTACTTAAAATAGTAACTAACTCTTGTTCTAATAATTCTTCTTTTAAATCACTTGTATTTCCAAAATTAGCATTTAAAATTATACGAGTATATAAAAGCATTTCTAAATCACTTAAATCATTAAACTTCTTTTTAGAAATCTTATATGCTATTTTAATCTTAGGAATAGAAACATTTCCTTTAATAACTTCTTCTTTTTTTAAATACTTACCATCTTCTTTAGGATAAATCTTTTGTGGTTCTAAATAAGTACTAAATGTTTTTCGAGCTTGATTTTCTTTAATAATTGCCGCAACTTCATAAGGATTAAAATTACCAGTTATAACTATAAACATATTTTCTGGATGATAAAATGTATCATAAACTAATTTTAAATCTTCTTCAGTTATTGAACTAACATCATCTTCATCACCAGTAATATAATATTTACGATTATTATTTTGATAGATAATATTATTTAAAGCATATAATAAAACTTGTGAAGGATTATTCTTTCCCATTTTAACTTCTTCTTTTATTATACCTGCTTCTTTATTTACAAGTTTTTTTGTAAAATAAGGTGTCTCTACATAATCTAATAAATGTTCAATGTTCTCTTTTATATTACTATTACCAAATACTTCATAAGAAGTATAATCAAAAGTAGTAAAAGCATTAATTGAAGAACCTAGTTTATTAAAATATTCATGAGCTGTTTTATTTTCCCCTTCATTAAATTTAACATGTTCTAAAAAATGAGCAGTACCCTTAGGAACTTTATAAGATTTCTTTTTATTTTTTACAGCAAATTCCGTATCAATACTACCATATTTAACTGATAAGGTAGCATAAAAACTACTAACTTTTTCATTAATCCACATATATATAGGTAAACCATTAGAACAAACATCATAATATATAATTTCATCAAATTTTTCTAATTTAATTTTTTTCATCAGTTTGCCCTCCTAATATATATACAGTATTTAACTTAATCTTTTTAGCTACTGCTACTATTTCAGCTTTTGTAACTTTATTTAATCCTTTACGACGTTCTGCTAATAAAGGAGTACCAACTACGTTATGAAAAACATAATTATCTAATAATGAAGAGGCATTATCCATAATTGCTTCAGTACTAGTAATTAAAGAATTCTTAGCATAATTAATCTCTTCTTCAGTAAATTTACCATTAACCATTTCTTTTAAAGCTTTATTTACTAACTTAACACATTGTTTTTTATTTTGATAATCAATACCAACAAAAATAATTAATAAGTTATCTAACTTTTGATATAAACTATAAGTATTGTAACATAAAGAATTTTCTTCACGTAAATATTTATATAACTTAGTAGTTAAGGAACCGCTACCAAATATATAGTTAAAAAGATGAATTGTATAATTCTTTTCTTTATCAGTTAACTTAGTTGTATTATAAATCATTACTAAATTAGCTTGTTCATAATTTCCTTTTTCTTCAACATCTATTACTTTATGTCGATTTTTATTACTAACAAAATAATCAATATCTAACTCTTTTATATATCTATTAGTAAATAACTTAGATATTTTTTTATCAACATAATCCATATCTAAATTACCAATAACATAAATATCACAAATAGCTTTATTTAATAAATCTTTATAAGCATTATATAAATCTTCACTAGTAATTTCTTCTAAATCTTCTAAATAACCAGTAGTCACAAAAGAAGTAGGACTAGTATTATCCATATTAATTAAAGCTCTTTTAATTGCATACATACTAGGAATATCTTTAGTACTTTTTATATCAGCACGATTACGATTTTTCATACAATTAAATGTATGTAAATCAAATTCATTATCTTTTATATTAGGATTAAAAAGCATTTCAAAGGGAAATGCTAAAATATTATCTAAATAATCTTTATCACAATATTTAGGATCTAAAAATTCTAAAATAATATTTGAAAATAGTGCATTACCAACCCGAGATGTAATTCCTAAAATATTGGCAGAATATAATTCTTCTAGGGCTATTACAACATCTTTGCGCTTTGGATATTTTTTGGATGTATATGTTAAACAATCAATAAGTAAATTATTTATCGTAATTTTTTCTTTACTTAACTTTTGACGAAAAACAATTTCTATTTCACACGTTCTAAATTTATCAGTTTTTATTGTATATAAATTATAACTATCCCTCTTATACTCCTTATATTTCATGAAAGACCTCCCTATATTTATTATGTTACATTTTTAACATTATAAACCATATAATGTTAATTTTTTGCAACTGGACTAAACCACTCTAATATTCCTTTATATATAAATGTAAACTTACTACCATTTAAACGATATAAATCACTAGTTTTTGTTTCTTCATCATAATCTTTAGTAGCATACATAAGCTCATCATTAATATAAATAAAACTAGATACATTATCACTTAATTTAGAATTTCTAATACCATTAAATAACATTAAAGTCCCAGAATGATTTGCATAATTACGTAAATAATATATAGCATCTTCAGTCTCTGATACTTCAATAAATTCACGATAAACATCTTGATTAATTAAACGGCTACGTCCTTTACTAACATATTTTAAGGAGTTATTATCACTAGTTAAATATACTACACCAAGATCTAAAACTTTATTTAATTTAGTAGTAATTAAATTACTATCAACTAAAGTACTACTTGATGCTTTACGACCAAATACTTGACTATAATATAAATTAGTATTTTCTATATAATAAACACCATCATTTTCTTTATATATTAATTCAATATTATCTCCAATATTATCTTTTATTAAAGAAGGAGTATCAGTATTTATTTGATAATATAATCCTTTAGTTTTATTACTTTCTAATGCTTTTTTAAATTCATCTAATGTATTATAATCTTTTAAATCTAGAATATTATTCCATGTATTTTTAGTATAAACAACTCTTTTATTATCATAATCATCTACATAAACATCAATTACCCCACTAGCAAGAAGTGTTTTAGTTTCCTTTAATTGATAATATAAATTATAACCACTATTAGGATAATTACGGGCATATTCTCTCATTTTATTACGTTCACTAACTAAAGTACTTTCTTCATCATTTTTCTTTTTTTCTTCTTCCGTAATAGTCCCATTTTCTACATCTTTATCACTATAAACAACAAATTTACGATCGCTATCCACTAATGTATCATTTAATTCTTCATAAATATTTAAAGGATCATCATTTTTAGATGTATAAATAAATTCTGTAAAATCCGGATTATAATTTAATAACTCATAAACTCTATTTAATATTTTATTATTACTTGTTGTTTTTATATTATAAATATAATAATCTTTATAATCGCTTTTATCAGTGGCATATAAAATCATATCATAATCTTCGCTTATATACACTTCACCATAACTATTTGCTATAGTATCTACTGCTAAGTTAATATAATCTTTAATTAATAAGCTATTATCTTTACCATAAACAACATAATTATCAATAACATCAATAGCTTCTTTAACATTACTATCTATTAAATAAGAAGTTTTATCTTTTCTAATATATACATATAATGAGCCATCTTGTTCAATATAATATACAGCTTCATCATCACTACTAAAGCCATAATCTTTAACATTTTTACTTAGTAATGTTCCTTCACCACCACTAGTAGTATCTAATAAATATAAACTAGTATTATTAGTATATAAAATATATCTAATATCTTCATTGGCATACACAATATTAGCATCTTCTATATTAGTAATATCATTTTTACTATTACCAGTTTTAGTAATAACCATTAACTTATTATTAGCATCTATAAATACTAATGGATAATCTGGCGTAATATTATTACGAAATAAACTACCTACAATTAATAAACATATAGATAGTGCTAAAATACCAAATACTACAAAATAAGACTTTTTATTCTGGACAATATGATTATTTTCTATTTCTTCTTTAGTTAACGTATAATTATCACTCTTTTTCATCTTTCTTCCTCCTTATAATATTTTTATATTCTTTTATAAAAAATTCATCAGTCATACCTGCTATATAATCTATAACTACTCTTTTTAAAGAAGTATTATTCTTATAATAATCATTTTTATACTTATAAAAATAAATATATATATTACTATCAATATTTTTATTTTCTAAATCATTTAAATAGTAATTAAATACTACCCTAAACATATTTTCCCATTTATCAATTATATCTTTATCATTAGCTTTATTATATATATTCTCATAATTAAACTTCTTTAATTCTTTTAATACTGCAAATTTTTCTTTACTCATTTTTATATATTTAGAAGTACTATTAGATATAATATCTAATACAAAAGTATTAATTAAACTACTATTAGTATTACCTAAGATATTAGTTATCGAACTTGGTATATCACTTCTTTTTAACTTACCTAATCTAATAGCATCTTCGACATCGCGACCTAAATAGGCAATTAAATCACTAATTCTTACTACGCATCCTTCTAGTGTCATCGGAATTAATTCTTTTACTTTATCTTTATACTTATAAGAATCATAATATTCTTTTAAAAATTCTTCTTTAGTCTTCTTTATAGGTTTATATAATTCTAACTCTAATTCACCATTATGGCACATAATCGCATCTAATACTTGTAAAGTAATGTTAGAACCATTTCCCATGTTTTCAATAAACATTAAATTGCGAACACTTTGAATATTATGATTAAAGTAACCTTCTCCTACCTCTAAACTTATCTTATTTAAAATAGATTCACCAACATGGCCTAGTGGGGTATGTCCTAAATCATGCCCAAGACTTGCAGCCTCAATTAAATCTTCATTTAACCCTAAAGCTCTACCAATCGTACGAGCAATTTTACTAACCATCTGCACATGCGTCATTCGCTTACTTATGTTATCATTATCAACTAAAGAATAAACTTGAGTTTTATTGATATACCTAGTATATGCAAGTGAATAAATAATTTTATCACTATCATGTAAAAAAGGAGGTCTAATATCTTCTTTATCTTCATTAAACCTAATCGCATCTTTGTTTTTACATGCATAATTAGAATATATTTCATCATGATCTAAATTATTTTTAATATCACTCAATTTCATAATACACATTCCTTAATAGTATTCTATCATACTTTAAAAAAAAGTGGTAGTTTTTACTACCACCTACTCTAAGATGTCACTATGGCTACCTGTTGTAACAAGTAACAATACTAAATTATTATCAATATATTTATATACTAGTAACCAATAAGGTTTTAAATGACATTCCATACAATCTCTATAAGTATTATCATTTATCAAATGATGATTTTTATATTTCAAATCTAATTCCTCTTGATTAGCTAATTTACTAATCACTTCTAACAATATATTAATATCTTTACCTTGTTTTATAACTTTCTTAAGCTGTCTTTTGAACTCACTAGTATAATCAATTTTACATTTAGTATTTAAAGATAAATCAATCATCTATAATAGACTCCATCATTTCATTAACATTGTTATAGCCTTTTCTTGTACCACTCTTATATTCTTTTTCAATAACTTTACTTTCTTTTAAAGCATTTTCTAATCTATCATTATATGACGGTATTGCAACATCAAAAGGAATAGCTTTTCTTTTAATAACTTGTTTTAAAGTCATATTTATTAGAGTACTCATATTTAATCCCAAATCTTTTAAAATAATTGTAGCATCTTCTTTATCTTTAGGATCAACATGAACATTAATAATCCCATTTGTCAAAGTTTTCATTTTTACACCTCACTTAGATAATAAAATTATGCTACATATATAATTCTTTGTCAATATATTATATATATAGTATATACATATTATATATAATTATATAATAAAATTACCCCATAACAAACTTGCTATGGGGTTATTACTCTCTAATTTTCAAATACATTTACTAACCAGAGCGTAATTCTTATTTTAACCTATTTTATAGATTGGAACTAGATTTCGATAAATACCTCTATAGAATATTCTAAACTCTTACTATCTTGTAGTTAGATATGTTTAAAACTTTTATACTATAATTTAATTTATCGTTTCTAGAACAACCCGGAACGAATTGTTGGAATTCGCATTACCATTGTTGTTATTGAAGTTGAACACGCCTGCATTGGTGCCATTGTTGTGGTTACCACCGCGTTTGAGCCACGGATTGTTCGAATTGACGAAGTTCACGTTTAAATAACCTAATCCCAGCTTATTTATTTTATAAGCAATTAAATTATACCATTCTATTTATTTCATCTTCAATAGTCTTTTTAATACTAGCATCTTCAAATTTACTAGTTAAATAAATAACTTTAACAATACCATCTACTTCTAATATTTTTCTTAAAATACTAACAATAAAATTATTACTATTAGCATGAATTAAATGCCCTTTAAATGCTAATAAAATAAAAATCCACTAGTTTAACTCAATGTCATTAACTTAAGGAAAGATAAATTATGATAATTTAATTTATCTTTTTCCTTTTTATATGAATTAGTAAATTTTACTACGACAAAAAGAAATGTTTATAAACATATAATAATTTTATATAGATTTCCTTTTATTTATAGGATGTTTATTCTTACGAACATTATCTCTTTTATAATGTCGATCATTTCTAATTGGAACTATATTCTTTAAAATGTTTTCAAATAATAAATCTGATAATTTCTGCATTTTTTCTTCATTATCTTCTAATAATATTTTTAATAAAAATCTTTTTACAAAACCGATCGCCATATTAATATTAATTTTCATTGTATATTTATATTTTCTCTGGTCTATTTCAGTATCTAAATCATTTGTTATTGATTGCATTATATTGTATACCATCATTTGACTATATATTTCTTGTTTGATGTATTTAAATCATTAGAAATCATGTCATTTCTTAATGTTTCATTAGATGCTTGACTTCCAATATTTCTAGCATAACTCCTCATTAAGTGTTTTGCTCTTTCTGGATTTCTAGTCACATTATCTACTCTTGAAATATCTAAATTAAAACTCTTCATAATAATCATATGCTTGGTCTAAGGCAATATCTTTATCCATATCTATACTCCTTGGCCAACCACCTCTACAACATAAATACGCTATATCTTCTAAAGTATATTTATTAATACCACTTATTTTTGTTGAATTATCAAATAAACTAAATAAACTAACTTCTCCAGTTGATTCACCAGACTCATATAAACTCATTGGTCGCATTAAGAGCCAACTAAATCTACCAGTGCCGGTATGGAAAACATTTTGCATATTAGCAGGAACTGATGATCCAGTTAAAATAAATTGGCCTTCAACTCCTCGATGATCCACTTCGAATCTAACTGCGTCCCATAACTTAGGAGCAATTTCCCATTCATCTATTAATCTAGGAGTTTTTCCAGTATTCTTATTTTATATGTTTCCATTATTAATCTCCTATATCCTATTCGGTGATTTGTAGTATTTTCATTCGGTTATTTGTAGAGTTTTTATTCGGTTATTTGCAGACTTATTATTAAATATCCCACGTCCAAAAGACGTGGTATATTTAATATTTTTATAGTAATTTATCATTTAATAAGAAATCTATTAAATTTAAGTGTATAATACCATCACGAGATAAATCTATTTTATCAAGTGATATAACATATTTAGGATAATTATCATCAATATATTTATATGCCCCAAATTCTCTTTCAATCGCACTATCATTACCATATAATTCATAACTTACTTGTATATACTTTATTAAGCCATCTTTTTTAACTAAAAAATCTATTTCACCATTTTTGGTTTTACCTATATATACTTCATAGTTTCTATTTATTAATTCATTATATACTATATTTTCTAATACTATATAAGTTTTAAATTCAGGATTATTATTCTTAATTTGGGCAATTCCCAAGTCAGTTGCATAATACTTATTTAATGTTTTTAAAACACCTTTACCTGATATATCATATCTATATACTTTTTTTAATATTAATGCTTTACATAAAGCATCTAAATAATTATATAATGTTTCATTAGATATTTTTTTATTTTCTTTTTCTAAATATTTTATAATATTATCAGCAGAGAATTCTCGACCTGCAATTTCTATTAAGTATTGTAATATCATATCAAATAATACAGTATCCTTTAAATTAAGTCTTTTTACTACATCTCTTAAAATAATTGAATCATATACACTATGAAGATAATTCTTTATATCTATTTCATTAGTAAATTGACATCTATTAGGTAATCCTCCCCATTTAGCATAATCCCAAAAATTATTTAAATCTTTACCATCTTTACTAGTTAAAGAAATATATTCTTTATAAGATAAAGGATTTATATTAAATAATACATATCTACCTGATAAAACCGTTGATAATTCATCTGATAACATTTTACTATTAGAGCCAGTTAAAAATATGCTAATATTTTTAACTGAAGCCCTTAAGGAATTAACAACTTTTTCAAAGTTATCAACATTTTGAACTTCATCTAAAAATAAGTAATATATTTTATCATCTTTAATCTTATCTTTTATATATTTATTTAATTTTTTATAATCTAATAAATCTTCAAATTCAATAAATTCAAAATTAATAAATATTATATGTTCCTCATCTATATTTTTCTTTTCTTTTAATTCATCTATTATTTGATTTAAAATAACTGATTTTCCACATCTTCTTATTCCTACTAATATTTTAATTAAATCAGAATCATAAAATCCTCTTATTTTAGATAAATAATCTTCTCTTACTAGCATACAATTCACCTCTACATACATTATATATTATTCTAATATTTTTGTAAAGTTATTACGGTTAACCGTAATAACTTTACTTTTTATGAAATTATTACGCTCATTTATTATTTATCACAAAATTCCAACCATTTTAGACTTGTTTTACACAAAATTCCGGCTATTTTAGAACTATTTTACACATTTTTCCAAAATAAAAGAATAACTTAGTTTGTTATTCTTCATAAGCACTAGTTATACCAAAGTATTCCTCTAGAGTAATCCAATCACCATTATTATATAACTTAGTTGCTAAATCAACACCTACATATCTAAAATGCCATGATTCATATTTATAACCAGTAATATCTTCTTTACCTTTAGGATATCTTAAGATAAAACCATATTTATAGCAATTATTAGCAAGCCATTTGGCTTCAGCAGAATCATTAAATGTATCATTAATCTGATTAACATCAAAAGCCAAGCCTGATTGATGTTCCGAATATCCTGGTCGTGCTGAATAAGTATCAGCAGCCTCTTTTCCGTCCCTAGCTACATAATTATTATAGATTCTATCTTGCGTACTATATGATCTAAACCCACTAGATAGATAAATATTTAAGTTTTCTAATTTAGATGCTGCTTGCATCTTATAAAAAGCGCTAGTAGTAGTACTAGTTAAACCATTACCATAATTATCTGGTAGAGAATAAGTTTTATTAACAACTAATACGCCATCTATATAAGTAACACCATTTTTAGTAATACCTTTAAATCCTTTAGAAGTAGTAAATTCAATAATATTATCAGTATTATTACCTACCATATTTGAATCTTCTACTTCCAAAGTAAATTCTTTTTTACAAACATTACCACTACTATCTTTAGCTACATAATATAATTTATATGTACCTACTTTATCAAAACTATAATCTCCTTCAATAGATATATCTATATCTTCGTTAGAATTATCAGTTACTACGACATTTTCTAATAAATCAATCTTCTTACCTAAAGTAGTAGTTAAATAATCTTTATATTCTATACTAGGTATTGTAGTATCTACTATATTTATACTTATAGGATAATTATGCTCTTTATTATTCTTATCTTTAATTAAGATATTAATATCTTTTTTACCAAGTTTAGAAGTATCAATCTTTTCTTCTTCAGATATTATATTACAATTACTTGTATCTTTGATTAAATCTAAATTAGTAATAGTACTATTAATTTCTATATTTAAATTATCTATTAGTTTTATATTATATTTATCTTTTTTAAATACTAATATTAATACTATAATAATTATTAATATTAATATAATATATATACTTTTTCTAATTCTTTTTTTTCTTCTTTTCATAATATCACTCTGTTCTTAAAGCAACTACTGGATCTTTTTTACTAGCTATTTTAGCTGGTATAAAGCCCGCTACTACTGTAAGTAATATACTTATTATTATTAATATGATAGCGCCTACTAAAGGTAATACAGATATATTACTAATATTTACTACATTTTTAATAATTATATTTATCGGAATATTAAGTAATAATGTAACAACTATTCCAAATACTCCAGCTGCTAAACCTTCAATTAAAGTTTCAGCATTAAACACTCTTGATATATCTTTTTTAGAAGCTCCTATTGAACGTAAAATACCAATTTCTTTAGTTCTTTCAATAACAGATATATAAGTAATAATAGCAATCATTATACTAGATACTATTAAACTAATTGCTACAAAGGCAATTAAAACACTACTTATTACATCGACTATCGTAGATACAGAATTAATCATTATTCCTACAACATCAGTATATTTAATCTTTTCTTCTTCACTTAAAGATTCATTATACTTATCGATAATATTTTCTATTTCTATTTTAGAATCAAAATCTTTAGGATAAATATTTATTCCATCAGGATCGTCTAAATTAGCAACACCTAATTTCTTTAAATTACCTTCATAAGTAGCACCAGCATTATCAGCATAATTTTTCATAAATATTGCTAATTCTTCTTCAGAAAGACTTTGTAAATATTGCATTTGTTCCGGAGTTAAATTATTTATATCAAATTTACCATCTTTACTAAAATTAGTATTAGTAAATACATTTATTTCTGGATTAGCTAGTTGTTCTTTAACAATATCTGATTCATTAATTTGATTAATTAAATACTCAACTAATTCATGAGTATAACCAACCATACCAACACCAGAATTACTTACTACCGCTTCTTCATTAGGTTTAATTATACCTACTATTTTAATATCCATACTATTATTAATTAAATCTTGCATATAAGAAGTATCATTACGTTTATCTACCCATATACCATTTTCTTTTTTATAATAATCAGTATTAAGTACTAATTTAAAAGTTAAATTTAATAAATCACTAGTTTTATAAGAAGTTTCATCAAAAGTTACTTCTTGACCATTAACCATATTACTAAATTGTTCTTTTAAATAATCTTGATCTAATAAACCTAAAGAATATAAAGTATAATCAGATATTTGATTATCTTTATTAACTACTAAAACTACTTCATTATAATTAGTAGGCCAATGACCATCAACTAAATCATAAGTTTGTTTATTTAATTCATCATTATTTAATAATTCATAAAAAACATCATAACTAGACATATAACTACTATAAGCACTAGATATACCAGATGTTGACATACCAATAGCGTCAAATATCGTTGTTGGATTTACTTGCACTATTTTTTCAGTATCCGGTTTATAAAGATTTAAAGTTACATCATAAGTATATTCTAAAGCAGAAACATAATCATTTATATTAGTTTCATTACTTTCTAAATAATTTTTAAATTTTTCTAAATCATTAACTTGGACTTCATCTGTTATCGTAGTTAATATATCTCCCATTATATTTACCGAATGAATTAAATCATCATTATATTCTTTACTATCTTGACTACTTGTAAGAGATTCTAATAATCCAGACATATTAATAGTTTCTTTTTGAATTGTTAAAGGATAAGAAGCTAATGTTTCTTTTTCTGTTTTATCTATATAATTTTGAATACCATTAGATAAAGATAATATTAATGCTATACCTATAATACCAATAGAACCAGCAAAAGCAGTAAGAAAAGTTCTTCCTTTTTTAGTCATTAAATTATTTAAACTTAAAGAAAATGCTGTTAAAAAACTCATCGAAGTTTTACCACTTTTTTCTTCTTTATTTTTTTCTTCTAAAGCAAAATAAGGATCAGTATCATCAATTATATTACCATCTAAAAGTTTAACTATTCTTGTTGCATAAGAATTGGCTAGTTCAGGATTATGAGTAACCATAATTACTAATTTATCCTTAGCAATTTCTTTTAAAAGTTCCATAACTTGAACACTAGTTTCGGAATCTAAAGCACCAGTTGGTTCATCAGCAAGTAAAATATCCGGATTATTTATTAAAGCTCTTGCAATAGCAACCCTCTGCATTTGACCGCCACTCATCTGATTAGGACGTTTATTTATCTGGTCAGCTAAACCAACTTTATTTAAAATTTCAATACTTCTTTTACGACGTTCATCTTTACTAATACCTGATAAAGTTAAGGCTAATTCAACATTTTGTAGTGCTGTTTGATGTGGTATTAAATTATAACTTTGAAAGACAAAACCAACGCGATGATTACGGTAACGATCCCAATCACGATCAGTATAAGCTTTAGTACTAACATTATTAATAACTAAATCACCAGATGTATATTTATCTAAACCACCAACAATATTTAGTAACGTCGTTTTTCCACTTCCACTTGGTCCTAAAATAGCCACAAATTCATTTTCACGAAAACGAATATTAATATTATTTAAAGCTATTTGTTTACTATCAGCTACATTATAAACTTTTGTAATATTTTTTAACTCCAACATAACTTCTCCTATCTATTCATTAATTATACAATAAATTTAATTAAATTATTAAAGAAATTAAACTAATTTACATATTAATTTTTTAAAGTGCCAATAGATACAACATAAACACCATAAGAATAATCAGTACCAGTTAATACTGCTAAAAAAGCTGGCTCTCCACATTTTTCAACATCTACTTTATCTTTAAACTTTAATAGATTATTTGCAGCACTATCAATATAACCGGCACCTAACTTAATTTCAATAGCGCCCCACATACCATTATTAGTTCTAATAATAGCATCAACTTCAAAATCTTTCTCATCACGATAAAAAGATATATTACCATCATAACTTTGCATATATATTTTTAAATCTCTAATACAAAGAGATTCAAACATAAAACCAAAAGTATTTAAATCATTAATTAAATCGTTTGGTTTCATATCAAGAATAGCAGTTGCAATTGAAGGATCAACAAAATACTTTTTAGGTTTAGTTCTTAAGGCATATTTACTTCTAAAATTTAAATTAGTAGCATTAACATCTTCAATAACAAATAATTTTTCTAAAGTATTTAAATAATCTATCAAAGTTGGTCTAGATATATCATCAGCAAAACTATTTTTTATATCTCCTTCAATAGTATAATTAGAAACTTGAGTAGTAATATTTCTAGCTAAACTTCTTAATATATTTTGCATTTTTTCAGGATTTCTTTCAATCCCATTAATTTTTCTAACATCCTCGTGAATTAAAGATTTTACATATTCTTTTGCAAACCTGTATTTTATATCTCCATCTATACCAATACTTGCTGGCCATCCTCCCCTAACTATAATACTTGCTAAATTTTCTAATGACAATTTAGATACTCCAGAAATATCTTTACCTATCTAATTGAATCCCATACAACAGGATACATTTGCCATTCATCAAACATTCTTGGTTTTTCGCCATTTAAAAATAATGATGGTTTAGTATTTTTAATATTATCATACTCTTGTTTTTTATCAGGATTTTGAAACTCAATTATACTTTTTGCGTGATGTGCACCAGTCGTCGATTTACCACACCACTTACATCCTTCAATTAATACAGCCCCATATCTTGGTAAATATCTCATCTTAATCACTCTTTCTTATAATAAATTATATATTAATTTTACAAAAAAACCGATTTTTATTTTACATTTTGAGAAACTTTTACTTTACAAAAAAAGAAAAAATCTTAAACACAAAATTTAAGATTCTATTTATTAGTATCCTTATAGTAGTGAATCTCTTGTAGATTAATACTTATATTATCTAATATATCTACCTCATCATCTAATAAATCTGTATTACCTATTATTCTTTCTATTAATAATTGCACTTCTCTAATACTATGACATTTTAAAATATCAATATTATATTTTTTTAAGATATTTATATCATCTTCACTAATTAAAATACCATTTATATTTTTTAACATTACTTATTAAATTTAAGCTCAGAAGTTTTAATCCCCCTATTATGCTTAATTTCCTCCCAAATCATATCTTTTTTAAATAAACAAACTACATTAATAGGTATCCAAGTTAGTATAAATAAAGCAAATAAAGCAATCGCACTTAAAACACTTTTAGCTTTTCTTTTATTATATTTTAAAATAAAGACACTAACAACTATTCCACCTACATAAGTTAAGATGAAGAAGAAAGCACCTGATGAAAATAAAGCTGAAAATAAATCATATAAACGAATATTAAAAATACGGAAAAATATCAAAGCGATAAATTCTAATAAACAAACTACTTGCACTACAGGAGCAACAAAATTCATAAACATATCAAAAGACGGTTGATTACCAGTTTTTATAAAATGTTTAAGCAAATCTTTCCAATATAATTTTAAACATTGTAAACATCCTACACTCCATCTTTTTCTTTGTTTCCAACTAGCAACAAAATCAACAGGTTGTTCATCATAAGTAACAGCAGATTCAACAAATGCTATTCGTTCATCTCTTAACGCACATATAGCAGTAAATTCAATATCTTCAGTTAAAGTATGCGTTTCAAATCCATACTCATCAATAATTTCTTTTTTGACCATAAAACCTGTACCATTTATAGAAGCAGATTGACGCATTGTCATACGGGCACGATTAAAGAAAAAATTCTGCATATAATAATATAGTGAGTAAGAACCACTTATCCAGTTATCTGATATATTTTTACTATCCCTAAATCCTTGAGCAACCCGATAACCACAACATAAAGCATCATTCATTCTTCTTAAAAAATCAGGATGGACAATATTATCAGCATCAAATATTATATAGGCATCAATAGATTTATCCTTTTTTAAAATATCAAAAACATATCTTAAAACTTCGCCTTTAGATTTAACCTTCTTTTTAACATCTATTACAATTCCTCCGGCTTTTTTAGCAACTTTAGCCGTATTATCAGTAGTATTATTTACAGCAACATAAACATCATACAATTCTTTAGGATAATTACACTCTAAAAGAGAAGTAACTAAATTACCGATTACAGCTTCTTCATTACGAGCCGCTACGATTATAGCAAATTTATTTTTAGGATCATGAGGAACAATACGAAATTTTTTAGGTTTAAAAAAACCATACAAGCCAGTTAAAGAATAATACAAACCATAAAATAATGTTAAACCAAAAAACACATAATATATTAATTGAATCATTATAAACATCCTTACCAATTTATAACTATATTTTACCTTGTTTAATAATTTTTGTAAAGATTTTATCGTTGATCACTAATTGTAGCATTACTATTATTTGCTGTTAAAGCACTAGTTGGATCATATGGTGCACCAGTTTTAGTCCCAGATAATAAAGCAATATCTACCGCATTTGGTGGAATTGGGATTTAAATAGACAAGTTGGCGTAAACTATAAAATATATTATTACGTACTAATAAATTAGTCGCACTTCCTTGGGTAACAAAGCCTCTATTAACTACCCAGTTAGAAGAATCTCCAGCTTGTTCTGGTCCATAAATTTCATTATCTAAAATTTGATCATTATTTCCAGCTACTTGAATAAATTCTACTGGGTACGGATTATCACTTGTCATATTAAATTCTTTAATCGTTACATTATCTGCACTGACTAAAAAAGGTACAACGGAATTTTCTAATAATATATCACTACCTGCATAACCTTTTAAAATAAGCTCTGGAATATTTAAATTTATTTGGTTACAATAGTTTGAAAAGGACTTGCTTGACTACCATCACCACCAGCTGGAGCACTAGATGATACGTATAAATTATATGGGTTAGCTTCAATACTTCCGGCAGGTCCCGTTGGACCGGTTAGGCCAATATCACCTGGTATTCCATCATTTCCAGCTGATCAGCAGGTCCAACTACGGGATATAATCGCATACAAGGAGCACAACAAAATTTATTATTTCTATCAATACAACCCATAAAATATAAAAACTCCAATATATTTTATGATTTTAAAAAAAATTAGTTACGATTAAAATAAATACTAGAGATTCTTCCCTAGTATTCATAAACTTTATCAAAATAGTTTTTTATCTTATTAATATCAATAACATTATTTTTCTTTGTAACAATCCATGGTTCTTCATCATGTGTTAAATCAATTAATTTTTCAGCTTCAATTTGCCCGTAGCTATCTATTACAATTGAGATAATTTTTTCTAAACCTTCACTAATCTTAAATTTATTTACTGGCGTAGTGATTGTAGCTCTACCCTTATAATTATTATATACATCTTCAATTACTGGACCATAAGCCCATGCATATATTTTGTTTTCATAAGCTACTTTTCCAAATATTTTTAAAGAAAGTCCTTGAATATAATATAATAATTTTTGTAATTTTAATGGTGTTATATATTCCTCACATAAGGAGGATTCATTAATATTAAATTCATCATTTAACTTATCTATTTTTTTATTATATTCATAAATAACATTGTTAGCTATAGCATTTACATCTGCTTTCTCAAAATGTAAATTTTTAAATGTTTCTAAATTTATTTTAGCAATACAATGTTTTTTTAATCTTTGTATTTCCTCTATCCTTTTCATAAATATTATATAACTATCATCAGAAAAGTTTTTTTTATTTTTTATTAGCAAATCATGCATATTATCAGGATTATCACTTAATCGAATTATCGAATCTACTGCTTCAGTTTGAATACTACCATTTTCAAATCTATGTATAGTAATTTCACCAAAACCAAGAGCAAAAGCATACTCTTTTTGATTCATTCTATATTTACTTCTAATTCTTTTTATGTCATTAGAAGTTAATAAACCCGTTTTTTCCTTATATATATCATATAGTCTTATATCATTTTCTATTTCTAGCTGTCTATCAAATATTTCTTCATTTGTAATTGGATTAACTAGGTAATATTCATCAAATAAAATATCCTTTCCTCTAACATTTGTAATTACTTTTCTTATTTTAACATTCTCTTTCTTTTCCATAAAAATCCTCCTAATTATTCATCTTCATGACAAGATAATATCTTAACTTGTTTATTTTTATACTTTATCTTAGTATAAAACACAACTTTGTTAATTATCTCTTTTTTAAAAATAAATAGTTCTTCTCCCGGACAATCTCTATCAGGCTCAGGTCCCTTAATTAAATCATTAATTTCTAAACTACTAATATATTCTTCTATATCGTACTGAGTTAAACCATATTTTCGCTTTGAATTTCTATTTTTTAAAGTAGGAACCATATCATAGTCTTTATTTTCCATAGCGATTTTTACCTTTTCGAGTAATTCTACAACATTCATTAAATCACCAATGTTATAATATCACATATTATATAAATTATCAATTGATAGTTTTTATAATTAGATTAATTCTTACCGAATTTACTCCCATATCATAATAATTTATATCTTCTTTATTAATTAACTTATTGCTTATAATTAAACTAATATCATCTAATCTTAATATTTTATAATACTTATTATATCTATCCTTTAATAACAAATTATCTTTATTATAATATTTATTAAAATTAAATTTACTAATCATTAAAATAGGATAATAATAACATATTACTTCGACGTTAGGATGTTTATGATATCTATTATGATAACTACTAATTAAATATTTAATTTTTTCTTCGTCTAATTCTAAAGATAAAGTAATCTTATTAACTCCTAAACTATGTAAGAATGCTACTGCATAAGAATTACAGACATTAAAAGTATAATCTGTATCAACATTAGGATTAATATTTAAAGCTCCTAATTCACTAACTAAAGAACCATTAACAATATTATTATATTTATCTATAACAGGTAAATAATAATTCTTATTTAAAATATAAGTTTTATCGTATTCATTATTTACTTTATTATTATTTAACAATAAACAAGTTTTTTCTTTCTTAACTGAATAATCTTTTAAATCAATAAAATATTCCTCTTCCTTAAAATTACTTTTACCTATTCTTAAAGTATCTAACTTATTTAATACTACTCTTCTTAATTCATTAATTTCTTTTAAAGGAATAAATATATTATTATCTATATTTACCTTTATATTATTTATTTCATAAATAGTATTACCAAGTTTATTTAATTTTAATAATATATCTTCTTTAGTAGTACTAATATTATTTGCTATGTCGACTTTATTACCTAATACTTTAACATTATTTATACCATCACTAACTTCTAAAGATATATTATTATTTTTATAGCCATTAAATATCATATCTATTTTAACTTTTCTTGGATACTTATTTATATATTCATCGATAGAATTATTAATATATTTAGAACTAGTTAAATAGACATTAGCATTTATATCGACCTTATCTTTTACTTTTAAAGTTATTAATTCGTCTTTTTTAGATTCTTTAACTAATTTTTTATCTTTATAAAAATCATTAACTATAACTCCAACATCTTTACTACCAACTATTCTTAGGCCATCACCAATATGAATATCATCTAATAATTTAATAGTTATTATATTTTTAAATACATTAATAACTTTACCTATTAAAATACCATTATTATTAGGTCGTTTAGGATTAATAATATCTGTACTATTAAATAAATAACCTCTTGTATATTCTCTATTAAATATCTTTTTTAAATCTTTAAGTAGTTTTTCATTTACAATTACTTTACCAGTTTGATAATAATTATCTATGACATCTCTATATAATTTAGTAACTATATATACATAATAAGGTGACTTCATTCTACCTTCTATCTTTAAAGAAGATATACCTGCTGCAATTATTTTATCTATATCATATATAGTACATAAATCACGACAAGATAATGGATATTTATCTTCTTTATTTATAACTTCTTTATTACTTATTACATCATAATTAAGACGACATGAGCCTGCACATTCTCCACGATTACCACTTCTACCACCCAAAAAGAAAGACATTAAACACTCTCCAGAATAAGACATACATAAAGAACCATGACCAAATACTTCTAAGTCAACATTAGTATTTTCTTTTATATATTTTAAAGTATCGAGACTTGTTTCCCTAGCTAGTACTACCCTTTTAACACCAAGTTTCTCCATTAATTTTACACCATCTAAATTATGGATATGCATTTGGGTAGATGAATGTATTTCTAAGTTAGGAAACTTTTTACGAAGTAAATCTAACATACCAATATCTTGAATTAATATAGCATCAACATTATTTTGATGTAAAAATCTTACATAGTTTAAAAAATCTTCTACTTCATCCTCAAATATTAAAGTGTTACATGTAACATATACTTTTACTCCATATAAATGACAATATTTTATAGCATCTACTAATTCATCATTAGTAAAATTAGTTGAAAATGCTCTTGCTCCAAAACTTTTGCCACCTAAGTATACGGCATCACATCCAGCCATTACAGCAAGTTTTAAAGCTTCCATCGAACCAGCTGGTGCTAATAATTCTATCTTTTTCATAAGTATCCCTTTCTAATGAGAAAGTATAACATATATTTATAAGTTAATTCCATCTATACAATGGTCATAAATCCATTTTTTTAAATCATTTATATCATTAGATTCATAATATTTAATAAGTTTTTCATAAAAAGTAGGTTGATATTCTTGAGCAATAGATATTATTCCACATCCATTATCAATCATTATTCTATTAGCAAATAACATTGCTACTCTTTTATTACCATCGATAAACATTTGTCTTCGCATAATATATAGCATTACTTCTATGGCAATTTCAGTTTTAGATTTATCTTCTTGATTTAATAAACTATTTAGTTCTTCAATTATTTGAGATTCAATTGGAACCGGAGTAGTTCTTATTTTACCTAAATCTTGTTCTAAAACTAACCTATCTGCTACTAACTTATGAATATGACATAAGACATTAAAATTATAATTAATATCTTTATTTTCTAAAATAAATTGCCAAGCATTTTTCAAATTACATATTGCAATAATATTATCAACTGTTAATCCATTAACTATACCCCCATCATAAATAGCTTGTGTTTCTGGATAAGTAACTCCTATTCCTTCTAGATTAGCACTCTTCCATATATAATCGACTATATTTCTTTTAGCTACAAATACATTTTGTTCTCTAGTTAAATTAAACTTATTATTCATATATATTACTCCTTCTTTTATATTTATTTTAATATTTTTTTAATCTTTTAGCAATTTAAAAAAAGACTATTACTAGTCTTATTTTAGAAAATCTTCTAAATCATCTTTACCCATAAAGCCAATACTTTTCTTTACAGCTTTACCATCTTCAAATAAGATTAATGTTGGGATAGACATTACTCCAAATTCTTTTGCAAGATCACTATGAGTATCAACATTAACTTTTAAGATATCAAAATCAACATCCTCTAATACCTTACCCATCATCTTACAAGGTCCGCACCAATCAGCATAAAAATCTACCAAAACTCTTTTTCCCTTTATTTCCTTATTAAAATCTTCATTTTCTAAATGTTTTATCATTTCTAACCTACTTTCTATATTCATCAATTATTTTTTCTGCATCTGGAATTTTTAGTTTTCCACTACTTACTAATTCACTCGCACTATCAATATTTAATATATTATATTTAATTAAAATAGCAAATGCTTCTTTATTACATTCCTCCTTATTATCATTATAAATCTTTTGTAAATCTAATATTTCTTTTATAGCGCTAGCCTCATCAGCAATTACATCTCCTAGTACTGGAGTTCCTAATAATATCTTATTAGCTATGTTACTATCTTCAATATAAGAAGCTGAAAAGCTTAAATTAGCAAAGATAAATAAAACGACAAAGGTAATTAAGTAATATTCTATAAAACCAAATATTAAACCTAGTATCTTAGAAAAAGCACCAAATACAATCGTAATTCTTAAGATTTTTTCTAAAATGCCACTAGCAAAAATAACTAACTTTAATAATACTTCTAATATCCCAAAGATAATTAAAAAAGCAATACCTTCATATATTAAAATATTAAAAACACTTATACCAGCTAACTCTCCCGAAAAATTAAAAAATGGTAAATGCATATACATAAATTCTGATAACGGATTTTTTAAAGTAAAAGATAAAATAATAACTAGTAATGTACCGAAAAAAGATACAGAACTTTTTATTACCCCTCTTTTAAATCCATACAGGGCTCCTAATAATAGAAATATTATTATAATAGCATCTATCGTATTAACCATAATTCACATCCTTATAATTAAGTATATAATAATTAATTTGAAAAATAAAGTAAAACATGCTAAAATATGCATAGTTTTGAAAGGGGTATTTATGAATAATAATAAATATGTAGTCTTTAAAATAAGTGATAATTTAAAAGAAAAATTTATTAACTACTACTTAAAATATCCAGCTCGTAAAACACCACCATATGCCGTATTCCAAGTTATAAACTATGATACGATTATTACATTATATGAATCTGGTAAAGTAATGTTTCAAGGACTTTCTGCGGATATTGAAGCTAGTATTTGGATTGAACAAGAACGTATTAAAAATAAGCGAATTATTTCTTTAGATAAAAAAGATAAAAAGAAAGATGAAAAAAAAGTATTCTATAATACTGATACTATTGGTTCTGATGAAGTAGGAACAGGGGATTATTTTGGGCCGATTGTTGTAACTGCTACTTTTGTTTCTAAAGAAAATATTGCCTATTTAAAAGAATTAGGAGTTAGAGATTCTAAAAAAATAACTGATACTAAAATTAATGAAATAGCACCTAAAATTATTAAAGTAATTCCTTATGTTACTTATATATTAGATAATTCTTCTTATAATAAATTAAAAGATGAAGATCGTAATTTAAATAAAATAAAATCTATATTACATAATAAAGTTTTAACGAACTTAATAAAAAAAGATAATTATCCTTATAAAAAAATAATTATAGATCAATTTGTTTATCCTAAAAAGTTTTATGAACATATTAAAGATTGTAATGAACAAATTAAGAATGTTACTTTTATTACTAAAGCTGAAGATCAAGCAATGTCAGTTGCTGCTGCTGCTGTTATAAGTCGTTATATATTTCTTAAAGAAATTAAAAAAATGAGTACCGAAATTGGAATGGATATTCCTTTAGGAGCAGGTAGCGAAGTTGATAAATTTGCCAAAACCTTAGTAGAAAAAATTGGTTTAGAAAATTTAAAAAAATATGTAAAATTTGATTACAAAAATACATTAAAATTAACTAATTATTTAAAATAAATAATTCTAACGCTAAAAACTTGTCTATTTTACCAGTTTTAATTTGATAATCATATTCACATATCTCTATTAATTTATCTTCTAAGTATTCTCTATTATATTTTGATGCTTGCTTTAATAACTTTTCTAATTGCCAATCTCTAATATTTAATAATTTCATTATATAACTACGACTCTTTTTTTGATATTCTTCTTTTAAAATAAGCATTAAGCGATATTCACGAGCTAATAAGTTAAATAAACTTAAAGGCTCTATTTTTTTTATCTTTAAATCATTTAATATTTTAAAAGCATTTTCAGTATCATTATTTATAACACTTTCTATAAACTTAAAATTATTTTCTTCCAAAGATACAGATACTAAATTAATAACATCAGATTCATTTATCTTACAAGGTTTATTATAATATAAAAATATTTTTTCTAAATTATTATAGGCAATATCATAATTATCTAAAGAAGATTTACTTATATAAATAGCACTTTCTATACTTAGATTATAATCTTTTTTTTTCGCTATTTCGATTAACTTATTAACTATATCTTTTTGATATAAAATATTATTAATTTTATAATTATAACTATCTTTAAAAGTTTTAACTATTTTTAAACGTTCATCAATATTATTACAAGTAAATATTAAAATAGTATTAGGATTAATATTTAATAAGTATTTATCTAAAGAAGATGTATCTATTTTAGTACTAAAAAAAGTAGCATTTTTAATAATTAATATTTTCTTATTTGAAAATAAATCACTATAACTAGCTTCCATAACGATATCTTCTAAAGTAGTTTTTAAATAATCAATTACTTCATATTTTTCATCTTTTACTATTTTTTTTATTTCTTCATCTAATATATGGTAACTATTACTAACTAATAAATAAAGCATATATATCACCAATAAAATTGTACCATGAAAAAAGAAGTAATAAAAGATACTTCTTATCTAATACGATATTCTTCTTCGGGAATATCATTTAATGATTTAACATTAAATATATCAGTTTCATTAATTACTTTTGTAGGTTCAGCCTGTTTATCTTCTTTAAATATATCATTAGTCTTAGGTAACTCAATTTCTTCATTAGATACTACCTTCGTAAAATCAATACTTGGGCTAACAACTTCTTTTGAAGAGTTATCAACAACTTTACTAGTACTTGGCAAATCAACATCATCAAAAGAAAAATCTTCAATAATTGGAGTATTTTCAGGTACTACTTCTTCTTTGATATCAGGTTTTGTTGAACTAATTACTTCATCATGAACTTCCGGTAATGTTTTATCATCACTTTTATCTTCGTTTATAATATTATCTTTTTTCTTTTTCGTATCATTTAAGGCTAATATTAAAGTTATTATAAATAATACTAATAAGATACCAATAACCGAAAATAAAATTATAGGAAAGTTTTCATAACTATATAATTTAATCATAAACTCACGCATAAACACACCTCTATTCTTTCTAACAATAGAATACCATAATTTTATGATATTTGGCAATAATAATTACATATACTTAGGTAAAACAATTAACAAACCTAGTACAATAACTAAGAAAATAATTACTAATATCGTAAATTTTAAAGGTAATAAACCTATTTTTTTATTTAAAGATTCAAGATTATTTTCATTTAAATCATTTAATAAATTATGGATAATTATTTCCAATTCTTGATTACTTTTACATATACTCATATCTTTTAAATAATCTGCTAAAATACCATTAGGAATACTACTAGATAGTTCTAATAAGGCTTCTTGATAATTATTCCCTTTTAATAATACTTTTAATTGCTTAGTAAAACGATTATTTATAATATTACTACTTATTAATAATAAATCTTCTATACTTTTATAATTATTAATATTTAATAAAAGTATATTAAAATACATAATAGCATCTTTAGTCATATCTTTATTACGAGTAATTAATTTGGAAGTAATAAGTATATCTTCATATAGAAAATGAAATAATATAACAAATAAAATACTTAATAACAACCCATAAATAGGTATTAAAATAAAGATTAAAAATATTAAACATTCTAATATTAGTCTTGATAAAATAAAACTACTAGTAGTTAACTTATTAAAACTACCTAAACTTTTTATTTTAGAATCTATCTTATTAATATAAGTTTTAGGATATATAAAAGCTATTATATTATTCATTTTTAGCCTCCAATAAGATCTTAACAATATATATAAATATAGTATAAGCTAATATTATTCCTAGTAAAACAAATATACCATAACCAGTATATAATTTATTAAAATACATTGGTTTAAAAAACGCAATAAATATATATAGTAATAAAGGTATTAATAATACTATTAAAAATAAATAATTATAAACATCGGTTTCTTTTGTAAACTTTTCTTCTAATTCATATTTATTTTTAAAATAATTATATATATTATTAAATATAACATCATAACTTAAATTAAGTACTTCCCCATATTCTAAAGCTTTATATATATATTTAATATCTTTTAATTTACATCTTTTATAAAATCTTTTATAAGCATTTGCTAAAGATATTCCATACTCTAAATCATCATAAATTTTTTCTAATTCATCATTAATATCACCTTTTATGATACTACTAGCATATTTTAAAGCTTCTTTAATACTAGAATTATTATTTAAAGAAGATGAAATAGTACGAATACTTAAATGTAAATCTTTACTTATTTTATTAACCCTTTTTTGAAATAAATACTGCCAAAATAAATCAGGACCAAAATAACCAATTAAAATACTTAAAATAATAGTTATTAAATTAACAGGAAATAAATTAAAGCATATTGCAATAATATTTAAAATTAATAAACCAATAATAATTAATAATTTTATACTAAAATAATTAATTTCTTTTTTATAATCATACTCTGATTTTAAAATATACTTACTATATTTAGAAGATAATTTATTAATAAGATTATAATTAGATAAACCATTATTTAATTTATCTATTAAATTCCATAATTTAATATCAATACTAGTTACCAGTGATTTTTTTTGTAAAGTACTATCTAAACTAAATTTAGATATATGAATATCTCTTTTTAAACTATTAATTAATTTTAATAAATAAATAATAAATAATAAGATACATATAAATAAAATTATTTGAATAACAAAAGGATTCATTTATTATCACCTTTAAATATATCATCAATCATATTTATACCTTTATCCTTAATAATCTTATAAGTATTAGGAATAAAATTATATAACTTAAATTCATCATCTTGATAACTAAATATCATTCTTAACTTATTATTATCTATTTCTCTAATACTACGCATTTTAATTTTATTATCAGGCATTTTTTCTAAATATACAATTAAATCTACGGAATTTAATAAATAATAAGTTATTAATTCTTTATTTAATAAAGGATTAGTAACTAATATTTCATTAGTTATATCATCAAAATAATCTTCTTTGTTAGTAGTATAAGCACTTATTATTCCCTTATGTTTATTCATATAAATAATATTATTTAAAACATTATTATCTATCGAAGATATAATAATATTATCTGGATATAAATTATTAAGATAATCTAAATTAATATTATTAACATTAATTATATTATCTCTTTTTATATTAATAGAAGAATCCGTATCATTAACTATAATACGATTCTTATCAGGTATTAAATTTATAAAAGCACTTAAAAAAGTTGATTTTCCTGATAAAGCTGAACCACATACTAGTATATTTAAATTAGCTACAATAGCAGCTTCTAAAAAACGAGCCATATATGGAGTTAAAGTTCCTAATCTTACTTGTTCATTTAATGAAGTTACTAAAGGGTTATACTTTTTAATAGTAAATATTGGATTATTTATCTTAGGTGGAAATATAGCAAATAGATTACTACCATCACTTAATTTAGCATTTATAATAGGATTATTTTTATCGTAATAGCAATTATTTTTCTCTAATAATTTTTCAACCGTTTTAATAATATGATCATTATTAATAAATGAAATACTAGTATCTTTAATTAAACCATCAGAAGTTTCTATATATATATCTTTACAAGAATTAACCATTATCTTATTTACAGCAACATCTTTTAAAGCTGCTGTAATTGGACCATTTCCATTTATTTCATTATCTATTAAATTATATAAATAATTACGTTCAAGAGTTGTTAAATTCATATCTTTAGTTACAATATCTAGTTTTTCAATAATTATATTATTATTTACTTGACCATTAGAACCATCAATAACCATTTCTAATAATTCATCTTTTAATTTTTCTAACTTTTCTTTATCTTTAAATATTTCATAATCTTGTTCATAAATATAATTATCTGGTTTTAAATTAAAATGACTAACTAAATTACTCATTTTCTTCCTCCTCTACTAATAAATCAGTTGCTATATTAAGTAAAACTTCATAATCTTTAACATATGTTTTAGGAGTTCTTTTATCTAAAGTAATTATTTTACCATTCATTACATAAGAATCGATATTAGGTATAAAAAAGGCACTAGATATAGAATAATCAATATTAGCTTTAATAATATTTTTAATATCATATAAACTAAAATATTCTTTATATGGATTATAAGAATTGTTTAATAATATTTTATATTTATTAATTTTTAAATCATTAAATATTTTAATAATCGATTTCATATTTTTTAAATTAACAGCATCATTACCAATTATATATAATATCTTATCTACTTTATCTAAAGTATATAAATTTAATTCATTTAATAAATGCGTTGTATCAATTAAAATAACATCATATAAAAAACTAGCTCTATCTATTATTTCTTCAATAATAGAATTACTTATTTTACTAGCACTACGAGGATCTATAAAACAAGGTAAAATATCGATGTAATCATCATACTTAGTAGTATAAGTTGCAAACTCATTATGAATATTTAAAGATATATCATCAAATAATGAATATATATCTTTTTTATAAGGTTTATTTAATGATAAAGCAATACCACCATTAGTAACATCTAAATCAATAATTAAAACTTTTTTTTCTAATACTTCATAGATACCTGCTAAATTTAAAGTAGTAGTCGTTTTACCTACTCCTCCTTTAGCACTGGTAATACAAATACTAACTGCTTTTTTAGTTGTTTTTCCCATACATATCCCTCTATATTCTATAAAAGATTATAACATAAAATAATCTTTTATAAAAGAAAAAAGCAACTAATAATAGTTACTTATTTTGTATAACTTTACCATCTAAACTAAAACTTTTAGCATCTGTAATTAATACTTTAACAATTTTACCGATTAAATCTTTACTACCTTCAACATTTACTAATTTCATAGTATCAGTATAACCATATAACTTTGTTGAATCTTTGGCAGATATACCTTCAATTAAAACTAATACTTCTTTATTTAATAATTCTTTATTATGTTCTAAAGAATATTTATTAACTAACTCATTTAACTTAGCTAATCTTTCTTCTTTTACTTTTAATGATGTATTATCTTCCATCTTAGCAGCAGGTGTTCCAATACGAGGTGAGAAAATAAAAGTATAGGCATTATCATATTTACAATAATTTACAACATCTAAAGTATCTTGAAAATCTTTATCAGTTTCTCCAGGAAAACCAACAATTATATCAGTTGATATCGCAACATTAGGTATTGTTACTTTCATCTTATCAAATAATTTTAAATATTCTTCTTTAGTATATCTTCTACCCATTAACTTTAATATCCTACTAGAACCAGATTGTAATGGCAAATGAATATAAGGCATAATATTATCATACTTAGCAATAATATCAATCATATCATCGGTAAAATCCCAAGGATGGGATGTAACAAATCTAATTCTTTTAATGCCTGTTTTAGCAACTTCTTCAAGTAGTCCAGCAAAAGATAATTCTTCTTCTAAATCTTTACCATAAGCATTAACATTTTGTCCTAATAAAGTTACTTCACTATAACCTTTATTTACTAAAGATTTAACTTCATTAATAATTTCTTTACTTCTTCTACTTCTTTGTTTACCTCTCGTATATGGTACAATACAATAAGTACAAAACTTATCACAACCATACATTATATTTACCCAAGCAGTTATATTAGAATCTCTTTTATATAAAATGTTTTCATAAACTTTACCTTCAATTGAATAAACTTCAATATCTTGTTTATGTAAAGTATTTTTAATTAACGAACCAAGTTCATGAATATTATGAGTACCAAAGACAATATCAACATATGGATACTTATTTCTTATTTCATTAACAACAACTTCTTCTTGAGCCATACACCCACCTAGGCATACAATTAAATCTTTTTTACTTTCTTTTAGATGTTTACATCTTCCTAAATAACCAAATACTTTATCGTGAGCATTTTCTCTAATTGCACAAGTATTTAAAACAACAATATCAGCATCTTCTAATTTTTCGGTTTCCATATAACCTAAAGATTCTAATATAAATTTTATTTGTTCCGAATCATGAACATTCATTTGACAACCATAAGTCCTTAAAAAATACTTTTTATAGTCAACAATTTTTTCTTCTGTTTGATTTAAATAAACTACTTCGGTTTTTTCTTTACTTCTTTTACGTGCTTCTTGTAAACTTGGTAAATTCATGAGTTACTACTTCCTTTCATCCAATTAGTTTGTAATTTTTTCACTAAACTCTTATTTTTATTCCATTTTTGATAACATCTTGCTTCATAGATTTGAATGATTAATGGATCATCCGTGTTCATGTAAATTTCGTTCATAAATTCATCGATATCCCCTTTATTTTTAAAATTTTTATATTTAAATTTTTCTTCGATAGATTTAGCTACTAATGGAGGTAAGACATAATTTAGCGGTCTTAAATCAGTATTATCGTTTAAATAATATTCTTGATTACGTTGTAGTTTCATTATATTTATAAGTAATCTTTTATTATCATAAAAATACTTTCTTACTATATCGCCATCTAAAACATAAGGAAATTCTTTAAAAAGAGATAATACCCAATCTTTTACATAGGTAACAAAAGCATATTCATCATCAACAGAAGTATGAAATTGAATTAAACTAGCTAATTTCCTTTCTATTACATAATTTTGACGAAACATATTTACGTGCCAAATAGCATGATTACTGATTAAAGATAAGATATACTTTAAAAATTCTTGATATTGAGTATCGGATAAAGGAAAAGAAAATAAAGCAATCATGAAAAAACGAATATCATTTAATGGATAATCTCGATAATCATTTTTTATACATTCATGTATCTCCATTAAATCGAACATCACTGTTCTATTTTCTTCATAAATATCTCTAATATTAATATAAGAAAAAATGTCTTTCATCTCTTCTCCCTGATACTTTGAAATAGTACCTAAGTAGGTAGGCGTATTGATATCAATACCAGAATTATAAAGTTTATCCTTAATTTCTAATAACTTATTAAGTCTTATTCTAAAATCTTTAAGTATTTTATCAATTTCTTCTTCTAAATATGATTTTAATTCTTTATTCATTATTTACTTCCTTTTAACTTACGACTTACCATCTTAGAATTACTTAATAATTCTATAACTTTATCATGATCATCATTATTTTCTAAATATAAATTAATATTATTTTTTACATTATCTACAAACTCTTTAAATTCTTTAGAACTAACTATTCTTAGAGCATCATTAAAACTTCCTAAACAAATGATAATTGGTATATCATTAACAAAAGTATAAAATACTTTATTATCCCTTCCTAAATGATAAACTGGTTCATTATAATTACTACCGAATAATTCGAAACTACGTAAATTATTATTAATAATTTTATTAATATTATTAAAATAATCTAAATAAGTATCTTTTCTTAAAGATAATAATTGTTCATAAACTACAACTTGATCTTTATAAGTATAATAAATTACTTTAGAAATATTTTTTTCTTCTTTTTTAGTATATTTACTAAATAATAATTTTAAATTAACCATATACTTATTAAATTCTTCTAATAAATATAATTTATCTTCTTTACTACTATCTAAATACATATCAGCCATAATATAAATATCATGTATTAAAGAATTTATTTCAGGTATATTTAAAGATTTACAATCTTTAATAACATGATAATCCTCTTTATATACTTCTTTTAATACTATTTCTTTTTGTTCTTCTATAAAACTTTGATACTTCTTTAATACCTTTTCCTCATATGTACTAATTAATAATTCATCATTAGTTAAAGTTCTTAAATAACTTATAAAAGAATTTACAGCATCAATACTTGTAAAAGAATTACTATACTTTTTAAATTCATCTTCTAAGACTTTTTTAATATCAGTAACAACCTCATTACAACTATCTTTTTTTTCTTCTTTAATTACATGTTCATTAGTTGAAAAAGAAATAGCTCTTAATAATTTATTAGTTAATACGATATTTATATTGTTTAAATCCATTAAGAATTCATCTTGATAGATACTTCGATATACATTAGGATACTCCTTAATATACGCAACTACCATATTAGACAAGATATTAATAAAAGCATCAGTAACAATAAGCATCGTATCACTTGTAAGAGTTGCATACATCATTTTTTCTTGTTGATGAAAGATATCGTCATTTAAAAGATAGTCTTTATTATCCTTTCTTACAATATTAATAATTAAACCAATAAGATTTTTAGTTACCGTTTCATTATTTTTAATACTTAATAAACATATTAATAAAAAACGCCAATCTAATATTTTAGTATCTACTTCATTTAATAACACTGCTTCTAAATTTTCTATAACCACTAATTCTTTTTTTGTTTGTTCATACAATGCTATCATTTCCTTCATAGACATCTTTTCAACACTATTAGCAAATTTTAAAATACAAATACTATCATTTGTCGTATCATAAATACCTCTATCATGAAAATCTTTTAAATTAGCCGTTTTTTTAATAAAAGTTTGTAAAGCCTTTTTATGATTTCTTATTTTATTTCTTAAATAATTTTTTAATTCTTTATCCATAAATCCCCCATATTAAAAAAAGTTAAGATAAACTTAACTTATTTTCCTTCTTTAACTTTATATTCACCACGCATATTCGCAATAAAGTTAAGTTTAGCACGGCGTACTTTACCCTTTTTAATAACTTCAATTGAATCAATAGTAGGGGCATTAACAGGGAATATTCTTGTTACACCAACACTACCAGATTTTTTACGAACTGCAATAGTTTCAGAAACGCTTCCACCCTTTTTACCAATTACTAATCCTTCAAAAGCTTGAATACGTTCTTTTTTACCTTCTTTTACCCAAACATTAACTCTAACAGTATAGCCAACACGAATTTCAGGTAAATCATTTCTTACATGTTTTGCATTAACTTTGTCAACTAAATTTGTCATAATAAAATCCTTTCTATGTTAATATTCACTAAAAATCTTTACTAAATAAAAGTAAGCGGATTTTCTACAGGATTTCTCCCGAAGCAATAGTATTTTATCACAAATAAAATTAATTCGTCAATAAGTACTTATACATTTTATATAACCCATCATTATATTTATATAAAGCTATATACTTATTACTATATTTTAAAGCAATAATATCATCTTTAATATTAAAATTCATCTTAACCCCATTAATTACTTTATAATACTCTTCTTCATTTAAATTAATAGTAGGATAATTTTTAAATACTTCTTCATAAGTAATTACTTTATAATTATCATTTAATATATCATCTAATTTATTAGAATTATCTACTAAAAAATCTCCTTGTTTAGTTCTTAATAAATAACTCATTACTCCTACAGTATTTAATTTAGTACATATATCATTAATTAAACTTCTAATATAAGTACCCTTAGAAACTTCTACTTTAAAAGTAATTAAATCTTTTTTATATTCTAATAACTCAATATTATATATTTCAATATCTCTAACTGGTAATTCTATATTAATATTATTTCTGGCATACTCATATAATTTTCTACCATTTATTTTTACAGCTGAATATAAAGGTACTTCTTGTTTACTTTTACCTAAAAAACTATTTAAAACATTTATAAGTTCTTCTTTAGTAAAATTATAATCTTTTTTTTCAATAATATTGCCAGTAATATCTAAAGTATCTGTTTTTATACCTAGTTTAATAGTAGCAATATATTCTTTCTTTTTAGCTGTTAAAATATCTACTAACTTAGTATCTTTATTTGTACATACAATAAGTAGGCCACATGCTAAAGGATCTAATGTTCCTGTATGACCTACTTTCTTCGTTTTAAAATGTTTAGAAATAATATTACAAATATCTCTACTTGTCATATTACTTTCTTTATAAACACTTAATATCATTATTAATCTTTCTTATGAATTTCTCTAATAATATTTTCAATATTATTACCATATTCAATTGATTCATCATATTTAAATAATAATTTAGGAGTATGTCTAATATCTATTTTATCAGCTAATCTACCTCTTAAATAATCAGCAGTATTATCATTTAATTCTCTAACTAATTCTTTTTTATTAGTATCATTTAAAGAAGTAAAATAGACACGACAAAAAGACAAATCATTAGTAACTTCACAACCAGTAATAGTAATATTCTTTAATAAATCATCATGACTTTCTTCATTAATTATTTCACATAAAGCTTTATTAATATCACTAGATATTCTTCTTTGTTTTATAATATTCATCTTTTTACCTCTACTATTTCATAACATTCTAAGATATCTTGTTCTTTAAAATCACTATAAGATTCTAAAGTAATACCACATTCATAACCTTTTTTAACTTCTTTAACAGAATCCTTTCCTCTTTGTAAACCAGCTATTTTACCATCATGAATAACAATACCATCACGAACTACTCTTATATTAGCATGATTTTTAATAACACCACTTGTTACATAAGAACCAGCAATCTTACCAACTTTAGAAAAAGTAAATATTTTACGTACTTCGGCTGTACCTAACGATTGTTCTTCAAATTCAGGATCTAACATACCTTTCATAGCAGCTTCAATATCTTCAATTACTTTATAAATAATATTATATAATCTAATTTCAACACCATATTCTTTAGCAATTTCCTTAGTTCTAGATGAAGGTGATACATTAAATCCAATAATTATCGCATTAGAAGCATTAGCTAAAACAACATCTGATTCACTAATAGTTCCTATATCACTACGAATTACTTTTACTTTAACCCCTTCAACATCAATCTTTTGTAAAGCACTTTTAACAGCTTCTTCAGAGCCTCTTACATCAGTTTTTAAAACAACATTAATTTCTTTTATACCAGAATCAATTGCATTAAATAAAGAATCTAAAGATAAAGCTTCTTTCTTAAACTTTTGATCTTTTTCTTGTTCTAAACGTTTAGCTGCTACATCCTTAGCCATACTTTCAGTTTCAAAACTCATAAACTTATCACCAGCTTTAGGATTACCTTGTAAGCCAGTAATTTCAACTGGAGTTGATGGACCTGCTTCGACAATATCAACACCTAAATCATTTTTCATCGTTCTTACTTTACCATATATAGTACCAATAACTACTGGATCCCCAATACGTAAAGTACCATTTTGAATTAAAAGCGTAGCAACTCCACCAATATGTTTATCTAATTTAGATTCAATAACAGAACCAACAGCATAACGATTAGGATTAGCTTTTAAATCTAATATTTCACTAGTTAAAGTAATTGTTTCTAATAATTCATCTATACCTTCACCAGTAATAGCCGAAATCTTAACAAACGGATATTTACCACCCCATGCCTCTGGAGTAATATTTAAAGCAGCCATTTCTTCCATTATTTTATCTGGTTTAGCATCTGGTTTATCAATCTTATTTATAGCTACAATTACGGGAACATTTGCTGCTAGGGCATGATCAATTGCTTCCTTAGTTTGTGGCATAACCCCATCATCAGCTGCTACAATAATTATAACAATATCCGTAACACTAGTACCTCTAGCACGCATTTCGGTAAATGCGGCATGGCCTGGAGTATCAATAAAAGTGATTTTTTTACCATCATGTTCAATTTGATAAGCACCGATTGCCTGAGTAATACCACCAGCTTCAGTATCAACTACTCTTGAGTGTCTTAATTTATCTAAAAGAGTAGTTTTGCCATGATCGACATGGCCCATAATAGTTACTACTGGAGGACGTGGTACTAAATCTTCAGCAGCATCAGTAATTTCATATTCTTCGAAATTAGTAATATCTTGCGTAGTATCTTTTTTTAATACTTTCTTATATTCTAAAGCTATTAAAGATGCCGTTTCATAATCAATAGACATATTTAAATTACACATAACCCCTAAACTCATTAACTTGGTAATTAAAGAGGCTCCACTTACTCCTAATACTTCACTAAATTCTTTAACAGTCATATTATCATGATATAAAACAACATTATCTTCTACTTTATTCTTTTTTAATTTAGTTTTATTTTTATACATTTCTTTTTTCTTAGATAAAAATTCACTTTTAGATGCTGCTAACTCTTGTTTCTTTTTTAACTTTTGCTTCTTAGCAAAATTATTTAAATTCTTGCTTATATTAGTAGATTCTAATATATCTTCAACTGCTTCATCAATAACATCATCTTCTTCTAATGTTGTATCATTAGCAGTAGATATTAAATTAATAGTATTATCTAAAATAATAATATCATCATCAGATAAAATACTATCTTTATCTTTAACATTAATACCTAGTTCTTCACACTTCTTTAATATTTCTGCAATTGAATGATTTGTATCATTAGCATATTCATATACTTTCATATAAATAACCCTCTTTCCTATATATTTTTTTCTATTTCACTATAAACCTCAGCACTTATTTCTACTCCTAAAGCTCTTTCTAATGCTTTACTTTTTTTAGCTTTTTCTAACACAGTTAAATCTTTTAATATATATGCACCTTTACCATTTAATTTACCTGTTATATCTACTAAAACATTACCTTCTTTAGTTCTTACTATTCTAAGTAAATCTCTTTTATCCACCTTAGTATGAGTTACAACACAAGTACGCATCGGAATCTTTTTCATTACTTATTTCCTTCTTTTTCTATTTCTTCCATAGTTTTAACTTCTATCTTATACTTAGTTAATTTAGAAGCTAATTTAATATTAATACCTTTTTTACCAATAGCTAAAGATAAATTATCATTATTAACAACCGCTAAAGCTTCATGTTTAACATTATCTTTAATAGATACGATTACATCTTTAGCAGGAGATAATGCATTCTTAATATATTCAGCAGGATCTTCACTATATTTAACTAAATCTACCTTTTCTCCATTTAACTCTTTTAAAATACTAGCTATTCTTGTACCTTTAGCCCCAATACATGACCCGATTGGATCAATATTAGGATTAGTTGAATAAACTGCTACTTTACTTCTTAAACCAGCTTCACGAGCAACACCTTTCATAATTAAAGTACCATCACTAAATTCCGGAATAGCTGATTCAAATAATCTCTTAACAAAGCCATAATGTCTTCTAGATAAAAGAATTAAAGGTCCTTTACTACCAGCTTCAACTTTCGTAACATATACTTTAATCGAAGAACCCATTTTAACTACTTCATTAGGTATCATTTCTTTCTTAGGTAATATACCTCTAGCTCTACCTAAATCAATATAATAATTTCTTTGATCTTCCATGGCAAGTAATCCTACTAATAATTCATCTTGTTTATCACCAAATTCATTAATAATAGCTTCTTTTTCCGCTTCTCTTATTCTTTGCGTAACTACTTGTTTAGCAGCACCTGCGGCTACACGTCCAAAATCTTTTGGTGTAACTTCAACTTCAATTGTTTCTCCAACTTTAATATCAGGTACCATCTTTTTAGCATCTTCTAATAAAATTTGCGCATCAGGATTAATTGCTGGGGGTATTTCAATTTCTTTTCCTTCATCATCATATTCAAAAGTAGAATCAATATAATCATCAACTACTACATAATAAGACATGACTTTAAAATTACCAGTATCTTCATCAAAATCAACACGTACATTTGTCTTCGACTTATAATTTTTCTTATAAGCAGTAGCAAGTGATTGCTTAACTGCTTCAATTACTAAATTTCTATCAATATTCTTTTCTTCACATATACTATCTAAAGCTTTTAAAAATTCTTCCCCATTCACTTTAATTACCTCTTTCCTTACTAATAACATCTAATATATAAGAATCATCAATAAAATCAACTTCATCAATTATAGGATTAATAACATTAGTAGCTTCTACTATCTCATCTAAATCTATCCCACTAATCTTATCTAACTCAATAGTCAAAAAATTATACTTACCTTCACTATGATACTTAATATCACTAACAACAATATCTAACTTACCTAAAGGTTCTTTAATTTTTTCTTTAATAATATCTAACTTATCTTCCATCTAAACCTCCATATATTAAATAACAATAAAAGTGGGAATATTCTGCCCACTTAAATCTGTAACCTCATTATAACACAAGATTACTAAATATAGTAAAAAAATTTAATTATTGTTTGAATTCCACTTAAAAACAAATATTAAATAAAACTAATAGATATTCTTAAAATTTTTTAGAATATATAATAATTTTATTCTAAAAAAGTCAAAATATTTATATTAATAATAATAATAATATGTTTTTTATTATTTATAAGTTAAAACCAATTTATACTCTATTACTAAATCATGATTATTTAAGGTTTTGTTGGTGTTGAACCACCATCTGGGTATCTGCCAATCGAAAGACTTATTTCTTTAGTATCGGAGCCATAATTATTTGTCGCTGTTACAATAATCAAATATGTACCAGCTGAGTCCCTAGTTGGCGTACCAGAAATTATTCCGGTATTTGAATCAATTTCTAAACCATCTGGTAAATTACTAGCACTCCATACAATGTTATCGCCATTTGCTTTAAGCGTAAAACTATAAAATTGTTCCGTGTATGCAGAGTCTAAAGATAAAGTAATAATTTCTGGTGGTGGCGTAATAAACTTAACATCACATTTAGTAATTGACTTAGTAGCATTAGATATTGATATTGACCGGTCTTCTTCATTCCATGTTCCAGTAGCACCATTATCACAGGTTATTTCAACATTGTAATAACCACTAGATGGGCCGTTTGTTACGGCAACTCCATCAACATAATAATGTAATATATAATCTGCAGGAATAAAATCGCCAACAGTTATTTCCGCAGTTTTAAATGTATCAGTTAAAGTAAACTTAGAGTAAGTAAAATATATTATCGATATTATTACTACCAAAAAAGATATACTTATAGTACCTATTTTTATATATTTAGCTTTATTATTCTTAAAATCTAATTTCTTTAATTCTTTTTTATTATCAAATCTATGTAAGCCCATATACTTTTAAATCCTTTCATTTAACTTGTAGATAAATTTAGGCATCCATCCACAAAACTATTGTGGTGGATGGATGCAAACGTCTCGCCCTTTTGTTTCACTATAGTTTTTATTTATACACGTTATAAATTTCTTTTTCTCTGTGCAAATGTGCAAAATAGCTGTTTCACAGCTATTCGGAGGACAAAACAACACGCCACGAGACGTCGGAATACGCACCGCCATCGCCGTTGCTGAAGCCGAAGACCCCCGCATCAGAGCCACCGCCGTAGCTGCCACCGAGCTTGAACCACGGACCAAACGAACTGACAAAGAGCGCGCGATCGTTATTCCAACCCTGAGTTTCCTTAGTAGCATCACCTAACTTACCATTACCAGTATATACATCATAATACTTACTATCAATACTACCAAAATTGATTCCAGAAGAATCAACGGTTTTATTGTAATTTCCCATGACGTACTCCCATGCTCCACCACTCATATCATATATTCCATAGATGTTACCAGTAGTAGAGGCATTCACACCAGTTGATGTATTCCAAGCATTACATGAGGAGTTTGATGATGCTGATACGCTATCTCCAGCACATCCGGTGGTGTAACTATTATTATTATTAATCAAGACTTCACATCCAGATGAAATACAACTACCAGAGGCTTCGTATCTACCATACTTAGAATTTGTCAGGTAAGCTACGGCACCCCACTCCATATTCTTCATCATATGGGTATCGACTTCAGATGCAGATAAACCATATTTAGCATTTGTTTCAATGGCACGGGAAGCATTGAACATATTACCAACGGTTTGATTACGTAAACTAGATACATTTGGTATTATCTTAATATCAGATATATCATTACTTGATTCGAATTTACCTATCCAGATTCCATTTAACTCGGTAGTACCAAAGGTAAACGCTGGATGCGTTAACCATTCTCCGTTCTGAGTACCATTTGATTTAGATGTAGTATTACTTTCAAACTGAATATTTATCATTTGAGCTTCTGTATCTGCACCTTCAACATTAAACAACTGATACTTATATCTTGGAACCCAGACATACATTTGTAGTATATCTGTTTCTTCTACTACTGTTCCAGATTTATATGTTCCATCAGCATTTAAATACTTATTCTTAGTTGTTGTATTATTTTGGTCAATAAGTATTGCATTGGCCCATTCATGAGCATCATAATCATACCAATTACTATATAAATCAGCAATTACTATTTCATTTGTATCATTATAAGTTACAGGTATTAAACCTGAATATAATTCTGGCTCTGAAGCTCCTGAAGAATCTTTATAAAAAGTTTCACCTGCTTCTCCATACATATCAATTTGAAGTAATATATTTTTACCTATTATACTTGTTGGTGCAGTTTCTTCTATCCATACTTTAATATTATGAGTTACAACATCACCTTCTTCATTAGCAGGTGCAATATAATTATTTGCTAATAAGATTAATCCTTTTTCTGAATCAACTTCTAAATCACTTAGTTTTGTTACTGGACCATCATCAAATGATATTTTAATATATTCATATTCTAATGGATTAGATGATGCTTTATTATTTATATATAAATTATATAAATATCCTAATGTACCATTATTTTTAACACTAAAAGTATATCCTTCACTACCTAATCCTTCAATATCTGATAATGGAACATTATTAGTAGTTATTGTATTTCCTTTATTTGAAGATAATACTAAAGTACCACTTTCTACTACTTGTACATCATTAGATTCATCTACTTGCATAAATAATGAATAACTAACGCCTATTATAATTAAAACCATAACAATTACAGATATTAAGATAATAGATGTTTGCCTTTTTAAGATACTTTGATAATTCATAATATACCTCTATTCTCACTATAATAAAGATAACATAGATATCAGTTTTTAGCAATTATATTTTTTAATAATGTTAAACATTATATTTTTTAATAAAATTAAAAAATCAGTGTGCTAAAAACTGATTTCTTATTTATTTAGTTCTTCTAATAATATTTCTTTAGTTATAGTAGGATTAGCTTTACCTTTAGTTTCTTTCATTACTTGACCTACAAAGTAATCAAATAAATTACTTCTACCATTTAAATATAATTCTTTTTGTTCTCTATTATTACTTATTATATTTTTTATTATATTAGTTAATTCTTCTTTATTAGATATTTGTTTATAATTATTAATAAATTCTAAAGGACTTTTCTTTTCTAATAAAGACTTATTAAATATTTCTTTAGCTTGTTTACTAGATATCGTATTATTAACAATATTATCTATTATTATTTTTAATAATTTAGGAGTTATATAAAATTCTTTAATACTTATATTAGATTTATTTAATTCACTTAATATATTTACTGTAACCCAGTTAGCTGCTAATTTAGAATCTATTCCTAGATTAATACATTCATTAAAGTAATCGGATACATCTTTATTTTTAATTAATACTTCAGCATCATAACTAGATAAATTATAATTATTAATATAATCTGATTTACGTTCTAATGGTAATACAGGTATTTCTTCTTTTAAAGAATTAATTAATTCTTTAGTAATTGGATATGGTGGTATATTAGGTTCTATAAAATATTTATAATCAATGGCATCTTCTTTATGACGCATACCAATTGTCGTATTAGTATCTTCATCATATCTTCTTGTTTCTTGAATTAATTCTTTACCGCCATCTTTTAAATAAGCTTTCTTTTGTCTTTCTTCTTCATATTTAATAGCATTATACACATTAGAAAAAGAATTAACATTTTTCATTTCTACACGTGGTGTTACATACTTGCCTTCAATATTTTTTAAGTTAACATTAACATCACATCTAATTTGGCCTTTTTTGGTATCCGCATCAGATATACCAGTATATTGATAAATATTGCGCATATATTCTAAAAAGGCTACGGCTTCTTCAGCTGAATGTAAGCATGGAGTTGTAACACATTCTAAAAGAGGTACTCCTGCTCGATTATAATCGATAGTAGACATATTAGAAAAATGATCTAATGAGGCAGAATCTTCTTCTAAATGAATATCGGATATTTCTACTCTAAAAGTTGTATCATTTAAAGGAATATCAATATAGCCATTAATTCCAACTGGTTTAGTACATTGGGTAATTTGATAACCTTTAGGTAAATCAGGATAATAATAATTCTTACGATCAAATAACATTTCATCAGCAATAGTACAATTTAAAATACTAGCCATTTTAATAGCATTATAAACACATTTTTTATTTAATACTGGTAAAGTACCAGGAAATGCCATATCAACTGGTGATACATTAGTATTTGCTATATCACTATAAGAATTTTTAGCTGGAGAAAAAACTTTTGAATTACTTTTTAGTTCACAATGCATTTCTAAACCAATTACTAATTTTAATTCTTCCATTATTTTTTCTCCTTTGCTATTTGATTTTTATATGGCATTAAATTTTCAATATAATTTGCTATATTAATTAATTTTTCATCTTCATAAGTATTACTTGTTATATTTAATCCTACTGGTAAATCATCTATAAAACCATCAGGAATAGTTATTGATGGAAAACCGCCAAAGTTACCTATTTGTAAATGTTCTTCTAAAATCGTAGATGATTCATTTAATGTATTTAGACTATCATCTAAGTATTTAGCAGGACCACTACCTACTGGTAAGATAACAGCATCATATTTTTTAAATAAATCTTTCCAGATATTAACAATTAATCTTCTAACTCTTTTAGCATTATTAAAGTATCTTTCTTGATTTTCTCTTTGTAAGACATAAGAGCCAATAACAAATCTCCTTTTTATTAATGGTGAAAAACCTTTTGTACGATGATCTTTCATCATTTCATAAATATTACTGCCTTCACCTCTTGGGCCATAAATAATACCAGTTAAGTTAGACATATTACTTGTTGCCTCAGCACATGAAATAATTACATAGACAGATGCTACAGCATCAAGTAACTGTTTATCAACAGATACTTCATCAATGGTTATTCCTTTACTTTTAATTAATTCTATTTTATCCATAAAGTTTTTTAAATGACTTTTTAATTCTTTACTTGGATTAGAATAATTATTAATATCTACTATTTCTTTTATATAACATAATTTTTTATTTGTTATATCATCATTTATATGACTTAATAAATCTATTTTGCTAGAATCCCAAGTAGTCATATCTTTATTATCTAAGCCTTTAATATTATTAACTACAATGGCAGCATCACGAACATTTCTTGTTAATACGCCACAATGATCAAGGCTTGATGCAAATGGAAATAATCCATAACGAGAAATCATGCCATAAGTAGGTTTATAACCAACGATACCACAATAAGCAGCAGGTTTTCTAATGGAATCTCCGGTATCAGAACCTAAGGCATATGGATAAACTCCATAGGCAACAGCAGCTGCTGAACCACTTGAGGAACCAGCACACATTCTTTTTAAATCCCAAGGATTACGAATTATACCCGTATTAGCCGTAGTACCAGTACCACCCATGCCAAATTCATCCATTGCCGTTTTATTAGTTGCTACTGCTCCAGCATCATTTAGCTTTTCTATTACTGTTGCATCAAAAAAAGGTACATATCCTTTTAAAGTATTAGATGAACCAGTAGATTCGATATCTTTAGTTGAATAATTATCTTTAATACCATATGGAATACCACTTAAATAATTATCCGTTATAGGAGTTTCTTTAGCATCATCTAATATTAAAGCAAAAGCATTACATTTATCTTGTAATTCATGAGATTTAATTAAAGATTCTTTAATTAAATCTTTAGAAGTAACTTTATTATTTTTTAATAAATCATGTAGTTCTTCAATACTTAAATCCATATAATTCATTATGAAACCACCTTTACTACTTCTATTTCTCTACCCATTGTTTTCCCAGCATTTCTCAATAAATCTTCAATAGCAGGAGAAGGTTCTTCAATATCTTCTCTTAAAGTACTTTTTAAATCCTCTAATGGATAAGTCATTGGTTTTACATTTTCGATATTAGGTATATTACTTACTATTTCCATATCTTTATCTATTTTATCAAATTCATCAAGTACCATTTTATTTTCTTCTCTAGTTAAGCCGATAAGTAACTTATCGGCATACCTATCAACCATTTCTTCAGTAAATCTACTCATATCCATCCCTCTTATATATTTACATTTAAATAATCTAATAATTCATCGATATTAATTTTTTGTTCTTCTTTAGTAACATTATCTTTAATAGTTACAACATTATTTTCTAAATCTTTATCATTTAAAAGAAGTAAGAATTTAGAATTTAAGCGATCTGCTTGTTTAAATTGAGCTTTGAGACTTCTTCCCATGTTTTCCATATCACAAATAATACCATTAGAACGTAAGTCATTTACTATTTTAACAGCCATATCTTTTTCAGTATCAGATACGTACATAAGAAAGCAATCTATTTGATTAAAGATATTAAGTTCGATATCTTCTTTTTCAATAGCAAGCATTAATCGATCTAAGCCACAAGCAAAGCCAATCGCCGGTGTACTTGGTCCATCTAACATTTCGACCATATTGTTATATCTTCCGCCACCAGCTAAAACGTTTTGAGCCCCAAAATCTTTTACGGTAGCTTCTATTTCAAATACAGTATGATTATAATAATCTAAACCTCTAACTATTTTAGGATTTACTTCATAATCGATATCCATAAGTTCTAAATAATGTTTAACCTTATCAAATCTTTCTTTAGAAGAATCATTTAGATAGTCTAAAATAGTTGGAGCATTTTTTAAAATTTCATTTTCTGCATCTATTTTACAATCTAATATTCTTAAAGGATTTTTTTCTAATCTTTTTTGACAATCTTCACATAATTCATTAATATGAGGTTTAAGATAATTAATTAATGCTTCACGATAATTATTTCTTGATTCTTCATCACCTAAAGTATTAATATTTACTTTAATATTTCTTAATCCTATCATCTTAAATAATAATACTGGTATAGAAATAACTTCAGCATCAATATAAGGATCATCGCAGCCTAATACTTCACAACCAAATTGAGTTAACTCACGCATTCTACCACTTTGTGGTCTTTCATAACGATACATTGTACCATTATAAAATAATTTAACTGGTTGCGTAGCATCCCCATACATTTTATTTTCAATATAACTTCTTACCACTCCCGCAGTACCTTCTGGTCTTAAAGTAATACTTCTATCCCCTCTATCTTTAAAATCATATGTTTCTTTTGTAACAATATCCGTAGTTTCTCCTACACCTCTATGAAATAATTCTGTAGCTTCAAATATTGGCGTTCTAATATAATCATAATTATAAGATCGACATATATCTTCAATTAAATTATTTAAATATAACCATTTCTTACCAGTTATTCCGTATATATCAGTAGTACCTTTTTGTTTAGTTATCATAAAATACCTCTTTTCATTAAAAAACTAGATATATTATAATAATTTTAAAAGTTCTAGTCAACTAACATAACTATTATATATTTTTAATTATATCTCTTAAATATAAAAATGATAATGTTTTTAAGAACACTATCATTTTTTATTTAATTAAGTATTATTTATTTTTAGTAGATTTTTTCTTACGTTTTTTTCTGGTTTTAGTTACTTTCTTAGGTTTAACTTTAGGTAATTGATTATCTTCTTTTTTTATTTCTGGTAAACTAATATTTTCATTAATATTATCTTTTTTATCTAATTCTTCTATCTTACTTAATACTTTATTAAGATCAATCTTTTTAATAGGTTTAATATTTTCTTTTTGTTTTAATCTTTCAATAATATCTTCTTTTAATTTTTCTTGTTTTTCTTTACTTATTGTATCATCTTTCTTATTATTTAAAGTATTATCTATTTTTTTCTTAGTACCAGCTAATTTTAATACTTTTAATATGTCATAAATAACGATACCTAAAGAAGGGATTAATATAACAAATAACCAACTACCAGCTTTTAATAGTAAAAACTGAACACGACCTAGTTGGGGTATTTTAAACAATACTTTACCCAAAATATTACCAAACTCTACATAAGCATCATCTGGTACTAAATTATTATCTCCTTGAGTTCGATATCGATATACACCATTACTATTATCAATAGCAATAACACGATGGGTAATAGTAACACCATATGTTAATGATGAAGAAGAAGTAAAAGTTATTATATCACCTACTTTTATATCTTCCGGATTACTTACTTTGCCATCTACTACTACATCATAAACATTAATATTCGGTTTCATTGAACCAGATATTATTGTATATAATGAAAAAGCAGGTTCATATTTTTCTCCTTTTTTAGCATATATTTGAGCTGCAATAGCATAATATAATAAAAATAACGCTATTAATACTAACAAGGCAAATATTGTCCAAGTTATAACATTTAATATTATTTTTAAAACAGGATTTCCTTTCTTTTTATTCATAATAAAGGCCTCAATTCTCTATGTTATAATTATAAAATAATTTTTTATTCTTCGCAATTAAAATCAAATAGACTATTTAACTATTTGATTTTAATGTGTCTCTAATACTTCACCATTCATATATATGTATAAAGTACCATCAGTAATTTCTAAAACTATATCATCATATACTTCCGCTTTATATTTATTAGAAATAATTTGTTCTGTACTGCAATCATATACATAAAACTTTTTATCAGTATCAATAACACCAATATATTTATCTTTTAATACAACTTTAATAAATGTTTCTGAAGATAATGCTTTATTGTGATAATTAAATATCTGATAACTATTACCAATACTTAAAACAACATGAGAATCATTATAATCATATATTGGTTGTTTAAAATCAGATGTTAAAGGATTATCCGCTTTATCAATTAACTTCCAATTACCATTTTCTAAAACAATAAATTTACTATTATCTATTAAACCTTGATCATTTAATTTATTAGCTAAACCAATAAAATCATATTTATAATCAATAACAGTATCCATAGTATCTGAAAAAGTTACAATCCCATACTTATTATCATTATTAACTACTATATAATAATTATCCGCTATCCCAATATTATAATTTTTAATACCTTTAATTGCAGTTTTTTCTAAAGTATTTAAATTATAAACAACAACTCCAGCATCTTTTAAATAATTTATTTTATCGGTAGTTAAATTAGTATCTACAATAAAAGCAAAATTATTAGGAATGGTTACATATGCTAAAGCATCTGGTTTATAATAATTAATTCTATAAGTATCATCTTCAATATAATTTCTAGCATAACCACAATAACCATTTGGATATACACACCCATAACAAGCTCCATTACTTAAAGTAATATCACAAGATGGGGGTGTATAATTTAAATAAACATAATGCATAACAGTTGAATAAATAGTTAAAGGAATAAATACTGCTAATAAACAAATAATTATCAGTAATGTTTTTTTATTAGCTTTCTTCATTTAAATCACCATTATTTCCTACTGTTAAGTTAATAGTATATGTTTTATCAATACTTCCATTTTTAAAGACATTTACTTGAACTTTATTATCATCTATCTTACTTAAAGTATAAGAATTATATAAACTATAAATATCATTTGTATCAGGTAAGATAATTTCTTCATGTTTAATAGGAGTATTATCATATAAACTTAAATATAATTTATTATTTTCAACATAAGAATAACAAGTATCCCCTAGTAATTTTACCATTACTTTTCCTCTAACAATACTATTTGTATTATCATTTTGTTTATATATAGCAAAACCATCTGACTCTCTTACTACTAAATAAGAAGAATTATAATCATAAATTTTATTAGCAAATTCATTAGATACTCTTTCATTAGCATATCTTATATAATACTTATTATTTTCTTTTACTAAGAAGCTATCTCCCATTCTTTCAATCGCATCATATATAAAATCTAAATTCTTAGTAACACCACCACTACTAATATTAATTGTCCCAAATTTATCTTGTCTATTTTGAACAATTACATTATTTATACTAGCTATAAAAGTTATCTCACTATTATTACCTTGATTAACACTTACTCCTTTATAAGTGGCTTCAGTTTTTTCTTCAACTAAATCATATAACTTAATTTCTTCATTATTAACACTATCATTAATAAAGACATAACGATTAGCAATTATAGGTATAATACTAGTAGTTTTACCAGCACCATTATTCTTGAAATTATCATCGTATATTTCATTATAAGCAATATTACAACTACTTAAAGTATTATTTTCTAAAGTATTTTTATTAGTACATTTATATTTACCTAGTAAATTATTTTTTTCTAAATCACTATAGAAATATAAAGTATCATTAAAGTAACTATAGTATTTTAAATCTTTAGATACTATGCCTTCTAATAAATTTATAGTATATTCTTCAATATTTTCATTATCTTTAATATAAACACCTAAACTATTATCATTTCTAGTTAAACGATAAGAATAATCCGTTTTAATTAATTCGCCATCTGGATTATAAGTTTTTATAACTTGATAATTATCATTTGTTAATTCATAACCTTCTTCATTATATTTATTATTAGTAAAGTCTTTTATATATAATTTATTATTTAAGACATAAGCATAATAATCATTATCTATTAAAGTAATATAATCTAAATCAGTATTAATTAAATCCATATTATAATTATATAAATTATATTTATCATTATTTTTAGTTACTAAATAATTATCATTATAATCATAAATTAAATCTTTAGAAACTTTAGTTAAATTTTTATTATCTTTACTTGTAATATAATATCCTTGATTAGTTTTAACAATATATTTATCATCATTTTTTATCTTACCAACATATTCATAATTAATTGGTAATACTTCTTTAATTTCATTATCCGTTATTTCAATAACACCATATTTATTTTCTAAATTCTCAATAACTATTAAATCAGAATCATCATATACTTTAATCTTTAAGTATTCTCCAACACTTTTATTTTCAATAACATCATATAAAATAATATTACTATTTTCGCCATCTTTTATAAATACGTAACGATTATGATAAATATTACTACGTACTTCAATTAAAGAATTATCTTCATTAACACTTAATTCTTTATTAAAAGTATCTTCATTATTACTTAAATAAGCAACAAAACATAATTCTTCATCTTGATTCGTACAAGTATATTCACCTATTTTAGTATTAAAGGAATCTAAAAATTCTAATACTCCATTATTATAACGATAATTACCATTGTCAACAACAATATTTTCTGGAGGTTCCTCAGGAGGTTTTGGTTCTTCTTTTTTTAAGACTAGATAGATACCTAAAGCAATTAATATTAAAATAAGTATAATTATAATAATAATTATTATCTTCGTTTTTTTAGGTAACTTTTTAATTTTATCTATAAGACTATCTTTATTAGTATCTACATCATTATTTAATACTACTTCATCACTTGTAATAGTATTATAAATATCTTCTTTACTTTCGATATCATTTAATAAATTATCATAATTATTATTACTTTTTTTATTTACTAAGTTATTTAAATCATCAAGTGCTTTTGTATTATTTAATTCTTCATTTTCGTGATTCATAATACACCTCTTTATTTTCTATTAGTATTTTAACATTTTTAACTTTTATTATCAATAATATAATAAACGTTATCTTGCTGTTCGATATAATTACCTCTTATTCCATAACTAAATACTTCAATATTTCTTCTTTGAAAATAATCAATTATATTATCAGTTAAAAAATCATTTAAAATACAAATAAAATCATATTCATTGTAAGATAACTCACGATTAAATATATAATGTAATATGCCACACTTAGCATTAACTTTTCTTTTAATTAATTCATTAATCACTTTATTATTAAAACTCATTATATATAAATTCTTTTCTTGATACTTATTTATAATATTAATTAAATTATCTAAATCCATATTAAAATCTTTTATTTCAATTAATATTTTTTTCTTAGTATCTAAACTTAATACATCACTTAATAAAGGAATAGCATATTTTTTTAAATCACTATAATTAGTTTTATTAATTAAATTAGTACCAATAAACATATCATGCACTACTACTATTTTATTATCTAAACTTTGTCTAATATCTAATTCAAAACCTTGATATTTTTTATCATTAATAGCATCTTTAAAAGCCTCAATTGTATTTTCTTTACTATTTACACTTACTTTACCACGATGGGCTATAAACATTTTATCACCTAATAAAATATTATGTTTATTAAATTATTTTTATTAAAATTTCATTCATTACATATATATATTTAGGATTAATAAAAATATTACCATCTTTATATATTAATTCTTTATTCTTTAATAAAGGTTTTATATTATATACTTCTTGAAGATTTACTTCATACTTATTAAAAAACTCTTGTAAATTAATACCTTTTGTTAAACGTAATCCTAACATTATTTCATTATCCATTACATCTTTTAAACTTAATAATTCTTCCATATTTTTTATATCTTTATTTAAATATTTACTAATACTTAAAGTATTAGTATATCTTACATTACCAATATAACCTGAAGCTCCACAACCAAAGCCAAAATATTCTTTATTTTGCCAATAATTTAAATTATGGCGAGAATATTTATCAGGTTTACAAAAATTAGATACTTCATAATGTTCGTACCCATTATTAGTTAAAAATTTAACAATATATTTATACATCTTACTATCTAATTCTTCTCTAATAGGTTTAATACCTTTAATTCCAATTTTAGTATTATCTTCAACCATTAAAGAATAAGTGCTAATATGTTCTACATCTAAAGTAAGCATTTTCTTTAAATCATTTTTTAAAGTATGTAAATTTTCTCCCGGAATGCCATATATTAAATCAACATTAATATTATTAAAATCTAAATTACGACATAAATTTATTTTTTCTAATACTTCTTCATAATTAGAAGAACGTTCCATAAATTTTAATTTCTTCTTATCAAATGATTCGATTCCAATACTTAAACGATTAACGCCATTCTTTTTTAAAATTTCTAATTTTTCTTCCGTTATATCATTTATATTACATTCAAAAGTAAATTCATATTTATCACTAATATTAAATATTTTACAGATATCCATTAATTTTTTTAAAGATTCTATATCTAAAGAAGAAGGAGTACCTCCTCCAATATATATAGTATTTGTTAACTCATTATCATAACGATTTTTAATTTCTTCTTCTAAACATATTAAATATTTATTAACCCATTCTTTATTATATAAAACTTTACAAAAATCACAATAAGAACAAATAGAGTTACAAAACGGAATATGAATATAAATCGAATGCATAATTATCACACCTTTAATTATTTATATGTTGATGAATAGTAGGAGTTGTATCATCAATTTTTTTAAATACATAATTATTATTTAAAGCATACTTTATCATATCTTCTAAAGCATTAGCAGTATAACTTTTAATATCATGAAGAAGAACCATATTTATTCTATTTTTAGATAATTCCTTTTTAAAATTATTTAAAACACAAGCTTCTTTATCCTTTTTATAAGCACATGATCCCGCATCTTCGACATCAACATTCCAATCAAAGTAACTAAATCCTCTATTTTCTACTTCTTTAGTTAAAGTACTCATAATACCCGTTTGATACTTACGACTAACAGTATTAGAACTACCACCAGGAAAGCGAATATATTTTGATTCAACTCCAGTTAAATTTTTAACACGATTATAAACAATATTTAAATCATTAAAATAAGAATCAATACTAGAATATATTTCCCATTTATGCGTAGCCGTATGTAATCCTAGAGTATGTCCTTCTTCATATTCACGTAAAATTAGATTATCATTACCAGAATTAGTAAGGAAAAAAGTTGCTTTAATATTATATTTATTTAAGATATCTAATATTTTACTAGTATTAGCAGATGGTCCATCATCAAATGTTAAATAAATGACTCCTACTTTTGTATCTTCTTTATTAACAATAATATCTCTATTAATGCTAGCTTTATTACCATGTTCATCAACAGCTTCATAAGTTATCGTATAACTACCAGGAGTTGTTATATCAAGATTACTACTAACATTAACTTGTACATCTTTTGTACAATTATCACTAACGGTTACGCCAGGATCATTAAACTCTTCATTGACATTTAAATTTATTAAAGAATTTCCATTTAATTTAATACTAGGTGCTTCATCATCTAATATCTTAATTATACGCCCAGTTCCATATTTAAGACCATGAGAATTTGTTACTTCATAATAAATAAAATGATTAGTTTTAGTTACTTTAACACTACTAGTTAAATCACCATCTAAAGAATCATAGGCATTATATCCTGCTTCAACATAATCATTTAAATTACATAAATTAATAACCTCATCACCAGTTAAAGTTATCTTAGGATAATCATAAGAAGTTTGCTTTACAGCTTTAGATTTTTTTAAAATTGACCATGAAAGAATTATAACTAAAATAATTACTAAACTAAGTAAAAAAGATATTTTTATTATTTTTTTATAGTTTTTTAATATCATAAATAACAACTACCCTCTAATGATATTTTAACTCATAAAAACTAAATTGACAATTTATATCTTATAAACTAACGCTAGATAAGTAAATAATTAACAAAAATATTAATAATAATAAAAATATGATACTAGAAAAATATAATCTTCTAATTAATTCTATTTTTTTCATAAAACCCCCATATTATAATTATTTATCAGATTTTAAAACAGCTAAGAAGGCTTCTTGAGGTATTTCTACTCTACCAACCATTTTCATTCGTTTCTTACCTTCTTTTTGCTTTTCTAATAATTTACGTTTACGTGAAATATCCCCACCATAACACTTTGCTAAAACATTTTTACGCATAGCACTTATATTTTCACGGGCAATTACTTTAGAACCAATACTTGCTTGAATAGGAACTTGAAATAATTGACGAGGTATTATTTCTTTTAAATTTTCTACTATATGTTTGCCTCTTTCATAAGCAAAATCTTTATGAACAATTAAACTTAAAGCATCAACAACTTCGCCATTTATTAAAATATCCATTTTTACTAAATCACTTTCACGATATCCAGCTAATTCATAATCAAAAGAAGCATAACCTTTTGTCGAACTTTTTAATTTATCAAAAAAGTCATATACTATTTCTGATAAAGGTAGATAGTAATGAATATTAACACGGGTAGCATCAATGTATTCAATACCAATATAATCGCCTCTTTTAGCTTGACATAATTCCATAATAGCGCCGATATATTCACTTGGTACAAAAATACTTGTTTTTATATAAGGTTCTTTAATACTAGAAATCATTGTTCTATCAGGCATTTTATTAGGAGAATCAACTAATACTTCTTCACCAGTTGTTAATTTAACTTCATAAATTACTGATGGTGATGTTACAATTACTTCAATATCAAACTCACGGGATATTCTTTCGATAATAATATCCATATGTAATAAACCAAGAAAACCACAACGAAACCCAAATCCCAATGCTAAAGAGGTTTCTGGTTCAAAAGTTAAAGAAGCATCACTTAATTTTAATTTTTCTAAAGCTTCTCTTAATGCAGGGAATTTATTAGGTTCTACAGGAAAGACACCAGAATAAACCATTGATTTCATCGGTTTATAACCTGCTAAAGGAGTTAAAGCTGGATTACTTTCTAAAGTTATCGTATCACCTACTTCTACAGTTGTAATATCTTTAATAGCACCCGTTAAATATCCTACTTCTCCTGATACTAAAACATCCCTTTTGACTTCAGCTGGAGTATTTACTCCTAATTCAACTACTTCATAAACAGCATTACTAGCCATCATTTTAATCTTATCTTTAAGGCGTATCGTTCCATCAACTAAACGAATATGAGCAATAACGCCACGATAAGCATCAAAAGCACTATCAAAAATTAAAGCTCTTGTAGGAGCATCATTATTTATTTTAGGAGCTGGTATCCTATCAATTACAGCTTCAATTAATTCTTTAACACCTACTCCAGTTTTTCCAGAACAAAGAAGGATTTCTTCTTCTTTAAATCCTAATACTCTTATTAATTCTTCTTTAACCTTAGGAATATTAGCATTAGGTAAATCAATTTTATTAATAACCGGAATTATAACTAAATTATCATTCATAGCTAAAAATAAATTAGCTAAAGTTTGCGCCTCAATACCTTGAGCAGCATCTACTACTAAAATAGCTCCTTCACAAGCTGCCAAACTACGGGATACTTCATAAGAAAAATCAACATGTCCCGGAGTATCTATTAAATGTAATGTATATTCTTCACCATGATAATTATAATGTAGTTGAACAGCATTTAACTTAATCGTAATACCTCTTTCTCTTTCTAAATCCATGCTATCTAAAACTTGATCTTTCATTTGGCGAGGATTTATAGCACCAGTAATTTCTAAAATACGATCAGCTAAAGTACTTTTACCATGATCTATATGGGCAATAATTGAAAAGTTACGGATATTTTGTTGTTTCATATTTATGTTCCCTTCTTCAAATGGTATTATATCAAATATTAAAAAATAATTCATTTATAATTAAATCATTTTATGCTAGAATAAGTAAAATTAACATTTTTTTAAATTATAAATAAATTATCTTTAAAGGGGGGATAATAATGGATACAAATTTTTTTATTATCTGGTTTAGCTCTATTTTAACAAGTATATCTATCGATAATAGTAAATTTTTAAAAGAAATAAAAGATATTAGTAATCAAGGTTATAAAATAGATTTTAGAAGTTTTAAAAAATATAAAGATAATTATGGAATAGTTGATAAATCATTTTTACTATGTTTTATTCCTTTACTAAATATTATGTATTCTCTTATAGAATATAAAGATTATTATTATCCGGATGATTTTATTATTAAATTATTAAAAGAAAATAATGTAATTACGAAAATGTCTAAAAAAGAATTAGAAAGTTATTTAAATTTTAATAATAGCTTTTATGCTTTAATAATAAATTTAATTCATAATATAAAATTATTAAATGCTAAGCAATATTATTATCAAGATCTTATAATATATTATGAAGATGATAAAGATATAAATATTATAAAAGTAGAAGGAACATCTAATATCGATATAACATCTTTAAAGGAAATTATTAAAAATAGTAATAATTATAAAAAAAGAAAATTATCTTTAGAATAAAAATAGTTCTCCAAATTATCGAGAACTATTAATTTTTACTTTTATTTTTACTCTTAATTTTATAGAACCAAAATACAAAGCCAATAAAGATAACCCCAAGAATTACAATAACAATATTTTGGTATGTATCAAAAACATTTAAAATACTTGACCAATTATTACCTACGATTGACCCAATAATAATTAAAACGACATTCCAAATTAATGATCCAGCTGTTGTATAAAGTAAAAATTTACCTAAAGGCATTTCACTCATTCCTGCTGGAATACTAATTAAACTACGCACTATCGGAACAAAACGACATAAGAATACTGTTTTTTGACCACGAGTATCAAACCAACGATCTGCTGCATCAATATCCGAATTTTTAAGTCTTAATATCTTCCCTAATTTACCAGATATAATCTTTTTTAAACGTTCTTTATTAAATATTTTACCAATATAATATAAAATAATAGCGCCAAGAACAGAGCCTAATGTAGCTGATATAGCCATAATTGCAATATTTAATTTAGTATAAGTAGTCATAAAGCCACCAAATAATAATATAACCTCAGATGGTATTGGTGGAAATACATTTTCAATAGTAATTAATAAAAATACTCCTAAATATCCAAATTGTTCCATAAAACTTAAAATAAACTCTTGCATTTTCTACTCCTTTTTACTAGTAGATTATATCATTTATTAGTTGAATAATCTACAACTATAATTTACGAACTAAACTTTTTAATTTTTCTACTGAATTATAATACCCTGCCATTTTAACTAACATCGTTGGATCATCTGTACTTTCTAAATTTAAATTAATCCAATCTTCTATAACTTTATTATACGCATTACCATCTTCAGACATAATTATACATTGAGTATTATAATCAAAATTCATTCTACAAATACATTTTCCTGATTGAGCATGATATTCAACATAACTATTTAAAGTGTTAAAACCACCAGTTTCAAAATTATTACTTCCATACACAATAAAAGGGCTACCAGTCCAGTTATTATCAGCAAATAATGAATTAATAAACCCTTCTGTTAACATTTCTTTAATAATACATGGCTTTAAGCTAATATCTACTTTATTATCTAATAAACTAAAATTACTATTATTAACTGTAACATTTTTACTAGTTAAAACTAAAGCACGATAAAACTCATTACTTGCTAAAAATTTAGCTAAGTAATCATACAATAATACGTCTTTATCTAGTTGATATGATTTTAAAATAAACTCTGTTTTACTTAAATTTATTCTAGAAGTAAATTCCCCATCTTTTAAATTTATTAAATATCTTAAATTTTCATCTATACTTTTAGCACAATAAGCACTTTCTAAATACTTTAATAATCGATTATATCTTTCTTTTTCTTTTTTTATTAATTCTAATGTATTTTTATATATTACTTCTTCCATAAAAACTCCTAATCACTATTAAATATTAATTTTACTTATATGTCAACGAAATCTGCTAATTAAATTAATTATTTTAGGAGCAATCGATTGCAGATTGATTACCGGACGCAAGCCAAGGCCGCCGGTCACCCAGAGGTATCCGTAAGCAAGGCCAGTCGCGTCCTGATGGACCCCATAAGCAGAAGAGGTGCCAACGTCGAAAAAGGACGGCGACATGGACCAATAATAGCCATTTGGGTATTATTAGTTAAGCGATTCATATATCCGGTGGCAAATAATTATTTATCAAATTTACTTAATCCAATCGTACCTAAACTTATAGATATTGATGATAAGAAATATAATACTAAATCGATATATTTAAAAGTATTCATAACGAAGTTAGTTATAATTATTAAAATAAATGCTATTGTAAAACTTAGATACTTTGTAGGAATTTTATTTATAAATTTAATATCTTTTATAAATTCTACTATCATAAAAACAATTGATATAAAACTAGCATATGTAGTTAAGATATCCCAAGTTAAAAAATTTTCCATACTATCCCTATAATATTTTTTATATATATTTAACTTGTTACATAAAAAAAGACTAGTTTATTTCTTTATCACCAGTCTCTAACATTGTTATAATACTAACACCATAACCTGTTTTTACATTATCTATAGTAACATGAGTAACTGCTCCAATTAATTTATTATTTTGTACAATTGGCGAACCACTCATACCCTGGACTATTCCTCCTGATTTATTTAATAATTCTTTATCTATTACTTCAAAATAGAAATTTTTTATATCACTACTTTTATCTATTTTTAATATATTTATATCATATGATTTTATTTCATTATTAGCTAAAGTAGTGTATATTTTAGCTTTACCTAAATTTACTTCATCAATTTTAGCTATTTCAATTAAAGTATCACTAGGTATTTCTTCTACATAATTACCATATATACCTACTAAACTATTACTTTTAATATTTCCATAAATATAATTACGATAAAATTTAGTATTGATACTTCCGGGATTACCATCACTACTCTTAGTTATACTACTTATACTACTTTTAAAAATATTACCTGTTCTTAATTCTATTCTATCATTTGTAATAGATTCAACTACGTTATGTCCTAAAGCGCCATATATCTTACTTTCAGGATCTATATAAGTAATCGTACCATTACCTAATAATGTATCTTTAACATATAAACCTGTTTTATGTACGCCATCTTTATATTCTAAATCAAGGATAGTAGTATAATCTACATTGTCACGACGATAACTAATAGTTATTTTATTATCGATAACATTATTTTCTATTTCTTTAACTAATTCATTAATAGTATTTACTTCTTTATCATTTACTTTAGTAATATAATCACCAATTAGTAATCTACTAGCATTATAAACACCATTAACTTTATAAAAACCAGCTACTAATACTCCTTTAGTATTTATTTCTATACCAACATTTTGACCACCTAGTATTACTTTATCAGAATAAGCAAATACGAAAGTAGGAAAAAGAAGTATACTTAAGAAAAAGATGATATATTGATATTTTTTCATATTGATCACCTAATATTATTATAGGTAATTATTATTTTTTTACTTAGCCAGTTATTACCATTATTTTTTTAAATTATTAGTTTTTAATCTTTTAATTATTAAATAAGATACTTCATTTAATAGTAGATTATTTGAATAAATTTCGTTATTACTAACTATATGCAAATTAGAATCTTGTTCCATTGGATATTCTTTTATTTCTAAATTATCACAATGATAATTTAATCTTAAAAAAGTTCTTAAAAACTTTTCTGTTAAGTTAGATTGAATATTAAGTTGGAACTTATATAATTCATTATAATCAATATTCTTATATTTTTCTTTAATATGATTTGCAATTACTTTAGAATTCCATCTTTCTATTAAAAAAGGACATACATAAAATTCATTAACTTTTTGGGTAATCAAGTAAGTAATTAACATATTAGCAACAAGTAAAAAACTAGAAGAAACATCATTTAAATTACCATCACCATATATTTCATTATTATCTTCATCTTTATTAAATCCTTCATTTACTTTATAAAATTTTCGATTAGTTTTTTTAAAAAAAGAAGAAGTTGTTTTATTATAATTTTGAATAGCATAAATATATGCTTTATTTTCACTTACAGCAAATTTTATTCTTGGAAGTTCAAAAGTACTACCATCTAAAGATATTAAAGTTACAACAAACTGATATGGTGTTTCATTATTTATTTTATCTTTAGTAACTGATATAGCTAAATTACAATTTAAAATATCTGAATAACCTAAATCATAATTACAAGTTAAACTATCTAAAAAATTTATTCTTCTATTTAAATAAAAAATTGGATTAGCAAAATCATTTAAAGAAGCATTAGCAAATAATAAAGTTAAAATCATTTTTTCTTTACATATTTTATTTTCTTCATCATATAAAGTACCATTTAATATTTCTTCATGAAAATTACTATTATCATAAAATTCTAAACATTTATTAACATATATAATTAATAATCTATCAAATTCTTCTTTATTTTGGATATTTAAAGTCGGGATTATAACATCTTCATAGACTTCTTCTAAATTACTACTTAGCATCTTATCTTCTATTATTACGTTAAATACAATATTATAATAAAAATAACAATCTACTCTACCAGTTAAAGCTTCTTTTATTACATGATTATAAAATATATCAAGTATATCCATAAATATCACCTACTTTTTTTACTTTTCATAATTCCATAATCCTAATTTTCCTTTAACTGGTACTAAATGATTATATTTTATTACATTTTCTAGTTTCCAAGCATATGCACATGTATGATTATTTCTGCCATAAACAACTGGATCTATTTTTTTTAACTCTTCATTAAATTTTTCATCTACTAAAATACAATCAACTAATGTTGCTTCGCCAATAATATAACCAGGATTACAAGTGAATTTATAATCTTTAAATCTTTTTAACATATCTTTTTCGATAGTCATTCCAGCATGAATTAATATCTTGCCACGATAATTAGTTTTCCAACTTCTAAACTCGTATTTTTTATAACCTTCAATTATTAAACTTGCCCAAGGTTCTTTAATAGTTAATACTTTCATAAAAATCGCCTATAAAAAGATATTATTATATTAGCACATAAAAAGCAAATATTTTCTATTTGCTTTTTATTAACTATAAACAGCACTTATTGTCATAAACATTAGTACAATCATTTTCTTCACAGCAAGTAAACATAGGTACATATGTATGATGTATAATATGATGATTAATTATCCTAGTATTTACTGGGATTACATGTCCTTGCGTACTTATGATAGACTAAATCTTAACTACATTATCAATTTCTTCAAATAATGCACTACATTTTTTAAAATCAGATTTCTTTAACTCTTCAATAATGTTATTAACTAATTTTTCACCATCTTTTAATTTCAATATAGCTCCAAGATATTCTGCAGCTTTGTTATATATTTCTCTTTTTTTATCAATATTTAAAGTTAAATAAAATTCATTATAAAAATAATCATACAATTCTTTACTATAATTATTTTTTAATAACTCAACATATTGTAAAAACATATACTTTCTATTACTATTCAAAATTAAGTTATATAATTTTTTGTCTTCATTAAAATAATTATATAATTTTATAAGTAAATTTATATCTTTTGTTTTATCTTCTATAATTTTTATTATTTGTTCTTTAGTTAAATCAAAAGACAAATACCTTAAATATTCAATATTACCAAGGCAAAGAAAATTATACAAATTATAATTAAATTCTAATTTTTTATCATCATAATTACTTAAATAATAAAATATAGCTAAAACTTTAGGTATATATATTTTATTTTTAAAATAATTTTTCTCAATCATTTTTATAAACTCTTTATATAATAATTTATAATCTTTTGTATGTTTAATAACATATTCAATATATTCTAAATATTTAGCATTATTAAGAAGAGATAAAGCTAATTGCTCTATTGGATATTTTTTTAACAAAAAAATATTTATTAATATATTAGATTTTGGAATCGTACTTTTAATACTATAGTGTTTTAAACTATTAAAATAATTTTGTAATTCATCGATAAAATCATTAATTTTTTTAGAACTTTTTTCATTTCGATAAAAGGTTGCAATCCAATCAAATTTAGAATAAACTGCCAGTTTAGGAACTAATAATATGTTATCTACCTGTTTTGTATATATATTATCTTCATATATTTTACCAATCATTCTTTTATCATACGGTGTTAATAATATATCATCAAACTTTTTATAATTATAATCATAATAATGTATATTAGTAAATTCATTAACTTTTTTATTTAGTTTTTCTAAATATACTAATGATTCATCACTATTATTTAAAAATTTATTATAAACATCCTTTAAATAATTATAGTAAGTATCCTCTTCATTTTTTAATAACTCTTTTTTTAATAATTTTTGTAATTCTTCCCTTGATAAAGATTTAATATATTTATCTAATACCATATCAAAAAATAATGACTTTTCAAAATTTGTATCATTTTTTAAATAATTGTAACCATCATATTCATCGTCATAATAATCGTCATAATCATCTTCATCATATTCATCATCAAAATCACTGGTTAACCATGAATTATAATCTTCTGCTTCATCTGGAAACAATTCAAAAAATAACGCTACCATATGCTTACATGTTATATTTCCATTAGCGTGAGGACAATCGCATTGTGATTTTCTTGGATGATTTATATTAATCTTTACATAATAAGGTTTTTTTAAACTACCATCTACATAACCTTCAAATTCATTATCATTTATCTGATTTATATCATGAACTTTATGTTCTTTATAGTAATCATATCCTCTACTAACAGAAGAACTACTAGCACTTGTTAAAATACTCATAAAACCTCCTCTTGAGGCTTAATTATACCATATTTTAACTTAATTTATTAAAACTAACTTTAATATTTATTTTTTTATCTTCAAATATTTCTATTCTATCAACTAAATTAACAATTAATTCTCTACTAGGCTTTTTCAAATACAAATACTTATCAATAAATTTCTCTATTTTTTTATGATTCGTTTCACTATTATTTTTTTCATTAATATTACTAGATATTTCTATATATCTATCTTGTTTAATCTTTAATTCATTTTCTAACTTAACTTTAACTCTATTAAATTGTTCTTCAGAAATCACTTTATTTAATTTATCTAGATAGATATTATCTAAATTATTATTGATATAATTGATTTCTATTTCAAGAACTGATATTTCTTTTTTTATACTTTGTTTATCATTATTATATAAATTTTTTAATATTATTTCTTTTATTTTTTTCTTATCAATGTAATTTAAACATATTTCTTTTAATCTATTTAAAATGACTTTTTCTAATATATCATAATTATTGGAATGAGTTGTACATACATGATTTTGCATATAAGTTCGATAATAATTACAAATAGTATAACATCTGTTATCTTTTTTTCTTCTAGATGTAATTGACATTCTGTGTCCACAATCACCACAATATAATAAACCATCTAATAAATTTATTTCTTTTTTTTCATTCCTTCCTACATTTTTAGGAATTCTTTTTTGAACTTCATAAAATATTCCTTTTTCTATAATAGGTTCGTGTGTATTTTCAACAACAATATAATTTTCAGGATTATTTTTAATAATCTTTTTTACTTTATAATTAACTTTATTTCTTTTATTTTGAACTAAATCACCAATATACATTCTATTAGTTAAAATATCTCTAATTGTTTTAGCGTGCCATAATCCATAATTAAGATGATAACTATTTTTCCACTTGAAACTATAATATTCAGCTGGTGTTTTTACCTTCTCATTTGTTAATTTTAAAGCTATTTTATAAAAAGATAATCCCTCTAAACACATATTAAATATTCTTCTAACAATAACGGCTTGTTCTTCAAATATTATTAATTTATTTTTATTATGAGGATCTTTTATATAACCAAAAGGAGTTCTTCCTCCAACCCATTTTCCTTCTTTTTGTTTCGCTCTTAAACTTGATTTAATTTTTTTAGAAATATCTTTAGCATACATATCATTCATTATCGCTTTAAATGGTGCAATATCATTATTAGAATTATCTAAATAAGTATCTATATTATCTGTAACTGCTATATATCTAACTTTATGAATTGGAAAAAACTTTTCAATTAATTCTCCAGTACCAATATAATCTCTTCCTAAACGTGACATATCTTTAGTAATAACCATATTAATTTTACCTTTTAAAATATCATCTATCATTCTTTTAAATGCTGGTCTATCAAAATTAGTACCGCTATAACCATCATCAATATAAATATCAACAAGTTTTAAATTGTTTTCTTCAACATATTGAGTTAGTAAACTTTTTTGATTTGTAATACTTTCACTCATCTCATTTTTATCATCATCTTCACGGGAAAGTCTAATATATAAACCTACATTAAAAAAATTCATTTGTTATAATCCTTAATAATTATTTTAGATAATTCTGTTTTTAAAGTTTTAATTAATATATCGTTTATATTTAAATCCGTATCATTATATATAATATTTATCTTATATTTATTCATAATATCACAGTTAAATTTATGTTAAGATAAAATAAAAAAGACTATACATAAGTCTAATTTAAATTATTTAAAACACCATTTTCTAAATCATTAATATTATATAGAGTTTCTAATTCATTAAATGTTTCTTCTAAATTATTTTTAGCATAATTCCAGCCTGTACCATCAGTTATCCAAATAAATGTTACTCCGGTTATTTGTTTGACTTTTTGAGCAATCAATTCATAACTTCTAGCAGTTTCATTTAATTTAGAACCTTTACTAGCATAAAAATTAGTTTCAATAACATACAATTGTTTATCAGTTTTTATAACATAATCCCATCGTTTACTTGCTTGTTTTTTTCCAGATATTGATATTAAATCTATATTCCATTTGGCTTTAATATCTTTTGTATAAATTTCCTTATAATAATTTTTATCTTTTATATAACCAGCCCTTTTTATATAATCCTCAACTAAGTTTTCCATTAAATGGCCACCACGATTTTTTCTTCCGTTCGAATCTAATCCAACTTCAATACCTAAAACATAATCATATAAATTATTTATAATATGATTTTGTAATAAATCAAATAAGCCACTTTTTTGCATAAATTTAATATAATCATTTATAGAATAGACCATTTTATCAAATTTAAATAAATATTCATTTATTTCATCTTTAACAAATATTTCTCTCGATCTAACTGCTAATAATAACGGAATACAATCTAAAGTATTAGGATATTTAATTAATATATTTTGAAATTCTTCCTCAATATTTTTACTACCTATTAATGAGTTTAAAATATTTAGTTCTATTTTTATTTTATCAACATTTTTATATATTTTTTTAAAATCAACATAATAAGTATAATCTGATATACTAGTTTTAAAATTACTGAACCATTCATTAAAATTTCTATTCATTAATGTTTACCTCCAAAACCAGCAACAGACATTATTGAATAAATATCTAAATCGTCTTTTAATAAAGATACTAAAATGTTACCAAACATATAAGCATCTTTACGATTAGTTTTTTCTTGGGTCATAAGCAAAGTCATTAATACAGTTAAAAATTCAATATCATACTCACCATACTTAGTTAATTTTTGATACTTTTCAACATCAGTAATCTCTACATAATTATTAACTAATGTTGTTAATGTACATTCATCATTATTTTTAAGAGACTGACAAGATTGCCATTCTTTTATGATTTCATTAATATAAGACTTAGTTAAAATATTATCAGCCTGTAATTTCAATAGCAAATCTACTGTCCAATGTATATGCTTTGGTGTTCTAATTCTTTTTCCATTTTCTGAATATTTTATTATAATGTCATTTTCGCTTAAATTTCCCTGAAAAATATATATTTTATATTTGTCATTAAAATCTATGTCAATTATTGAAGTTATTCTGTTACCTTTTATTTTACAAGTTTTATTTCCTTTGCTTATTTTCATCATAATCTTCCTTTCTTCTTATAGTCAAATCTAAATACTCTTTTTCCTTTTCAATCCCAATATATTTTCTATTTAATTTACTTGCCACTATACCCGTAGTACCACTACCATTAAATGGGTCTAAAATTAAATCACCTTCATCAGTTGATCCCAAAATAATTTTTTCTAATAATTCAATAGGTTTTTGTGTTGGATGTTTACCACACTTTTTTTCACTTTGTTTAGTTAAAGAAGTTTCCCAAACATCCTTCATTTGTTTACCATTATTTAATTTTTTCATTAATTCATAGTTAAACTTATATTTAACCTTTTTTATATCCTTCTTTGCCCATAATATCGTTTCTGTCGAATGAACAAAAGCTCTACAACTAATATTTGGAGGTGGATTAAGTTTTCTCCAAGTAATATTATTAATAATTTTAAATCCTTCTTGTTCTAATGCCATACCTATTGAATAAATATTATGCATGGTTCCACTTATCCAAATAGTACCATTATCTTTTAAAATTTGATAACATAATCCAATCCATTTTCTATTAAATTTATGTTTTTCTTCAATACTAATAGATTTATCCCAAGCCCCTTTATTAACTGATACCATTTTACCACCACTACAAGAAATTCCATCTCCTGATAGAAAGTAAGGAGGATCTGCAAATATCATATCAATACTTTTAGGTTCAATATTTTTTAGTATTTTTAATGAATCACCTAGTATAAGTTTAAAATTGTTATTATCATAATAATACTTTAATTTATTCAATCAATACCTCCTATCAAAATTATTATTCAATTTCTTTTTTATTTTCATAATTTGTTATTATAACTTCTTTTACTTTGCCTCTTTTTTTACCATTAGCATTAATACTCCTCTTAGCTTCAATTACATGAATATTATAGTCTTTATATAATTCATTAACTAAAGTTGTATTATGATTTGATAACATTACATAACAACCTCTTTTATCCAATTCTTTAAATACATTTGCAAGCCTTTTTTGTTCATCTTTATCAAAACCATCTTCAGTATAACTATTAAAAGTAGTTGTATCAGAATCATATGGTGGATCAAAGTATATAAAGTCTCCTCTTTTAGCATCTTTTACAGCTTCTTCAAAATCAACTGATAGCAATGTAATATTATTGTAATTTAAAAAGCTATATACAATTCCTAAATTTTGTCCCTCATAAGTATTGACTTTAGTTTTCTTTCCAAATGGAACATTAAATTCATTTTTACTATTTACTCTATATAATCCATTAAAGCAAGCTTTATTAAGATAAATTGTTCTAGCAGCCCTCTTATAATCAGCTATCTTATTAAATTTCTTTTTATCTCTATCTAAATTTCTAATTTTATAATAATATTCTTCAGAATGCATAGTTTCATGATGATCTAATTCTTTACACATAGCTTCAAACTTATTATCATCTTTTATACATTTATAAACATTCATTAATTCTTTATTGCTATCATTAATAATAGCATTTTTAGGAGATAATTCAAATAATAAAGCACCTCCACCTACAAATGGTTCATAATATTTATTAAATTCATTAGGAACATATTTTTTTAATTTGTCTATAATTTGTCTCTTTCCACCAGCCCATTTTACAAATGGTTTACCTTTAATCATTTTTTATACCTCCATCATGTTTAACAAGAATATCTCTTTCATTTTTATAATTTTTAATCTCTTTCATTCTAATTAAATGAATCATCATCTTAAAGCATTTATCATACCACTTGATAATCTCATCATGTTTTAAAGATAAAAATGGTTCTTCTTGTATTGGATGATTTACCCCCATTTTATTAACAATTGTAGCAATTGAATCCCACAATTTACTATCCAGAGATTTAAAGATTTTTTTATTTGAATCACTTTCTAAATACAAATCTATATTTTTTAAAATACTTTTCTTTGATTCTATATTATTACATCTTATATCATTGTAACTAAGTAATAAATTAGATATACTCTCCGGAACAATTTCTAATACAGAATCAACATCAGCATCTCTTTTTATAATTATTTTTCTACTTTTCATATCTGCTATTTTATAATTTAGTTTTTCAAGTATAATTGGTATATTATGTTCAAAAATATTTTTAACTTTTATTGAGCAAAAAATCCCATTTGAATAATTTTCATTTAAAACATCAATTAAATTTATCATTAATTCTAAAAAATTAAGAAAAGATTCTTGAGACACATGTTCTTTAGAAGTTAAACCAATGTGAGTAAAAAATTCTTCTAGCTCAACAAAAGTATCTCTATCTTCCCATATATTGAAAATATATTCATTTATAAAATCAAATAAACTCATTAATTTATGATAATAAATTGTATCACTTTCAAATAAGGCTGACATTAATTTTTTATATTCTTTATTAATATCAATTCTATTCTCTATTTCAAAAATACTTTTTCTCATTTTTATATCACATCCTATATAGGTAATAAATTATAGATTAATGAATATTAACGATTGTATTATAACAAAGCTTATCGTACTAATTATTTTATACATTAAAATTTCCCTAATAACACTTATAAAATCTATATAATATTATACCACACAAAAAGGCATTCTTCATCAAAATGCCTTATATTTAGTACTTATTTTATCTCATTTTATTTGGTCTAGCATAAATACTCAATCATGTTGTACTTCATGATGAAATTCTCTATGACAACATCTTTCTTGAGGACATTCATATATAGGTGGACAAGATGGCATCCCCATATTTTGTTGATTAACACAATTTACATTACTATTCATTGTATTATTTACATCTTGTTTAAAATTATCACCCATATCAAAACAACAATTTCTAAACATAATAAAATTCCTTTCTTATCTTATTTTATGTTTAGAATATTTATCAATAAATGACAATTGTCTATCTTAAAATTTAGGAAAATTACCACTAGTCATTTGTTTCATCATTTTTTTCATCATTTCAAATTGTTTTAATAATCTATTTACTTCTTCAACACTTCTACCACTACCATTGGCAATTCTTTGTTTACGGCTAGCTTTTAAAATATCCGGATTTCTTCTTTCTTCTTTAGTCATAGATAAAATTATTGCTTCAACATGAGCCATATCTTTAGGATTAATACTAATATTATTTAACCCCATTTGTCTTGCTTGAGGAAGTAGGCCAATAATTTTTTCTAATGGTCCTAATTTTTTAATCTGTTTTAAATTAGCTAAAAAATCTTCTAAATCATATAATCCTTTTTTCATTCTTTTAGCTTGATTTTTAACTTCATCTTCATCTATTACGGATTCAACTTTTTCAGCAATAGATATAATATCTCCCATATCTAATATTCTTTCAGCCATTCTTTTTGGATGAAATTCTTGTAAACCATCTAATTTTTCAGAATCACCAACAAATTTAATTGGAATATTAGTTAAATGTCTTACTGATAAAGCTACACCACCTTTAGTATTACCATCTAACTTAGTTAAAATACAACCAGTTAAATGTAAGGCTTCATTAAAACCATTTATAACGTTAATAGCATCTTGTCCCATCATTGCATCTACTACTAATATAACTTCTTCTGGTTTAATTAATTCTTCTAATTCTTTTAATTCTGTCATTAAATTAGTATCTACATGTAAACGGCCAGCAGTATCAAAGATAATATAATCAAATTTATTTTCTTTAGCATACTCTAAGGCTTCTTTAGCTATTTCTAATACGTCTTTAGTATCTTTACTAAATACTTCAATATTTAATTGCTTTCCAATCGTAATTAACTGATCGATAGCAGCTGGACGATATACGTCTAAGGCTACTAATAATGGCTTTTTACTTTGTCTTTTACGTAAATAATTTGCTAATTTACCAGCAGTTGTCGTTTTACCTGAACCTTGTAAACCAACAAGAATTAATTTAGTAGGATTACCATCTAAAACTAAAGTTGAAGCTTCTGTACCTAATAATTCAACTAATTCATCTTTAACTATTTTAATAAATAATTCATCTGGTTTTACAGAATTCATTACTTCTGTACCTAGAGCTTTTTCTTTGACATTATTAATAAATTCTTTAACTACTGTATAATTTACATCAGCTTCTAATAAAGCCATTCTTATTTCTCTAATGGCATCATTTATATTACTTTCAGTAATTTTACCCATTCCCTTAATATTCTTTATCGCATTTGTTAATCTATCTCCCATGTATTCAAACATTCTAATCACCTACATAATTGTATCATAGAATTAACATTATACCTAGAAATTTATTTATTATTCTTCAACTTTAATACTAATATTAGCAGGTCCAATTAAAGGATTACCATCGATATCAAAACGTGATCCATGACAAGGACAATCCCAAGTATGTTCTTCTTCATTAAATATTAAATTACATTTCATATGTGGACATTTACTATTTACTATATGCAACCCCTTTTTATCTTCATAGACATTACATTTTAAACCTTTAATATTTTTAGAATAAATTATTTTATTTTTATATAAATAACCACTAATATATCCTTTAATATTATAAAACATATTAGTTAATATAAAACAAATATAATGCATACATACTCTATCTTTAGAAAATAATTTAGTATATTTATTATCAATTTTATTAATTAAATCACTAACAACTTTAGATGTTATAGCACTATTTGTTAAACCCCAGCCATTAAACCCAGTAATAACATATAAATTACTTTTATATTTAATATAAGGAATACCATCATGTGTACATACATCTTGATTATTCCATAAATAATTAGGTTCAATATTAAAATATTTTTTTAAATCTTTAAGACATTTTTGATAAGATTCTAATACTTTAGAATAATTACTTATTCTATTACTATTAGAAGTATATATTATATTATCTTGATAAAATCTTATTGATTTACTATCTTCTTCAACGTTAATAGCACTAAAATGATTATCTACATTATATTTACCAGTAACAACAAATTCTTTTAAGACATAAGTTTTTAATGGTATAAAAAATGGTTTAATAAAATATGGATAATTACTTGTTACAATAATTTTTTTAGCAATCATTATCCCTTTATTAGTTTTAATAATATATCTATTATTACTTCTTTTTATTTTTATTAAATTAGTATCTTCTAATATATTAACTTTATCTTTTAAAATATTTAAAAGATTATATGTAAATTTTAATGGCTGAATAGTATAAGTATCTTTTACATAAAAACATTTTAAACTAGGAAAATTAATTGGTAATTTACTATCAAAACATTTTATACCCATTTTTTCTAAACATTCTTTTTCTTTATTTAAAGTTTTTATTCCTTTTTTAGTACTAGCAAAAAGATAAGAATCTACTTTTTCTAAATCACAATCTATCTTTTCTTTATTTATAATATCTAATAAAATATTGGTTCCTGTAATTTGACTATCTAAATAAGTTTTAGCTGTTAATATATTATGATATTTATAAATATTACTATAAGTATTTTTTTGAATATAACTTATTTTAGCAGTTGTATTAGAAGTTATTCCATTACTTATTTTATCTTTATCAATAATAGTTATTTTATATTTATCAAATAAGTTATATGCACATAATAATCCTGTAATACCGCCACCAACTATTAATATATCAATATTAAAAATAAAATGACTATTTTTTAAATTTTCTTTTTTTATATCCCATAAATTCATGTAATCACCAGTAATATTATTAGCTACTTTATTTAATTTATGCCATAGAAAAAATGCTTATTTCTAAGCATTTTAGACACAATCTACATATGTATCGGATAAACATCTACATACACAGCAACAATCTAAATCCATTGTGAAGAATGATGATGTTGCAACATAAGGATTTAAACTATTTGGATCGGGATTATCTTGTAATACTCTAAATGTTGCACAATTGCCTTCAACTTTTTCTACTCTAAATACTGATGAACAAGTTGTTCCAGCTGTTGAACATGCTGTAGTTGTATCTTTTGTCGTTGGCATACTCCAAGGAACGCCATTACCACAACAAGTATATAACATTACTGGTCTAGTATTACATATTAAACAATTAGTACCACCACCAAGCATTGGTCGATCACAACTATCAAGACATCCTTCTGGGCAAGCATTTTGTTGAAGTACTAAAATAACTCTTAAAATATCTGCTATACAGTTACCACCATTATTTTTGTTATTACACATAAATTATTCACCCCTTTATATATTCTCATTAATAATTTATGATAAATTAGATTTTATGGCACTAAATTTAGCCTATTTAGATAAACCTTTTATTTTTTTTTTAATTATAGTATAATCATAATGGTGATTATAAATGAATGAAATAGTTGAATATCTTATTATAGCAGCTGTATTAATACTTATTACATTAGTAATAGTTAAGTTTCGTAAGAAAGATTTTGCTTCTGAAGTTAATAAATTAATTAAATATTTGGGTGGAAAAGATAATATTATAAATGCTGAATGTAATATGTCTCGTTTTAAAGTTATATTAAAAGATGTATCTAAGGTTAATAAAGATGGTATAACAGCTTTAGGTGCTAAAGGTATTGTAGAAATTGATAATCAACTTAAAATTATCTTTGGCAAAGATGCTAAAGAATTAAAAAAATGTATTGATGATTTATTATAGGGTTATACCTATTTTTTTATTTCAACAATACTTTTAATATTATCAATATCTAATATATCATTATCTATAGTTAATAATTTATTATTATATTTACTAATAATACTACTTTCAACAACTTTATTATCTTTTAAAGTTATTAAATAACGATGATTAAATAAATATTTATTAGAACTATCTAATATTTCATCAATATTATCTTTAGAAAAACTATTATTATTAATATTACTTTCTAACATATTTCTATTTAAATTAAATGAATCAGGATTAGCATATACTTTAGGTAAATTTGGATTCATACATTACCTCCCTTATACAATTATTTTATGTTACTTATAAATTAAGTTTACTTGGGTATATTAAATATATGAAAAGATATCTACCTATTATAATTTCTATAATAATTCTTTTATCTATAAGTATAATTTATTTACCAGTATCTTATAGATATCGCCAATTAATATTTTCTATTATTGGTTTTTTATTATGTTATTTACTAATTAAAATTAAATTTAAATATATAAAAAAATTAATAATACCATTATATATATTACAACTAGTATTACTTATTTATGTCTTATTAAAAGGAGAATTTATTAATGGTAGTCGTGGTTGGATAAATTTTAAATTATTTTCAATCCAACCATCAGAAATAACAAAGATATCTTTAATATTAACTACTTTTTATTTAATAAATCATAATATAAAAAGTAAATTACTATTTCTAATAATTTACTTAATACCAACTATATTAACTTTTTTAGAACCTGATACTGGTGCAGTAATTATTTATGGCATTATCTTTTTAGTATTCTTACCTTATTTTTTTACTAAAAAAGAAATACTAAGTTATAGTTTATTTGCCATAATAATTATAATAAGTTTAATACTATTATATATATTTAAACAAGATATATTTATTAACTTATTAGGTACTTCTATGTTTTATCGAATAGATCGCCTAACATCTTTTATAAATAGTAATAATATTCAAATAAATAATGCTTTAATAAGTATTGGCTCTAATAAACTATTATATTTTCCTGAAGCATATAATGATTTTTTCTTTTCTTATGTTATATCTCAAAATAGTATTTTATTTATTCCTATAATACTATCCTATTTTATAATTATTATAAACTTATATAATAATAAAAATATAGTTAGTAAAATTTTAGCATATATATTACTATTTCAAGTTACTAGTAATATTGGTATGAATTTAAATTTAACTCCTGTTATTGGCTTACCATTACCTTTTTTTAGCTATGGTGGTAGTCATTTAGTTACTAATTTTATTCTTCTTAGTTTAGCTAATCGTAAAATTAAAGTTTAATAATAACCGTAGAAACTATTACTATTATAATAATAAGGACTACCATAATATGGTGGATAAGGTCGATATGGTGGATTTACAAATACAGGACGTGGTCTTGTTAGACCAACTGCAGCACTACCAGCTAAACCTCCTAATAAAAAAGGTACTATAAAACGATCATCACCATTAGGACGTCCAGGTCTCATAGGTCGGTAATTATCATAATACATAATAAAACTCCCTTCTACCTATTATATGAAAAATATAAAAAGAAGTTATTGCCACCGGATATATGAATCGCTTAACTTATCTATACCAAAATGGCTATTATTGGTCCATGTCGCCGGGCATTTTCAACTCTGGCAGCTCTTATGCTCGTGGGTTCATTCAGCACGCGACTGGTTATGCCGGCTACTACTGGGTGACCGGCGGCTATGGCTTGCGTCCGGTAATCAATCTGCAATCTGATGTCACGATACTTGATTAAGACATTTTAATGTAAAAATTATTAATAAAAATATGACATTTTAATAATGAAATAATTATGTTTTTTTATCTTGAAATTTACATTATCATTACCAAATTTAATAAAACTTTCAATTGCAAAGTCATCAAATTCTTTGCCACCGGATATATGAATCGCTTAACTTATCTCTACCAAAATGGCAATTATTGGTCCATGTCGCCGGGCATTTTCAACTCTGGCAGCTCTTATGCTCGTGGGTTCATTCAGCACGCGACTGGTTATGCCGGCTACTACTGGGTGACCGGCGGCTATGGCTTGCGTCCGGTAATCAATCTGCAATCTGATGTCACGATACTTGATTAAGACATTTTAATGTAAAAATTATTAATAAAAATATGACATTTTAATAATGAAATAATTATGTTTTTTTATCTTGAAATTTACATTATCATTACCAAATTTAATAAAACTTTCAATTGCAAAGTCATCAAATTCTTTGCCACCGGATATATGAATCGCTTAACTTATCTCTACCAAAATGGCTATTATTGGTCCATGTCGCCGGGCATTTTCTACTCTGGCAACTCTTCTGCTCGCGAGTTCTATCAGAGCGCGACTGGCAATGCTAACGGCTACTGGGTGGCCGACGTCCGTGACTTGCGTCCGGTAATCAATCTGCAATCTGGTGTCATGATATTTGGTTAAGTTATTTTAATGTAAAAATTATTAATAAAAATATGACATTTTAATAATGAAATAATTATGTTTTTTTATCTTGAAATTTACATTATCATTACCAAATTTAATAAAACTTTCAATTGCAAAGTCATCAAATTCTTTGCCACCGGATATATGAATCGCTTAACTTATCTATACCAAAATGGCTATTATTGGTCCATGTCGCCGTCCTTTTTCAACGTTGGCGCTTCGGCTGCTTATGGGTTCTATCAGTTCGCGGCTGGCAGTGCTTTCGGCTACGACTATGTGACCCACGGCTTTGGCTTGCGTCCGGTAATCAATCTGCAATCATATAATAAAACAAAAAAAGAGATTAATTCATAATCCCTAAGTAGTATGTTTTTTTACCTTTTTTTATTACTATTAAATTATCAATAACATCTTTTTTAGTTATAATATATTCTAAATCATTTATCTTTTTATTATTTAATGATAAAGCATTACCACTAATTAACTCTCTAGCTTCTCTTTTACTTTTAAAAATACCTGCTTTTGTTAAGACATCAACAATATTTCCTTCTTCTATTTCCACATGAGCTACATCTTTTAATGCTTCTTCAATTTCTTTAGCACTTAAAGAAGTAATATTTTCATTAAATAAAGCTTCACTTATTTTTACAGCTTTTAAATATTCTTCTTCACCATGTAAATCAGTAATTATACATTGAGCTAAAGTCTTTTGAGCTAATCTTAAATGAGGTGCTTTTTCATGTTCATGAACTATAGTCATTATTTCATCAGGAGTTAAAAAAGTAAATACTTTTAAATATTCTAATACTTTACTATCATCTGTATTTAATAAATATTGATATAAAGCATAACTACTAGTTTTATTAATATCTAACCATAAAGCATTTCCTTCACTTTTACCAAATTTCTTACCATTACTATCTAATATTAAAGGCATTGTAAAACCATAAGCTTCTTTATTATCTATTTTTCTAATTAAATCAATGCCCGTAGTAATATTCCCCCATTGGTCACTACCTTCAACTTGCATAATACAATTCATTCGACGATACATATTTAAAAAGTCATATCCTTGAATTAACATATAACTAAATTCAGCATAAGTAATACCAGTTTCTAAACGTCTATTAATAATATCTTTAGATAACATATAATTAACATTAATATATTTTCCAATATCTCTTAAAAAATCTAAATATTCATAACCTTTAAACCAATCATAATTATTTACTAATTTAGCTTTACCATCAAAGATTTTATCAATTTGTTTACGGATACATTCAACATTATGATTAAGAGTATCAATACTAATTATTTCTCTTTCACTAGTTGGTCTTGGATCGCCAATACGTCCAGTTGCACCACCACATAATAAAATTGGTTTATGTCCCATCTTCATTAATCTTTTAGCAGTAATTAAAGATGAATAGTGTCCTAAATGAAGTGAATCTGCTGTTGGATCAGTTCCCCAGTAAAAAGTTACACTTTCATTATTAATTTTATCAGCAATATCATTACCAGCAACATCTTTAATTAAACCACGCCACTCTAATTCTTCCCAATTTGTCATCTTTTTCATATTAAATAATTCCTCCCTAAAAAATAAAAAAGCCATAAATTATAAGGACGAAAATTTCGCGGTACCACCTTATTTTATGACTTTATCATACACTTAATTGATTGATAACGGAATCACCCATAATAGCTCCAAGTTTGTAAGACTCTTCAACACTATCACTTTTTTCTACTAAATAAATTTGAAAAATAATTCTTTATTCCTGAAACATTAAAGTATATTCTATAACCTAATAATCTTAATACTAAGTATGCTAATATTAAAACTATAATTATGATTATTATTATCGTTACAAAGATATTACTACTTTTACGATAACCAGTAATCTTAATATAATAATCTGTATAATCTCCAGATTCAGCAGTTACTCTTATCTTAACTTCACTACCTGTAGTTAATTGTTCATTACCTTCAATACTAACACTTGCTCTATCAGATGCTGCGGTAACTTCAATTTCTAATTCCGTTTCTTGTTCATCAAGAGTTATCTCATATTCCGTTACTTTAGCATCAAACTTAATATCATGGCCTTTAATTACTAAATCTTTTAATAAACTATTAGATGATATCGTTTCTTCTGCTTCTTTACGAATTACATACAAAGTATAAACATTCTTAACAGAGCCATCAGCTGAGGCAACCTCAATTGTAATTTCATTAGCACCTACTTGTAAATCAGCACCACCATTAATAGTAACAATATCACTACTATTTTCTTGTTCAACAGTAACTAAAATATTAGTAACAGAATTATCAACAGTTACATTATAATCAAATACACGAGGTTCAAAAGCAATTAAGCCACTACTTAAAGTTATATTTTTCAGTAATGCTTCACTTTGGGTAGATGGAGGTTCTTCTTCACCACCAGGTGTTGGATTAGGATTAGGATTAGGATCAACGACGATTGGAGCCGCTTTATTAATTGTTATTGTATAAGTTCTAACATGACCAGATTGTGAACGCACCTTAATTGGAATAGCATTATCGCCAGTATTTAAAGTAACTGTTCTTGGACCATATCCGTCTACAAATGAAGAATTTCCATCGGATAATGTAGCAAAAATATTAACAGAAGCTACACTACTAGTTACAAAAGCACTATAATTATTAATATTTGGACTAAAACTTGGGCTTATAGAACCAGTTGAAATACTTAAACTACTTAAAGTATTAACAGAGCTTAAACTAGGAGCAGGTCTTTCAATTACAATAGTATAAACAGATTCTTTACTTCCCTTTACTCTAATTTCAAAAGTATTTTTACCATAATTTAAATTAACCGTACGTGGTCCATAACCATCAACAAAAGTAGCTTTATCACTTCTTTTTGTAGCATTAATAGTTACACTCGAAGCATTTACAGTAGCTGTATAATATGTTGTTCCTGATTGAAAAGATGGAGATAAAGTTCCACTAGATAAACTTAAACTATCTAATGCTGATGGAATAACATCACTAGTACTACCACCAGGATTTTGCGTAGTCGAATCTTTTACACATGAATAATTATAAACTTGTTCACAAAAACGTTTACCTATGTTATATGCAGAGTATGATAATCGCCCAGCAACACATGTAGTACTACTTAAAGTAGTATTAAAGGTATCAATGTGATATCCAGAAGCACATGTAACAATATTAGTATAATTAGGTAAATACTTAACATTTCCTAAATAATCCATCATACCACACATACTAATTTTACCACTACCAGTTACATTATAAAGTCCTTCCATAGAGCAACTAGTAGATATACGATAACTATAAGGATCAGATGGTGTACCATTAGAATCAATTGCCCATATCTTATATTCACCATTACTATTAGGAACACTTAAATAAGGATTTAAAGCATTTGAAGTAGAAACATCAAATACCTCCGCAGATTCTACGTATTTTCCTACTAAATATTTAACAATCGGATAATCACCTTGAGTAGCAGTTACCTTTATAATATCTTTTTCAACCCCAACAACACTATTGATTGTAGGTTTAGTAGCAGCACTTACTTGAATTCCAAATAGTAATACAATATTAATTAGAACTATTAATAAACCTTTTCTCATATAAAAACTCCTTTAATTTCACATATAATACCAAATAAATTTAGTATTATCAAGAAAATTAGTGAACTATTTTTCTAATCTTGCAATCGTTTTATTTAAAAGATTAATTGTACTCTCTCTAAATTTTTCATTACAAGCTTCAACATAAGGTGTCGTATTATTTACAACAAGAATTTTTAACTCTCCTAATTTAATCTTAATCTTCTTAGCTAAATCCTTAGCATTTTCTAAAATTGTTTCTTTATCTAATTCTTCTAAAGAAGTTTTTATATCAGTTATTTTAAGAATAAGTATATCTTTAATTTCTTCCTTATCCAAATCTTTAATCGAAGCAACTAACTTATCTAAAGATTCTTTTAATTCTTTACGAGTTTCTTTTCCCGATTTAGGAGCAAATAATATTCCTATACCAGTACCAATAGCAAGCCCACAAAGAAAATTTCTAAATCTTTTTTTACTCATCTTTTTTAATTCTCCTCTTGTGATTAAAAAATATTTTATTAATTACATTAGATAAACCTTCAACAACCTTATCAGTTACTAAAACTATTTTATCAGTTGTTAAATCTATTAAACTAAATACGCCATTTAAACTAGCCATCTTTTGATTTACATCATCGACTACTTGATTTAATTTATCTAATGTTTTAATAGCTTTTAAGCCAATTACAATACCAATAACTAATATAATAATTAATAATATATATACTACAATTGGTAAATAAACTTGTAAAAATTCAACAATCATAACTACTTATCCTCCCTATTATCATACATTGAATCTATTAAATTAAATAAATCACTTTCTAAAGTATCATCACTAGCAGTTAATCTATCCTCACGTGCTTTATCATAACTATTACTATCTTTTTTAGAATCTATCTCATCTTCTACTTTAAAATCATTAATATCATCTTCAAAACTTATTACAGGTTCTTCAATACGATCTAATGGTTGAATTTTTTCATCATCATTAAGAGAATCTTCTACTAATTCTTTACTAATTAGTTCTTCTTTCTTTTCTCCTTGAAAATTCTTTAAAGGATCATTTTTAGCAATTTCTTCTTCTAAAATACCAAAAGCTTTACGACGAACATTATCAACATCCATTACCTTAGGTAAAGTTCCATCACTAGATGCTCTTGGTAAAATATCTTCTTTTTTATAATTTTTATCAAGTATTCCATAAACTGGCGAAATAACAGGAGAAGGTTTAAATTTATGAGTACGAACCTCCTCTTTAGGAGTTTCACGGTAAGAATAACTTGGACGACGTTCTACATGAGTATCTCTACGAACAACTCTACTTTCAGATGTCTCATAAGAAACTTCACTTTTCCTAGCCTCTTCTAATTTTCTTTCCATTTCCTTCTTTTCACGAGCTTTTCTATCTCTTTCCAACAAACGATTACGATTAATTGCTGCTATTCGATCGAATTCCTCTTCATCAAAAGATTGAAAAATAGGTTTTTCATTACTATTATCTAAATCAGATGTTCTTTTTGGAACATCTTCCTCCTCTTCTTTTTTTTCAACAGAAGGAGTACTTTTAAACCTAGGTTCACTAATAACTTCTTCTTCCTTTTTTACTTCTTTTTTTTCAATAACTGGAATTTCACTTGTTTCTTCATCATCTTCAAATAACACATTTTTTAATTTATCAAATAGTCCCATAGTCTACAACCTTTCTAATTAATTAAATCCGGATCATTTTCCTCTTCAACGTAAATATTATTAGCTTCTACTTCTAAAAAGTTAGACTCTGTCTTCTTAGTTTCAAATATATTAAATTCGATTTCTTTCGAAGTCAAAATATTTTCTCCTACTATAGTTTCTAATATTTCACTATTATACTTAACACTAGACAAGATAATTAAAGAATTACTAATTACCTTAGGTAAATCATACTTATCTACTATCACTTCTATTTTAGCATAATTATACATAATTTCAAGTAAATACTTATTATTAGACACTTCGTTTATTTCAATGTATCCAAATTTATCTTGATAATTTATAGCCTTAGAATAAAAAGCATTATTATCAACTTCATAACTTTCTATAACTCGATTATAATAACTTACAACATCAACATAAAAGTAATAACGATAACTATCATCTTCTAAAATTTCATTATAATCTATCGTATCATTACTAGAAATATTACTAGGTGTATAATATTTGTAACCACTTCTATTTTCATTATATATTTCATATTTACTACTTACAATTTCACTTATTATTTCATCATAAGAAATATTATCAATACTAGTGCATCCTGTAAGTATAATAACGGCTAGAATCAAAATAATTTTTTTCATCACAGTCCTCCGAACCATTACAATTATACCAAAGTTTTTTATTTTTTTATAGCTTTTAAATAATTTATCTTTATTCCTTGTTTACGAAACTTATTTTCATATTCAGTTTCACTAGTAACCTTATCAGTACTCCATAAATCTAAACTAATATCTACTATTTTGTATCCATAAGTACTAAGGGATACGATACTACTTTCAAATAAACCAATATTATCCGTTTTTTGAATAATAATATTTTCTAAACAAATATCATCATAAATACGTAAAAATATTTCACTAGTTAATCTTCTTTTATGATGTCTTTTTTTAGGCCAGGGATCAGAAAAATTTAAATATATCGTACTAATTTCTTTTTTAAATACTTTAGATAATTCTAAAGCATCAATATTTATAATTTTTAAATTAGGTAAATTAATATCTTTTAATTTTCTTAAAGCCCTTAGAGTTATCGAAGAATACTTCTCAACACCAATAAAATTTATATCAGGATTATTTTTAGCCATATCAATTATAAAATTACCCTTACCCATTCCAATTTCTAAATGAATAGGATTATTATTTTTAAAGACCTTAGTTTTATATTCACCAATATATAAATAAGGATTCTTAATAAGATATGGACTTTCATAAATTAATTCATCAGCATTTTTTATATTTCTAATACGCATAATTATCACTACTTTCTACTAAATTCATAAAATGTACTAGGAGGTCTTATGTTAAAGTCAAGAAATTCATTCTTTTCCGAATCAAGTATGAATTATCAAAATTATTACCCAAATTATGGAATGCAACAACCTATGATGCCCCAAATGAATGTTCAATCAGGAAGTCAACAAAATAGTTTTTATTCCGGTCCGGTTAATAGTATTCCTAATCAAAATAGCCAAATGCCTAATTATAACTATAACTACAATAACTTTGAAACCGATTATGATAATCGCTTAGCTAAAATTGAAAGGCAAATAAATCGTCTTGATTCTCGCGTTACCAAATTAGAACAATCAGCTAAAATGATAAGTGATGATGTATCTAGTTCTTTATATATGGTTTAGTGCTTAACTTTAAAGTTAAGTTTTTTTAATAATTTATTAATATATTCTTTACCAAAAACATCATCTATAATATGCATTTTATAAGATACTCCAAAATAAACGATCATTCCAATTAAAGCATTAAATAAAACAAATACTAAATTATTAAAATTATTATCTAAATTCGTAGGTATTAATCTTAATATAATTAATACAATAATTAAACAAGTACTAGGAACAATAATTTTTAAACTTGTATGGAAAAAATCTTGATAACTTATCTTTTTTTCTTTTTTCTTTAAACTTAATAAAGATATTAATACGGAAGTTAAATAACCAATTATACTTGCTACTAAGGCTCCTAGATATGGGGGAATACCTATTTTATTAAATAATAACATTAAAGGAATATCTAATAAGGCATTTAAGACAAACCCGGTAATAGTTGCTATATAAACGATTTTAAAAGAATTAATAGATTGCATAATACTTGAAGAAATCATGAAATAATTAGTAAACATTCCAACAAAGACAGATAATGATAAAATAGTAGCTCCTATATCGCTTGGTCCATAAAATAAAGCCCATACTTGATTTGATAAAAATGATAAACCAATTGCCATCGGAACACTTATAAAGGTAATCATTTTTAAAGAAGTATTAACTTTATGATTTACTTCATCCCACTTTTTTAAAGTAAAAGAATTAACAATTGCAGGTATTAAAGAAATAGTCATCCCCATGGCAATACTAATAATAATCATATTAATTTTAGTTGACCATGTTGAAATAGATGTCGCAATAAATTCTAAAGTAGTAGTTTCATAACCTATAATAGTTAAAGCCTTTATAACTAATATCATATCGATAAAACTATATAAAGAAGTAATCGAATTAATTATGATATATGGTATAGCATAAGATGTTATTTTTTTTATGATTTCCTTATTAGTTATATTATCTTTTTTAATCGTTCTTTCTAAACTAAGTTCTTCTTTATTTTTATACATTTTATAACGTACAAAACTATAAGCAACTAAACCTCCAAAGAATGCTCCAGTAAGTGCTATTTTAACACCTAAAACATAACTTCCATGAAATACTTTAATTGCTAAATAACTACCTATTAAGATAACAGCAATTCTTACAACTTGTTCTAAAACATTACTAACACTAGATATATTAATAACATTATGCCCTTGTAAATACCCTTTAGTAACACTTAGATAAGGTATAACTAAAATAGCTAAAGAAATCCATCTAATAACCGAAGTAATATCTTCGATATTATTACCACCAGATAAATCACCAATAATTAAATATGCTATATCTTTAGCAAAGATAAATAAGATAATAAAGATTGTAATTGATACAAAACGCATTAAATTAATTGCAATCTTATAAGCTCTTTTCTTAGCATCATACATTTTTAAAGTATTATACTCATTAGTTATTTTAGATATAGCAATTGGAAGTCCTACTGTACTTATATCTAAAAAAACATTATAAATATTATAAGCATAAGCATATAAAGCAGCTCCTGCTGTTCCAACAATAGCATAAAAAGGTATGACATAAAGCATACCTAATAATTTAACAAATATAATTGCAAAAGTAGCAATAAAAGTCCCCTCAACAAATGAACTTTTTTTCATTTTAAACCACATATCCTTCATCTATATAGCACCATTGCCGAATAACAATATATCTGATCTTCGCCAAAAATTGCTGCCGAAACACAATACTTGACATCAATTATATCATAATCACCACTATTAATAAAGCCATTTAAACAAGCCTCTAAATCTTTTTCATGTTCACAATCAAATAATTTAACCTTCATTATTATATCACCTACTATATCTTAAATAATAAGAAGAAAATATTTTGTCAAAAAAAGGAAGATTAAGTCTTTTAATAACAAAAAAGCCCAAAAGTTTAACTTTTGGACAATTAGCCTATCTATCCATAGGACTTCTTATTTAATTAAATAAGTTTTGATATTAGGATATATTTTTATATCCTACTAATATTATTCCCTATTTTCTAAATATATACCTATTTTTCTTCAGTTTTTAAAACTTTTATTTTGGTAGTCTCACTTAATTTATTAGACTCTTCACGATAATTTAAAGCTAAACCGACTACAAAAATATAAGCTAATAAATAAAACCATAAAAGTAATATAACTAAGTTAGCTAAACCACCATAAATTACAGAATAATTAGCATAATTATTGATATAAAAAGAATAAATAGTAGTAATAATAACCCATCCTAAAGATGTAAATATAGCACCATAATTAACATTACGTGAAGGTATTGGTTTATCAGGAGCCATCGTATAAAGTAATTTTATAATAATAAAGATTATTAACCAAGATAATGGACCTCTTAATAAATTAATAACAAAAGTAATATCATTAGTAACGTTATCGTTAGTATTTACAAACTCTAATAATTCAATAATCTTTTCACCAAATAAAGGAACTACTAAAATAAAAATAAATAATATAACTATAAAAAGAGTCATAATTATTGATTTTATCTTTCTATATATAAAGCCTTTATCTGGAATACCATATATCATATTAGAAGTAGTTATAATTGAATCAGCACCATTGGATGCCGTTAAATAACCTACTATTAAAGTTATAAAAAAGCCAAAAGAAATATTATTAACATTTACAATAGGCATTAAAATATTACTTATTGATTCTCCAAATGACTTATTAAAAAATTCCATAATAAAGTCCATTGATAAATGTAAACTAGCTGCTAAATAACTAATTAAAGTTAAGATAGGAACAACCGATAATAAAAAGAAAAAAGCAAGATGTCCTGGTAGAATAAGCATTTCTGGACGCGATAAAGCAAACCAAAAATTTTTTAAAAACCGCTTTAATCTTTTCATTAATCTTGCTCCTTATTTAGACTACTTTTTTTACTTTTCATATCTTCAACTGCTTCATTAAAGGCATCTTCAATTGACTTTAAATCATCAGTTATCATACTATAGCCAATAGTAGCACCAAATTCATAAGGTAAATTTTTAAATTCTTTATTTAATTTTTTAATATATGTATTTACTTCTTTTTCATCATAACCAACTAAATATACTAAGAATTCATTACCATCTGTACGAATAATATCACTATTATCTAATTGGGTTTTAATAAGGATATTAGCAGCTGCTTTAATCTGTTTATCTCCTTTTTCATATCCTAAAGTATCATTTATTTCTTGAACACGATTTAAATCGATAACTACTGTAGCTTGAGGATATATTATATTTTTATTCCAAGAACCAATATATTCATTTAAATAATTACGATTCTTTAACGAAGTTAATTGATCGATATAACGTAATTTTTCTTGTTTTTTAATTCTTTTAGATATTTTTACCCGTTTAGCTGATTTATATACTATAAATAAAACAATAAAGAATCCAATTACAATATATAATAAATATTTAGCAATCTTACCTAATAAAGTACCAGATTTTAAAGTTATATCATAATTATAAATACCACTAATTATTATTTCTTTAGGATCTGATAAGTTTACAAAAGCTTTAAATAGTCGATAAAAAGCCCCATCATCTTTTATTTTAAATGAATATTCATTAGGTATATAATCACTATAACGAATATTATAATTTGCTAATTCATGATTAGCATAAGTTTGATATGTATACTTATCAATTATAATTATATTATCATCTTTTACTAACTTTTCTAAATCATTAATATTATTATAAGTATTTATAGTAATATTACCAACAGTTTTTAAATAATCAGCTAAAATACTATCTTGTAATACATAAACACTTTTACCTTTTAAAGACATAATTGAATTTACTACAATATCATTACTATTACGCGCTATGACATAGTAGTTAATACCCATATTCGTATTACAATCTAAATAATTATTTGTTAATGAATAATAATTAAAATAAATATCAATGGTACCATCATTAATAGCATTAGTAAGTAACTTATAAGTACGATATTTTGTAAATTTAAATTCTACTTGAGCTATCTTACTAAATCTATTTAAATAAGTTGATACAATACCACCATAATTACCACCAATTATAATTTCATAAGGACTATTATTTAAAAATCCATAATTATATACTTTAGAATCTATTTCTTTTAAATCTAAATCAGTTAAACCTAAACTATTAATTAAACTATTTCTTAATTCTGTATTAATAGTACTATCTTGTTTATTAATAGACCATTTACTATAATACTTACGAACAATATTACTAAAATAATCATCTAACATTTTATAACCATAATAATATTTAATATCACTAAAATGATATACAATTGGATAATCATTTTTAATTATATAATCCATATATAAATATTTAGGTACTATTATATAATTTAAATCTTTACCAAAAGCTTCTTCTAAAGCTTCTTTAGTATCATATTGATTAAAAGTAATTTGTAAATTATCTAAATAACTTAAAATGTAATTATAATTACTAGTTAATACCCCAATAGTCTTATCTGCTAATTCATTAATATTATCAATTAATTCATCTTCTTTACCTACTAATACATAATTATCTTCATAAAAAACTATCGTTTTATCATCAATATTATTAGTAGTTATAAAACCACTAGTTACACTATCAGTACTACTATTGTAAGTAACTGGATTCACAGTTAATCCATAATCATTTGATAAATCATTAATAAAATCATAAAATAAACCACTACCATTATTACCAAAAACATTTAAATCATTAATCATATTAACATTAATTACTGTTGATAAATTATTATTAATCCACTTTTTTTCATCAACAGTTAACTTATTTTCATCATTTAAAATATTCATTGTAATAATTGTTCCAATAACAATTACAATAATAGCAGCAAAAGCAATAAGGGCAATTTTAATACTTCTTTTCATAACTACTTATCTTCCTCATCCGTTACAGTTATATTGTTATTATTCCATACTAAATTAGTACCATTCTTATTTTTAGCACCCATTAATAAGAATCCTTCAGCATCTTCAGTTTCGGCACTCTCAATTGTGAAAGAAAAATCATAATATGCTTTTTTATCATCACTAAATAAATCAATTGTCTTAGCAGCTTCACTCTTAGCTAAAGTTAAATCATATCCTGGTTTAAAGACAATCTTAATATATATAATACGGCCAGTTACCAAAACACTACAATCTTCTACATCTTCTGACTCTTTTAATGTATTAATAACATTATCTTTATCAGTATCAGTAATTAATACTTCTTCTATTCCATCTAAGCGATCACCATATTTTGTTCCTCCATTACCAAAATAGAAATATTTAAATAATAATATTATACTTAAAACTGCACATATCAAAATAATAGTAATCATTAAGAATATTGCTTTATTATTACTAATTGCTTTTTTCATATCTACCTCTCTTTTTCAAAGTCAATTATACTACATCTCTTTCTATTTGACAAATTACTTGTCTAATCCCTCTAAAACCTGAGCTAATTTATCAGCATCCCATATAGGAATATTTAAACTCTTAGCTTTATCATATTTAGAACCAGCATCATGACCACAAATAACAATATCGGTATTTTTACTAACACTTTCAGCTACATAACCACCATATGCTAAAATAATTTCTTTAATCTTATCACGAGCCATATAATCAATCGTCCCGGTAATAACAAACTTTTTACCAGTAATTTCTAAATTATATTTAGCTTTCTTACCAGTATAAGTCATATTAACTCCTAGTTCTTCTAGCTCTCTTATTAAAATTCTATTTGTAGGATTAGAGAAATATGTAATAATATTATTAGCTAAGACTTCCCCAATATCTTTAATAGTTAATAATTCTTCAAAAGAAGCATTCATTAAATTAGACATTGTTTCATACTTTTCTGCTAATAAACGAGCTGATTTTAAACCAATACCATTCATTCCTAAACCATTTAATAATCTTTCTAAAGAATTTTTCTTACTATTTTCAATAGATATAAGTAAATTAGAAATAGATTTATTCCCATAACCTTCTAACGAAGTTAATTCTTCTTTCTTTTCATTTAAATGATATATATCTACAATATTCTTTATTATTCCTAAATTATAAAAATCTTCCATAATACGATCACCTAAACCATCAATATTCATCGCATCACGAGATATAAAATGTATTAAAGAATTAACACGACGAGCTTGACAATTTTTATTAGGACAATATAAATCTATTTTACTAGGTGTTAATTCTAACTTAGTACCACATATTGGACAATTTTTTATCATTTCATATTCTTTTTCAGAACCAGTTCTTCTTTCTAATACAGGTCCTACTACTTCTGGAATTACATCTCCAGCTTTATGTAAATAAACATAATCACCAATTCTTAAATCTTTTTCTACTATATAAGGATAATTATGTAAAGTTGCTCTTTTAATTGTAGAACCAGCTACTTTAACTGAATCTAAAACGGCATTAGGCGTTATTTGTCCAGTACGGCCTACTGTACATACAATATCTGTTAATCTTGTAATAACTTTCTTAGCGGGAAATTTATAAGCTACTGCCCATTTAGGATATTTTACAGTAAATCCTAATTTATTTTGATAATCAATATTATCTACTTTAATTACAATACCATCTATTTCATAAGGCAAGGAATCACGATTAATAGTCCAATAATGAATATAGTCTAAAACTTCATTAATATTATGACAAAGACGATTATGATGATTAATAGGTAGCCCTAACTCTTCTAAATAATCAATAGATTTACTATGATATTTTAAAGTAGTATTAGGTAAATGATATAAAACAATATCTAAATTACGTTCTTTAGTAATACTACTATCTAATTGTCTAATAGAACCAGCCGCTGCATTACGAGGATTTTGAAATAAAGGTAAATTCTCTTTACTTCTTTCTTCATTTAACTTATTAAATACTGATTTACGCATATATATTTCCCCACGTACTTCTAAATCAACATTCTTTTTTAAAGTAAGTGGTAATTTTTTAATAGTTTTAACATTATGTGTAATATTTTCACCTACAACACCATCACCACGAGTAGCAGCAGACTCAAACTTACCATCACGATAATTAAGAGAAACAGCTAAACCATCCATTTTTAATTCACACATATAAGAAGTAGGACCAACTGTATCTTCTACTCTTTTTATAAAATCAATTACTTCTTCTTCATTAAAAACATCTGATAAACTAAACATTGGAGTTGGATGAGTAAATTTTTGAAATTCAGATATAACTTCATTACCTATTTTACCTGTAGGAGAATTACTTAACTTATATTCAGGATACTTCTCTTCTAATTTAATTAGTTCATCCATCATTGAATCATATTCATTATCAGTTAAAGTTGGATTATCAAATACATAATATTCGACATTAGCTTTATTTAAAGTTTCTACTAAATATAATATTCTATCTTTCATAATATCCTCTTTCTAACCTTATTATATCAAATTAATATTTATTTCTAAAGTAAAAATAGAATTAGGTAATAACCTAATTCCATATGACATAAAACTAAAACTTTAATACCATTTAAGATGATATTATATACTAAAATCTATTTTTAATACTTTTCTATTTGTTCTTTAATAAAATTATTATCATTTAAATAATTTATCCCAATAGCATCTTTTACTTCATTTAAAGTAGAATTAGCTACTTCTTTAGCTTTTAGCGTACCCGTTTTTAATATATCTATTACTTCTGGTATTCTTTCTTCATAATATTTTCTTCTTTCTCTTATTGGTTCTAAGAATTCTTCCATAATATTATTTAAAAATTGTTTAATTTTTATATCTCCTAAGCCACCTTTACGGTAATGTTCTTTTAATTCATCTAAATCTTTATATTCCGGAAGATATTTAGCAAAATCTTCTTCTTTACAAAAAGCATCTAAATAAGTAAATACCTTATTTCCTTCTACTTTTCCCGGATCAGTTATTTTAATATGATTAGGATCAGTATACATACTTCTAATCTTATTTTTTACTGTTTCTTTATCATCACTTAAATATATACAATTATTTAATGATTTACTCATTTTAGCATTACCATCAGTACCAGGTAACCTACAACATACTTTATTTTCAGGAATAATTGATTCAGGCATTACTAAAACATTAGTATTATAAATAGTATTAAAACTTTTTACTATTTCTCTAGTTTGTTCTAACATTGGTAATTGGTCTTCCCCAACTGGGACTATATTAGCTTTAAAAGCAGTTATATCGGCGGCTTGACTTATTGGATAATTAGCAAAGCCAACTGGTATTCCCTTCTTTTCATTATCAAAACCTCTTAATTGAATTTCTGATTTTACAGTTGGATTTCTCAATAGTCTTGATAGTGTTACTAAATTCATATAATAAGTAGTAAGTTCTGGTAAAGCACTTATTTCTGATTGAACAAAGAAAGTAATTTTTTTAGGATCTAAACCTATAGATAAATAATCAAGCATAAGTTCAATAATATTATCTCTTATTTTTTGAGGTGTACCATAATTATCAGTTAGAGCTTGGGTATCTGCTATCATGATATAAAATTCGGCAAAATTATTTTTTTCTTGTAATAATAAACGTTGTTTTAAAGAACCTACATAATGTCCTATATGTAATTTACCAGTTGGTCTATCTCCAGTTAATATAATATTTTTACTCATAGTATGTTCCTCCAATAAAAATTATATCATAATTAATTATTATATTATTAAAAAAATCGACTCTTAAGAATCGATTTATATTTTAATATGGGGCGATGAGCATTATCTTTTAAAAATATAAGATAAAAATCGATTCCTTGTAGGGTATGTTAGCTCTGATTGAAGAGAATTGCAAGTTATTTGACTATTTTCTAACATTTATTATTCCCGTCACTTTTATTTTTAAATTCTTACTAATTATCGAATATTTAAGTTGATTAACTTCTCCTTTTATCAAAATTTTTCCGGGAAATATCATAGTTTCTTTTTCTTTTATATTCTTAATTGTAAAACTCAATATAGCAAATTCATTGTTATAATTCACAACATAATCAATATAGTTATATGGTCCATCAAATATTTCATTATCATTATTTACTAATCCTGAAATAGATGGTATATTGCTATACCTTGGAGAAGATGGTGTCCCTCTAAAGTCAGAAATATCTTCCAAATAATATGGTTTAAACATTTTTTCTGTGTATTTCTCGTTTAATTCTGCAATAATATTATCTGCTGGTTCTGAAAACTCATCTTCACTAACATAATTAGATTTAGGTATCTTAATACTAACCTCTATTTCCTCATCTGACATATTCCCAATTTCAGTAATTGCTAATTCAATAAAACCAAAATTTTCTATTTCTTCTAAATATCTTAGCCACGAAATTGTAGACATTATTCTTTCATTTAATTTTTCTATTAAATCGTATTTTTCTTTAGACCTTTTACTCCCACTTATTTTATATTCAGGGGAAATTCCTAAAATCCCACTTGATTTCATTCCATTTAATTGATAGGTTAGATTTCCCAAATCAAAAAACGTATTTGAAATCTTTAATTTAAATGCTTGGGCAAATGATTCTATATGTTTTTGTACCGATTCTTCTATTTTTAATGATTTTGGAAGAAATGCAGTATACAAATTCTTCGTCTCCTCAGTCAAATTGAATTTCGTTTCTTCTTGGTCATCTATGTCATCAATTTTAAATTTATTTACGTTGTTAAAAATATTTATTAATTTATTTTTTCGTATTTCCATGTTTGGAAAAAAAATCATATTTACCTAATTTTACGTCATCAGAAGTTTTTCCGTCCATTAAACCAGAAATTTTAAATGCTGATTCTCTTTTAGGATTTTTTGAATTATATATTTCGTCTAATATATATCTTGAAACATTTGAATTTCTACTTCCTTTTCTCACCTTAATAAATCCTGATTCTAAATTTCCATATCTTTTCTTTAACAAATATGGTCTATTATTACAATTAAAAATTCTTATTATTCCAAAATTTAATCCTTGAGAATTAGTAATTATTTTTAATTCTATACTTATAATTGGTTCAATGTTTTCTGTTACAAGTTGTTATATTCAGCACTATCTACTAAATCATTCGAATTAATTCCTTTTATTTCACTAGTACCATTACTTTTAACTTTAACACCTAAAATTATATATTTATCCCCTTCCGATGAGGAATTTGCTAAACTTATAACATCAGTTAAAAATTCAGATTTTGCACTTTGTGATTTCCAATTATATGGTTTAAGTTTAAAATCTAAAAGTTCATTTTCATATTCATTTTCTATATATTTCAGCATTAAATCATTATCCATATTTTCACCTATAACTTATTTTATAATTTTTTATTTAATAATTTATATATTTTTTCATACTCAACCATTTCTTTTTCAAATTTCTTATAATTTATTTCCTTTAGAACCTTCTCTAAAGTTTTTTCTGCAGGTATAATTATTTCATTAAATCTTTTTGAATTTAACGGTAAAATTAATTTTGAGAAATTTTTTATATTAAATTTATCAAAGTCAGGATTTAAAATGGGATTTAATTTTTTATATTGCTTATTTTTCTTAGTTGGATAGAAACTGGAATACTCAGAAAGATTTTTTGATAATTCATCAGAAAATACCAATAATTTTTTATAAATATTTAACACTGGATAATGAAATAACACCTTTTTATGTTTTGAAACATATATCGCCTTATACATATCAAAATAACAGTTGAAAATATTATTTTTTATCTTTTCTTTCAGAACAAAATATTGACAAAGTGATGTTATAATCGTAATAACAATTCCGGTTATGATGCTAATTAAAATATTATAAATAAATTCAGAAGCAAAGTAGTAATAAGCTCCTAAAGGTATTAGAATAATTAATATAATAGATGATACGATAGTAATAACTTTTGCTTCTTTCATTTTATAATTCAAACTCTTTCATAAAAAATTCTACTAATTTATTTGTTCTCCTTTTTATATCATCAATATGCCAAGCATCTTGGCTAACTAGATTTTCATTCAATTTCAATCCATTTCTATAGCCAATATAATTCCCATCCTTATTAACTCTATTTTTTTTCTTTTCAAAAGACAAATTGCTTAAGTTTTGATTGTATCCTGTTATAGTTAAATTTCCTAGAGTGTGAGTATATCTATTTAAATATTCAATTGCTAAATCTTTATCACCATTTGCTATCATATCAATCCAGTCAGTTGGGATATTTTCTCCTTCAGGAAAAATATGTTCTATTGTCCAAACGTATTTATTACTTTTATCTCTACTCCATAGATTTGTATATATTTCATTTGTTTTAAATTTATCTTCATAATAACATAATAAGAACCTTGTAGCATCTGGATTATCCAAATATATTGATCCTTTTAGTTTTTCCTCAAATATTTCATCAGAAGACGAGTTGTTTTTTAGATTATTAGCAATTAAATCATATATATCTGACCCTTGTTTATTTGCAATCAATGATACTAAATCCATAAATATTTTTGTTAAGTTTCTTGTGTTTGGATAATCTGTAATATTTCTTCTAACAAAAAACTTTGTTAAATAATTGATAATATTCGCAATAATATCAATATCTAAATTTAATCTATCTTTATTTGATAACAAATATAAAAGTAAAATATATGATGGTGCCCCTTGAATTTTATCTAAATTAAATAATGGCTTTTCTAGTTTTTCAATACCATCATCTTCATTAGTGTTATTGATTAAAATAGAATAATTTTTAGCTTCTTTTTAAATTCTATTTAAAAATTTTCTGTAATCAGTCTTAATTAGTTTTTCATAGATATCTAATAATGTTGTTTTAGTTGCTAGAGGTCCTAAAGCATATTTTACTTTTCCTACTGTTTTATATGGCTCATTTAATTCATCTCTATAGGCATTATAAAACTGTCTAAAGAATCTTTCCTGTACACTGTAATCATCGCTTAAATATGCTAATATTTTCTTCCATTTTGAATAACATTCTTCTGAATTTCCATCTGCATCTGAAACACTGATTAATAAATTCTTTATTAAATCGATTGCTGATAAAGGAACTCCTCTATTATTTAATGATTCAAATAACATATAAGCATCTTTATGTGTTTCTACTTCAATTGATACCAAGACTGCTGAATTAAATCTATTAACTAGTTCAAATAAAATCTCAATGTTATTTTTATCTGAATATTCACTTTTTATTTCTTCTATATATTTATCTATTAAATTTGAAAAATAATTATATGCTTTATATATTCTTCTATTTCCTGCATTATTTTTCCTTTCATAATCTAATAACAAACCCTTTTCACATAGTAGACTAAAATAATCATCTCTATTATGATTTTGAACTTGTGGTGTCAATCTTGGAATATTTTTTCCATCTCTTCTTACCACTAATTCTCGTTTGATATTGTTTAAATCTGTTATTTGATCTTCATCTAATTGTTCTTTGTATTTACATAACTTTTCATACAATGTAATTAGCAATATAGAAAGTGAAGTTATCCTTTGTTGGCCATCAATTACTTCTAATATTGCATCACTCATTGCACTTGTACTATTATCAACACAAATAATAGAGCCTAAAAAATAACCATAATCATTTTCTATAACATCGTTAAACAATAATCCCCATTCTTTTTGACCCCATGTATATTCTCTTTGGTATTTTGGAATATTATATAAAATACTTCTTTCGTTAGAAAATATTTGAGAAATTTTGTATGGATCTGTATGTTTTATCATCGTATCACCTCTATATAAAATTATACAGATAACATTCCATTTTATCAACACATATTAATTTAACGTTATGAGTACTCATTATCTATTTTTTAATTAATTAAAAATCTATATTTTGTTTTATTTATCTCTTTAGTTAGCCTTTTTATTAATTCTTTAAAACATTTGTTAAGCAAATCATTCAGTTCCTTTTCTGTCATATTAAGTATTGATTCACACACACCAAACAATACTTTGTTATAATTTATATCAGCGAATTTTTTAGGAAATGCATAATGATACATAAAGTTTCTAATCTCTAAATTACTAAATATATCATCATATTCTTGGTAATCAAATTCAAAATCTATCTCTTTTAATTCTTCAACACTATTTCTACATATTACATATTTTATTTTTAAATCTAGAGAATTTATTTTTTCTTTAAATTGACTTGAAATTATTTCCTTGTAAAAATTTAATACTGATAATTTATTTATATAAAAAATTGTTTTATTTAAGCATTCATCATATTTAAATTTATATAAATTATAATCATTTGATTTAATAATTTCTTTGTTTGAAATCTTTTCTGCTTCAAATTTCTTATTTACATGAAATGCATTGCATAAAGTTGCCATGATTGAACCTATTTCTTCTGAATATGATATTATTTTCTTTTTGTCTGGTCTATCATTTGTATATATTATTTTTTTCATGATAGCATATATTTCAAAATTGTTTCCAATCACAGATTTATTGTAAAACCATATGCCAAAATTATCACATAAATTTGGGAAAAGTTTCATTACAATTGGATTATTCATGGCCTTGAATATTTTATGCATAGTTTTATTGGTTTCTTCAACAGTTTGCAATACTGATACATTACATTTCAGTTTTGATCTGAATTTTATTATCAGCTTTTTATGTTTCACATTTTCAAACACATTAAAATTATACACACTTTCTATATAATTCAAAATCTCTAATATAATAAAATTATTATATCTCATAAAACATAAGAATAATATTGATTTATCGGATACAGAAAATGAGTTCAAATATCTATTTAAACTCATCAAAGTATCTAAATCTTTTTGTATTAATTTATTGTTATATTTAGTAATATCAACCATTTTCTATCTATTTCCTTTAGCTCTATTATGTGTCTGACATAACATTTGGCAATTACTAATGTCTGTTGCTCCACCTTTGCTCCAAGCTGTGACATGATCAGCATCCATTTCCTTTAAACTCCATATCTTATTTTTATTATTTCCTTCACTTAATGCACATAATGGACAATTACTTATTCCTTTTACTTTTGCTGCTTCAGTTTGTTTTTCAAATACAACTCGCTTTGTATTATCATCAAATACTCTAATATTTAATAGTTTAGTATCTTTACATCCTCCTAATATATATTCGCATATGCCTTTAGTATCTTGTACTTGAGGATCTACATATAATTTACATAATATTTCCGATACTTTATTAGGATCATACGAATTGGTATGATAAGTTTCATATAATCTTCCCCATTCAAGACCTCTCATATCAGATTTTACATCTTTAAATACTGAAGATGCCCAGTCAATTACACTATTAAAATAAGTTTTTAATTCGATAATATTATCATCAAATCGGTGTTGACTCATATAATTATCCACATTACTCTTACTTACCCAATTTAATGATGTTGCGAGATAATCCTGTCTATTTACATCACCTTTTATATAAGCACTCCACTTTTGAATGTTTGCATTTTGAGAATTTGAAAATTCTTCACGTGCTTTAGTCACAAAAGGACCAGAGTAAATTGCATTTAATAATTCTTGATTATTTAACGGTACTCCCACAATATTAATTGTTTTAAACCACTCTTTAATTTCAGACTCTTCTCCCTCACAAATATATATCGTTAATTGCGAGTTGAGAATTTTATCTTGAAGATTAGTTGCAAGACCATCAAAGTATTGTTCCATTCCATGTTCATCTTTAATTGCAAATTTATTTGCTATATATCTTCCAAAACTTGTTACCCTTTGCTGACCATCTAATATTTCATATTTATTTTCTCCTGTTTTTACAAAATATAATAGTCCCAATGGATAACCTTTCAATAATGAGTCGATAACTGCAACATCTCTTTTTCCATCTGCATATATATAGTTTCTTTGATATTCAGGTTGAATAGTTAACTTACCATTCCATCCAAACAATCCTTTACCTTCATATTCATTATAAACAAAGCCTTCACTTATATCTTTAACAGTTAAATCTGTTCTAAGAATTGTTTTCATCTTTTTTCACATTCCTTTCAATAAATATCCTACTATTGGCAGATTGAACTATATCACCCGAATCATTTTTATAATAATCATGAATCCCATCGTTTATTGGCAACATAGGATTATGACCACAGGTACTTCCTGTTCTTCCTGTACTAACACCACTTTGCTTAAAACCTTTGTAATCTTTGTAACTTTTCAAAACCATAGAATCTGGGTGACATCCAGTTTGCGAGCAAGCAATAATTTTAAATTGTTCAGGATTATATTTTTCTAAAAAAGATGAAGGAACCCCCATCATCCCATCATAATCTGATGGAATAGCATCAGTAAATGGTACTTCAATGGCATCGTAATTGTCGTATTTTATATATCCTAATTCTTTTATTTTTTTATGTTTACTATATTTTAAATTGTCTGACATAGTCATTAATTGTAATTTTTGATGGCGCTTTCCATGTTCTAAATTAGTACACCAACAACAATTTCTGAACTTGACTAATCCGGTTTTTTCATCGAATACGCCTTTGGCATAATTTACATTATTGCTTGGTAACCTGAAATAAGCATTTCCACCATTGAAACCATTTCCAAGCCACATACGGTTATCTCTAATCAATGGAAATATCTCTTTATATGTTAAACTACCAATATTAGCAACGACTATAAACTTTTTATTACCCTCAAAAATCCAATTAATAAATTCAATGAATAAACTAAATGGAGGATTTGTTATTATAATATCTGCCTCATCTCTTAACTTTTTAACTTCGTCACTCCTAAAATCTCCGTCACCATTTAAATATTCCCATTTTAAATCCTCAATATCAATTTTTCCGGATTTATTTTCGTCACGACTAAGTATAAATATTTTACCTCGTTTTCTAGAAATTTTTGGTCTATAAATAGGTGATTCTGTTTCAAACAAAGATAATTGATATACAAAGTTGTATTTTTCTTCTTTTTTTTCTAAAGAATAACTTGTACTAATTAATTTTTTTAAGCCAAATCTCTCAAAGTTTTGTGCAAAAAATTTGGTGAAATTAGACCATTCAGGATCATCACAAGGTAATAAAATAGTTTTATCTTTAAATACGTCAGGATTATATTCAATATAGGCATTCATTTCCTTTTGAATATCTTGATATTGCGTATAAAATTCATCATTCTTTTCTTTTTTTGCTTTAATAATATGTTCTATTGCCATTATATCACTTCTTAACTATTTAAATTATAGCATAATTCTATCAAATTTACATTTCAAATTAAATAGTGGTTAAACTTTCACAAAAGCAATTCTATTAGAACTAATTTTTTCATTTATATTATAACTGATACTATTATTAATGAGAAATTATTTTTTATTATTATAATCTAACAAAACATATCATTATAATTAAGTTATTTATCATCGTTTAGGTATTCCCTATAAATTTCACTAATATAATATTTTAAATATTGTCTATATGCTATATTTAGGAACACATCTATTATTACTAAAAAAGCAAGACATATAATATATATTTTTAAGTTTATTTTTTCTAATATAAATAAGAAAAAAATTATTATTAAGTTCGTAAAACTCATATGAACTATAATATCTCTAATAAGAATGTCATCATCTCTAATACCTTGAATTTTTTCCTTGTTTCTAACCTTACAATATATATTGAAATAAAAATCAAGTTTTTTATCCTTGTTTCTAATATTAATTCCTTTAGCAATATATTCTTGCCAATTTTTAAAAGGTTCGTTTAATATTAGTAGAATTTTAAATTTTTTATTTCTGTTGCTAAAAAACAAAACATCACAAAAATATATAATCAATAACATGCTACTAATAAATAATATAATGTATTTCCAATTATTCATAATCAAAAAAAATGGAGTAGAACAATTGAAAAGTTTATTAATTATATAAAAAACTAATAAATCGATTATACCAATAGCCAATGAAACTTTTAAATATTTATTAATTCTAAAACCATAGTTACTCATCATACTCTAAGCTCCCTATATAATTATATCCTGTTAATGTTTTGCCATAAATTGTTTTTAAATTAGATGGAATAGTGGTGTAATTTGAATTTTCTACAAAAAAATCAGCAGTATTACCCTCACATACAATAACAATATCTTTTGCCATATTCTGAGTTATTGTTTCATATCCAATATAATAATCTAAATTTTCACTTGGAGCTTCGCCTATTATTATAATTTTAGGCTTAATTTTTTCCAAAATTTCATTTGGAATTCTTCCACTGCTTCTACCATGATGTGATGCAAAAATAATATCTGCTCTAGTCCACTCGACATTATCCTTAATGTTGTTCATAAATTCACTTTCTAAATCCCCAAACCAATATATACTAATATTATTTTCTAATGAATATGTTATTATAGGAGAAATATTATTTGGCGAAGATCCATTATTTGCTTCTTGTAAAGCACTTTTAAAATATTTATTTGTTGTATCTGGCCATTTTATATTTATGCCTGAAGACCCTCGCTCATCGCTTGATTGATTCATCCATTTTCTATTACAATCCTTATCAATATAAAAAGATTTAGTCGAATCTCTTAATTCACAATATTTCTTAAAGTCATCTGTAGGCTTATCTTTTGTTGCTTCGTTCTCAACACAATAAAAATTAGGTATTGAGTAATTTTCTGTCAAATACTTTAAACCTTTTATATGATCATCATCAGGATGTGTAGATATTAATCTTGTTATATTCTTTCCTTCACTCTCAACGTTAAGTTCCTCAATTATAGATTCTTTATTCTCTTCATCAATACAGCAATCAATAATTGTAAAATTGTCGCTTCCATGTCTAATATAAAACATATCACCATTATTAGTAGAAAAAGATTTTATTTTTACCAGTATTATAAACACCTCCATATTACCACAAGTAAAAAGCAGTATCTGTAAATGGTAAAATAAAATGTAGGAAATCGGTAATTTAACTTGTCGGTTTTCCTACATTTTATTTTACCATTTACAATTAAATATGTATCGCCATCTATTTCCAACTTATAAGGCTTAATGTAGGCGATATTGGTCTTGGGTACAATGATAATACTACCTTCCACTAATTTTAGTTTCTGACCATTAAATTTACCTAGATTGTTTATCTTTCTTTGTAATTCTCTACTAATCTCTAACTTCTCTTTAATTACCAAATATTACCAATTCCTTTCTAACAAACAAAAAAATCGACTCTTAAGAATCGATTTATATTTTAATATGGGGCGAAATATGAGGATCGAACTCATGCATACCGGAGCCACAATCCGGCGTGTTAACCACTTCACCAATTCCGCCATAGCAATATTAGAATAGCAAATATTTGTCAAAAAAGCAAGTATGTATTATAATTAAATTATTGAAAGTGAGAAATTTATGGATACATGGAGTAAAATTGAAAATGATTTAACTACAATTTTTGATGCCGTTAAATCATTTGTAATTGATAATGGTACTAAAATTTATGAAGATTTAGTTAATTTAATTGGTGAAACACCAGCTAAAATGACTGTTATAGTTGCAGTAATAGTAATAGTACTATTTGTCGTATTAAAAATAATTAATAAATAATTTAGGAGGTAACAACATGAATAATGTTAGTATTTTAGAAAGATATGGACAAAACTTAGTAGCTAAAGAATATATTACTGATCCCGCTATTGGTAGAGATAAAGAAATTAAAGAACTTATTTTAATTCTTTTAACACCAGAAAAATCAGCCCTACTAGTTGGTAAAGCTGGTATAGGTAAAACTGCAATTGTCGAAGGTTTAGCATATCGTATTAAAAATAATATGGTTCCCAATGCTTTATTTGGTTATGATTTATATAAAATAAATACTACTTCTTTAATTGGAGAATATAATATTGATAATCAAGCAGAATCTCGTGTTGATTTACTTGTTAAAGAACTAGAAAAAAGAGAAAAAACAATTGTTTTTATCGATGAAACACATTTATTAGTTAAAAGTGAATCTCAAGCCGGAATGGATTTTGCTAATATATTTAAAGCTGGATTAGATCGTGGTACTATTAAAATGATTGGAGCAACAACAACTGAAGAATATGAACATTTTATTTTAAAAGATCGTGCTTTTTTAAGAAGATTTCAAAAAGTAGATGTTCTAGAAGCAGATCGTGATACTACTATTAAAATTCTTATGGGTACTATTCCTAAATATGAAAAACAAATGAATTTGAAAATACCATATACCGATTTTATTAAAGAAAAATTAATGGCTTTTTTAGTAGATATGACTGATGAATATAAAAGAGTTTATGAAATATCTTCACGTTATCCTGATATATGTTTAACTATCTTATCTAATGCTTTTACTTATGCTCTATTTGAAAATCAAAAAGAAGTAAAAATTAAACATTTCTATTATGCTATTAGAGATGCTAGAAATATTTATGAAGATTCTAAGAAAAAAGATATTGAAAAATTTAAAGAAATATTTGCCGATATAATAAAAGAAGAAAATACTATTTTAGATTAAGCTTTTCTTCTTTATTTTTATTATAAACATATTTAATAAATATTACTAAATATAATGCTGATATAGCAAAACCACCTAAAACATCAGAAGCATAATGTACTCCTAAATATATTCTAGAAATACCTATTAATAAGACTAATAATCCTAGTAATAAAATATATAATATTTTTAAATAACGATTTAAATTAGTATGATATATAAAATAAGCTAAGAAACCATAAAAGGCAAAAGATACCATTGAATGTCCTGATGGAAAACTATACCCTGTTTCAATAATTAAATTAATATCAAGAGGTCTACTTCTTGTAAAAATAATTTTTAAGATATTATTTAATATAAAAATAGATATTAAATTATAAATAAAATATTTTTTAAAACTTTTATCATTACTAAATATTAGTATTAATATAATAACAGGAATCATAATATAAACATTACCAAATTCTGTTATTACTTTAAATATATTAGTCATATTAGGACTTATTAATTCTTTAATATGGTTATATATATAATTATCAAAACTTTGAATAGTATTATTTCTTAATCTAACGACAATAATCATAAAAAGAATTAAACCAATAAATGCTATTATCCATAATAAATACTTTTCTAAAAATTCTTGTAATCTCTTCATATTATCACATGCTAAGTATAACACTCTTTTTAAAATTAGCAAATTGTTTTATTATTTATTATTTGCTATAATGCTTTCGGGATGTGATATTATGCGTATATTAATTACTGGTGGTACAAGTGGTATTGGTAAATCTTTAGTAGAATTATTAGCTTCTAATAATGAAGTTATTTTTACTTATAAAAGTAATATAAAAGAAAAAGAAAGATTAGAAAGTAAGTATTTAGTTTCTGGATATTATTTAGATTTAGAAGATAAAGATAGTATTTTTAATTTAGTTAATAAATTAGATAATATTGATGTTTTAATCAATAATGCAGCGATTGCTATTGATAATGATTATAATTTAAAAACTTATGAAGAATTTAAAAAAGTTATCGATACTAATTTAATAGGTACTTATTATTTAACTAAGTTAATAAGTAATAAAATAAATAAAGATGGAAGTATAATTTTTATTTCAAGTACAAATGGTATAGATACTGAATATATTGAAAGTATCGATTATGATGCTTCTAAAGCTGGAATTATATCTTTAATGCATAACTTTGCTAATTATTTGGCTCCTAATATTAGAGTTAATATCGTTGCTCCTGGTTGGGTAGATACAAAAATGAATGAAAGTATTACTAAAGAGTTTAGAAAACAAGAAGAAGATAAAATCTTATTAAAAAGATTTGCTAAACCCGAAGAAATTGCAAATGTTATAAAATTTTTAATAAGTAAAGATGCAAGTTATATTAATAAAACAATAATTAGAGTTGATGGTGGTAAAAAATGAATGAAAAAATTAATAAATTAGTTATAGATTTTGAAAAAAATAATCAAGAATTATTTCTTAAATTAGATAATATTGGTTTTTTAAATAGTAAAAAAGTATTAGATGCTTTTAAAAAATATCAAGTATCTGAAAATGATTTAGCTGGTACTAATGGTTATGGGTATAATGATACTGGTCGTGATAAAATTGAAAAAGTATTTGCTGAAGTATTAAAAGCTGAAGATGCCTTAGTAAGACCGCAATTAATTAGTGGTACTCATGCCCTAACAGTTACCCTATTTGCTCTTTTAAGACCAAAAGATTTATTATTATCTATTAATGGTAAACCCTATGATACTTTAGATGAAGTAATTGGTATTAAAGATAATCCTAGTAGTTTAAAAAGTTATGATATTAAATATGATAGTATAGATTTAATTAATAATGACTTTAATTATGAAAAGATAGAAAAATACTTAAAAGAAAATAAAGTAAAAGTTATTGAAATTCAAAGAAGTGTTGGTTATGCTAATCGTGATACGATTAGTTTAGAAAAAATAGCTAAAGTATCTAAACTCATTAAAAGTATTAATAAAGATATTATTATAATGGTAGATAATTGTTACTGTGAATTTGTAAATACAGAAGAACCTTTAGAATATGGTGCTGATATTATAGTTGGTTCTTTAATAAAAAATTTAGGTGCTGGTATTGCTAGTACAGGAGCTTATATTGCCGGTCGTAGTGATTTAATTAAATTATGTAGTGAAAGATTAACTGCTCCTGGTGAAGGAAAAGAAATAGGACCATCATTAGGTAATAATCGCTTCTTTTTACAAGGATTATATATGGCTCCAAGTGCTGTTGTAGCTAGTTTAAAAACGGGAATATTAGCAAGTTATTTATTAGAATATTTTGGTTATGAAGTTCATCCAAAATATAATGAAAAACGTAACGATATTGTTACACGTATTATATTTAATGATGAGAAAAAATTAATTAAATTTATTCAAGAAATTCAAGCTAATTCAGCAATTGATTCTAATGTTTTACCTATACCAGTAGCTACACCAGGTTATGATGATCCAATAATAATGGCAAGTGGTTCTTTTACCCAAGGTTCATCAATTGAAATTAGTTGTGATGGTCCAATTAGAAAACCATATATAGCTTATCTTCAAGGTGGTATAACATACGATTATGGTAAAATAGCAATTACTAATGCTATTAGTAAAATACAAGATTAGTCTTTTGCCACCGGATATATGAATCGCTTAACTTATCTCTACCAAAATGGCTATTATTGGTCCATGTCGCCGTCCTCTTTCAGCGTTGGCGCCTCTTCTGCTGTTGGGTTCCGTCAGTACGCGGCTGGCTATGCTTACGGCTACGGCTGGGTGACCATCGGCTATGGCTTGCGTCCGGTAATCAATCTGCAATCTGATGTCACGATAAGTAAAAGATTGTTAAATTTAGACTAATATTTTAGGTTAATTTAAGTTAGGAAATCCGAAATGGATATCCGGATTATTTAATTGATAAGCAACAAAGTGAAACTTTGTTG
>CALVSW010000001.1 GCA_944359625.1 uncultured Bacilli bacterium | reverse complement strand
TATCTATATTATACCAAATAAAAAGACTACTGTTATGCTTTACAGTAATCTTTGTATACTTTTTCAGTGACTTCGTTATAAGCCTTTAATTTTTTTCTTTGCCACCGGATATATGAATCGCTTAACTTATCTCTACCAAAATGGCTATTATTGGTCCATGTCGCCGTTTAGTTTCTACTCTGGCAGCTCTTCTACTGGCGGGTTCATTCAGGACGCGACTGGTTACGCTACCGACTACTGGGTGACCAACGGCCATGGCTTGCGTCCGGTAATCAATCTGCAATCTGATGTTGCGATAATTTGTTAAGTTACTTTAATAAAACTATGACTTTTTAATAACGAAATAATTATGATATTTTTATTTTGAAATTTATATTACATTTTTTCTACATTCTTATATATAATGTTCAATTGCAAAACCATCAAATTGTTTGCCACCGGATATATGAATCGCTTAACTTATCTCTACCAAAATGGCAATTATTGGTCCATGTCGCCGGTCATTTTCAACTCTGGCAGCTCTTCTGCTAGCGGGTTCTTTCAGTACGCGGCTGGCTATGCTGACGGCTACAGCTGGGTGACCCTCGGCCATGGCTTGCGTCCGGTAATCAATCTGCAATCTGATGTTGCGATAATTTGTTAAGTTACTTTAATAAAACTATGACTTTTTAATAACGAAATAATTATGATATTTTTATTTTGAAATTTATATTACATTTTTTCTACATTCTTATATATAATGTTCAATTGCAAAACCATCAAATTCTTTGCCACCGGATATATGAATCGCTTAACTTATCTCTACCAAAATGGCTATTATTGGTCCATGTCGCCGGGCGCTTTCAACTCTGTCTCCTCTTCTGCTGGCGAGTTCATTCAGAGCGCGACTGGCGATGCGGGCGGCGGCAACTATGTGACCAACGGCAATGGCTTGCGTCCGGTAATCAATCTGCAATCTGATGTCACGATACTTGATTGAGATATTTTATGTAAGAAATTATTAATAAAAACATAATATTTTAATAATGAAATAATTATGCCCTTTTTATCTTAAAATTTTTATTTATATAAAAATAAGTATAATTTTTGTACATTTCTATATTACATTTTTTGTACGTTCTTATGTTATCATTAATGATCAATTGCAAAGTCATCAAATTCTTTGCCACCGGATATATGAATCGCTTAACTTATCTCTACCAAAATGGCAATTATTGGTCCATGTCGCCGTGCCATTTCAACTCTGGCACCTCTGCTGCTTACGAGTTCATTCAGGGCGCGGCTGGCGATGCTTACGGCTACCTCTGGGTGACCAGCGGCCTTGGCTTGCGTCCGGTAATCAATCTGCAATCTAATAAAACATAAAAAAAGATGCTAAGCATCTTAAAAGGTTATTAAAATAAACGTATTATATCTTTAATTGTAATATAAATCATTAGTATCATTAAAAGCATGAAACCAACTGCATGAAACCAACCTTCAATATTTTTATCTACAGGTTTACCTCTTAATTTTTCAATAAGAACAAATACAATATGTCCGCCATCAAAAGCTGGGAATGGTAATAAATTCATAAATCCTAAATTAATTGATATATAGGCTGTTAAATATAGAAGTTGAGAAAGACCTAAGGCAAATGATTGTTCTACAATGGAATATATTCCTACAGGTCCTGATAAAGAGTTTGTTGAAATACGTCCAGTAAATAAACCACCAATTATTGTAAACATAGATTGATATATACTAGTAAATTTAGAAAAAGCATATTTTAAAGATGGAATAAGTCCTTTTTCTATTGTAGGTACAACTGAAATACCAAATACTTTGGAAGAAGTACCATCTTCTAAAATAGTATCTTTAGGTGTTACTTTTAGAGTTTCTTCATTACCATTTTCATGTCTTACTTTAATATTATAATATCCAGTATCATTACTTAAAATCAGTAATATTTGTGCTCTATCCCAAGTACTAGTTTTTTTACCATCTACCTCTAAAATAGTATCACCAGCAAGACCGCCAGCTTCAGCATAAGCAGAATTTTCCATAACTGATGTTACAACTGGATCAGTTGAACTAGCACCCCAAATAAGTGCTATTACAAATAATAAGATAAAAGCTGTAATAAAATTCATTGTTACACCAGCAATTAATATTAAAATTCTTTGCCACCATTTTTTATTACACATAAAATCTTCTTTTTTAATATTATCATCATCTTCAGTTACTTCACCAGCCATTTGCACGTAGCCACCAATAGGTAAAGCTCTAATAGAATACTGAATATTATCTTTACCAATATGTTTATGAAGAATTGGTCCCATACCTATTGAAAATTCATATATATGAACACCACATTTTTTAGCAACTAGGAAGTGTCCTAATTCATGAACTAAAACTAAAGAACCAAGAATAATAATTAATACTAATAAATACACTATCCACATAACCATTCTCCTATTCTTTTATAATAAAGTGCATAATAATACATATGTTAATAAACAAAACATTAAACTATCTAAACGATCTAATATGCCACCATGACCAGGTATTAAATTAGAAAAGTCTTTAATTTCATTATCTCTTTTAATTTTACTAAATATTAAATCACCAATTTCACTCATTAATGCTAAAAATGTACTTATTAAAATCATTTTAAAAATACTACTACCAGGAAATATATTTAAATAGTAAATAGTACCAACTACCATAGCAACAACAATTCCCCCAATTGAACCTTCAATAGTTTTATTAGGAGATATAGGGGTAAATTTATGTTTACCAAGTAAACTTCCAACTAAATAAGCAAATATATCTGTACAGCATGTTACTATCACTATATATAGTAATACCCATTTATTACTCTCGTTAATCATAATTGTTGAATTAAAAAATAAACCTAATAAAATTATAAAACTAGATAAGCTTATAGCTAAATCACTATTACACTTTTTTATAAATAATACCGGTAAAAGTAAAGCAATAAAACTTATAATAAGACTTTCATAACTTACTCCTAAATATATAGAATATCCATTAGTAACAAACATTAACAAAATTAAAGAAAACATTCCTAGAAGTTTAATAATACTTGGTAATTTCTTAAATTTTGGTAAAGAAATAATTTCATTGAAAGCTAATATTCCTAATACCCCACAAAATAATTTAAAAAATAAACCACCTAATAAAAAAACAGGAATGAATATTAAAGCAATAATAATACTACTGATTATTCTTTTTTTCATTACTATTACCTCCTAATCTTCTATCTCTTTTATTATATTCTATTAATGCCTTATCAAATTCATGTTCATTAAATGCTGGCCAATGACACTTGGGAAAATAAAATTCAGCATATGATAATTGCCATAGCATAAAATTACTAACTCGATATTCTCCACTTGTTCTAATTAATAAATCTATTGGGGGTAAATCATGATATAACTTCGTACTAAAATAATCCTCCGTAATATCTTCTAAACTTATTTTACCATCCTTATATTCTTGAGCTATTAATTTTGTCGTATCTACTATTTCCTTACGTCCTCCATAATTAAGACATATATTAAATACTGCTTTAGTATTATTTTTAGTAATTTCTGTAATTTCATTCATTGCATTAATAACATCATCACGTAAATTTTCTTTACTACCACTAAATATTACTTTAATATTATTTTTATGTAACTCATCATATTCATTTCGAAATTCTTTAACAAACATATCCATTAAATACTTTACTTCTTCTTTAGTTCTTTTAAAATTTTCGGTTGAAAAAGCAAATACAGATAAATATTTAACATTTTTATCAAAAATATATTTAGTTAATTTTCTAATATTTTCAAACCCTCTACGATGTCCTTCTAACTGAGGTAGAAAGTGCTCTTTAGCCCATCTTCTGTTACCATCTAATATAATACCAACATGATTTGGTATTCTTAATTCTTCCATCTAAATCCTCCACTTCAATAATTATATATATATTTATATAAATAGTCAAAGACTACTTACGCATATTTTTACTTACCATTTCCATATCAACTGTTAAATATTTAATTCTTTCAATAATGCGATTAGCTTTTATAGGTTCACTACCATTATTAGATAAATGTTTTTCTAATTCAGGAATATTAAAATTAGAAGTAAAAAAAGTTGTTTTCATATTATTCATTCTATATTGTAATATAGTTCCTAAAATTTCATCTCTTCCCCATTCCGTAACTTTTTCAGCCCCTATATCATCTATTAATAATAAATCAACATCATCTAAGAAATTAAGAGTATCTAACATACTATCAAAATCCCCTTTTAAATCTTTTAATAAACTTGGAAAATATACAATAGCAGTAGAATAACCTCTAACTTTCATTTCATTAAATAAACAAGCTAAAATATATGTTTTACCACATCCAAAATTACCATGTAAATACAATCCTTTATTACTTTTAGTATTATCATATTCTTTAATAAACTTAGTAACCCATTTGATTAAAGGATACCTATTTTTATCTGTTGTATCTAAATCTTTTAAAGAGGCATTTGCTAAAACTTTTTCTTGAGTCATTTTTTCTTTATCTTGTTTAATTTTTTGCTTTTTATAACGACAAGCTAAATAAAAAAACTCTAGATGATTATTATAATTTTTAGGATATGATACACACCCTTTACTAGGATTTAAACAAGATGCTAAACCTTTACAATTCTTACAATTATCTAATTGCTTTAAAGTTTCTTCTAACTTAGTAACATTATTTTTTATTTCTTCTTGAGAAACATTTAAATTATTGATAAGACTTTGTAATTTAGAATCATTTAAAGCTCTATAATAATTTTCTTGAACAGCATTTTCAACCATTTTATTATTTCCAATTATATTCATTATTCTAATCCTTTCAATAATTCTTCTAATTCTTTTTGCTCTTCAGCACTAGCATCATTACTTTTAATTTCTTCTTTAAACCAAACAGGAGTCGCCTCAGGAGTCTTAATATTAGTTGGTGCCTTTTTCATTATTTTCTTTTGTTCTTTTTCAGCAAAACGCATAGCTTCATCAGCAGTTTCAATCCCACTACGTTTCCATTGACCTGCAATAGTCTCGACAAAAGCTTGATTTAATTTATTATTATTTTTCTTTAACACATAATCTATTAAAACATTTACAACAGCAGGTTTTAATTGTAAATCACACATTAAATTTTCTAATAAACGTAAATCTCTATTAGTTGGTGTCACCCCATGATACTTGCTTTTTAAAAAATCATAAGGTCTTGTATTTTCAAAAGCATAAATAATTTTAGCTCTTTTAGAGGTATCTCCAGCGGGACTTTTAAGATATTCTGGTTGATTACGATAAATTAAAGTTGGTAATTTACCATTATTTTGATATGTATAATAATTCCTAGCATACTTTCTTAAAGAATCCGTAATAATTAAGCCACGTTCATTTAAAGCACTTCGAATTATTTCAGCCATTTTTAAAGTATCTAAATTATATACAAAAGCTAAATTTTCAATTAATTCACGAACTTTTTTATTTAAAGCACGTTCATTTAAAATACCTTTAGGTATTGAAGATTTTAATAATTCAAAATCAATTACATTGCTAGCATTAACACTTAAATATTGACGATCACGAACATCAAATTCAGGCACAATATTAGAACTTTTAAAAGTCATATTTAATGTCTTTGAAATATCTTCATATTCACTTAAATCGACATTTATATTTTGATAATTTTGTTTAATAGCATCATATTCAACTTTACCAATATTATTATATAAAACAATATTTAATACGGGATGATTTAAAAACTCTTTAGGACTCATTGGGGAATATAACTCATAAACATAAGAATTAACATCCCCTTCTTTATAAAAAGTTCTTAATAAACCAACAGCTTCCAAAGCTTCACGGGCTACTTTAATACTTTGTAAATCTGTTTTAATAATAGTCATTAAATGATGATGATTATAATCTTTACTCATATACTGATTATAATCAAGATCTCGCCATAATGTTAGATATAATGATATAGCAATTGGGCCTATAATTGGTTCATATAATGCAATTAAATTATTCTTATCTTCATTAGTTAAAATTGTTCTATTTAAAACAGTATATATATCTGCTGGTAATAAACTACTACTCATATAAACCCACCTTTAGTTATTAAAAAAAATGTTTTAACATTTCCCATCACATATATTTTCTAAATTTTTTTCAAATGCTTCTTTTAATTTCAAATCATCTTCTTCACTAAAGTCAGAAATAAAAGAAACTAGTTTGCCATTTTTAACAAATATTATACAAGGAGTAAGCCACTTTTCTTCACTAATAATCTCTTTATCATCAGAAGAAACTAACTTATAAAAATCAAGATAATCATCTAAAATTTGTAATAATTCATAATAAAAATCTGTACCCTTATTAGTAACTAACTCATTATTTTCATTTAAAGAAAAAGTAGTTCTTATCGGTTTAATATTATAATAATAAATTTTATCAATATTATATTCTTTAGCAGCTTCATTTAATAAATCAATATTTTTTCGACACGTAATACATGTTGGAAATCCTAAATATACTACTCCCGTTTTACTTTTTAAAACTTCAATAATATCATTTTCAGATGCATAATAATAAAGATTATTACTATCTAAATTAACATTAGGATATTCTATTCCTTCAGCACTTGTTTTACCATTTAAACTAGAATATTCTTCTTGAAAGCGAATTCCATCATCGGATTTTTTAGATAAATTTTCATTTTTTTCATTTAATCTTACAGCAAAAAAACATAAAACAATAACTAAAATTGTAATTATAGGGATATATATTTTAAAAAAGTTAACTTCTTTCATTTCAAACTCCTAATAAGTCAATTATATCTTATTTTATAATCAAGTACAATTATTTTTAAATTAAACTTAAACAAAGTTTTTATTAATGATATAATTTAGAAAAGGTTGTGATAAAATGATAATTTCTAATAAAAATGAAAAAGATATAAAATATTGGGATGAGGTTATGTATATCCAAGATAACTACTATCTATTAATAAAAAGACCAAGTTCGAAAACGCATTCTTTGTTAAAATCTTATATTGCTTATATAATAATTTTAACTATTTTAGGAATTATTTCTATAATAGTTGACGAAGTATTTTTTATTCTACCATTATGTTTAATATTACTTATTATTTATATTTATTCTTTAGTAGAAACTAAATATAAGATTAGAGAATATTTAAAACAAGATATAGTAATTACTAAAATTGATGATACTGGTGTAGAAATTTCTGAAAAAGGAAAAATGGCGATGAAACTTTATTGGGATAATATTGAATATATTATTATTAATAAATATACTATTTCTTTTTTACCAAAAAGTTTTGCCCATTTTATAATTACGATTAATTCTAAATATAAAGAAAAAGTGTATGAGATACTTAAAAAATATCATAAATTAGATATTCTAAAAGATAATTCTAGTAAATATTAAAGCATTAAAAAAAGGTATTAATCTACCCATTGCCAATCTCTTATCTCTTCCATATCAATACCATTTTTCTTAATATAATTAGTATGTTTTACTAGCTTTTCTTGCATGATTTCATATAAATATGTACCATCGTTTCCTAAATTAGGAAGCATTTTTATTGCTTGCATAACAAGATGATAACGATCTATTTTATTTCTTACACGCATATCAAATGAAGTTGTAATACTACCTTCTTCTATATATCCCGCAATATGAATATTATGATTATGACGTTTAAAAATAAAATTCTTTATTAAGCCAGGATAGCCATGATATACAAAGATAATTGGTTTATCTTTAGTAAATAATAAATCATATTCTTCATCACTTATACCATGAGAATTTATAGTTGGATCTGCTAAACGCATTAAATCAACAACATTAATAAAACGTATTCTTAGTTTTGGTAAGTATTCACGTAATATTGAAGTTGCTGCTAAACCTTCTATAGTAGGTGTATCTCCACAAGTTGCAATTACAATATCAGTATAATCTTTATCATTAGAAGCAAAATTCCATATTCCTAATCCTTTAGTACAATGAGTAATTGCTTCATCTAAACTAAGCCACTGATATGATGGATGTTTTGATGCTACAATAACATTTATTTTATTTGTCGATTTTAAAGACTTATCCCCAACTGCTAATAATGAATTTGCATCAGCTGGTAAATATAGTCTAACAAAATTAGGATTTTTATTGGCTAAATGATCTAAAAAACCAGGTTCTTGATGAGTATATCCATTATGATCTTGTTGCCAAACATTACTTGTTAATAAAATATTTAAAGATGATACTGGACGACGAAAATCTACTTCATTTGCCATTTTTAACCACTTAGCATGTTGAGAAGCCATTGAATCTATTACTCTTATAAATGCTTCATAACTGGCAAATATACCATTTCTTCCTGTTAAAATGTATCCTTCAAGCATACCTTCACATAAATGTTCTGATAGAAAAGAATCCATTATACGGCCAGTTGGACTTAAATATTCATCTGTATTTTCTTGAGGCATTTGCCAAGTACGATTAGTTTCTTTAAAAATATCATATAAACGATTAGACATGGCCTCATCAGGACAAAATAAACGAAAATTTTGATTTAATTCATTATATTTAAAGACATCTTTTAAATAACTAGAAAATACTAAAGTATCTTGAGCTTTAACTAAGCCATGACCATTTATTTCTACTTGATAATTTTTAATATCTGGTAATTCTAAAGGATGTCTTAATAAACCACCATTAGTTATGGGATTCATACCCATTCTTTTAATACCTACTGGTGCAATATCACGAATTTCTTTTTTTAAAGTACCATTATTATCAAATAACTCTTCTGGATGATAACTACGGAACCAATTTTCTAATATTTTTAGTTCTTTTTCATTAGTAGGAGTTATAGGTATTTGATGAGCATGGAATGTTCCTTCAATTTTTATACCATTTAATTCCTTTATACCAGTCCATCCTTTAGGACTTCTTAAAATAATCATGGGATAATAAAATTTAATATTTTCATTAATAGCAATATTTTCTTTTATCTTTTTTATCATCATTAAAGCTTCATCTAAAGCACTTATCATCTTTTTATGCATATCAAAAGTATCACTACCTTCAACAAAGAAAGGACGATATCCTAATCCAGCAAAGTAATAAGTTAAGCTTTTATCAGTCATTCGTGAAAAAATAGTAGGATTGCTAATCTTATAACCATTTAGATGTAAAATTGGTAAAACAATACCATCTTTTTTAGGATTAATAAACTTATTTCCATGCCAACTTGTTGCTAAAGGACCAGTTTCAGCTTCGCCATCACCAATAACACATGCCGCTATTAAAGATGGATTATCTAATACTGCTCCAAAAGCATGAGAAAGACTATACCCTAATTCGCCACCCTCATTAATAGATCCAGGAACTTCAGGTGTTGCATGTGATCCAATACCATATGGAAAAGAAAAATGTTTAAACAATTTCTTTAAACCAGATGCATCTTGAGTAAACTCTGGATAAATTTCACTATAAGTACCATCTAAATAATCTTGAGCTACAAAGAAATTACCACCATGTCCAGGACCACAAACATAAATCATATTTAAATCATATTTTTTTATTGCATAATTTAAATGAGTATAAATAAAATTTTGTCCAGGAACAGTTCCCCAGTGACCAACTAATTTTTTCTTTAAATCGCTCATTTTTAAAGGTCTTTTTAATAACGGATTATCAACTAAATATAATTCTCCTAAAGAAATATAGTTAGCAGCACGAAAATAAGCATCAATTTTTTCAAGTTCATTCATATTTCCACTTCCTATTCTTCCTAAATTATAGCATGAATAAATAATAAAAAAAAGATACTTTCGTATCTTAAAAAGAATCTATATTTAACTTAACTTTTTTTAAACCTTTGATATAAGCTTGAGCTTGTACTAAAGTTCTAATAGCATTAGCCATTCTTCCGCCTTTACCAATTACAATTGAGCGATCTTTATCACTAACAATTACTTCTAAAATTATAGAATCTTCTTCACCACTAAATTCTGATACACGAACATATTCAGGATTAGTAGCAACTGATTTTACTAGAAATTCTGTAAATTCTTTTAAATTCATTTTACTTCTCTTTCTTTTTAGTAGCAGCATATTTAGCCATAACGCCAGCTTGTGATAAAAGATTTCTTACTGTATCAGTTGGTTGAGCACCATTTGATAACCAGTATAAAGCTTTTTCTTCATTAACTGTTAATTCATGAGGATTTTTAATTGGATTATAAGTTCCAACTGTTTCAATGAATTTACCATCACGAGCATTACGTGAATCAGCAGCTACAATACGATAAAATGGTTTTTGTTTAGCACCCATTCTTTTTAAACGTAGTTTAACAGCCATAGTATTTCCTCCTTTAATTTCTTTCATAGTATATCATTTAAAATATAAGGTGTCAACTTATTTTGGTTAACATGTAAAAATTAAAATATTAAAGAATATATTTAAATAGATGGAGAGATACTATGAATAAAAAAATAGATAAAATATTATTAATTAGTGTCATTACTACCGCTATCTTTGGCATTATAATGATTTACTCTGCAAGTAATATTTGGGCAGGATATAAATTTAATGACCCATTAAAATATGTTAAACACCAATCATTTTTCTTTATACTAGGTTTAATATCTATGTTTATCTTAAGTAAAGTTGATTATAAAATATATTATAAACAAGCTAATAAAATATTACTTTTAACTTTTATATTACTGATATTAGTACTTATTCCTGGTATAGGTATTGTCCGTAATGGCTCACGTTCATGGTTTGGTATTGGTTCATTTAGTATCCAACCATCCGAATTCGCTAAAATTGCCCTTATTATTTTTGTTTCTAAATATTTAGCAAATAATGATTCGGAAGTTAAAAACGTTGTTAAAGGTTTATTTCCTATACTAGCAGTTATTTTTGTTTTCTTTGGTTTAATTATGCTAGAGCCTGACTTTGGACAAGGAATGGTGATTATAATAACTTTAATTATGATTATATTTGTTTCTGGTGCTAAATTATCTTTCTTTATTAAATGTGGTATTCTTGGATTACTAGGTATAGTAGGTTTAATAATTATTGCCCCATATCGTTTAGCTCGTATAATATCTTTTATAAATCCTTGGTCAGATCCATTAGGTAGTGGTTTTCAAATTATTCAAAGTTTATATGCAATTGGCCCATCGGGATTACTTGGTATGGGATTAGGTAATTCCATTCAAAAACACTTTTACTTACCAGAACCTCAAACAGATTTTATTTTTTCTATCATTTCAGAAGAATTAGGTTTCTTAGGTATTTTAATTGTAACAAGTTTATTATTTACTATTTTTATACGTTCAATAAAAATTTCTTTAAAAGCTAATAACTTATTTGCAAAATACTTAGTATTTGGCTTATCATTTGAAATTTTAATTCAAGCTGTATTAAATTTATGTGTAGTAGTAGGTTTAATTCCCGTAACAGGTGTTACCTTACCATTCTTATCATATGGTGGTTCTAGTTTACTAGTATCAATGTCCAGTATAGGTATTATATTAAATGTTAATAAAAGTTCATCTTAACTATTTGTCACCGGATATATGAATCGCTTAACTTATCTATACCAAAATGGCTATTATTGGTCCATGTCGCCGTCCTATTTCGGCGTTGGCGCTTCGGCTGCTGATGGGTTCTTTCAGGACGCGTCTGGCATTGCTTACGGCGGCGGCATTGTGACCAGCGGCAATGGCTTGCGTCCGGTAATCAATCTGCAATCTGATGTCACGATAAGCGGTCAAGTTATTTTAATATAAAAATTATTAATGAAACTATGACATTTTGATAATGAAATAATTATGACACTTTATCTTGAAATTTACATTTATATAAAAATAAATTTAATTTTTGTACATTCTTATATTATCATTAATATTCAACTGCAAAGCCATATTGTTTGCCACCGGATATATGAATCGCTTAACTTATCTCTACCAAAATGGCAATTATTGGTCCATGTCGCCGTTCCATTTCGACTCTGGCAGCTTAGCTGCTAACGAGTTCTTTCAGGACGCGACTGGCAATGCTTACAGCGACTGGGTGACCGGCGGCTATGGCTTGCGTCCGGTAATCAATCTGCAATCTGATGTCACGATAAGTGGAGGAGTTGGAACAAATAATAATCTATATATTAAAAATATAAAAAAAGAAGAATTATTCTTCATCTAAAGCTAGTATTTTATTCCAAAGTTTTAAGATCTCTTCTTTTTGATAAGTTAAAGCTGTTTTATAAGCATTTTCCCCTAATCTTTTTAGTTCTTTTTTATTATTTAATAATTCAACTATTTTATCTGCCATTTCATATTCATTACGATTTTTTATTAAATAACCATTATAATTATTTTTAATTAATTCTTTTGCTCCTTCTGCTGAATCAAAAGCAATTATAGGTAATTTATAACTCATAGCTTCGAGTAAAGTTATACCAAAGGCTTCAGTATGACTAGTCATACAAAATATACTAGATTCTTTATATAATTTATTAATACTTTTTTGAGGTAAATATCCATACATATGAACTTTTCTAGTTAAATTATTATCAACTATTTTTTTAAATACTTTATTTTTAGAGCTACCATCACCAACTAAGTTTAAATAAACATCATTTGTTTTTAAATCTACTAATTTAAATACAGTTATTAAATCTTCAAAAGCTTTACGAGGAGTCATTTTACCTACTGCAATTAAATTATTATTTTTATAATTAGTATAATCACTAGGTATTTCTTCTAAAGTATCTGGAATATATTCAATAGTACAATTAATATTATTATCTATGAAATATTTTTTATAATAATCTGCTAAACTTTTACTTAAAACTACTAATTTATCAATATTTTTTAAAGATTTAACTAATAACTTAATATATTCTATATTATCATGATGATGAAAATGTTCCCAAGCAACAGCGCAAACATTATCCTTTTTATAATTACCTAAATATTTATTTAAAATTCTATTTGTACTTATAATTATATTACTATCACATATGGAAATATAATCAATTAGTGCTTTACGACTTTTTATTTTTATTTTTAACCATTCTATAACAGCTAATAAAAAAGAAAATATTTTAAGATTTTTTAAATTATAAATTATATCTAGTTTATTAGGTTTTAATTCAGTTAAATATTTTACATTTACTTTAGAATTAAAAGAAAAAGCTGGTTCTTCATATAACTTATACAAAGATATTACTTCTACTTTAGCGTAATCAGTAAGATAATTAGCTAAAATAGAAACACTTTTTTCTATACCACCATAACCTAAATCATCAGTTAATATTGTTACTTTTTTCATATTATTCTCCTATAATCATTATAAAATAAATAAATATTAAAGTATAGAAAAACCTACTATTAAAGTAGGATTATTCAGTATCTATATTAAACCAACCATATTTTTTAGCAAAAAAGCGATATACTACTTTGGCTAATGACATAACTGGAGTTGCTAATATCATGCCTATAATTCCAAAGAAATGGCCAAAAATCAATAAACCAATAATTATTGTAACTGGATGTAATTGCATTGTTTTACTCATTACTACTGGTTGTAATACATAATTTTCTAACAATTGAACTAATGTTGCTATTATTAAAACGGCAGTTCCAATTAAAGGACTTTGAGAATAACCAACGATAACAGCAGCAGCACCTCCAATATAAGGACCTATATAAGGAATTAAATCAGTTATACCACATAATATTCCAAATAATAATGGGGCTTTTAAACCAGCAATTGCAAAACCAATTGAATCTAAAATAAAGACAGCAAAGGCTACTAATAAAGTCCCTTTAACACATTTTCTTAATTCAAAACCAATATCAGTTAATAAAGTATTAATTTCTTCTTTATAAGGACTAGGAATATATTTTAGAAGATGATAACTAGCATTATCAAAATCAAATAATAAGTAAATACCAACTACTAAAGATATAGCAATTGTGCCAATACCACTAAATAAAGATGCTATAGTAGTTAAAAATAAACTTGGTAAATTATTAGTAACATCATAGAAAAACTCTTCTATTGCTTTAAAGATATTACTTTCTATTTGACTAACATCATACATATTATTACTATTAAAATTATTTAAAATACTAGTAATCCATTCACGAACACTACCATATATACCTGATAAAGATGCTATTAAATCATTTAACTGATTATAAATTGTTGGTATTAAAAAGCTAACGAAAGTAAATATTAAAGCAATAAAAACAAGATATATCGTAGCTGATGCTACACCCCTGCGCCAACCTCGAGATTCTAAATATTTAACAAAAGGATTAAATAACCAAGCGATTATAAAACCTATAAAAAATGGTGTAGCTATTCTTAAAATAGTTAAAATAAAACCAAGTATTCCCCATTCTTTTATCAATAAAGTTATTAAAAATATAATACCAAATATCATTACGATATATATTAAGTTTAATATTTTTTTAGATAACTTAATAACTTGATTTAATCCCGATATATTTAAATCATTTTTATTAAGATTATTCATTGCTATCTCAACCTTCTTTCTATATCTAATATATCATACTTCACTTATAATAGATACTATTATTATATACATATTAATAACTTTAATTAGTATTAGTTAAAGTTATTTCAAGTGTATTATTTAAATCAAGAATATTACCAATAGGTATATTTGTACTACTAACTAATCCATCCCCTATAATTTTATATTTTATACCTATAAAATTACAAAAAGTAACAACTTCACTCTTTGTTAAACCAGTTAAATCTGGCATAATATAATTATTACTATTTGTTTTAAATATTATTAAAGAATTACTAATTATTTTAGTATTAGATTCTGGATATTGTTTAGTTATAATATTACCATCACCCATTGTAATTATTCTTAAATTAATACTTTTTAATTTTTCTAAAGACTTAGTAGTTTCTAAATTCAAGAAATTATCCATAGAATATATTTTAGATTCTTCATTACTAATAGCAGCTACTAAGTTTTTATATTTAGCTATTTCATCAATTATATCAGCTACGGCTTGAGTCACTTCACGAAATGGGCCTTGAAATTGTTTAACTGAAAAATACAAGATATATTGAGGATCATTTGCCGGAAATAATGTAGCAAAACTACGAACATAATCATTTGCACCAGTTAAATAACCACCACCATTAGGATTAGCAATTTGAGCTGTACCAGTTTTACCTATTATTTCAATAGTTTGCGGTTTAAACATACTAGCATCGGTTTTACCAGAATAAACGACATCATGCATTAAGCTGCGCATTTTATTAACCGTTTCATTAGAAACAATTTGACCAAGTTCTTCCCTTTTTCCTTCATATAAAACAGCATTAGTATTAGGATCAACTATTTTATCGATAATATAAGGTTTTAACATAACTCCTTCATTAGCTAACATCGTTAAAGCCTGAATGTTTTGAATAGGTGTAGTTGTAATGCCTTGGCCAAAAGATGCAGTTGCTACTTCGGTTTTATAAACAACATCTATATCACCAGCAACTTCTTCTGGTAAATTAATATTAGTTAAAGCACCAAAACCACATTTTTCATAAAAGCTTATTAAGCGATCTCTTCCTAATTCTAAAGCTAAGTTAGTAGCAGCTACATTTGAAGAATAAGCAAATCCTGAATCAAAAGTAATCTCACCCCAACCAACAGTATTAAAATCTTTAATTGTCGCATCATCTACTTGAATAGTACCAGATTGATAGGTTTTATTACCATCATAAATGCCTGCTTCCATAGCGGCCATAAAAGAAAATATCTTCATAGTAGAACCTGGTTCATAAGCATAAGATACTAAAGGATTTAAGTAGTTTGTAATATTTAACTTATTAGGATCAAATGATGGAACAGAACCAGCTCCTAATATAGCACCCGTTTTAGCATCAGCAACAGTTAAAGTAGCCCAACTCATGTCGTATTCTGAAGCTAAATCTTTTAACTCTTGCTCAATAAATAATTGAATATTATTATCAATAGTTAAATAGATATTGGAACCAGCAACAGCAGGATCAGTAACTTCTTTAGAGTTTGGTAATTTATAACCATATGTATCTGTTTGATAAGAAGTTTTACCATCCCTACCAGCTAATTCATCGTTATAATAAGATTCTACTCCCATTTCACCAGTAACTTTTCCTTCTTCATCTTTTACAGTATAACCAACTAAATACGAAGCAAAATTTCCCATTTGATAATATCTTTTTGACGAACTAATAAAATCAATTCCTGGTAAATTTAAATTTTCTATTTCAACTTTAACTATTTCCGTAATATCACGGCCACCTGGTCCTAATTCAACTTGATATCTATCTTCTTGATTTAATAAACTTAAAATATATTCTTTAGTCATTGATTTAATATTATGTTTTAAAAATACTTCACTTAATTTTTCAGCAGTTAATTCTTTATCTACAACATGTTGAGGATTCTTTATATCAGTGGTGCGTGATTCTTCTAAATATGCTATTACGGTATAAGAATTTACTGTTTGAGCTAAATATTCACCATTTGTATCATAAATACTACCACGTGTAGCATACAAAGTTTTTGTAGTGGTATTACGATTATTGGCAAATGCTTCTAAATCAATGCCATCAACAATTTTAAAAGTATTTACATAAGATAATTTAAGTATTACAGCAATAAATGCTATTATTATTATAAATAGCAAAAGATAAGTAAAAAAATTAAATTCAATTGTCTTAACTTTCTTCATTATTCACCTGCACTTATTGTTTTAAAATTATTATTCTTATAAGATAATCCAGCATTATTAGCATACTCTCTTATTTTATCTAACGAAGCTAACTCATTTATTTGCATTATAATTGATTCATTAAGATTTTCTTGTTCTTTTATAGCATTTTCTAAACGCTCTACTTCAATATTAGATTCAGATAATTTAGCCATAGTAACTACTCTTACTAATGGTATTGCAATTATACTAATAAGAATTAAAAATAAAATAAATTTTTCTAAAGTATTTTTTTTCTTTTTTTTCATTTATATTTTTTCCCCTATTCTTAATTTAGCACTTTTACTACGCGAATTTTGTTCTAATTCTATAGAACTAGGTAAAATTGGTTTTTTATTAATTAATTTTAAAACTGGTTTATATTTTTCAGGTATTTCTGGTAAACCCTTTACTAACTCATCAACACTACTATATTTTTTAAATGTATTTTTAACGATTCTATCTTCCAAAGAATGAAAAGTAATTACGACTATACGTCCATTAGGTTTTAATAAATCAATAGCATCCGGTAAAACTTTTTCTAATACAGTTAATTCTTTATTAACTTCTATACGAATTGCTTGAAATATTTTTCTTTCAGGATGATTTAAATTAAAATATTTATTACCAACAGCTAATTTAATAGTATTAACTAATTCTAAAGTTGTTTTAATAGGTCTTGTCTCTACTATTTTTTTAGCAATTACTTTAGATAATCTTTCTTCACCATATTTAAAAAAAATATCTACTAACTCATTATAATTATACTCATTAACAACATTATAGGCAGTTAAATCTTGAGACTCATCCATACGCATGTCTAATAAAGCATCATTCATAAAACTAAAACCACGTTTAGGATTATCTATTTGGGGCGATGATACACCTAAATCAAAAAGGATACCATCTATTTTATTTATATTTCTTTTAGCTAATTCTTCTTTAAGAAAAACAAAGTTAGATTTTATTAAAGTAAAATTGGAAGCTACTTCTTTTAATATATTATCAGCATAATTTAGAGCATTAATATCTTCATCAAAAGCGTATAAATGACCTTTAGGAATTCTTTTTAATATTTCTTTAGAATGTCCTCCTAATCCTAAAGTTGCATCAACATATATCCCATCTTCTTTAATATTTAATCCTAAAATAGATTCATTAAGTAGTACACTATAATGTTTCATAAATATCTAAACTCCTTATTTATCAGTTAAATAATACTATAAATAAAAAATATTGTAAATAAGTACTAAAAAAAAAGTTATTAGAGCTTAATAACTTTACATATTTATTTATTTTGATAAGCATATAACTTTTTTACTTCTTCTTTAGTTAAATAACGATATTCACCAGTTTGTAATTCTCCCACTTCTAAAAAAGCATATTTAGTTCTTGTTAATTTTAAAACATCATGATTTATTGCTTTAAATAAATTTTTAATAATATGATTACGTCCTTCATGAATTGTTATTTCTACTAAATCTACTTCTTTACTAGGATCATGTTTTTTAATTTTAACGCGACTAGGATGACATACTATACCATCAATAGAAATACCGGCTTTTAAAGAAAATAATTCTTCCATCGTTAAACAAGGTTTTATTTTAGCTAAGTAAGTTTTTTCCACTCTATTTTTAGGATGCATTAAAATATTAGCTAGCGTTCCATCATTAGTCATAATAATTAAACCTGTCGTATCATAATCTAAACGACCTACAGGGTAAATACGAGCTTTTGTATCGATTAATTCCGTAATTATTTTACGTCCTTCTTTATCTTCTAAAGAACATATATAATTACGAGGTTTATTTAGTAAATAATATTCTTTCTTTTCCGTTTTAATTTTTTTACCATCAACTAAAATAACATCATTACTATCAACTTTTGTTCCTAATTTAGTTATAACTTCACCATTAACTTTTACTTTACCTTTTAATATTAATTCTTCAGCTTTACGACGAGAACAAATCCCAGATTCAGCAATTAATTTTTGTAAACGTTCCATACAACCACCTATGGGTATAATAACATAAAAACTCTTAAATTATAAGAGTTAATTAAAAAATATTAAGCTAATAATAAAGGCCGCTACTATACCACATAAATCAGCAAATAAGCCTACTTTTAAGGCATATTTTATTTTCGTAACTTTAATACTACCAAAATATAATGCTAAAACATAAACAGTTGTATCAGTAGAGCCTTCCATAACACTAGCTAAAAAGCCCATAAAAGAATCAACTCCATAAATACTATAAATACTATTTAAAATTGCTAATGAGGCACTACCACTAATGGGACGTAAAAAAGCCATAGCTAATATTTCTAAAGATAAATTATTAGCACGTAATATAGGTTCTAAAAAAGATAATAAATAATATAAAACACCACTTTTTAAAAAGATATTTACGGCAAATACCATTGCTAATATAGATGGTAATATATTAAATATTGTTGTAATCCCTTCTTTAGCACCATCTAAAAATAAATCATAAGTATTAACTTTTTTATATGTTCCATAAATAATAATTCCTAATATAGTTAAAGGTATAATATAATTCACTTTTTCCTACTCCTTATAATATAATCTAAAGTTAAGCCCGCAATACTAGATATTGCCGTTCCAATAATACTAGGAATTATAATGGCCGTACTACTTATACTTCCATATGAATTACGTAATGCAATTACAGTAGTTGGAATAATTGTTACTCCCGCTGTATTTAAAACTAAAAAAGTAATCATTGCTTCGCTAGCCTCATCTTTTTTAGGATTTTCCTTTTGCATTTCCTGCATAGCTTTTAAACCAAAAGGAGTAGCTACCGAACCTAAGCCTAATACATTACAAGCAATATTTGATGCAACATATCCTAAAGCTTTACTATCTTTTTTTAAACTTGTAAATAATTTTGATAAAAAAGGAGATAAAAGTTTAGCAAATAAATCAAGAAGTCCACTTTTATCAGCAATATTCATTACCCCCATCCAAAGAAGTAAAACCGGTATCATCGTCAATACTAAATTAATAGCTTCTTCGGCAGAGTTTAATATCTCATTATTAATAAAAGCCATATTTCCTGTAAAAAAAGAATAAATAATACCAGAACCAATTAAAAATAGCCAAATTAAACTAACCATATCTCACTTCCAAAATATTAAAAAGTCTATTAATTTTTGCCAAAAACTTTTTTCTTTTATTTCCTCTTTTTTAGCATATATATTTTCTCTAGCGATAACTTCTTCTCCAAGTTTAACTACAACCTCACCAACAGCATCCCCATCTTTATAAGTATCTAATTTCTTTATTTCATAATTAATAGTAATTTTTTCTTCTTCTTCACTAGTTAACAATACTTTTATATCGTTATTTATATACAAGTTATCGTAGAAGATATTATCCTCTACATAAAAATTATCTTTATCAATTAATTTTATATTATTATATTTTTTAAAATTCTTTTCATATAACTCTTTATGGTCACTAAAGTCATTTGCATCTTTTAAGGTTACTACAATTAATTCTTCATCATCTTTTTTAGCTGCTGTTACTAAAGTTCTTAAGGCTTTTTTGGTATAACCTGTTTTCCCTGCTATCGTATATTTATAAGAATTAAGAAGTTTATTTTTATTATACCATTCATAAGTTTTATAATTTGTTTTTACTATTTTTTTCTTAGTACCAGATATTTCTACAAACTTATCATTTTTTATAGCATAAGACATAAGTAGTGCCATATCATAAGCTGTAGATTTATTACCATTACCAGTATTATCTTCTAAACCACTGGAGTTAATAAATATTGTATTTTCCATACCTATTTTTTTAGCATATTCGTTCATTAACTTTACAAAATCTTCCATTGAGCCTGCAATATGTCTAGCAATTTCAATCGCAGCATCATTCCCACTTCTTAAAAGAAGACCATAAATTAAATCTTCTAATTTTATTTCTTCACCAATTTCTATGTATATATTAGAACCAGTAGATTTTAAGACTTCTTTTGAAACAGTAACAATATCATCCAAATTACCCTTTTCAAGTGCTATAATGCCTGTTAATATTTTAGTTGTACTTGCTATAAGTCTACTTGTATGAATATTACTACCTTCTAATACTCTTTTACTATTAGCATCCATAACTATATAACTTGAAGCTGATATTGCTTGAATTTTAATTGGAAGTAAGGCTATTAAAAAAAGAAAAAAGAATTTCATTATATCACCTATAAAATATTATGTAATTTAATAAAAAAAATACGAAATCTATTACTAGTATCGTATTTTTATTCAACATTTTTTAATGACTCAATCATATTTATCTTTTTTAAATTAAAGTGCGTTATAATATTAACAATTATCGTAAATATAGACGCTATTAAAATAGCATAAATATAACTTAATAAATTAATATGACGTACAAACATTATATAATCAGGTTCACAAGTTGATATAATAAAATGACATAAATATAAACCTACATATAATCCTAAAGCTATACCTATTATAGTTAAAATAAATGTTTCTCTTGTAATATAACTATCGACTTCTCTATGATAAAAACCTAGTACTTTTAATGTTGCTATCTCTCTTTTTCTTTCACTAATATTAATATTAGCTAAATTATATAAAACAACAAAAGCTAACATTGCAGCTGCTAATATTAAAATAACAACAACTGAAGTAAGTTTATCCATCATATCAGTAAGTGTTTTTACTATATCTTTAGTATCTATGATAGATAGTACAGCTTCATTACGCATTAATTCTGTATTTAAATTAGCATTTTCTTCATCACTAATATCATTTAAATTAATAAGTAAAGTATTAACTTTATATTCACCAAATAACTTAGTATATAATTCTTTAGACATAATAACGTAATGATCAACATAATTTTCCATAATATTTGAAACAACAACATTATCAACTACTTTATTATCCATATTTTTTAAATTTATGCTATCATTAGGATCTATATCTAAAAGTTGAGCAGTCTTATCACTTACTATAACCTTTTCATTATCTAAACTAATACTTTTTGAAGAATTAATATCATTTAATGTTAATACTTCATCTAATTTAGATATATCATCGACAACTAATAAAGTTGCTTCTTGTGTTTTTTCATTAGCAATTAAATCTACTGTTTCCATTAAAGTTTCAACAGCTAAAGCAACATCTTCATTTTCATTTAAAGAATTTAATAAATCAGCATAGTTATCATTTTTTAAAGTAATTAATTTATCATAATGAAATACTTTATCAAATTGATAATCAGCGATATCACTTAATGAATCTCTTAAACCAAATCCTGATAAGATAAGAGCAGTACAACCGGCAATTCCTATAATAGTAGCTAATACACGACTTTTATAGCGAAATATATTACGAATAGTTATTTTATTAGAAAATTTTAACTTATTCCATATTATAGGAATTTTTTCTAAGAATATTTTTCGACCCATTTTTGGTACTTTAGGGCGCATTAAATTAGCTGGTACATCTTTTAAATTACGGATAGATACGATAATAGCAGTACCCATAATACAAATTAAGGCAATTGCTATACCCACTATGCCAGCAAACCAATTTGGCATACATATAAAATTAGGAATAATAAATAATAATTCATAGACACTCCATATTACTCGAGGAATTAAGTTAAAACCAATTATCATGCCTAAAAAGCCACCAGTTACTGTTGCTAAAAAAGAATAAACTAAATACTTCATTGTAATTTGACCACTATTAAATCCTAAAGCTTTTAAAGTACCATTTTCAGTTCGATCTTCTTCAATCATTCTTTTCATTGAAATTAAACTTACTAATACGGCTATAATGTAAAAAACTAAAGGAAATATATTACCTAATTTTTCAATATTAGTACTAGCATCAGTTAAGTTTTTATAACCATCAATATCTAAACGATCCGAAATATACCATGTTGGTTTAATAAATTCTGAGGTATCTAATTCTATTCCATAAGAATTAGCTTGTTCTATGATGTCTCCATATAATTCATCATAGCGATTATCTTCTTGTTCTTCTTTTATATCTTCTATTTTAGTAATGACACTATCTATTAATTCATTATACTCATCACTATTCGTTAATTTAGAAGTACTATTTTTAACTTTTATATATATATTAGTATAATAATCTTGCCTAATCACATCTTCCAGTATATAAAAGAAATAATCAACACTTCCACTTCCAATCGTACTACTTCCTCTATCAGTTGAAAAATATAAGGGACTAATTGCAGTACCAACGATAGTAAATTCTTTTACTACATTATCAAGTTCAATTTCTACAGTATCTCCTAATTTTAAAGAATTATCAACTAAATAATTATCTTCAACAATTATTTCATTATTAATACTAGGATAAGTTCCCGAAGTCAAATATAGTTTATTAATATTATCATCAATAGCTAATAATCTTATTACAGATTCTTTATCTTCACGATTTACGATAACATCTTTGGTATATGTTCCATATACCTCTTCTATATCAGATATATTTTCTAAAGCAGATATATCATTATCAGTTAAACCAGCAGTCGATACAATTTCAATATCAGAGACATTTTGAGTATCATAAAAGTTATCTAGTGTCTTTAGCATATCTGGACTTGTTGCTTTAATACCAGCATAAAAGCCTACACCTAATAAAGACATACAAAATAAAGATATAAATCTTTTATAATTATCTTTAATTTTACGAAAGATATGTAATATTAATTTATTTTTCATAAATAACCTACCATTCAATATCTTCTATTTTTTGAGGAGATTTATTTATGATAATATCTGATACACTACCATTTTTAAATTTAATTACTTTATCTGCCATACCAGCAATCGCTGAATTATGCGTTATTATTACAACTGTCATATGTTCTTTACGACAAGTATCTTCCAATAATTTTAATATTTGTTTACCAGTTTTATAATCAAGAGCTCCAGTAGGTTCATCGCATAATAACAACTTAGGATTTTTAGCAATTGCTCTTGCTATAGCAACTCGCTGTTGTTCACCACCTGATAATTGAGCTGGAAAGTTATTTTTTCTATTTTTTAATCCAACTTTATCAAGTATCATATTAGGATCTAAGTAATCAGAACATAATTGAATTGCTAATTCAACATTTTCTAAAACTGTCATATTCTGAATTAAATTATAAAATTGAAAAACAAAACCAATATCATTACGACGATACTTAATTAATTCTTTATCAGATAACTTATCAATTCTTTTACCATCTACTATTACTTTGCCATTAGTTAATTTATCCATACCACCTAAAATATTTAAGCAAGTTGTTTTACCTGCTCCACTTGGTCCAAGAATACAAACTAATTCACCTTTTTCAATTGTAAAAGTTGTATCATTTAATGCTTTAATTTTTACTTCACCAGTTTGATAAATCTTATCAACCTTATCAAATTCTATATATGCCATAATATCTCCTTTACTTGGTATTATAACATTTTCCTTATTTTTTTTAAATTATTAAACTTAAAATACTATTTTTTAATAATAATGTTATAAAAGCACCTAGTACTAAAAAAGGGCCAAAAGGTATTTCTTCTTTTTTTAAAATATAAAGACTATATAAAGCATAAAATAAGGCAATAAATGATGATATAACTATCGAAACAAGACTTAATTTTAATCCTAAAATAGTACCAATAACAAACATTAATTTAATATCGCCGCCACCTAAGGATTCTCTTTTAAAAAGGATATCTCCTAGTTTTTTTACTAATAACATTATCATAAACATTAATAAACCACTAAGTAGATAAAATAAAAAATTGGTTTTAAATAAAAGATTAATTATAATAATAAATAATTCACTAACTATCAAAACACTATCTAAAATAATATAATATTTAAAATCAGTTATACTAATTATAATAAATAATGAAGATAATATTATACTTAAGAAAAAATCATAACTGATTTTAAATTTTAAAAAAGAGATTAAAAATAATATGCCACCAAGAATTTCCAATAATGGATATAAAATAGATAATTTATTTTTACAATTTGGACAACGTCCTTTAACAATAAAATAAGATAAAATGGGAATAAGTTCATACCATTTTAATTGTTTATGACATTTATCGCAATGACTTCGCGGTTTAACAATAGATTCATTATTAGGAATTCTTGTAGCGACGACCATATAAAAGGAAGTTAATATACTTCCTAAAATAAAGATAAATAAATAAAGCATAAAACCTCCTGTTACATCATTTGATCGTAAATACCAAACATAGGTAATAATATTGAAATAATTATGATTCCAACAATAACTGCTAATAACATAATTGTAATTGGTTCAATAAATGTTTTTAAATTATTAACAATTGAGCGATGTTGTTCTTGAAAATAATGACTAACAGTATCTAACATTTCCGCTAATTCACCAGTAGATTCACCAGTAACAATCATATAATAAGCAACTTCTGGGACTGCCCAATTATCTTTAAAGGCAGTTGATATTTTATCTCCACGAGCAATATTATCTATTGTTTTATACATTATTTCTTTATAAATTTCATTATTGGTTATACGACTTAAAATACCAATACTTTCCGTAATATATACATTATTTTTTAATAAAGAAGCAAATGTTTTGGTAAATACAGCTACTTCATTATAAATTAAAACATTTTTTATAACAGGAACATGCATAAAAAATACTTGAACAGATTTACGGAATGATTTAATTTTTTTATAACATAATATAAAGGCAGCAATAGCGCATACAACGCCTAGAAGAACATATATAATATAACTTTGTAAGAATTTACTAGTATTTAAAACTGTTTTAGTAACACCATTAATTTCCATATTATTGGATTCATATATTCCTTCAAATTGAGGAACTACGTATAAAATAATGAAAATAATTACACCAATTGCAAATACCATTACTAAACATGGATAAGTTAAAGCATTTACCATTTGCTTTCTAGTAGCATCAATTTCCTCATAATAATTAGCCATATCATCAAGAGTTGCTTCTAAATCGCCAGTTGCTTCGGCTGCTCTTAACATATTTATTAGCAATGGAGGAAAAGCATTTCCTTGTTTTTCTAAAGCAACTGAAAAAGGATTTCCCATTGTAAGTTCATAGCATATAGCTTGCATTGTTGTTTTCTTTGATTTACTTCCCATCTGATTAGTTAATATTTTCATTGCTTCCATCAAAGTAATTCCTGATTTTATATAGGTTGATAATTGGGTTAACCAAAATATTAAATCTTTAGTTTTCCATTTTGTCGATATAAAAGATGATTCTCCATAAACAAAATCTATCGTTTTATTATTTTCAATTTTATATACTTCATAGCCTTCATTCAATAAAAAAGAATTAACCTCAGATTTAGATAATGCGGAAAACTTTCCAGTTATAAAACGCCCCTTTTTATCCTTTACTTTATAAATATAAGTTTTAGGAGTTTTATTTTCTTTAACATCCCCTTGTAATTCTAATTGTAATTTTCTTCTATCTTTTTCTAATCTAGTTATTTTTTTCTGGGTAATACCTAATTTATCATTAACTACTTTTATTTCTTTAGCTAATTTAGAATCACGGATATCAACATTACTACTATTTAAAAGCTTCCAAGTATATCTAATAGTTTTAAATCCTAAACGAAAGATATCCTTAAAGGAATTTGCAAAGCTATCGGGGTTTGATGGCTTAACTTTTTTTACTTTTTTCTTTTTTTTATCTTTTTTTGTCTCGGAAGTAATTGAATTTGTAGTAGGAGTAATATCTAGTACCTCCTCATTAATAACATCATTAGTATCATTATTCATAGCATACCCTCCATATACTACACTAATTGTACCAAATTTCCATTAAAAAGTCTTTAGTTTTTGACTGATTTTATTTTGTAAAATTAAACTTTATTTAACATATAATAATATAGGTGATTAAAATGTATCGAGAACTTATTACAAATCCATTAAGCTTTACAAAAATTATTAGTGGAATTTCTAAATCTTTAAATATCGTTAATCAAGTAATACCTCTATATAAAGAAGTCAAACCAATTATAAGTAATGCAAGTGGTATATTATCTGTTTTTAAAGAAATGAATAAAGAAGAAAATGCTACAATTAATAAAGAACCTGAAACAATAAAAAATGAATCAATAAAAAAAGAAGAAATTAATAATACCTTAACATTCTTCCAATAATTTATTTAATAAATCTATTTCATTTAAATATTGTTTCCTAATTTCCATATCTTTTATAGGAATATTTTTTAAAACTTTTTGATAATTATTTATTAAATATTTATAATATAAAATTTTATCTTTTTTAGGAATACCATACTTCAAAAATTTAGAAGAATCTACCCCTTTTTTAAAAAGGCAAACTACATACCAAATATTTTTTTCTTGTAAAGTAATTTCATCAACTAACCTATATCCTAGTGTTTTTAAAAACGCTCTTAACTCAAACAAATTATTATTTGATTGAATAATTATTTTACTAATTGTTGATAACTTAGTTGGATTTAAAATTTTTTTTATTGTACTAGTTCCCATTCCACTAATAGAAATTGTATCATACTGATTTGTGGCTACATCTTCTAATCCGTTTGTAAGAATTGTTGGGATATTTAGATTAAAATTTTTAATATTACTAATAGCGTTAGATAAAGCATTTTTATTGACATCAGTTAATAAGATTGTGTTAACTAAGTTATTCGTTTTTAAATAAATACCTAAATAACCATGGTCACAACCAACATCTATTAAATTATCTTTTTTATCTATAAACTTTGCTACTGCTTGTAATCTTTTACTTAACATAAATTAATCTGTTAAAAAGTCTTTTAATTTTTTAGCACGTGATGGATGTCTTAGTTTTCTTAAGGCTTTAGCTTCAATTTGACGTATTCTTTCACGCGTAACATTAAATTTTTTACCTACTTCTTCTAAAGTATGACTAGTTCCATCAATTAATCCAAATCTTAATTCCAATACTTCTTGTTCTCTTTTTTGTAAAGTTCCTAAAACACTTTTAATCTCTTCTTTTAATATTTCATTAGTTGCATACTCTTCAGGTGACATACTTCTTTCATCTTTAATAAAGTCTCCTAAATGTGAATCATCTTCTTCGCCAATAGGAGTTTCTAAAGAAACAGGATCTTGACTAATTTTCATTACTTCACGTACTTTTTCTACTGAAATACCCATCTTTTTAGCAATTTCTTCTTCAGTTGGTTCCCTATTTAGTTCTAGAGTCATTTGACGCTGAATTCTTGTCATCTTGTTAATTGTTTCAACCATATGTACAGGTACACGAATTGTTCTTGCTTGATCTGCTAAAGCACGGGTAATTGCTTGTCTTATCCACCATGTTGCATAAGTTGAAAACTTAAAACCTTTATCATAGTCAAATTTTTCAACAGCTTTCATTAACCCAATATTACCCTCTTGAATTAAATCTAAAAATAATAATCCTCGACCAACATATCTTTTAGCAATTGAAACAACTAAACGCAAATTTGATTCGGCTAATATTCTTTTAGCATCCTCATCACCTTCAGCAGCGGCAACGGAATATTTCATTTCATCTTCCATATTAAGAAGAGGAATTTTACCAATTTCTTTTAAATACATACGAACAGGATCATTAATATTAACATCCTTTGTTAATTCTTCATCACTTAAAACTAAATCTTGTTCCTCTTTTAGTTTTGTCCCTGTTCCTGTTCCATCATCAGTTACAATATCAATATGATTGTCGATTAAAATATTATATATCTCATCTAAATCATCAGCATCTAAATCTAACCCCTTTAGAATTTCTGCCAATTCTTCATAAGTAATAAAACCTTTTTTCTTACCTAATTCTAATAAATCCTTTTCCCTATCTTTTAAGCTTTTTATTTTATCCATTTATAACACTTCTTTCTTTATTTTAGCTATTTCTTTAGCTATTTCCATTTTCTTATACATATCTTGTTCTTTATGAATTTCTTTTTTTAGATTTTGAATTCTATTTTCTCGCACTTTCTTTTTAATTAAATCTAAATAATTTAAAAAATATCTTTGATTTAATTCTTCATCTTCACGACTAATTTCTAATACAAGTTTATTTATAGAAAGCTCACTTGTATAAGTAATAAAATCAGCAATATTAATATACCTGTTTTTTTCTACAAAGTAAACTATTTCATTAGCAATTTGTCGATAATTTTTATCTGTAAAATAACCTAACTTCTTTTGATAAAGATTAATATATTCAACATCATTCATCATATAATACAAGACTTTCCTAATTACTTTATCTAAAGAAGTTAATTTATCTATATTTTTTTTAGGAGGTAAAAATATTTCTTTAGCTACACTTTCAACTTTTTTTAAAGAATTATATCTATTTCTTAAAAGTTCTAAACTTAAATTAAACTCTTTACTAAGGTTATTTAAAGTCAACTCTGTATAAATCTCATTATCATTAGCGTTTAATATTTCCAAAACCTCATTAATATATAAAGTTACATCTTCATTATTTTTTAAATTATATTTTTGTTTTAAACTGCTTATTTTAAAATCTAAATAACTAAATGGTGCGGTTAAATTTTTCTTAAAGGCCTCTACCCCAAATTCCTTAATATATTCATCCGGATCTTTAGCACCACTAAGACGAATAACTTTAACTTCAAAACCAGCATTTAATAAAATATCACCATTTTTTAATGTAGCATTTAAGCCTGCATCATCATTATCTAAACATAAAATAATTTGACATCTTAAATTTTTTAATAAATCGAGTACACTTTTAGTTAAAGCAGTTCCCATTAAAGCAACAACATTTTTTATTCCTGTGGAATAAATTCTTATTGCATCCAACTGGCCTTCAACTATTAGTATTTCTTTATTCTTAGCATATTTTTTGGCTCTGTGATAATTAAATAAATTTTCACCCTTTTTAAATAAATAAGTTTCCTTAGTATTAATATATTTTGGTAAATTCTCATTACGATAAATACGTGAAGAAAAACCAATTACGTATCCATCTTTATCCCATAATGGAAAAGTAATACGTCCAGAAAAAACATCACTAAAATGATTAGAATCCCCATTAGTCAAACCCAAATCAATTAGTTTTTGCAAATCATATCCTTTTTTTATTAAAAGCTTACTTAATGTTGCTTCATCATCTAAGCTTAATCCTATTTGGAATTCATTAATAGTATCCTGATTTATTTGCCTATTTTTTAAATATTCTTGGGCCTTTATACCTTTTTTAGTAATTAGATTATTTTGATAAAATTTTGTAGCCAATTCCATTATTTCATGTTCTAACGGATACTTTTCTTTTTTTTGATAATCAAGATTACTATTTAAATGATAACCAACTTTATCAGCTACTATTTTAATTGCTTCAACAAAAGATACTTGCTCATAATTTTGCACAAAGGAAAAAACATTTCCTGCAGCTCCACAGGAAAAGCACTTATATATTTGTTTAGCTGGAGATACACTCATACTTGGCGAATGATCATCATGAAAAGGACAAACGCATTTATAATCTTGGCCCTTTTTAGTAAGGGTTAAATAACCCCCTATTATATCGACTATATCAGCTTGTTTTCTAATATTATTTATTTCATCCTCACTAATATGTACCATAAAATTATCCCTCTACTATTATTTATTACCCTTATAATGACAATTTCCTTTTTTTCTCAGCAAAAAAATGTATTTTTTTTAAAAATATTATATTTTTATTGCTTCTACAACTATTTGTTTGCTTCTATCTATTAAATCACAAGTTACTAATATTAAATCATTTTTTAATTTTAATTTATCAGTTTTATTTTTTCTATAGATATTTATAATCTTATATTTATTTATATTAGGATACTTTACTTCAATTATATCCCCTACTTCCAAAGAAGCTAAATCATTAAAATAACTATTTCTAGTAGGTCCTGAATGGCTCAAAATTAGCAAGGGATTTAAGTAATAAACTTCTAATCCTATATCAAGGGAATTATACTTATCTTTAAACTCATAAAGGCACTTGTGGAGATGTATTTTATCGATGTTCAAATAGCCATAACAATTATCAGTTATAGCTTTTACTTCTTCCTGCACCATAACTTTAAAATTTAACCAAATATAAATTAGGGTTAAAATAATGCCACTAAGGTATATGTATTTAATCTTCATAATTTATATACATACCTAAAAATAGAATTACACTAGCTAAAATAGTCCAAAATACATTAAAATTACTAGCCGTATTTGGTATTTCGATTTCATCAACAACCGTTTCTTCAGACATATTAGGTTCTTCCATAGAATTATCAGGAATAACTATTTTTTCATATTCTAAAATAATTTTCATATCTTCTTGTAATAAAATATCTATATTATCTAATAATTGATATCCTGGAATCTCGCTTGGCACTAAAACATATTCTCCAAGCATTATATTATCAAATAAAACTTTTCCATCTTCATTTGTATTACCTTCAAATACTTTATTATCACTACATTTTAATGTAACAGAAATATTTTTTAACATGTTTCCTATATTATCGATTGTTAAAACTTCAATATTAGCCATTAATGGCTTATTTATTAAATCAATTTGTAAATCACCAGTGCTTTGATTAATAAGTATTGTATAATCGCCAGCAAATTCATAATTTTCTTTTCCTTTTACTTGTTTAATAGTATATTCTCCTGCTCCCATAGTAATCTTTGCAATACCATTTTCATCAGTTTTTAAAGAAAAAGATCTGTTTTTATCAAAAATAATAAATTCTGCATCACCTTCAGGATAATATTCTTCATTGTCAACATATTTTTTATTAATTGTAATAAGACTTTTAACTTTTTCTAAATTTATATTTATAAATGGAATTTCATTTTCTTTATTAATTTCTATTTCATGCTTATTCATATCTTTCTTAATATCACAACTATTAGATATTTGTTTTAAATAATATTTACCATATGGCAATTGTTCACTCTGAAAAGCATCAATGTAATCAACATTTATTTTTTTAATTAAATTATTTTCTATATCATAAAGTCCAAAAATATTTTCTTGACTACTAACACAACTAGAATAGATTCCCTCTTCTTTAGTAAAATTAACAGTAATGTTTCCTGAATTCACTTTCAAATGTAAATTAGTAGTCAATAAACTTAAGCCTAAAGAAGCAAAAATATTTTGAGAATCTTTAGAAATATATAATTCATTTACACCTGTACCGCCTTTATATAAAGTATATTCTTTATCTAACTTTGTATTAGCATTTATGATTAAATAACCATTATTAACTTTTAAATTATCATCTTCTAAAATGGAATATCCCTCAAGATTAAAAGTAAGTTTATCCCCAAGATTTAGCTCAATATCAGTATCAAAACCAGGTTTAGCTAAATACGTATTTACTAACATATCTAACTCTTGAATTAATGAATCATACTTATTAGTTCGTTTCCCATTAATTTTATCTGTAAAATAAATATCAACACTAGGATTCAAAGTCCTCCAAATAAGTAATTGCGTAACTGCATACCAAATCTCATCTGTATGATTTTCATAAAGATAACCGAAGTAAGCATATGCTTCAATTTTTAACCAAGTATCTAAACTTATATTTAAAACATCATGATAATTATTTGTATATAAATCATAATTTTTATTACTAATAAATGTTCTAAAAGGTTCTAAACAATACAAAACTTTATTATTATCTTCATTAATTATAAAGCGTATTTGACTATACAATCCATATCCATCTTCATTTACACGATTTATATAAGCATTACTTATATAATTGCCTTCCTTAAATGATATTGCTAATGTTTTACTTGCATTTATAGTAAATAATAAAATAATAAATAATAAGTATTTAATATAATTAGACACCAAAACCACCCATTCTAAGAAAGCTAATTAACTTTCTAGTATACTTATTATTTATTTGTAAACGAATTCCTTTTTTAATTTAAAAAAAGTGAGAAATTCTCACTATATCCAACATGCGATATAAATACTACGAGTTTGGCCTTCTTCAAATTTTTCAAAAACCCCTATTAAACTATTTATTAAGTTTTCTAATAAATTAGAAGATTTTTGTTTAATATCAACTTGTAGTAATTCATATTTCATTTCTTTACGAAAAACATAATCATCAATATATCTAGCTAAAATCATATCAACTTTACGAATCTTAGCCAAATTTTCTTCATTAATTTCATCTACTTGAAAGATAAACTTCCTATAGACATTAATTAAATTAATAGTAAAGTAGTCTCCTTCAAAATAATCAAAATTAATAATTTTATAAAAATTTGGACAATTTTCAATTATAATCTTATTTCTATTCATAAAACCACCTATTATATAGCTAAATTATATTATACATTTGTTTTAATGTAAAGAAAAAAATGCTTTTTTGTAAAATAAATAAACTGTAAATATCAATGAATACTATTTACAGTTTATTTAAAAATCAATACCAAGTTTTACTTATATCTACGGATGTTGATTTAGGCATTGGATCTGGTAATGGTAATTCAACGATTAAAGGAATTTTAAAGGCATTACCAAAACATAAAGCCATACCTGGACGTAAACTTTTAATTTTATCTAAAGTCTGGCCACTTACATTAGAAGTTATACTTTTAATAATATTTAAATCATCAGGATAATATAATTTTAAAACAATAAAATTAGCACATTGAGATAATGATGTAGTAGATAGTTCACTAGGTCGCTGCGTAATTAAGCCTAAAATTACCCCATATTTACGCCCTTCTTTTGTAATTCGATCAAAAATATTATATCCTAAAACTTTAATATCACTATCGCTACTTACATAACGATGTGCTTCTTCCAAAATCAAATGAATTGGAAAACTTGCTCTATTTTCTAAATTAGTTACATAGTCAAAAAACAATTTGGCATAAATCTTTGTTAATGTCTTTACCATGCGATCATCAACATAATTAAAATTCATGTTTACAACTTGAGCTTTTGTTCCACGTTCAGTAGTAAAAAACTTTTCAACATATTCATTTTTACTAATAACATCTGTAAATTCAAAAAACTTTTTATAATCACTATTGATTATTGAATCTAATCTTACTTTTAATTTATTAAGTTTTTCAAACTGCATATTAGAACTTAGAACACCTTCATTAACTAAGGAAAAATCTAATGCATAAGCTAAATCGTCTAAAGTATAAACGAAATTTTTAGTAATATCTAATTTATTCATATCAAAATCAGCAAAAGTTCCTAAAAAATCTATTACTAGACCAATAGCATTTATCTTTCCTTGATTATCAATATTTAAACATTGTCTTAACGTTCTATCATAACCTGGTTGATGGATTACAGTATCTAAATTTAACTCCACGGTATTATATTTAGTTAAAGTAGCAATAATTTGATCACGTACTTGATTAGAATTACGTCCACTAGATAAAATATCCATTAAGGTATTAGCTATAATTCGATTTTTATAAACGACATTACTTTCACCTTTACCAGTTAAAACATATGTCAAACGTAAAGTGTTTTCCAAAACTGGTAAAAGTGTTGGATCATCTACATCTAAAAGTAAAGCTAAATCATCAACGCCCAAAAAGTAAGCTGGGATATTAATTAAATTATTGTCAATATTGCTTATTTCGGTTGTATAACTTTTAAATCCCATATTAGGCAAATTATTAATACCTTCTAAAGCACTACGATACTCACCAAAAACATCAAAAATAACAAAATGGGAATTTACTGGCATTCCTTCATCGTTATAATAAAATATGTTTTGCAAAATTCTTGATACTGAGCAAGATTTTCCTGAACCAGAATTTCCTAAAACGGCAAAATGACTACCAAATAATTCGTTTAAATTTGCAGTTACTTTAAAACCCGGATAAATACTTGATTCACCAACATAAACATTTTCTTTATTACTAAAATTTTGTTTTCCCAAAATATATTCAAGTTCGTTTTTTGTTATTATACGACAACTTGATTTTGTAGATGGTTTTCTTAAAGCTCCCGCAACAAACATATTGCCCACTATTTCTCCTAGAAGATTAATTTCTATTTCTTTTTCATCTAAATTAATTATTTCCCCAACAATATTTTTATTTCCTTCTATAAAATTTACATGATATCCTATTAAACCAGTCTCTGCTTTATTTGAAATATTTTGTACAAAAACACTATTATCTAATACTTTTAAAATTTTGCCAAACATCTTATCACCTATCTTCTTAATAAGAATATCATAAAATGTAAATATTTTAAAGCAAAAAAAATTTATTTAAATGTATTTAAATAAACTGCTTTTGCATTATATTCTTTATATAAGTTTTTTACCCCTATTTCAACTTCTAAATTATTATACCAATTTAATTTGTGCATCATAAACCCTTTCTATTCTTTTATTATCTCATAATTTATAATCGCAAAAATGTAAAATATATATAACTATTAATGTAATAAATATGTAATATTTCTGTGATCATTTTTTTAATTCACTCTTCTTTTTAACACGTTTTGGCAATATTTTGCTATGTTCTTGTGTGATATCATAAATCTTTTTTAATAAAGCTATTTCTTTATTTACTTGATCAATACTTAAATGAAGTTCATCTGCTTGTTTTGCAATACGATACCCTTGAGCTCGAGTACGAATAATATACTCTTGACGGGGATTTAAATTTGCTTCTTTAATAAAAGCTTCTAAAACATGCTTTGTCCAAATTACTTGTTTAGTCATCTTACCTCCATAAAAAAATTATATCATAAATCAATTAAGTATGATATAATTATTCCAACTTTTTAAGGAGGTATTTATGGGAATTTTAAAGGAAAAAACACAAGGCAATTTAATAGTAGTAAGTGGGCCATCAGGATCCGGAAAAAATTCAATTGTTGCTAACTTACATAAATATAATAATAATTTTTGGGAATCAATTTCAATGACTACTAGAGAAAAAAGACCAGGAGAAAAAGATAACATTGATTACTATTTTATAAGTAAAGAAGAATTTTTAAAAAATATTGAAGATGGTAATCTTTTAGAATATACAAATTATAATGGCTTTTATTATGGGACTCCTAAATCACATATAATGGAAAAGTTAAATGCAGGAATCGATGTTATACTTGTAATCGAAATAGAGGGTGCCATTAATGTTAAAGAATTAATACCAGATACAATTTGTATTTTCATCTTGCCACCATCAATGAAAGAATTAAAAAGAAGATTAATAAGTCGTAATACGGAAAATAAAGATAAAATAATCAAGAGATTTACAACTGCATATAAAGAAATAAATGAAATAACAAAATATAACTATGTTATAGTTAATGATAATTTAGATGAGGCTACTATCACACTAAATAGTATTTTAATTTCTGAAAGATCACGTGTTGATCGAATCGAAGATATCCATTTAGGTAACATGGAAGAAGAAATCCATGAATTATTGATTGATAAAGATTTAGATAATACTGATAGAAACATTGCTTAAAAATTAGTCGAAAGCAATGTTTTTATGTCCTCTTTACTTAAATTAAACAAATTATTATTATTTGTAGTTATTAACTCATTACTTAAGATAGATTTTTGCTCTTGTAATTTTAAAATATTTTCTTCAATGGTACCCCTAGTTATAAGTTTTAAAACGGTAACAGTCTTTGTTTGACCAATTCGATGTGCTCGATCTGTTGCCTGGATTTCTACTTGAGGATTCCACCAAATATCAAGATGAATAACAATATCAGCACTAGTTAAATTTAATCCCACTCCACCCGCTTTTAAAGTAATAAGAAAACAATTAATATTATTTTTATTAAAATTATTAACAAGTTCATTTCTCTCATTACTTTTTACAGATCCAGTTATTTTATAAGAAGTAATATTATTTTCTTTAAATAATAATTCCACATTATCAATTACAGATTTAAAACTACTAAAAATTAAAATTTTATGATTATTTTTTACATAATATCTAACTATTTCTAATAATTTAAGCATTTTTACTGATTCTTCAGGATAATTATCATATATTAAATGTGGGTCTATACAAATTTGTCTTAATTTCATTAAAAGTGCTAATATTTTAATTTTAGAACTACTATTATTTAATTCTTTTTTAGTTAAACTCAAATTTTTTAAATAAAGAGCTTTAGCAGTATCAGTTAATTCTAAATAAATATTTTTTTCTATCTTAGAAGGTAGATCTTTAATAACATCTTTTTTCGTTCTTCTTAATATAAAGGGACCTATTAAAACTTTAAGTTCTTCTAAGTTTTTAAAATTATGATATTTCATCATAAAATCATCTAAATTTCCTAAATACCCAGGTAATATAAAATCAAATATATTCCATAAGTCTAAAATAGAATTTTCAATTGGAGTACCAGTTAAAGCAATCTTAGTATGTGCTTTAATATTTTTTATTTTATTCGATAATAATGTATAATAGTTTTTAATATTTTGAGCTTCATCTATTAAACAAATATCAAATTTTTTATTTAAATAATAATCATTATCATTTCTAATTAAACCATAAGAAGTAATGAAAATATTATAATCATTATAAAAATCATAAAGTTTTTTTCTCTTTATTTTATTATCGTAAATAATTAAATACTTAATATTTGGACTAAATTTAACTAATTCTTTTTCCCAATTATAAATTAAAGATGTTGGGGTAATTATTAAAATCTTACTATTTTTATTATCCTTTAAAACTTCTTTTATAAAACATATCGCTTCATATGTTTTACCTAACCCCATTTCATCAGCTAATATTCCTCCTAAATGAGTTTTATATAAAATATATAGCCATTTAACACCTAATTTCTGATAATTTCTTAATTGCTTATTATCAACATTATTAAATTGTAAATTCACATTTTTATATTCATTAAAATTATTTAAAAATTCATTAAAACTAGAATCGTAATTTAAAAAATCATATTTTTTATTTTTTAAAGAGTTAAGATAAAAAGCTTTAGTTAAAGGAAAACTAATATTATTACTAGATAATTTTTTTATTTTTAAATCATCTAAAAGTTCATTAAAATTATTTAAATTTTTATTATTTAAAAGATTAATTAAATCACCATTTTTAAGACGATAATATTTCTTATGTAATTTTAAATTTTCTATTATTTTATTAATTTCTAAGATATCTAGATTATTTACATTAAAATTGTAACTTATTAAATTATTATTATTTAATTTAAATGAAGAACTTATATTTACATCTTTAATAACTTTTATTTTATTTAATTTTTGACTAATATATACCTCATAAACTTTAACTAGTTTAGGTAAATAATATTCTAAAAAAGTACCAATTTTATCATTATCTTTTAAAATCAAATTATTATTAACACTTAAAAAGCCATAACTATAAAGCTCTTTAATAATTATATTTTCAAAAAGATAATCACGTTCTATTAAATTTTCTTTATTAAAGTAAGGATATTTTATTTCATTATATTTAAATTCTAATTTACATAAAATATTATTATTTTTTATATCTAAATATATTAATACAACTGGTTTATTATTTATTTTCTTATTACATTCTTTATCTATATTTAACAATTTATAAATACTATTATATAATCCATTTTTAAAAATATTAAAATTACTAAAAGATATTTTATTTAATAAAGTATTGCGAAAATCGTTAATTATATTTATATATTCATTAGGAACAATGTATAAATCATTTTTGTATATAATTAAAAAATCAGTATTATTTACAAAAAGATAATTATTATAATCTTCTAAAGTTAAATAATAGTAGTTATAGTTATAAGTCAAATTAAATTTAGTAGGAATAGTATAGAATATATTATTTATATAACCATAATTAATAATATAAAACTTAATATTAGTTAAATACCTAGTTAATCCCAAAAATTCTTGTTTACTTAAAAATAAGTCGTCGTTTAAAAATAAATAATTTAATAATTCTTTTGTTTGGTCATTAAAATAATATTTACTATTACTATAAAAAAAGGTATTAGATAATTCAAATATTTTATTAAAATAATAAGCTTCTTTAAATTTTTTTAACTTATTATTATCATTTATTAAATAAAATTGATTTATCCCTATTTTTAACCAATATTTAATATTATTTTCACTAAATTCGAAATAAAGTTCTAATTTAATTTCTTGTTTAATATCTGGAGATAAACAGCTATACTTTTTTAAAAATAAATCACTTACTTCTAATTCATTATCTTTAAATAAACTATCTTGATAGTGCCAAAGGATGGCTCCAATATGTAAACAAGAATTATACTTTTTATAATTTCGACAATTACAACTACATTTAAAATTAAATTTATCTAACCAATTAATAGTGACATTATAAGAATAAAAACCAAATCCTAAGTTTTCATCATCATAAACAGTATATTGCCAAACATTTTTTTCTTGTAAAATTAATAGACAATTTTCTTTTTTGATATTCTTACCATCTTTAAAGTCTTTAAGGCGTATTAATTTACTAATTTTTTCTTCAATATTATCCAAAAGAATCACATCCCCAACTCAATTTTAACATATAAAAAATAAAAAAAGCAGTTTTTCTTATGAAGATATTTGGTAATAGTACTTAGTCGTGGTATAATTAAGGCAGGTGAGCATTTATGAATTATTTTTTTAACTTCTGGGGACACCTACATACTATAAATCGTCATCGATTTAAAGTATTTATCTTATGTTTAAAAGCAGGAATACCAATTCAAGGATTATTTCATGATATATCAAAATATAGTCCAACAGAATTTATTGAAGGTGTTAAATATTATGCTAACCATAAACATTCACCTATTATAAATTGTAAAGAAAAAAATGGTTATTCAAAAGCTTGGTTACATCATAAAGGAAGAAATAAACATCATCATGAATATTGGTATGATTATGAAGCACCATTAAAAACTCCTATTATTCCATTTAAATATTGTGTAGAAATGATTTGTGATATGATAGCAGCATCTAAGGTTTATCAGGGAAAAAAATATACGACAATGTCTGCTTATTATTATTGGAATAAAACTCGGGATAATGCTATGGTTAATAAAAAAATTCAAGGTTTTATAACTGAAGTCTTAGAGTTATTAGGAGCATATGGGGAAAATGTTGTAATTAAAAAAGATTATTTAAAAAGAATATATGATAAACACATTAATGATAAAGAAAGGGATTTATATGGATAAGAATATTAATGGTTTTAAAATTAAATATGGTGGAAATATTTATGCAGGAAATATTAATGGCTTTAATTATTTAATTAAGTATGATAATACTTCTTTAGTTTATAATTTATATTTTAACATTTTAGGAAAAGAAGATATTAAAGATCTTAGTAAAGAAATTAAAAAAATAGATAAAGATATAACAATAATATATAAAAATAATGTATTATCTATAGTAGGAAGTTTAAGAGAGATAAAAGATTTAGCAAAAGTAATAAATCCCATTCTAGAAAACATTACTAAATATTTAAAAGATAAGAATTATAAAGAAATATGTAAACATTGTAAAGAAATTAAAAAAGTTTATTTAACGGATAATGAGGGTGAAATAAATTATTTCTGTGATGATTGTTATAAAGAATTTATTAAAATAGCTGAATATAAAAAAAATAATTCAAAAAATGTTAAGGAACATACTTTTAAAGGAATAGTTGGTGCTATTATTGGAATAATACCAGGAATATTATTATGGTTACTATTATCTTATTTAAAATTAGAACCAGGAATTGCTGGAATATTTATTACAATGGGGGCTGCTTTAGGATTTAAACATTTTGGAAAAGTTATGAAAGTAAGTGGTCTTGTAATTTCTATTATAATAGGATTATTAGGAGTTCTAATTGCCCATGAATTAAATTGCTCTATTTACATTTATAATTTATATAAAACGGATTTTTTAATTAATTTATGGGATGCCTATAAATCTATTCCTTATTACTTAAGCCGTAATAATGAATTTAAAGAATCATTTACAAATGCCCTTTCAATTGGACTTATACTATCTATTATAGGAATATTTAGTTCTTATAGTCTATATCGTCAATCAATTTATACATACCAAATAAAAAGAATAGGAGAATAATTATGAAATATTTAAAATCTCTTTTATTAATTACTACAATTGTTTTATTAACTGGATGTACTCTTCCCTTTCAAAGTGAAAAATATCCTGCATGGAGTACTAATGGCTTAATTGATGGTAAGACATTAGACGATGGTAGAATTGTTGAAGCATATCAAGGTTTAGGAATTAATGAAACTGCTCATACAAGGTGGCTTGATTTTATTATACAAGATGTAACCGTTTGTGATACTTTTGAAACATATAAGGCGCCAAATGGTAAAAAATTAGTTGTAGCATCAATAGAAGTTACTAATACTTCAGATTCTAAGCAAAAATTATCATTAGAAGATTTCCCTTTAATGTGGAATTTAGAAAAGGAAGAAGCATCTTATACATACTCATTTATCCCAGATATTCCTAATGTTAACTTTTTAAAAGATAACTTAACTATAGATGTTAAAGAGACAGTTAACTTTAAAACTATTTATGAAGTAGATGATACTTTAACTAGACCATTTGCTATATATTATGGAGAATTATATAGTGACGATTTAGAAGGAAATTCTTATTATATTTATGTAAGATAAAAAGTACTAAAAATTTTATTAGTACTTTTTATATAACTTAAAAAGTCAATCTTTCGATTGACTATATATAAATGTTCAAAATTTGAACAATTTCTGCAATGGAGCAAGTGAGGAGGATCGAACTCCCATCTCAACCTTGGCAAGGTCGTATACTAGCCATTGTACTACACCTGCATGCATTAATAATATATCAAAACTTAAAAACATTTTCAAGATATTTTAATATATTTTTTAAATTATTTTATCTTAATGCATTATATGAATTAATATTTAATAAAATACCAATTTCTTTTATTTAATTAAATGTTTTTTTAAACAATATGGAACTACTTCATTTTTCAACGCATTAGAAAGTATATCAGTTCCATATGTAGAATTATACCATAAAAAATCACTAATTTCTTCAGAAGTAGTAAGCTCTCCTTCTAAAATTCCATTATATTGAAAGACATAAAAATGAATTGGTGTTTTTCCATCACTTGTTGCTATTTCATCAAATTCCATAATTAATTCAAATAAATTATGATCAATTTTAGCTTGATTTCCTAATTCTTCATGACATTCTCTTATAGCAGCTTCTAATGGTGCTTCACCACTTTCTACTTTTCCTCCTATCATTTGATATGTACTTCTTTTTCGTGGTTTATCAATTAATAAATTAAAATCTTTAAAAAACATTGTTCCTACTACTTGCATACTCTTTCTCCCTTTAGATTTAATTATTATACCACAATAAATTACTTCCTTCTAATCTTTATAATATCATCATTATTTAAATTTCCTATTAATAATGAAGAATTAACATCATGTTGCAATACATTAGCTTTAATACTACTTTCATCATAGTTTGCATAACAATATTTACATAAATGCAAACAACTATTATATGAACCTATATCAACCATATTAGCACAATTACAATTTTTATTATTGCGTGCTTGCCAACGAGGAAAATTCTTACCAGTTAATTTATAAGCCAAACTTCGACTTAAACATTCATCTTTAATAAAACCATACTCTACTAAATCTTTTTTTTCACCACAAGTTTGCACAATAATATGATGTTCTTTAGCAATCCAACTAAAATTTAAACCTAATTTTTTATAATCTTCATCACTAAAATTCTTAACTTGTAAATATCTTAGATTATTTTGAACATTTTTATAATTATCTAAAAAAGAAATAATGATTTTACTAACATAGCCATCTAAAAGAGTGCATAACCTATCAAATGCTTTAATATGATAATCAAGATTATACTTATTACTTAAAAATACTGGATCATATCTAATATATAAATATTCTTTAGGTATTATTTTACTTATTTCTTTAACTAAATTAATTACTTCTTTTTTAGATGGTACATAAGGCTCTATATCTTTTTTATATGGTGTTATAGTAACATGAAAAATTATTGGTTGTTTAATATATTTTAAAAAAGGAATAATAGGTTTAGGATTTTTTGTACAAAATACTATAAGATCAACATCTTTAAAATATATTCTACTAACTAATTTAGGATAAAAAGGATTTCTAACATCTACATAGCCTTCTTGATATCGTTTAATAAACCACTTTGAATAAAAAGCAACAATATCAGTTCTACCACTAACATTTAATATCATTTAACTGATACCAATACATCTTATTTTCTAAAAAAGTATAAGATATCTTTCCTTCATCATATAAATAAGTTAAATAAGCTTTAATAGTACTACCAATCAAAAAATACTGATTCTCATTCATATTAATATTATAATCTATAAATATTTTTTGTAATATATCTTCAAAAGTTATTTTATTAGAACATAAATTATATATTTTATTTATTATTTCTACTACTTTATCTTTATTTATTTTTATTAATTCTTTTAAATCTTTTGTAGGTTTACAATGCGATAATACATATAAGTCGCCATCTAAATTGTTTAATTTATCTAAAGTATTTAAAAATTCTTTAACATTATAAATATAAAATATATGATATTTATTAATAGTTTCTTCACTAAATAAAGAATCTCCTAAAAAATAAATATTATCTTTTGTTTTTAAACCTATCATATTATAAGAATGACCTTTTAATTCAATAACATCAAATAAGTTAATAGAAGAATTATTTAATAATGTAGAATTAGATTCTTTTGCTAATAGCGTTCTATTAAGTAAATCTTTAAATGGATAACCACCATATATTAAACTTGGTTCCAAAATAGGATTATTAGTAAAACTATTTTCAATATTATTATTAAAGATTTTACAATTAGTTCTATTTTGAATTACATTATTTCCGCCAATATGATCAGCATGAGAATGCGTATTTATTATACCTACTACATTCCAATTATGCTCATTTAGAATCTTTAATATCTTTTTACCAGTATCTTTACTATTACCACTATCAATTAAATATACATCTTTATCATTAACTAAATAAATACCTATATTTGTGGGATTATCTAAATAATAAGTATTTTTTCCAACTTGTATTAATTCCATAAGTTTCCTTTCTTCAAAAAAGATATAGATATTAATTTTTATCTATATCTATTAATTCATATTGTCTACTACCAGCGCCATCTTCTTCAGCTACTTTAATTATATTAATTCCTAGCTTTTCTTCAATTCTTTTAATTAATTTATTTTTACCAGGATCGGTACTATTATAAATTATATCTATGCAAGCTTGATCTATCGCAACAGGATCCGTACTAGCTAATAATCCAATATCTTGCATACATGGTGCCGATGCATTACCATCACAATCACAATCGATAGAAATATTAACCATTGCAGTAATATAAACAATATTACCCTTAAAATATTTATGAACACTACTAGCCGCATCACCCATGGCTGTTACAAAGGATAACTGATCAGTTTTGAACCTGTTTTCATCAGGATTTCCTGCACCATGAATATAAGCCTTGCCATAAGAAGAAGCACATCCAATTGAAAGTTGCTTTAAGGCACCACCAAAGCCACCCATAGCATGTCCTTTAAAATGAGATAAAACTAACATCGAATCATAATTTGCTATATGTTTACCAACAAAGTTTTTCTTTATCTGTTTTCCATTAGGTATTTCTAAAACTAAATCTGGTCCTTCACTATCCATAATATCAACATCAAAGTACTTAGTCCATTCATGCTCATCCATTAAATGACGATGCTTTTCAGTAGTATTTCTAGCACCAGGATAAGCAGTATTACACTCAACTACAGTTCCATGAACATAATTAACTAGCTCTTCAACATATGAAGGTCTTAAATAATTTTTATTTCCTTTTTCACCAGAATGTAATTTTACTGCTACTTTACCAAGTAATTCTTTATTTAAAGCTTTATAAATATTTACTAAACTATCTTTTCTAACATCTTTTGTAAAATAAACCTTTTCCATATTTCTCCTTATAAGTATATTTTAACATATTATTAAAAATAGTAATAATTTAATTTACTCTCCTTTACTATCTATATTACTTATTTCATTTTCATATAATTCTTTATATAGTTTACATGTCTTTAATAACTTTGTATGACTTCCTTCACCAATAATTTTTCCACCATCTAAAACTAATATTCTATCAGCACTTTTAATAGTCGATAAGCGATGGGCAATAATTAATATTGTATATTCTTTTTGTAAATTATATATTGCTTGCTGAATTTTGGATTGGGTTTCATTATCTAAAGCACTTGTTGCTTCATCAAAAAGAATTATTTCGGTTTTTTGAACAAAGGCACGTGCTATTGCTAAACGTTGTTTTTGCCCACCAGATAAATTAATTCCACCTTCTCCGACTATCGTATCGTATTTATTAGGTAAAGACTCAATAAAATCATCTAAACAAGCCATTTTACAAGCTTCCTTCATTTCTTTATCAGTAAGGTTATTTTTAACTAGTTTTAAATTATCTTTTATACTCATATTAAATATATAAGGATTTTGACTAACAATAGTAATATTACCTCTAATAGAATCTTTATCTAATTCTTTTATATTAATACCATCTATTGTAATAAGACCTTCATAATTATCATACATCTTACATAAAAGATTAAAAATTGTTGTTTTTCCAGCACCACTTTTACCAACAAAAGCAACTGTTTCATTAGCATTTACTTTAAAATTTAAATTATTTAAGACATTACTAGCATCATACTTAAAAGACACATTTTTAAACTCAAAATCACCGTTAATCTTATCTAAATGTGTATTACCAAATACTTCTTTTTCATAATTTTTATCCTCAAAAATATCAAATATTCTTGTAGCCGATAAATTAAATTCTTTTACTAATTCATGAAATCCAGTAATATAACCTACTAGACTGTTGTATCTATTACCAAAATTAAATAAAACAACTGCCGTAGCTATTTCTATGCTACCATTCTTTACTAATAAACCAACAATCACAATCATTAAAAAATATGAAATTTGGTTCCAATACCATCTACATAGCAAAAAGGATAAATTAGTATTTTCCATTTCATACTTTTCATTATTTAAATTTTCAAATCTTCTTTTTAATTCAGTTAAAAAGCTAGTCTCACCATTAAGCATTTTAATATCTTCTGCCCCACGAACAATCTCGCCCGTAAATCCAGTTAAAGCATCATTATTTTTACGATATTCTTTATCATTTTTATTATAAGTATTAATTCTTAATATTTCTATTACAAATCTTATTGGAAGTTTATTAGCATATAACATTTTAGATACAACAAGTAGTGACTTAGGAAATAAAGTTATGATTAATATAACAAATCAATTAAATAAATATACTTTATCTGGTATAATACAATTATTTAATATTGATTTAACACCTAGAGAAAATTCTTTAAAAGATAATGAATATCAAAAAAATTATCACTAAGTCAAATTAGTGATAAAAAAAATATATAAGTTTACAAATCATTAAACTTACATTAAATTATAGGTATTGCAAATAAAACTATTTCAGTTGGATATATACAATTACCATAACATCTCAAATAGTAGTTATAATTAGGATTAATCTCATTAATTAATTTAGGTAATTCCCATAAATGATTATTATTATGATAAACCGATATTAATAACTTAGGTTTATCATTTTTTATATGATTAATACTTCCAAGCAAAGCATTTTTCTCATTTCCTTCTATATCCATTTTAATCATACTAACCTTTTCTTTTATATCTTCATCTAAAGTTGTACTTTCTAATAAAATATCTCCATTTTCACTCACTTTATTAGCTGATATTGAAAAAGGATTTGTTTCCAAATACAAATTACCTATTTTATCGCTTATTGCTTTTTTTCGATAAATTATATTTTGATATTTAGATAAATTATTTTTTAGATATGTAAAAACTTCATCAGTTATATCATAACAATATATTTTTTTATATGAATCTTCACCATAAGTATCAATATAATCTAAAATAGTATCCCCTGTATAAGCACCTAAATCAACTACTACTTCATCTTGACAATTTGAAATTATATCTAAGTCAAAATAATGTTTATATGGAGTTCCTAAACAAGAATTAACAGTATTAAAATCATAACAAAACCAATTATTTAAAATTCCATATAAAAGTTTCTTAGATTTATAATCTTTTAATATATTATAAAGCCATTTAAATTGATTTATATTTTCCTTTAAAGTAGTAGCTTTTTCATATAAAGCCTCATAATCATTATTTTCTAAATCAATTTTTCCCCAATAATTAAATTTACCAAAAAAGGTCGCAATAGATTTTTGAGTTTCGATTGGAACTTTATCAAAACTTTTTTTTATATTAAGATATATTTCTTCCTTAGTCATAGAATTAATCTTATCTACAAATTCGTTAAAAAGTTTATCTATTTTATTCATTTTACCCCCTACATTAAATATATTATTAAATATTAATTATATGTAGGAGTTTATAACTTAATTATCATTGTATTTGATAATAATTTTTATCTTTTTCTAAATCAATATTTTTTATAATTGCCATTTCTTCAATTGTTACAAATGCATAACCTTCTTTTTCTAATCTTTCCATAGCAAGTAATGCTCCGTCAACAGAGGTTTCATATAAATCATGAAGTAATACTATTGCACCATCATGAGCATTTTCTACAATATAATTGGCGATTCTTTCTGGATCTTTATATTTCCAATCTTCAGTATCTAAATCCCATAATATATTATACATATTTGCTAAATTACGAATTTCTGAATCAGTATTACCATATGGTGGTCTTAAATATAGAGTATCACTATTGGTTACTTCTTTAATAGCATCATTAGTTTTTTTAATTTCTTCCATAACATTAAAATTATTTAACGTAGTAAGATCAACATGACTATATGTATGACTACCAATTAAATTTCCCATATCATAAGCTCTTTTTAAAGTGACATTATAATCATTAACACGACTGCCTAATACAAAAAATGTAACACGAGCATTATATCTATCTAAATTATCAAGAAGTTTATTGGTTGCAATATAACTAGGACCATCATCAAAAGTAAAAGCAATTAACTTTTTATTACTAAATTCTTTTAAATTGCGAGTATTATTTACATGTTCATCTTCACTTTTATTATAGTTTAAATACTTAGATTTAATAATTCCTTCTAACTCATTATAAGGAATTAAAATCTTTATTTCACCAGCTGCATGACAAGCTACTTGTAATGGTGGAAAAATAATTTCTAAACCAGCATCAATAAAGTTAAAATGTTCAAAGTTTTTAGGGTCACATTCTAATCCTGATTTAACCATCTTTTCATCAAAATTTAAGTCATTTTCATCACTATACTTCATTACATAATAGTAAGAAATATTGGCTAATTTATCTAAACTTTTTTCGTCTTCTAAAAAATCAGTTATTGATACAACTTTTTCTTCATCCTTTTCATAATAATAAGATTTATCATGTCTTATATAATGTGCTCCACCAGTATATTCATAAATTATTAAATGTACTCCTAGCATATCTTCATTTTCGGTTATCTCATAATCTGTTTTAAATTCATATTTAGCCGAATTCAAATCAGTAATTCCTTCTATATTATTTTTAAAATCATTTTCCATATTTTTTATATATTCTTTTGAATACGCAATAATACTTTTATTTTTTACTTGTGGATAATTAATTTCAATTAAATATTTATCACTTTCTTCTACTTTATAAAAGCGATGTTTAAAACTGTTTATACTTAACATAAATATACTAATTATAAATATTCCAATAAGGCTAAAAAATATTTTTCCAAATTTAGTTAATTTTATTTTCTTTTTTTTATACTTCATACTACATCACCTATAATATTTACAATTTATATTATAACACTTATATTGAGTTACAACTAAAATCAACGATATAGAATGTAAAGTATTTTATAGGTTAATTATCAATATTAATTATTTCATTTTCGTATAGTTCTTTATATAATTTGCAAGTTTTTAGTAATTTAGTATGTGTTCCCTCACCTACAATATTTCCATTATCTAAAACTAAAATTCTATCAGCACTTTTAATAGTAGATAAGCGATGGGCAATAATTAATATTGTATATTCTTTTTGCAAATTATATATTGCTTGCTGAATTTTAGCTTGGGTTTCATTATCTAAAGCACTAGTAGCTTCATCAAAAAGAATTATTTCGGTTTTTTGAACAAAGGCACGTGCTATTGCTAAACGTTGTTTTTGCCCACCAGATAAATTAATTCCACCTTCTCCGACTATCGTATCGTATTTATTAGGTAAAGACTCAATAAAATCATCTAAACAAGCCATTTTACAAGCTTCCTTCATTTCTTTATCAGTAAGGTTATTTTTAACTAGTTTTAAATTATCTTTTATACTCATATTAAATATATAAGGATTTTGACTAACAATAGTAATATTACCTCTAATAGAATCTTTATCTAATTCTTTTATATTAATACCATCTATTGTAATAAGACCTTCATAATTATCATACATCTTACATAAAAGATTAAAAATTGTTGTTTTTCCAGCACCACTTTTACCAACAAAAGCAACTGTTTCATTAGCATTTACTTTAAAATTTAAATTATTTAAGACATTACTAGCATCATACTTAAAAGACACATTTTTAAACTCAAAATCACCGTTAATCTTATCTAAATGTGTATTACCAAATACTTCTTTTTCATAATTTTTATCCTCAAAAATATCAAATATTCTTGTAGCCGATAAATTAAATTCTTTTACTAATTCATGAAATCCAGTAATATAACCTACTAGACTGTTGTATCTATTACCAAAATTAAATAAAACAACTGCCGTAGCTATTTCTATGCTACCATTCTTTACTAATAAACCAACAATCACAATCATTAAAAAATATGAAATTTGGTTCCAATACCATCTACATAGCAAAAAGGATAAATTAGTATTTTCCATTCCATACTTTTCATTATTTAAATTTTCAAATCTTCTTTTTAATTCAGTTAAAAAGCTAGTCTCACCATTAAACATTTTAATATCTTCTGCCCCACGAACAATTTCACTAGTAAATCCTGTTAAAGCATCATTATTTTTACGATATTCTTTATCATTTTTATTATATGTATTGATTCTTAATATTTCTATTGTAAATCTTATTGTAAAAGCAATTAAAATAAAGAAAAACATTACTTTACTTAAAATAAAATAAGTTACCATTATACCGATATTGGATATAATTCCATCAACATATCTATTTAAATCTGTAAATATTGTTGAAATTCTTTTAGTATTACCTACTAGTCTTTGAATAAATACTCCTGAACCATTTTCTTCTAAAGTTTTATTACTTAATTTTAATATTTCAGCCCTAGATTAGTTTGAATATTAATATATATCTGTCTAAATATTTTTTCATATAATTTACTTTTAAAATAAGATAATGTATCGTTTATCATATATGCTGTAAATAAAATAAAGCCCATAAATATAAATTGATTTATTTGATTACTAGTTAAATTAACAATAATTCTTGCTGAAATAAACGGATAAATTATACTTGATATAACACCAACTATACTTAATAAAAAATAAATAATTATCCTTCTTTTCTCACTTTTAGCATATTTCCAAACGAATTTAATATTTTTAAAAAATTCTTTCATATATATAAACCACCTCATAAGCGCATTTTACTCATAATCAGTTTAATTACAAGACTTTAAATTGTAACTAAAATATGGTACAATGTAAATGTAATAAAAAAGGAACCTTTGTTATAAATTAGAGGTTTCTTTTAACTTTTTAATTATTTCTTTATATTCTATAAATTCTTTATCATTATTATTTACTTGTAATACATATAATATTTTTCCATATAACTTATTTAAATAATTCTTATGATTCATTTTTATATTCTTTACTTTCAAATGATTTTTTAAGCCGTATTTATTTATATAATACATTTCCTGTCTTATATCTCTTCTATAGGTTATATTTACTTGAACTTTTTCATTAACTACTATCCCAGTAACACTTTGTCTAAAGGATTTTTTAATTACATGTATTTTATCTTTATTAAGTTCTAAACCTAACTTACCTAGATTATTACGAACTAAATTAATTACTTCACTAGAATTAAAGTTACCTGAAAAAGTCATATCATCAGAATATCTTGTATAAGTAATATTATTAGTAGTACACCAATTACCTATATATTCATCAAATTCTTTCATAACTAAATTAGAGATATAAGCAGATGTCGGTGAACCTTGGGTTAAATGATCATCATATGTGCATAAATAAGTTAAAATCATTCCTACAGATTTAGGAAAATACTCAATTGAAAAACAACTTTCATAAATATTTAAAAAAGAAATACTTTCAAAAAAATCTTTTATATCTAGTTTTAAAATCATATCTTTATTAATATGTGGCAAAGCATTATCTTTTAAAGATAACCCTTTATGATATGCTTTAGCATATATAGATATACTTTTATTATTTAAAATATTTTCTAATATTTTTCTTTGAATGTGTTTTAAAATGCCATTTGGTTCATATATTTTTCTTAATTTACCATTTTTCTTTTTAATATTATATATTTTATAATTATTTTCAATATTATTACTTAAAGAATATATTGTTTTAATATATTTTTTTTCATCTTTACAATTTAATAAATTAAGAGATAGTAAAAATTCATTGCATTCTTTAACACCAATATATTTCCACATTTTACTACCTCCTAAATGCAGTACTAATGATATCGTAATACGTAAATGGACTGTAGCGGAGTAAAACGAAGCGACTACACAACGTGTAGAATAGTCCTTTGAAGTATTACTATTTAATATCTATAACTTAAATAGTCCCTTAACGAATCGTTAAAGTAGGATAACAATCCAATCGCTACTGCAATTTCATTGTAATAAATATTTTTATTGTTGTCTATAAATTTATAAAAAAACTATTAACGAAATTGTTAATAATTTTATATATAATTATTCTTTAGAACAACTACCAGCTGTTTTATTGCTAAACATTGTTGAAAATTCTTCAATATAAGCATCAATTCCTATTTCTTCAGCATACTTTTTTTGACCATCTAAGTCATAAGATAATCCATTAGCAGTATAACCACTTATAGTTTTATCATTATACATGATTGTAATATTACCCTCATTTGATTTACAAACAAGTTTTTTAGATGTAGCAGATATTATTAAGAATAAAGCTATAAAAGCTACCACTAAAAACAAAAATATACCTCCAATAATCATTAAAAATTTCTTCAAACTCTCACACCTCCATATGATAATTTAATTTTAACATAAAGTTATAAACTTTACATTATTATTCTAAACTAAAATCTAAATATACATAATTAGTCATATCATAAGATAAATTCTTATCTATCATTTTCTTAGCTATTTTACAAGCATTAGATATTCTTACACCATTATATAAGGGATTAATATATCTTATTTTAGCAGGATGATGAACATAATATACTCCTTTTGGTTCTGTTTTAGATACATTAACTTTTTTCGCTTTTAACCATTTATTAAATACATCTTTATACTTAGACTTTAATATTATTTCAATAACTTCACTTTCTTTTAAATTATATAAATCACTTATTTTAATTAAATTATCTTTATTTAATAATTTTATAATATCAGCAATAAATTGCATAGAATATCTTGTCTTATCTTCATGATAGATTGTAGATAACATATTATTATATTTTACTAATTCTCTAGCTATTTTTTTAGTTTTAAATCCTAATTCAATTTGATTATCCTCATTCTTTTGTATTTCTAAATCATTATAAATTTCTTTAACTTTCTCAATATCTATTATTTCATAGGTTATTAACCCATTAGAGAAAAAACATTCTAATCTATCTGCTGCTAGTTTTGGACTATCGTTATCAGCAATTGGATAAATATGATAATTATCAACCTCTGTTAAATCAATTTTATCTCTTTTTAATAAAGTCATTATTTCTTTAGAATTTTTAATTACATCTGTAGTCAAATCTTCTATGGACTCTTGATTCATATAATCGCCATTTAAAAAGTCGATACAATGTTTAAAACATGGTGTTGATATATCGTGAAATAAGCCTGCTAATGTTTGTTTTTTATCATGAGTAAAATGCCAAACAATTAATGCCACAGCAATTGAGTGATCCAGATTAGAATAAAAGAAAGTACTCTTAAATAAATCGGAATATATTGTCCCACATGAAAGACTTGTATACTTTTGTTTTAACATTTCTTTAGTATTAATATAATCATCTAACCAATTTGGAAAATCTGGTTCTAAAATATTAAAATATTCTTTAATTTTATTATCTAATTTATCATAATATGATTTCATAAATGCACCTACTTCAAGTAGATTATACCATAAAAAAACTTATCTTTTTTATTAGATAAGATTTTATTTATCATCGAAATGCCCTTCTATCCCATATTTATTAGTAATTGGATCTTTATGTAAAAAGTTCATTGTTGGAACATAAGTACGAGTTATATAAATTAAAAAGATAATAATTAAACCTATAATACCAATATGAGTTAAAACTAAGTTACTATTTGGTATAGTTATTAATTTACTAAATACTAATTGTCCAATAATAATAGAAACAATAAAACTACTAATATCTATAAATAATATTGGTTTTTTAGTAACATGAGTATATGAATAAAATATAAAAGGAATAACTAATAACATAACTATTAAACTTATAAAACGAGCAAAAAATAAGTTAGGATTATCATAATAAAAATGATATTCAACAATTAACCATAAAAATGTTGGGGCAATAACTAATTTTAAATGTTCCCAAGTTGATTCATTAACAGCTGTAAAATAACCTACTAATTTATTATGATGAGTCCAATCATATAAAAAATGACTAAGACATCCTATTACAATAATAAATATAGCACCAAAGACTTCTAACATATAATTCCTACTTTCTATAACTATTATACTATAATTAATAAATAATATTATTATAGATAAATAATACCTATAATTTATTTTTTACTTTGTATTTCATCTTTAATCATTTTAACAAATTCATCTAAAGAAATAGTTACTTTATCTTCAGTTCCATATTTACGATATGTAATAGTATTATTAGCTTTTTCATTATCTCCTAAAACTAAAGTGTATAAAATCTTTTTCATAACGCCTTCTCTTAATTTATACCCAACTTTTTCATCTCTGTCATCCAAGTTAGTTCTTATATTATTATCTATTAATAAATTATTAACTTTATTAGCATAATCTAAATGATATTCATTATTAACTGGTATAATATTAACTTGAATAGGACTTAACCATAATGGTAAAACCCCTTTAGTTTCTTCTAATAAATAAGCCATAAAACGATCTAATGAACCAAGGATAGCACGATGTAAAACTACTGGTGTTTTAGCAGTACCATCTTTATCAATATATTTTAAATCAAATTTGGCAGGTAGGCAAAAATCTAATTGACATGTCGATAAAGTATATTCGTTACCAACAGCAGGTTTTACATTAACATCTAATTTAGGCCCATAGAATGCTGCTTCACCAATTTCTTCGGTATAAGATATACCTATATCTTTTAATACTTGACGTAAATTATTTTCAGCTTTATTCCACATTTCATCATCTGGATAATACTTTGTTTTATCTTCTGGATCTCTTAGGGATAAGACACAATGATAATTAGTAATATTAAAATCTTTATAAACATCAAAAATTAAATCCACCACTCCTTTAAATTCATCTTTAATTTGTTCCGGAGTTACAAAGATATGGGAATCATTTTGACAGAAATGTCTAGCACGTTCAATTCCTTTTAAAGCACCAGATGCTTCATATCTAAAATCATGAGCAATTTCGGCTATTCTAACTGGTAAATCTTTATAAGAATGTAATTTATTTTTAAATATCATCATATGATGAGGGCAGTTCATTGGACGTAATACAAACTCTTCACCATCAACTTCCATTTTAGGAAACATATTTTCTTTATAATGATCCCAGTGACCTGAAGTTTTATATAATTCAACATTACCAACACAAGGAGTCATAACATGTTGATATCCCAACTTCTTTTCTTTATTTTTAATATAGTTTTCTAATTCTTGCCAAATAATATAACCATTTGGTAAAAACATAGGTAATCCTCTACCAACTAAATCATCGCTCATAAATATTTCTAAGTCTTTTCCTAATTTACGATGATCTCTTTCTTTAGCACTTTCTAATTCTTCTAAATAACTATCTAAATCTTCTTTAGTAAAGAAACAAACACCATAAATTCTTTGAAGCATCTTGTTATTAGCATCACCCTTATAATAAGCACCACTAAACTTAGTTAATTTAAAATTTTTAAGCAATTTAACAGATTCAACATGAGGTCCACGACATAAATCTGTAAAATCACCTTGAGTATAACAAGAAATTACTTCATCATCACTCATATTATTTATTAAATCAATTTTATATGGGTCATCTTTAAACATTTCTAATGCTTCACTTTTAGATAATTCATGCCTAACAATTTTCTTGCCATCTTTAGCTATTTTTTTCATTTCTTTTTCAATAGCACTTATATCTTCATCACTAATTTTTTTATCTCCTAAATCAATATCATAATAAAAACCATCTTCAATTACAGGTCCAACCCAAAACTTAGCATCTGGATATAAATGTTTTACAGCTTGTGCAAGTAAATGAGCACAAGAATGGTTTAATACACTTAACTCTTTATCTTCTTTTATATTTATCATATTCTATACCTCTTCTATTAAAATCATCTTTATTTAATTCTTTAGCAATCATTATTTTTGCCATACTTTGTTTTATTTCTTCTTTTAATTTTAATAACTTATTTTTTTTCTTCGTCATTATTAACTGTTTTTAATCTCATATTAACATCAAATAATTCTTTTTTTAAAATTTCTAATTCTTGTGTATAATCCATAACTCAACTCCTTAAAAAAAGCACCACTTGCCAAAGGAGCAAATGATGCGGTACCATCCTTATTATTACTTAATTATGATAACGGAGTTACCCGTGCTACTTTTAATAGCAAATTCATAGGTAGTAATTATTAAAATATATATATTAGTTTCCACCAACCACTAACTCTCTTTAATAATCTTTTAATAATCTTGTCCTAATCAAATCTTTAAACATATTTTAGTTCTAAAATTATTCTTTGTCAATTAAATTAGAACATTTTTTCAACATTTTTAGGAACTTTATCCTTTAAAATAGTATCTACTATTTTATCTTCTTTATCTTGAGATACATTCTTACCTGTCATTTTAGAAAGTGTTTTAATAACTTCTCGTAAAGTATTTTCATCTTTTAAATTTCCTTTATTAAGCTTATCAGCTAAAGATAAAATAGTATCTTTATCTACATTAGTTTTCTTTTCTACTTTCTTAAAAAAATCATCACTTAAATTCATTATATTCACCTATTTTAATATATGAATATAACTTATTTATGTTATTCTTTTTCACCTTTATTTTTAAATTGTAATATAATTGGTGTCCCATCTAACTCAAAATTTTCTCTAATTCTATTTTCTAAATATCTTTCATAACTAAAATGAATTAAACCTTTATCATTAACATCAAAAGTAAACTTAGGAGGTCTAATACCCGTTTGACTAACAAAATATATTTTTAATCTTCTCCCTTTATAAGATGGTGGTTCGTGCATTAATACTGCATTAGAAATAACATCATTTAAAGTACTTGTCTTTATCTCTCTTGTAGCGTTATCATAAGCTGTAATAATGGCAGGCATTAACATATGAATTCTTTTTTTGGTTAAAGCACTTAGAAATACTGGTTTAACATAGGGAATAAATTGAAAATTATTTTGAATATCAGTCGTCCATTTTTTAATAGCAGTATTTGGATCATCAATAGTATCCCACTTGTTAACTACTAAAACAATTGCCTTACCTAATTCTAGAGCATACGATACAATATGTTTATCATGTTCAATAATTCCATCAAGAGCACTAATAACAACAACACATACATCTGATCTTTCAATTGCTCGTAAACTTCTTATCATACTATATTTTTCAATAGCTTCATAAACTTTTCCTTTTTTACGCATGCCAGCAGTATCAATAACAGTAAAATCTCTATTATTATATTTAAATTTTGTATCAATTGCATCCCTTGTAGTCCCAGCAATATTACTAACTATACTACGATTTTCATTTAAAAGAGCATTTATTAAACTACTCTTACCAACATTTGGACGACCAATTACGCAAAACTTTAAAGAAGTATCAAAATCTGGTACATTACTAGGAATATTTTTTATAATCTCATCTAATAAGTCACCAAAGCCAATATTATGACTAGCACTTACTGGAATAATACATGGAAATCCTAATTCATAAAAATTATATATTTCTTCTTGCATTTTAGGATTATCTAATTTATTAGCAGCAATAATAACCTTTTTACCAGATTTTTTTAACATATCTCTTATATAATAGTCATTTTGATTTAACTCACTACGACCATCAACAACAAAAACAATTAAATCAGCCTCATCGATAGCAATTTCACATTGAGCCTCAATATCTTTATTAAAATCACCTGCTCCTAAATCAATTCCACCAGTATCTATTAAAAGAAAATCACGATCATTATAATGAACATTTCCATATATACGGTCTCTAGTTATACCCGGAGTATCAAGAATTATAGACTTCGATTCGCCAATTAAACGATTAAATATAGTAGACTTACCAACATTTGGTCGTCCAATTAAACAAACACATTTTCGCATATAAGCACCTCCCTTTTTAAAGTTATACTATCGTAACATAATTTATTTAAAATAACAATTATTCACACATACTTTTATCAAAATTTACTGATGCATAAATACGACGATTTTTAGTATAAACTCTAAAAGTTAAATTATCCATACCAGTATCATCACGAGGATCTATTATACAAGGATTATCACTACTACCTAAACTACAAGTTTCTTCATCCTTACTAAGATAACTTTTTTCAATTAAAATACTTAGAGGAATATCATCTTTAATAATTTTTTCATCAATAGCAATTTGATCCATATAGTAATCTTCAGCATACAATCTAGCAGTATTTTCGATATTAGTAACTTTTTCACAATACATATCTTCATTAATATTTAACATAATCTTATTTACTGAGGGAACAGCTACTGTAATTAATAAACTTAAAATAACTAATACTGCAAGTAATTCAACTAGAGTAAAACCTTTACTATTCATATTATCACCATTTTAATTATAGCAAATAATATTATTAAAGTCATTAAAATATAAAAACTCCGTTTAATAACAGAGTTAATCATATAATTTATCGAGAACTTCTACTTAACCTACTTACTAAATTTTGACAAAAAGATATTAACGCCTGCCCATTTATATTATCATCCTCATAAATATTACCATTATGAGTAAATGAAATAGCAAAATTACTACGAGGCGTAATTTCTAAATTTAATTTAGTTAATTGTTCTTCAGTTAATTCATTTGGCAAATAAACTAAAGCAGAATCACCTTCTAATTGAATTATAAGTGTTCCTCCTTCAGAAGCTAATAAACCGTTTTCAAAAGGTCTAGTATACCTTTCAGTAGGACTAAGATTAGTTAAATTTCCAATTTCTGCAGTGACTTCACTATGATGATCCCTTGTACCATCAAGTACTCTTTCAGTTACATTTCCATCTCTATCAATTCCAACAACACCACGATTAAACTTATATACAGTGCCTGCAATACTAGTTGGACTCCATCCAGTTGTTGCCGTTCTAGAATTTAAAGTTTGTTGTGATGTGGTAGACTGTGACGTAATAGTTTGTGAAGCAGTAGTTTGTTGAACTGTGGTCTGCGAAGTAGAAGTTTGCTGAGAAGTTGTTTGTGGAGTAGATGACTGTGAAATAGAAGTTTGATTAATACTACGTTGACTTTGACCTTGTTGCTGTGATTGACCACTAAGTAATTGTCTTGATGTTTGTAATTGTTGAGCACTTAAATTGTTTGATCGGTTTCTTCTTCCTGATTGAATACTTGATATTAAGTCACTAAAACTGGTAATATCATTATATTTATTTATTTTTACATAGTCAATTTCCTCTTTATATATAAAATCATCATTAATGTATTTTATATTATTTATATTATCTATTTTATTATTTTCTTCAATTTTTATATTATAATTATATTCATCATATTTTGACATATATTATTAACCCCTTTTTATAATTAATCTTTTGGTTTCATTAATGGAAACATAACTACATCTTTAATATTTTCACTACTAGTTAGTAATTGAACTAAGCGATCAAGTCCCATGCCCCAACCAGATATTGGTGGCATACCATATTCCATTGCCTCAATATAATCATAATCCATTGGCATAGCTTCTTCATCGCCATTAGCTTTTAATGCAGCTTGTTTTAATAATCTTTGTTCTTGATCTACTGGATCTACTAATTCAGAATAAGCATTAATAATTTCAGCACCATTTATTACTAATTGGAATCTATCAGTTATAGTTTTATCATCATCATTAGCTCTTGCAAGTGGTGATAAATCAATAGGATGTTCTGTTAAATAAATAGGACCAATAACATTAGGTCTTGCTACTTTTTTATATAATTGATCAACTAAATTTCCATAACCTAAATTTTCTAACGGAGTTTCAGAATCTATTTCTATTTTATCTTCTTTAATCTTATTTAATAAAGATTCTTTAGTATTATAAACTTTAATATCAATATTAGAATATTGTAAGATTAAATCTCTAAAAGATACAACTGGCCAAGTACCAGATAAATCAACTAACTTATCTCCTACTTTTATTTCTAAAGTACCAAATAAATCTAAAATAATACTTTGTAACATATTTTGTAAAAATTTCATATTATCTTTATAATTTAAGTAAGCACCGTATCCTTCAATCATTGTAAAATCTTGTAAATGAGTTGTATCCATTCCTTCATTTCTAAAACAACGGGCTATTTCAAATACTTTAGTAAATCCACCAACTACAGCTCTTTTTAAATAAGTTTCAGGAGCAATTCTTAAATACAAATCGATATCTAAAGCATTATGATGAGTAATAAAAGGTTTAGCCGTAGCGCCACTTGGTTTATTATTTAAAATAGGGGTTTCTATTTCAATATAACCTTCTTTATCTAGATAATCTCTTAACTTTTTAATAAATTTAGATCTAAATAAGAATTTATTACGAGATTCTTCTGAAGTAATTAAATCTAAATAACGATAACGATAAATACTTTCAGTATCTGTTAAACCATGAAATTTTTCAGGAAGTGGTTTTAAGGCTTTACCTAAAAATTCATAAGAAGCTGCCCTAATCGTTTTTTCACCTGTATGGGTAGTAAATACTTCACCACATACGCCAATAAAATCTCCTATATCAATATATTTTTTAAAGAAATCGTAAGCTTCTTCGCCAACCATATCTATTTTAATAGAAATTTGAATCTTACCTTTAATATCTTGAATAGTTAAAAATGACATTTTCCCCATTTTACGCATTAATACTATTCTACCAGCTACCTTAACATCTGTAGTACCATCTTCTAATAATCTTGCATCAGCAATTTCATGAGTTCTAACAAAATGATCTGGGTATGGATTTATAATTGTTCTTAAAGTTTCTAAAGTATCTCTTCTTACTTTTTCTTGATCAGTAAATTCACGCATATTATCACTTCTTTCCTTCGTTTAGATAATAGCATAAACTTATCTAAATATCAATTATTTCACTAAAAAAAGTGCCTACGCACTATAAAAACTTCTTTAATATTTCAACATATTCTTCTTGCATATTAATATATTCTTTTACAATACTTTTTACTTTCATATCCATTTTTTTACTATTATAGATTTTTTTACCTTCAATAATACCCATATTAATACCTTGTAAAATTAATTCAGCTATTTTAGAATTACTAGTATCATTAAACGTTTTCATTTCTACCCCATACCATGTCATAACTTTATTCATCATATTAGTTTCATGAGGGGTTTTATCTTTATTATATTTATTATAAATTTTATTAATTCTTCTTATAATATTTTCATACTTTTTATGTAAATCTTCTAATACTTTCTTTAACTTTTTATCTTCAACTTTTTTTAATACGCAATCAACTGCATCCGTACCCATTGAAGAACCTTTATTTATTTCATCTAATACATTAACGTTATCTTGCATATAACTCCTTTCTATATTTATTATGAAAAAAATTATCAATAATATACTTTATATGTTAATATATAACTGGTGAAAAAAATGCAAATAATTAGTTTAATCGTAGAATATAATCCTTTACATAATGGTCATATATATCAGATTCAAAAAATAAAAGAACTTTATCCCGATTCTATTATTATTTTAATTTTAAATGGCTATTTTCTAGAACGTGGAGAAATTAGTTATATGACTAAAGAAACTAAAGTAAAATTAGCTTTAGAAAATCATGTCGATATAGTCTTAGAACTTCCTTGTGTCTTTGGTACGCAAGCTGCTGATATATTTGCCTACGAATCAATTAAGATTTTAAATGAATTTAAAATAAATATTTTAGTATTTGGTAGTGAGTGTAATGATATTAATATACTAGAAAATATTGCTAAAAAACAAGAAGATGAATATTTTAATAATAAAGTTAAAGAATATTTAGATAAAGGATTTAATTATCCTACTTCTTTAGCTAAAGCACTAAATGTTAATAACACTATTAATCCAAATGATTTACTAGGTATATCATATATAAAAGCTATAAATAAAATAAACAAAAAGATTAAACCAATTAGTATTAAAAGAACTAGTAGTTATCATGATACTAATAGTACCGAAAATATTGTAAGTGCTAGTAATATTAGAAATAAAATAGATAATAATTTAGATATTAAAAAATATACTCCATATTATAATTTGATAATTAAACCTAATAAAGATATTTACTTTAAATTAATAAAATTTGCTATTATTAATAATTATAACTTAAATAAATATTTAGATGTTACAGAAGGAATAGATTATCGATTAAAAAAAGTTATTAAACAAGTTAATAACTTAGAAGAACTTATTGTAAAAGTTAAAAGTAAAAGATATACATATAATCGTATTAATAGAATGTTTATTCATATTCTTTTAGGTATTGAAAAAAATACTAAAACAGATACTTATATAAGAGTTTTAGGCTTTAATAAAACAGGACAAAATTATTTAAAATCATTAGATATAAATTATAATAACTATAAAAATACTTATATATATAATACTGAATTAAATGCTGCCGTTATTTATGATTTAATTAATAATACTAATACTTATAGTTATGAGATTAAAAATAAACCGATAAAATATTAAACTTGTAAAGTATTTTTTAAATTATTAATAACTTTCTTTTCAATACGAGATATATATGATTGACTAATATTAAGTTTATCAGCTACTTCTTTTTGAGTATATTCTTTAGTATTATATAACCCATAGCGCATAATCATAATTTTTTTATCTCTTTCATCTAATAATTCTATTTCTTTAGTAAGCAAACGTTTTTCTTCTGTCTCTTCAAATTCTTTAACCACTAAATCATCAGGAGTTCCCATAACATCTTCTAAATGTAATTCATTACCATCTTGATCATAATTTAAAGCATCTTCTAAACTTATTTCTGTTTTTCTATTTTTATTTTTCCGAATATACATTAAGATTTCATTAGCAATACAACGAGATGCATAAGTAGCTAGTTTAATATTTTTATCTATCTTATATGTATTAATTCCTTTAATTAAACCGATTGAACCAATTGATACTAAATCTTCCATATCATAACCAGTTGATTCATACTTCTTAGCTAAAAAAACTACTAATCTTAAATTATGTTCAATTAAAACATCTCTAGCTTTATCATTACCACTTTTAAGTTCAATTAAATATTTTAATTCTTCTTCTTTAGATAAAGGTGGTGGTAATTTATCATCACTTCCTAAGAAAAATAATTCATTATATTTACTTCTTAACCAAGCTAATATTTTTTTAATCATGTAAAGTCTCCATTATTTCTAAATTTAATATACAATCTACACCATTTATACCAATTTTATCATCCATCATTCCTAATAAAAAATTTTCATTAAATTTATTTTCTATTTCTATTTTAGAAGGAATAATACATTTTAATAAACCTCTATTATTTAAAGAATGATATGGTACATAGATAGGACTTCGAATATTTACTACTCCTTTTAATAGTTTCTTATCTAATAAAACAATATTTTTACCTGTTATAGGATCTTTTAACTTATTTCCTGTATCTAAATAACCACTTACTTTAATAAAACGAGAATTCTTAAAATATATTGTTACGTTATAATAATCCTTATAATTAACTTTAAATAAATTAAATTGTTTATTAAATAAATATAGAATTAAAGGACTACTAATAATTATTAATAAATAATTAAACTTATTAATTTTTAAATAATATACAAAACCTCCTAAAATTATACTTCCCATATAAAAATATAATAAATTATTTAAAGTATATAAAATATCTTTATATTTAAAACATACTATTATTAAAATTAAAGCTAATACTAATTTAAATATAAATAAAATAAAAATATTATCTAAAAAAATGCCTACTAACCCTAATTCTCCTAATAAAGAAGTAAGAAGTATTCTTTTTATTGATATATTTCTTTTTAAAGTAACATTTACTAAAATTAATAATAAACAATCAAAAAAATAATTTATTAAAAATACTAAGTCAAGATATACTATCATTCTATCACCTTAATATTATAATAAATTATTTCTTTTTAAAATATTGTCAATTTATGTACTACCACAAATTATTTGGATAAATCCCATTTGTTATCATTTTATTAATATTATCCTTTACGTAAGAAGCATCTTCTTTATAAGTTACACCATACCATTTAGAAGTTGTTTTCATTAACTTAACTTTTACTTCACCTTTTCTTACACAATCTTCGACTACATCTGGTATTAAGAATTCACCATCTAATAAATTATCTTTATTATCAGTAAAATATTTAATAATTTCTCTATCTAAAATTTTAAATATATATGGTGTAAATAAAAACATATTCATTGAACAAATAGAATTATCATCAACTTTAAAACTTGGTTCTCCAGATAAAGGTTTAGCAATAATTTCTTTACCTTCTTTGGCAACTGAAGATTCTGTTAAACTAGTTAAATAACCATCTTTGAAATTACAAACACCTCTTTTAACACTACCAGTTTCACTTAAAGTATTCTTAATTTCATATCCTACCATTCCAAAAGTTTTCTCATCTTTATTGCTATTTAAAAATTCACTAGCAGCACGATAAGCATCAGCACCATAAAAATCATCAGCATTGATAATAGCAAAATTTTCTTTTACAACATTGCGACAGCAATAAATAGCATGGGCTGTACCCCATGGTTTTATCCTTTCAAAATTTTCACTTAATTTAACGGGAATATCTTCCATATCTTGAAAAACATATTCTACAGGTATATGACTTTCTACTCTTTTACCAATAGTACTTTTAAATATTTCTTCATTTTCTTTTTTTATAATAAATACTACTCTTTTAAATCCATATTTAATAGCATCATAAATTGAATAATCAATAAGAAACTCTCCATTAGGGCCAAATTTTTCAATCTGTTTTAATCCTCCAAAACGGCTTCCCATACCAGCCGCCATAATTACTAAATCCATATTATAATCTCCTCATTCCTTTATAATCTTTTAATACTTTTTTAATTCCAAATCTTTTAGAAAAAGCTACAGTTACAAACTTATCATCAACATTAATAACAGCACCACGACCACAAGTATTATGCATAACAACATCCCCTGCTTGATAAATATTATCATTATCTTTGTTAATATTATGATTATTTTCTACATACTTTGGATAATTATCTGCAAATAAATTATTTTCAACTATCTCTAATAAATCAGGATTAATCTCCTCAATAAAACGTGATACAGGATTAAGTTCTTCTTTTCCATACAATATTCTTCTTTTAGCATTAGTTAAATACAACCTATCTTTTGCTCTTGTAATACCAACATAACAAAGTCTTCTTTCTTCTTCAATTTCACTAGAATCATATAAAGAATTTTGATGAGGAAATATTCCTTCTTCCATACCTATTAAAAATACACATCGAAATTCTAAACCTTTAGCACTATGGATTGTCATTAAAGTAACTCCATTATTATTACTTTTATGTTCACTTATATCCGCAATTAAAGATATTTCATCTAAAAAATCATCTAAATTTACAGAACCTGTTCTTTCTTCAAAAGAAGCTGTTATTGATTTAAACTCTTCTAAGTTATCTAATCTTAATTCATTTTCTAAATTTTTTTCTTTACTAAGTTCCTCTTTAATATGTGTTTTTTCTAATATTTCATCGATTAACTCAGTTAAAGATAAATTTTTAGCGCTTTCAATTAAATCAAGAATTAAATTTTTAAATTCTAATTCTTTACCACTAGTTATAGCATCAAACATCGAAGTTTTATTTTCTTTTGCTAAAATCTCTAATTTATCTACGGAAACTGTTCCAATACCTCGTTTAGGAACATTAATTACTCTTCTTAAAGAAATATCATCTGTTGGATTATTAATTAATTTTAAATAACATAATAAGTCTTTAATTTCTTTTCTTTGATAAAAGTAATAAGCTCCTACTACTTGATAAGGAATATTATGTTTTAAAAATACTTCTTCTACTAATCGTGATTGGGCATTAGTACGATATAAAATAGCAATATCTTTATAATTATAACCTTCATTTATTAGACTATCTATTTCTTTTAAAATAGTCTCTATTTCATCTTTACCATCTAAACAACGAATATATTTTGTTTTTATACCTTCTCCTAATACACCATGTAGTTCTAAATCTTTTCTTTCTTTATTGTTTTTAATAACACAATTAGCTATTTTTAAAATATTTTCCGTACTTCGATAATTTTCTTCTAAAGTAATCATTTTACAATTTTGATAATCTTTTTCAAAATTTAAAATATTCTTAAAATTAGCATTACGAAAACCATATATTGATTGATTAGCATCACCTACAACAAATAAGTTATGATACTTAGATGCTAATAACTTAATAAGTTGATATTGTACTTCATTAGTATCTTGATATTCATCAACAAGAATATATTTATATCTTTCTTGATATTTTTCTAATACTTCTTTATTTTCTTTAAATATCTTAACTGGTAGTCTTAATAAATCATCAAAATCGACAGAATTATTTTTTTCTAAAATTTGTAAATATTCTTGATATATTTTTACTACCATTTTTTCAACATCCGTATTAAAATACTTCTCTATTTCTATAGAAGATAAATTTTCATTTTTTATAAAACTTATCCTATTACGAACATATGATGGCGCACAAAACTTAGGATCAATATTTAATTCTTTTTCAATCTTTTTTATAACACTTAACACATCATCACTATCTAAAATGGTAAAGTTTTTATCTAGTTTTACATAACTATACTCTTCTTTTAAAATACGAACTCCTAAAGAATGAAAGGTTCCTATAAAACTTAAAGGTTGAGAAACTAAATTAGTTACACGTTCTTTCATTTCTTTAGCAGCCTTATTAGTAAAAGTTATTGCCAAGATATTATAAGATGGAATATTTTGGTCAATTAAATAAGCAATTCTTGTAGTTAAAACTCGGGTTTTCCCGGAACCAGCTCCAGCTAGAACTAAACAAGGTCCATCTTTATGCATCACAGCTTTTTTTTGATTTTGATTTAAATTAGCAAGTAATTCCATATTATTCCTTTCACTAAATCAATTATAACAGAGTCTATAAAACTAGGCAAATAAAAAGACTTATCTTTTTATTAAATTTAAAGATAAGTCTTCTTCTAATAAACTGCTATAAGGCTTTGAATCTACAATATTTATTACAGATATTTCATTAGCTTGTTGAAGATGAATTAACATATCATCTGGCAAAACAGTAGCTCTTTCTACATATTTTATTGCTTGATTACCAACTAAATTATATCCCTCTGGTGGTTCTAAATAAGTAGTTTTATTGCCATTTTCATCAGTTACTACCATTTCAATTGGAAATGCATATTCCTTAGCCATATAAAATAGTATCTTATTACCATTTAAAGTATAATATTCATCATCTATTTTGCAAAATGGTAACTTACTATTAATTAAAAATTTATAAATACTTTGATTATCTATGTATCTACTATTTGGAAAATTTAGTTCATCAGCAGATACCTTTTCTTGACTAATTACCCCAATTCTTTCTTTTGTACTTTCATCGCTTTTAAATTCTGAAATATCCTCTTTTTTAGATGGATTCAAAGCCAATAACACTCCCATAAGCGCTATTGAAGATAGTAAAGTTAACCTATTATTTCTTTTTCTCATAAATAAATACCCCCTCTTTGTGCATGATACACTACCACAAAATTAAGAAAAATGCAAATTTATTTGCATCCCTTTATAAAATATTATATGAGACATATTATTTTATTATTTAATTCATCAAAAATTCTAAATATCTCATATCATTGCCTATAATATAATTATAGTTATTTCCTAATTTATTTTTTAATATTTCTAATTTATTAAAAACTTCTTCATAATCTAAGTTAAATATCTCTAAATAATTAAGATATATATCATTTATAAAATAAAAATTATTATTTTTAAATAAATTACTTATTTTTATAAAATTTTCTTCATCTAAAGAATTAATAAAATCTTCTTCATAATTATCATATATTAAATTTAAATAAAATTTGTTTATATATTTATTTAAAAACATATAATCACTTACTTTCTACTATAAGTTAAATAGTATTTATCTATTAATACTTCTAAACTTATATTATATTTAACTTGCATATTAACATTACTCATACTATATATTTCATGTAGTAAACCATTTGCATCTACTATATCTATATTTTGTTCTTTTAAATACCTAGTTTTAGCAACAAGTTCTTGAATAGATATATGGTTTAAAGTAATTTTGTTCTTCTCTAAATCAATATTATTTTCTAAACAAAATATTTTAACATCTTCTTTATTTTTTCTTACACTAAATACCATACCAATTTTAATCAACATTTGGCCTCGTTCACTTGTTGGAATAACTTTTTCTCTTTGCTTTACTATCCACTTTCCTAAATTTATTTTACCATTTTCATCATATTCATAGCCATTATTAGTTTTAAAGCTAGAGGGAACTTTTAAATTACCATGATGTTCATAATATAACTTGGCCAATTCATACATTTCGTCCCACGTTAATGTACAAATTTTATTTTCGAAACGCATGCCAATTGCTAATAATTTTTGACCGCGTTCACTTGTTGGGGCAACACTTTGTCTTTGGGTTGCTATCCAAAATCCTAAATTGATTTTACCATGTTCACTATATTCATAACCATTGTTTGTTTTAAAGCTATGAGGAACTTCTAAATTCCCATGTTTCTCATAATATTTTTTGGCTAATTCATACATTTCGTCCCACGTTAAAAATTTATTTTCAAAACGCATGCCAATTGCTAATAATTTTTGACCATGTTCACTTGTTGGGTCAACTCTTTGCCTTTGACGATTTATCCATTGACCTAAATTTACTTTGCCATTCTCATCATATTCATATCCATTATTGGTTTTAAATTTTTGAGAAACTTCTAAATTACCATGTTTCTCATAATATTTTTTGGCTAATTCATACATTTCGTCCCACGTTAATGTACAAATTTTATTTTCGAAACGCATACCTATGGCTAATAATTTTTGACCATGTTCACTTGTTGGGTCAACTCTTTGCCTTTGACGATCTACCCACGGGCCTAAATTGATTTTACCATGTTCACTATATTCATAACCATTGTTTGTTTTAAAGCTATGAGGAACTTCTAAATTCCCATGTTTCTCATAATATTTTTTGGCTAATTCATACATTTCGTCCCACGTTAAAAATTTATTTTCAAAGCGCATACCTATGGCTAATAATTTTTGGCCTCGTTCACTTGTTGGATCAACATTATGTCTTTGACGTACTATCCATAGACCTAAATTTATTTTACCATTCTCGTCATATTCGTAACCATTATTCGTTTTAAACCATTGAGGAACTTCTAAATTACCATGTTTCTCATAATATATCTTGGCATACTCATACATTTCGTCCCACGTTAATGTACAAATTTTATTTTCGAAACGCATGCCAATTGCTAATAATTTTTGGCCTCGTTCACTTGTTGGATCAATTTTTTGCCTTTGACGATTTATCCATTGACCTAAATTTATTTTGCCATTCTCATCATATTCATATCCATTATTGGTTTTAAATTTATAAGGAACTTCTAAATTACCATGATGTTCATAATATATCTTGGCATATTCATACATTTCGTCCCAAGTTAAAAATTTATTTTCAAAACGCATACCTATGGCTAATAATTTTTGACCACGTTCACTGGTTGGGGAAATTCTTAATCTTTGACAAGCTATCCATGCACCTAAATTTATTTTACCATTCTCATCATAGTCATAACCATTATTTGTTTTAAACCATTGAGGAACTTCTAAGTTACCATAATGTTCATAATATTGCTTAGCATACTCATACATTTTATCCCAGGAATTTGCTAATCTTTGAGATAAATCATTTAATACTGTAAATAAATCTTCGTTTTGTATGACAATATCAAAATATGTTTCTTTTAATGTTAACGTATTATCACGATGATTACCAGTTTTTTTAGATATTTCTTTAATTCTATCCTTTAGGTTATTTTCTAACTCTTTTATAAATCCAATATTATTAACTAAATCAATTACTACTGGCGATAATAATTTATTTATTATTTTTTCTTTTGTTATATTATCTTCAACGTATATTTTTCGTTGCTTACATAAGTCTAATAATTCTTCTAAGGAATATTTTTGATATTCTTCATATTTTTTTAAAGTATCTCCTTTAACCGATAATGCTCTTCCTAATTCTTCAAAATAGACGATATCTGAAGATGTATATCTTCCCATGATTACTCCATTAACATTGGGGGCATGTACTCCTTCGTTATATTGATTTATAGCAAACATAACTCTTAATTTATTTGATACTGAATTACCTTCTAAGTCAACATCATAATAAAATGCATCACGATTTTGCTTTCCTAACTTACGCATTTTACTAGTTGTTTTATAAAATATTATATCTTCTTCTTTTAAACCCATAGCTAAAAACCATTCTTTGGCTTCTTGCATTATCGTATCGATATCATTTTTACCATCTTTAGATTTTGGTGGACAAAAATAAATGTACTTTCCATCTGGAATTATATTTTGTTTTATAACATCTATAATACTTGGCGCTTTTTGAATTAGTCTTTTTGCATTTTTTATTAACTCTAATAATTTTTTATCTTCAGAAAGTGTAGGATCAAGGTCTTTTGCTTCTTCTTCAATCTTTTGATATAACTCATTTACAAGCCAAGCACTACGATATATTAGTAATGGTAATACACGATTAATCATCCCATCACAAATATCATAATGACTAACATCAGTGTTAGAAAATAATTCATTAGTATATGGATTTATCATATCTCTTTCATAAGGAGTATTTCGATCTCTTACTGTATAAGCAGTCATCCCAAATATTTTAATATTAGGATGAGTTTCAATTAATGTTTTAATTCTTGCACCCCATACTGGTGCCCCAAGATGATGAAACTCATCAAGAATTAAAATATCAACATCTAAGTTTTTAATCTCTTCATAAGACATATTTACTAAGCTTTGATAAACTCTTAAATCTAAATTAGGAAAATCTCTTGTTAAATCTAAGTTAGGATTATCATTTATTGTACTTGTAATATGCTCAATAATCGCATAACTAGGTACAAAATACATTGTTTTTTTATCATTATTATCTAGGGCTAATTGTAAACCAATATAAGTTTTACCAGTGCCAGTGGCACGAATAACTGAAACAACAGAGTTATTTTTATAACCTTCAATAACTTTTTCATATCCATTAATATTATGTGGGTATAAGCCAATCTTAGAGTAATCTTTATTCATATAAATCACCATCATATAATTCTATATCAATAAATTCTTTATTAGATATTACTTGTTTTGTAATCATTACTAAGTCATCCTTTAAAATATTAATATTAGATTCGTTTTGTTCTTCAATAATTTCTATTACGTCATCATCAACTAACACTTTAAAACCTATATTCATATCATTTAGATTATCTTCTTCGGGTATAAATACTTCAATAACACGTCCAACTTTTCTTTCCATAATAACCTCCTTTTTTATAATTATAAATATTATATATCTTAATAGAAGTTAAGATATATATGCTTACTTTCTACTATAAGTTAAAAAGTATTTATCTATTAATTCTTCTAAACTTATATTATATTTAACTTGCATATTAACACTGCTCATACTATATATTTCATGTAATAAACCATTTGCATCTACTATATCTATATTTTGTTCTTTTAAATATCTAGTTTTAGCAATAAGTTCTTGGATAGATATATGATTTAAAGTAATTCTATTTTTATCTAAATCGATATTGTTTTCTAAACAAAATATTTTTATATCTTCCTTATTTTTCTTTGCACTAAATATCATACCAATTTTAATCAACATTTGGCCTCGTTCACTGGTTGGTTCTATATTGTATCTTTGACGAACTATCCACTTTCCTAAATTCACTTTACCATTCACATCATACTCATAGCCATTATTGGTTTTAAAGCTACGAGGAACTTCTAAATTAGCATGTTTCTCATAATATTTTTTGGCTAATTCATACATTTCGTCCCACGTTAAAAATTTATTTTTAAAACGCATACCTATTGCTAATAATTTTTGACCATGTTCACTTGTTGGATCTACCTTAAATCTTTGACTAACTATCCAAGTACCTAAATTCACTTTACCGAAAGCATTATAGTCGTACCCATTATTCGTTTTAAAACTATAAGGTACTTCTAAATTACCATGTTTCTCATAATATTTTTTGGCTAATTCATACATTTCATCCCATGTTAATGTACTTCTTATATTTTCAAAACGCATACCTATTGCTAATAATTTTTGGCCTCGTTCACTTGATGGGGCAATGTTTTGCCTCTGGTTTGCTATCCAAGTACCTAAATTCACTTTACCATTTGCATCATATTCATAACCATTATTTGTTTTAAATTTTTGAGGTACTTCTAAATTACCATGGTATTCATAATATTTTTTTGCATATTCATACTTTTCATCCCAAGTTAAAAATTTATTTTCAAAACGCATGCCAATTGCTAACAATTTTTGAACTCGTTCACTTGTTGGAACAACTTTATATCTTTGAGTATCTATCCATTGACCTAGATTTATTTTACCATTCACATCATATTCATAACCATTATTCGTTTTAAATTTTTGAGGTACTTCTAAATTACCATGATGTTCGAAATATATTTTAGCATATTCATACATTTCGTCCCAAGTTAAAAATTTATTTTCAAAACGCATACCAATTGCCAATAATTTTTGACCTCGTTCACTTGATGGAGCAATGTTTTGCCTTTGATGATTTATCCAAGTTCCTAAATTCACTTTACCATTTTCATCTTCTTCATATCCATTGTTAGTTTTAAACTTATAAGGCACTTCTAAATTATGATGATATTCATAATATATTTTGGCATATACATACATTTTATCCCAGGAATTTGCTAATCTTTGAGATAAATCATTTAATACTGTAAATAAATCTTCGTTTTGTATGACAATATCAAAATATGTTTCTTTTAATGTTAACGTATTATCACGATGATTACCAGTTTTTTTAGATATTTCTTTAATTCTATCCTTTAGGTTATTTTCTAACTCTTTTATAAATCCAATATTATTAACTAAATCAATTACTACTGGCGATAATAATTTATTTATTATTTTTTCTTTTGTTATATTATCTTCAACGTATATTTTTCGTTGCTTACATAAGTCTAATAATTCTTCTAAGGAATATTTTTGATATTCTTCATATTTTTTTAAAGTATCTCCTTTAACCGATAATGCTCTTCCTAATTCTTCAAAATAGACGATATCTGAAGATGTATATCTTCCCATGATTACTCCATTAACATTGGGGGCATGTACTCCTTCGTTATATTGATTTATAGCAAACATAACTCTTAATTTATTTGATACTGAATTACCTTCTAAGTCAACATCATAATAAAATGCATCACGATTTTGCTTTCCTAACTTACGCATTTTACTAGTTGTTTTATAAAATATTATATCTTCTTCTTTTAAACCCATAGCTAAAAACCATTCTTTGGCTTCTTGCATTATCGTATCGATATCATTTTTACCATCTTTAGATTTTGGTGGACAAAAATAAATGTACTTTCCATCTGGAATTATATTTTGTTTTATAACATCTATAATACTTGGCGCTTTTTGAATTAGTCTTTTTGCATTTTTTATTAACTCTAATAATTTTTTATCTTCAGAAAGTGTAGGATCAAGGTCTTTTGCTTCTTCTTCAATCTTTTGATATAACTCATTTACAAGCCAAGCACTACGATATATTAGTAATGGTAATACACGATTAATCATCCCATCACAAATATCATAATGACTAACATCAGTGTTAGAAAATAATTCATTAGTATATGGATTTATCATATCTCTTTCATAAGGAGTATTTCGATCTCTTACTGTATAAGCAGTCATCCCAAATATTTTAATATTAGGATGAGTTTCAATTAATGTTTTAATTCTTGCACCCCATACTGGTGCCCCAAGATGATGAAACTCATCAAGAATTAAAATATCAACATCTAAGTTTTTAATCTCTTCATAAGACATATTTACTAAGCTTTGATAAACTCTTAAATCAAGATTTGGAAAATCTTTTTTTAAATCTAAGTTAGGATTATCATTTATTGTGCTTGTAATATGTTCAATAATAGCATAACTAGGTACAAAATACATTGCTTTTTTATCATTATTATCTAGGGCTAATTGTAAACCAATATATGTTTTACCAGTGCCAGTAGCACGAATAACTGAGACAATTGAGTTATTTTTATAACCTTCAGTAACTTTTTCATATCCATTAATATTATGAGGATATAAACCTATTTTAGAGTAATCTTTATGCATAATAATCCCCCTTTAAAATTTAGGTTATATTATCACTTTTATAAGTTTTATGCAAGTTATCATACACATTCGATATTTACTTTTTAGCAATTTTATGCTAATATTAAATCGTTTCGGAAGGGTGAAGTATATGTTAAAGAAAACAAAAATAATTTGTAGTATCGGTCCTTCTACTCAAAGTTGGGAAAACTTTAAAGGTATTGTAGAAGCTGGTATGAATGTAGCTAGAATTAACTTTTCTCATGCTACATTAGAAGAAAGAGCTATTGATGAAGCATTAGTTAAAAGAGCTAATGAAGAATTAAATGCTAATATAGCTATTTTATATGATACTAAGGGACCAGATTTAAGAACTTGTGCATTTGTAGATGATAAAATAGAATTAGTAAAAGGCAATATAATTCGTATTATTGAAACAAATGATGAAAATTTTTTAGGTACTAAGGATGCAATTTGTTTTAACTATAAAGGCATATTAAAGGATTTAAAAGTTGGATCTGTAATATTAGTTGATGATGGTTTCTACAAGTTAATAGTAATATCTGTAGAATCTGATGGTGTTACATGTCGTATTGAAAATTCTGGTGTTATTAAATCACGTCGTGGTGTATGTATTCCAGGTATTAAACTTAATGTACCATATGTATCAAAACAAGATGAAGAAGATATTAAATATGCTTGTGAACATGATGGTGATTATTTAGCATTATCTTTTGTTAATACTAAAGAAGATATTTATGAAGTTAAAGAATTATGTAAAAAGTTTGGTAAACCAAATATGATAATTATTTCTAAAGTTGAAACACAATACGCAATTGATAATTTAGAAGAAATAGTTGAAGCTTCTGATTATATTATGGTTGCTCGTGGTGATTTAGGAATTGAAACTGGTGTTGAAAATTTACCATTATATCAAAAGAAAATGATTGATATGTGCCATGCTAATGGTAAAGGTGTAATTATGGCAACTCAAATGATGTATTCAATGAAAACAAATATTAGACCTACTAATGCTGAAGTTACTGATGTTGCTAATGCTGTTATAGCTGGATGTGATGCTATTATGACCAGTGATGAAACTACTATTGGTAAATATCCAGTTGAAACTATTAGTACAATGACTAAAATTTGTTTAAATGTAGAAAAAGTAACAAAATATCATTTAGAAGATTATAAATTATTAGGAACAGAAATTCATAATACTATTGCTAAATGTTGTGTTGATGCTACAATTGATTTACCAATTAAAGCTATCGTAGTATCTACTTTAACTGGTAAAACTGCTATCGATGTTTCTTCATTAAGACCAAACTCTATTATTGTAGCTACTGTTACAGATGAAAAAGTAGCACGTAGTTTAGCACTAAAATGGGGTGTATATCCTAAGATTGTACCTATGGGTAAAGATACTGATGATATCGTTAATGAAGGTGTTAAAGCAGCTCGTGAATTAATGAATTTAAGATATGGTGATTTAGTAGCTGTTATCGGAGGATTCCCTAAAGATTGTCATACTAACTTCTTAAAAATTCATGAAGTTTAAATTTCTATTATAAAAAAAATCTCATTTCTATATCTAAGAAATGGGATTTTTTTATATATTAAGGTTTTTTAATTAAAATTTTTTGTTTAGAAAAAACTAATCTAGGAATTTTACTTGAAATTTCAAATTCAACATATAATTCATCATAAGAATCCAAAGTTTGACTAAATTTCATTTTAAAATTATAGCCATCATCCTCAGCAAATTTTTTTAAATATGCAAGTCTTATAAAATAATTGTATTTTTCAAAACCTTTAAAATATTTAACATAAACAATTGGATCATCTTTTGTCGAAACGTCATCTATATTACCATAAGAAAAAATTTTTAAACCTATGCGTAATATTTCATCAAAAAATAAATTTGACTTTTCTTGATTATCTGTAGTTATAAATATTCCAGAATCACAAACAGATATATCACTATTTTTCAAATCTCCTTCAGCTTGAGATGTAAGTTTTTTAACTATAAAATCATCATAGTATTTTTTAGTGCAATCAAATAAAAATTTTTCTAAAACATTAGCATCAATATGTTTTTTAATTGCTTCTTCTCTAATTTTTATTAATTCTTCTAAATTAGGCATTTTTATTTCATCTCCTTGATTTTTTATTATAACTTATCGATATTTTGTTGTAAATGTTAAATCATTAGAAGATGTTTAACATACTTTTTAAATATAAAAAGATACCTACTTGGTATCTATTATTCAATATTTTCTTTTTTTGATTCTTCTAAATAATATTTATGACGTTTTTTAGCATATTCTATTTGTGAATTTAATAATTCTTCTGCCATATCTTTATTTTTTATAACTAAACTACTATATCTAACTTCATGCATTAGAAAATCATGATATTTAGTAAAGTCAGGTTCTTTGGAATCTAAATATAATTTATTATCTTCAGGAACATAACGCATTAAATTAATATATCCACAAGTTACGGCTTCTTTTTCTTGATTGATAGAATTAGACATACCACCTTTTATACCTTGTTCAATGCATGGACAATAACAAATTATAATACTAGGTCCATTATGTTCTTCAGCTTCTTTCATACATTTAATAGTATGCATAAAGTTTGCTCCAAAACTTGTTTCTGCTACATAACAATTTGGATAACTCATAGCAATCTTAAATAAATCTTTTTTATAAGTCTTTTTACCCATATTAGCAAATTCTGCAACAGCACCACGTCTTGTCGATTTAGATGATTGACCACCAGTATTAGAATATACTTCGGTATCTAAAACTAAAATATTTATATTTTCACCGCTAGATAAGACATGATCTATACCACCAAAACCAATATCGTAAGCCCATCCATCACCACCTACAATAAAGACACTACGAGCAGGAACATAATTAATAATATTCTTTAAATCTTTAGGAATCTCTTCTTTTTCTAAAGCTTCTTTTACTTCTTTAGTAACTACAAAATCATTTTCATTATCTAACCATTTATTATATAAAGATTTAACATTATCATTAACAGCTTCTTTAGTTTGATTAATTATCTCTTTAATACGATTATGCATCATTTTATAGCTTAAGTAAATACCGTAACCAGCTTCAGCATTATCTTCAAATAAAGAATTTACCCATGGTATCAAATATGGAGTTGATGGAGCTGAACCACCATAAATTGAAGAACAACCAGTAGCATTAGATATTACTAATTTTTCTCCAAATAACTGACTTAACATTTTTAAATAAGGAGTTTCCCCACATCCAGCACAAGCACCACTAAATTCAAAATAAGGTTTTAAGAGGCTAGCACCTTTAACAGTAAATTTTGGATATAACTCTGGATTTTGATATTCATCAAACATTTTTTTAACATAAGAAGAATTCTCATAGGTAGCTTCACCAAAACTTAAAGCTTTATTACCATTTTTACCTGGACAAATATTAATACATAAACCACAACTTGTACAATCTTCTTCACTTACTAATATTTCATACCAATAACCATCTTTTCCTAAAACTGGAATACCTTTAGCACTATCTTTAGTAATTATTGGTCTTATTACGGCATGAGGACAAACGGTTGCACAAAAACCACATTGAATACAATTATCAGAATTCCATTTAGGTACTAATAAACTAGTTTTACGTTTTTCATACTTAGATAAACCACTTGGATAAATACCATTTTTAAATTCCATAACTTCGGATACTGATAATTTATCTCCTAAACGATCATTAATCTTACTTATTATATTATTAGGCTTTTCTTCATCTACTTTATTTAAATTAAATTTACCACTAATTTCAACTACATTAGTTAATGCTTCGTTAACTGCGTTAATATTAGCATTAACTATATCATCACCTTTAGTTTTAAATTTATCTTTAATAGAATCGATAACTAAGTTTAAAGCATTTGGAAAACTTATTAATTTTAAAATAATAATTTCCATTATCTTACTTATTTTTCCTTTTATACCACTAGAAATAGCTATTTTATCAGCATCCACCAATAAAACCTTAATATTTTTTTCTTCAATAATTTCTTTTACATGTACTGGGAATAATTCATCTAATTCCTTACCTCTTTTATTAGTATTAATTAAACAAATAGAATTAGCTACTACATTATCAAACATTGGGAAGTTTTTAATATAAGAATCTTTAGTAATAACTAATAAATTAGGATTAGTTACATAATAAGGGGCATTAATCATAGATTCGCCAATTCTTAAATTAGATACAGTTACACCACCAGATTTTTTACTATCATATTGAAAATATCCTTGAACATAATTATCAGTTTTTTCACCAACTAAATGCATTATATCTTTAGATGTACTAACCATTCCATCTGAACCATAACCATATATTAATATTTCTTTATCACATACAGGGAAATGATAATCAATAGGTTTTAAACTTAAATTAGTTACATCATCATTAATACTAATAGTAAAACTATTTAGAAGTTTAGTCTCTAGCATGTGATATACTGCTAATATATCGTTAGGAGTGGTATTTTTGCTAGATAAACCATATCTTCCTCCTACTATATTAATATTTTTATCTTTTAATACAGCAACACAATCTAAATATAAAGGTTCTCCAATAGAAGCAGGTTCTTTAGTACGATCTAAAACAGCAATATTTTCAACTGTACTTGGTAAAACATCTAAGAAGTATTTAGCACTAAAAGGTTTATATAAGTGAACTTCTATAAGTCCATATTTTTTTCCTGCTTTATTAAGTTTATCAACAACTAACTTAATCGTATCACAAACACTACCCATTGCTACAATTACATACTTAGCATCACTTGCACCATAATAATTAAATGGTTTATAAGAAGTATTCATAATACTATTTATCTTTTGCATATAATCATTTACTATATTAGGAATAACTTCATAATCTTTATTACGGGCTTCTTGTGTTTGAAAGAATATATCTTCATTAACAGCCATACCTCTTTGATAACCACAACCTACATTTAATGCTTTCTTTTTGAATTCATTAACTTTATCAAAATCAATTAATTTTAATAATTCTAATTCTGGTAATTCTTCAATCGTATTTATTTCATGAGAAGTTCTAAAACCATCAAAAAAATGTAAAAATGGTATACTTCCTTTAATAGCAGATAAATGAGCTACTGCTGCTAAATTTTGAGCATCAAAGACATTAGTAGATGCTAAAAATGCAAATCCGGTTTTAGATGCGGCATAAATATCACTATGATCGCCAAAAATAGATAAAGCATTAGTTGCTACTGTTCTTGCAGCGACATGAATTACGCCAGGAAGACCCTCTCCAGCCATCTTATACATATTAGGAATCATTAAAAGTAAACCTTGAGAAGCAGTAAAAGTAGTAGCTAGGGAACCACTTAATAAAGCTCCATGCATTGTTCCAGCAGCACCTGCTTCACTTTGCATTTCAACTAAGGTTACTGATTCATTAAATAAATTTTTTCTTTTATCTTTTAATTTATCAAAATTACTAGCCATTGGACTAGATGGTGTAATTGGATAGATACTTGCTACTTCACTAAATAAGTACGCAATATCACTACAAGCTGTATTTCCATCAACTATTTTTTTCATATTTACCTCTTTCTCCAATTATAATTATAAAGCATAAACTAATTAATTTACAAGTATAACTACAAATATAATTTGTTCCTAATTCCAAATACTATAACTTTAAGTTATACTTTAATAACTAATTAATATTTGTATTATATAAAAACATATTTTACTATACTAATCACTATTTACTATTTTTGTAAATATAAAGGATGGTAAAAATGGATAAAGAAGAAAAAGTTATACCTGAAGTTAAAATATTAAATAAAGAAGAATTAGAAATTTTTAAAAAAATAAATAAATACTTATTACCAGCACATATGACAAATTTTGCATTTTTTCTTACTAGAATTTACTGGGCTTCTTTTGATGGTAATTTTGGTGCATGGTGGTTAAATGAATCCAACGATTCAACAAAATCATACTGTATTGACGGGGAAGGAAAATTATCATTAGTATTAAGTGATGCAAGAAATATAGGGATAAGACCAGTTATTAAATATTCTTCGATTGCTTCTCAAATGAAAAATATAGAAATATGTGATAATGAAAATTTATTTAAAATTGGGGAATACGGAGAATATCCACAACAAATTATTTGTGATAAATTGTTAACATCATTTATTTATAAATTAGAAAAGTTTACTAAAAAAAAGTTTTTCAAAAAAACAGGAAGAAAATTTACTATAGATTCTTATCATGGTAATAATGTAGATGAAAAATTTACCCCACAAATATTTGATGAATATGAGTATCAAAACAAAAAAATTGTAAGACTTAATAAAAATATAATTGAAGTAAAACCAATTAAGTGGATAATACTTGAAGATTATGACTTATGCATTGCAAAACAAATAATAATCCCTAATATTCAATATAACAATAAAAATAATAATAATGGTAACTATGAAAATACAGTAATGTGGTTTTTAAATACTTATTTTGCGAGAGAAATAATATCACTTAGTCCTAAAATAGAAGATATTGAAAATAAAGAAGATAGAAGTATAATTTCTGAAAATAAATCGCAGATAAAGTCAACATTAAATATAGAATATCAAACCATAACTTTATTATTAGATAAACTAAAATATTTTAATTATGCTAAGTATTTAGAGTATAAAAAAGAACTAGAACTTATTATTAAAGAAAGTAAGTATAAAGATAATTTTGAAATTAGTAATGGTAAAATAAATTTAAGTTTATATACTGATAATAAAATAAGTCTTTTAAAAAAATTAATAAATTTAGAAGCAAAAATAAAATTAATACTTGATTTTAAACTTTATACAGAAAATGACATTATAACTTGTATCGATAATTTAGTTAATAAAGTTATGAAAATGTTAGGAATGGAACCAAATAATATTTTTGATTTAAATGAAATAAATAAAATAAGTGAAGTATTTTTTAATAATATCAATATTATTTCACTTAGTAACCAAATTTATATTGCTAATAAAATTAGTTTATTATATTTAATAGCTATTAAAAAATATGGAATAAAGAAAGATGTAATAAAAAACAATGATTATATTTTAAGTTTAAAAAATTATATATATTTACTTATTAAAGATTTATTAGTATCTAAACAAATTACTATTGATAATTCTGTAAACTTAAGTTTTAATGATGAAATAAGTTTAGAATATATTATAGAAATTATAGATAATATTGAATTTACAGACAAACAAAAAAGTCTATCATTAACAAAAAATTAATATAATAGACTTTTTTATTTAGTTAAAATTTTCTATATATTTTTTTATTTTTTTTGTAGCATCATTATAATCTTTGCAACTAATAATTTTAGTATTTTTATTATGTAGTTTACTGATTATTATTGGAAACCAACAAGGCGTATGTAAATCACTTTCCGTTTCTTCATTATCTTTTCTTTTTATGTAAAATATACTTATATCTTTTTTTAAATTTACTGCAAATATAAGTTCTGCTATCGTTCCAGGACAACAACCTGAATCTAATAAAAATATTATATGAGTACAATTTTTAATCATTTTAATCTCTTCTTTAACAATTAACTCATCAATCATACCATCTGTTTCGAAATAAAATGGACCAATATAATATAAATTGGGCTTAAGTATTACATAATCTTGCTTCTCTAATAACAAATTTACATTACCCAAAATTTTTGCTCTATAATCTTTTTTAGCTTTTTCCTTATAATTTTTTTCTAAATAATCAAAACTAAATGCCCCAGCACAATATAATTTATTAATAGTATTATTTTTTCTTATCTTGTACCAATTAAAAAAACTGCCAATAGCCATAAAAGTCCATAAAAGATTAAGAGTAAATAAATATAACGCTTGATCAGGTAACAACCAATATGTTAAACAATAAAATATATCATTTATAAACCATATTATCCAAGTATCAATTTTTTTTACAATCATATAATATGTTGCAACAAACGAAGAAACAGTTGTAAATGCATCTATTAATGGTAATGGATCATCCGTTTTATTTAATACTAAATATCCTATATACGTTCCTAATAAAATTAAAAAAATATAAATAATGCGTTCTTTCCATGAACATACGCCTATATATTCTTTTTCTTTTTTATTCCAAACTATAAATCCTATAATACCTATAAAAATATAACAAAAGCTATTTAAAGCATCACCATATAGGTTTACACTTAATGAAAATACAACCATTAATATCATTTGAGTAATGTATGCAATCCAGTTACATCTTTTGTTTAACATAACTAGTAAACCTTGTAATAGTCCAAAGATTGTAGCACCTATTTCAAAAAACTCCATGTAATACCTACTTTCTTTTTTTTAGTAATCTGCTTATAATAATTTCTTCTTCATTATTTACTATGTTATTATCAATCCCTGTACCTAGTCTAATATTAGGTTTTACAGCTGGACCATGATAATCACTACCCTTGGTTATTAATAACTTATATTTTAAAGCAAGCTCTCTAAATTTTTGCATTTCTTCTAAAGTTTGATTTGAGTGATAACATTCGAGCCCATCTAACCCATAATCCATTAATTCTTTTAACTTATCTTCTAAATCATTATCACTTAGCTTTAATGTTTGGGGATGAGCTAAAATAGCAGTACCACTAGCTTCTTTTACTATTCTAATAACTTCTTCTGGCTCATAAGCTAACTCTCTAATTTTAGATAGTGGTTCACAGTTAAAATAACCGGAATAAATAATATCTTTATTTGTAATATACCCTTTTTGTAAAAATAATTTTGCAAAATGAGGTTTACCTATAACTAAACCACCACTTATTTCTTGTAATTCTTCTAATGAAATATCAAAACCTAAACTCCTAAAATACTCTATATATTTAGCATTTCTAATATTTCTTTTATTTACTAAATCATTTAATTTTTCCTGTAAATTAAGATTTGTATAATCTATATTATAACCTAATATATGCATTTGACCACTTTTACATTGTGCTTTTAATTCTATACCAGGAATAAATAAAATATCTTTATTTTTTACATATTCTACTGCTGCTTTTAAACCGTCAATTGTATCATGATCAGTTATTGATAATACCTTGATATTTTTATCTATTGCTAAATCAATTAATTCTGATGGTGTAAATTCACCATCAGAAGCAGTTGTATGTGTATGTAAATCAATCATCTTTTTCTCTAAACTTTCTATAATTTTTTCTTTAAATTTTTATCTAATTTATTTAAACTTTTCTTTAATTTTTTAGCTGCTAAATATCTGGCACTGCATATATTTTTAGTATCACTATCCAATTCAGCTAAGGTTCTTCCATCATCTAATTCAAAAATAGGATCAAAGCCAAAGCCATTAATTCCACGTGCTTCTAAAGTAATATTTCCATTAATTTCACCAGTTTCAACAACCTCATTTACACCATCGTAGTATACTAAACAGCATACTACTTTTGCACTTCTATCTTTTAAATTACTACACGCTTTAATAAGTGTATCATTAATTTCTTTATAAGTTTTATTAGTACCTAAAAAGCGGTGTGTCATTACTCCTGGAAAATCATTTAAAGCATTAATACATAATCCTGAATCATCTGCTATTACAGGAATTTTAACTAAATTAAAAACTTCTATAGCTTTCTTTCTAGCATTACCATAAAAACTATTTTGATCTTCAACAACATCGATATTTACACCTATTTCTTTCAAAGAAATAATATTTTTATCACCAAATATTTCTTTTAATTCTCTTAATTTTCCTTCATTATTTGTAGCAAAAACCATAATAAAACCTCCTTTAAAACTAAGTTAATTTATATTTTAAAATAATAAATTTAATAATACAAATATATATTTGTAATACCAATATAACTATTAGTTATAAAAAAAGATAATTTCTATATTACTTGAAATTATCTTAAATAATTAAACTTTTTTATTTAAAGTTATCCAATATTTTTACTCCATAATCCGTGTAAATTACAATAACTGTAAATAATCATATTACTTGAATATGGTACTTCACACACTGGTTCATCACCTGGTCTAAAGTAAAATACTCTAGTCTCTTTTTCAGTTTTAATCATAATCCACTCAATATAATGTTCTGGTTCCATAACATGATTAACATAGACTTTAATTTTATCTCCATTTATTTCATAATTAGGAATATGTTTTTCAAAACTAGCATCTACTGTATTAGCTTTAACTTCAATCATAGGTTCATTACAGCAAACTAACTTTCCCCCTTTATCATCTAGAAATGCAACTACATTTCCACAAGTTAAACATTTTTTTATTTTTAATTCTTTCATAATTTCTCCTATCTTACAACAATATTTACAATACGACCTTTTATAGCAATAATTTTTACTACTTCTTTACCATCGATATATTTTTTTACATTATCTTCTTTTAAAGCTTTTTCCTTTAATTTTTCTTCATCATCATCGATATTAACCTTAATCGAAGCTCTTAATTTTCCATTTACTTGAACGCCAATTTCTTTTTCTTTATCTTCTATTTTATCTTCATCATAAGTTGGCCATGGACTTTCACATATTGGTTTATATCCAAGTTTTTCATTTATTTCCTCTGTAATATGAGGGGCAAATAGATTTAATAAAGTTAAAATTATATTATAATCTTTCTTCGTAATTTCTTTTTGATCTTCATAAGTATTTAATAATATCATCAAAGCTGCTACTGCTGTATTATACCCCATATTAAGAATATCATCAGTTACTTTTTTTATTGTTTTATTAATAATTACTTCTAAAGATTTTGAATAATTATCGCCATCTACTACTTTATTTTCTAAACGAATAATACGATCGATAAAACGTTTACAACCTCTTAAAGAAGAAGTAGACCAAGGAGCATCCATTTCATAATCTCCCATAAACATTTCATAAACTCTTAAAACATCAGCACCATACTCTTTAACAATATCATCAGGATTTATAACATTTCCTTTAGATTTGCTCATTTTTTCGTTATTATCACCAAGAACCATTCCATGAGATACACGAACATCAATCATTTCTTTATTAGGAACTAAACCAATATTATATAAAAATTGAACCCAGAATCTTGCATACAACAAATGTCTTGCCGTATGTTCCATTCCCCCATTATACCAATTAACTTTATTCCAATATTTCATAGCTTCCATCGAAGCAAATTCTTTATCATTATGAGCATCCATAAACCTTAAGAAATACCAAGAAGAACCTGCCCAGTTTGGCATCGTATCAGTTTCTCTTTTAGCATCACCACCGCATTTAGGACACTTACAATTTACCCAATCAGTAATTTTAGCAAGTGGAGATTCCCCATTATCAGTTGGTTCATATTCAGCAACATCTGGTAATAACAAAGGTAAATCTTCTTCATTCATAGGAACCCATCCACATTTTGGACAATTAATCATAGGAATAGGTTCACCCCAGAATCTTTGACGAGAGAAAATCCAATCACGCATTTTATAATTTATTTTCTTAGAACCACATTTATTTTCTTCTAAGTAGGCAATCATCTTATTAATAGCATCTTCTTTATTTAAACCATTTAAGAATTCGGAATTAATATGAATACCATCACCAACCATAGCGCCTGGTTTTAAAGCATACATAAAAGTTTTTTTATGTAACTCATCAGTTACTTCATTTTCAATAACATTCTTATTAACCCATTCAACATCAAAAACTTCATCATCATCTAAATTTTGTTCTTCTTTTGCATAATCTTTTAATTTAAATAAATAACCCGTAGACTCAATATTAAAGTACTTATCTTTATTATACGCATAATAATGATGATTTATTTTAGGTAATTCACTTACTAATTCAAAATTAATATAACCAGTTTCTTCTTTTATCTCTCTAATAGCACAATCTAAAGCTGTTTCATTATCCTTTATTGAACCACCTACAAATAATCTTCCACCTTTATCATGCCAATTAATAGTTAAATATTCATCTTTATTTTCATCATATAAAATAGCTACAATAGAATTTTTCTTAAATTCGTTTTCTTTAGGAGTACCAGTTTCTTCCTCTAAAACTTGAATAATTGGAATATTAAATTTTTTAGCAAATTCATAATCTCTTTCATCATGTGCAGGTACAGCCATAATAGCGCCAGTTCCATAACTTAATAAAACATAATCACTTATATAAATAGGAATCTTTTTGTTATTAACAGGATTAATAGCATAAGAACCAGTGAATACTCCGGTTTTATCTTTATTTAAATCAGTTCTTTCTAACTCATTTTTTAAAGCACATTCTTCTTTATATTTTAATACTTCAGCTTCATGTTCTTTAGTAGTTATTTTCATTACAAGTTCATGTTCAGGTGCTAATACACAATAAGTAGCACCATATAAAGTGTCACATCTTGTTGTAAATACTGTAAAAGAATAGTTACTATCTGCTACTTTAAAAACAACTTCAGCTCCTACTGATTTTCCTATCCAGTTTATTTGGCCTAATTTTACCTTATCAGCAAAATGCGTATCTTTTAAACCATCTAATAATTGTTCAGCATAATCACTCATACGTAACATCCATTGAGATTTTTCCTTTTGAACAACCTTAGTTTTACATCTTTCACAAACCCCACCAGCAGCATCTTCATTCGATAAAACTGTTTTACAATTTGGACACCAGTTTACAGGTACTGTTGCCTTATAAGCCATATTATGTTTATAAAATTGTAAAAATTGCCATTGAGTCCATTTATAATATTCAGGATCAGTTGTTGAAAATTCTCTTGACCAATCAAATGAAAACCCAAGTGATTGCATCTGTCTTTTAAAATTATGGATATTTTCTCTAACAGCTTCCTTAGGATGAATATGATTTTTAATCGCATATTGTTCAGCAGGAGCTCCAAAAGCATCCCAACCCATTGGATATAACACGTTATAACCTTGCATACGTTTTAATCTTGCTAAAGAATCTAATGCCGTATAACTTCTTACATGACCAACGTGTAATCCAGCTCCAGATGGATATGGAAATTCAACTAATACATAATAAGGCTTTTTATTACTACCATTTATAGCTTTAAATGTTTCATGTTCATTCCAATATTTTTGCCATTTTTCTTCAATTGCTTTAAAATTATAATTCTCTATCATTATACTTTCCCCATTTCTTATTTAAATGTCTTCCATAAATTTCAAATATTGCATATATAAGTGCAAATAAAAGCACAAAACCTATAGCAAGTTGAAAAAACATATTCAGTGGTATTACAGATATAACTGTTGATGTAAATGATATAATAAAAGCATTACATAAACAAATACCACGATTAAATGACTTTAAATTAATCTTTTTTTCATCTAAATTATATCTTAGAATTAAAAATCTTCCCTCACTCATCAGTTTGAATGTTGGCTTACCTTTCTTACCATCTTTCTTCTTAGGTTTAATTCTACCTAAGAAATAATAACATATTATATAGACAAAAATAAATAATATAATAAAAAATATTAAATTAAAAATTAATTCATCTTTCATATTATTTTCTCCTTTTTAACAAAAAAACTCCATATCGCAAAAGGACGTGAAGTTTAAAACGTGGTACCACCTTTATTTTTTCTCATTAATCTATATAGGAATCACCCATTTAAACTCCTGATGATAAGTTCATATTATAATATTATTAGTTTTCACCAACCACTAACTCTCTACAAAATATTAATAATATTACTACTTCTTCAATCAACATTTACAAAATTTATTATAATGTATTCCCATATGTTTTGCAATTAATTATTTTTTCTTTTTTTACTTCTTTCTTTTTTACGTTTTTGCATCATAATATGTTCTCTAGCTACTTCTTCTTTTAAAATTCTTTCTTCTTCTAATATTGTTTTTTTATGTTTAAATAAGATATCTGTTTTCATAACAATAAATATTAAGAAAAGCATTAAAATAACATAAATAATCATTGCTTGCTTTTTATCACCTAAAGCAAAAAAGATAGATACAGCACTAAATAATGCCGTAATAAAATAAATAATTAATATAGAAGTTTTAGGACTAAATTTCATTTTTAAAAGTTGATGATGAAAATGTTCTTTATCCGGAGTAAAAATTCCTTCTCCTCTAATTAATCTTCTTAAAATAGCTAAAACTGTATCTAAAATAGGTATAGCCAAAATACAAATTGGAATTACAATACTTGTTAATGTTGCGCCTTTAAATCCTAATAAACCGATTACTCCAATTATAAAACCTAAGAAATCACTACCACAATTACCTAAAAAACAAGATGCTGGTGGAAAATTATATACTAAAAAACCTAATGTAGATCCTAACATAATTAGTGCTAAAATAACATCTAACCCTCCTAATTGATTTAACATAAAAGCTATAATAGCAATTGTTAAAAAATATATTGAAGAAATACCAGTAGCAAGTCCATCTAACCCATCAATTAAATTAATTACATTTATAAATAAAACAATAAATAGTATTGTTACTAAATAATTTAATGGTTCTACAAAATTTATAGTTAAACCAAATATCGATATAGTATTTAAAACTAATTTTCCATAAACTACTACTATAGCAGCCGAAATAATATGTATAATTAATTGATATCTAGCTTTTAATGGTGTAATTGAATCAACTGCACCAGCTAAAATAAGTAAAAAGCTACCCATTAAAATTGATATCATAATACTATTTTCAGGAGCAAATAATATATATCCTAACATAAAAGATAGAAATATTGCTACACCGCCTAACCTGGGCATTGGTACTTTATGTATTTTACGTTTAGAATCAGGATAATCCATGGCATTTACATGAATAGCTACCTTTTTCATTATCGGAGTTAAAACAAGTGTTGCTAAGAATGTTATAAGCACTATGGCAAAAATATTATGATTATTAATTACGTAACTCATATAAATCTTCCTTTAACTAATAAACTTATAATTAATCATCTTCTAAGATATTATAAGTTTCCGTATCATCTTCTTTTTTTACTTCATCAATTATTTTAGCTAACTCCTTATTACGTTTATTCTTTTTTCTATTTTTATGATTTGCTTTTAATTCAGCAATCATTTTTATTTCTTTCTCTCTTTTCTCTAATTTTTGTTCTAATAAGTTAATAGACTTACGTACTTTTTTCTTACTATGAATTAAAGAAATAATAATAATTAAACATAAGATAATAACAGCAAAAGCCCCGATTATAAAATATAAATAAAAGGTATTATCTTCTAACATTAAATTATATAAATCACTATTAAATATTTGCATATTATTTTCAACTTGATCATATAAATAAAGATTTTCCTGACCAGTTAATAAATTTATACCATATAATAAATAATAATTATTATTAAGTAAATCATATTTATAAGCTTTAACTGGTAAATTATTAATACTGATATCCGTACTTACCCAATTTTTTAAATTAATTTCTTTATTAGTAGGATAAATTACTAAATTATCAGTTGTTATTTCTGTATAGTTATAATATTTCCCATCTTTATAAATATAAAAACTAGAATCCCCTTTAGAATCTTTTAATGCTACTAAAGTAATATTTGTAGCCGTATTTACAAATGCTGGTACATCATACCCATCAATATTAATAGTAGTTTCTGTATATAATGTTGGTATTTCTAAATTATGGGATGTTTTTAAAACTGTTAATTCTTGATTACCTACATTAACTTTAATAGGATTAGTATCTTCGACATTAACTATTATAGAATACTCTTTTACGGCACCTGATTCTGAGGTAACAGTAACTTTAAAATTATTAGCACCTTCTTCAACGGGAAATTCTCCCGTTCCTTCTACTTTAGACTTACTATCTTTTTTAGTAGCTCCTATATTTACTTTAGTTGTCGTTGGAGGAACAGATACAGTATATTCTAAAGTATCTTCATTAAATTCAGGTATTAATTCATAATTATCAACTGTTAAGCTTTTTAAATCATTAACAGTAGATGCTGGTACTGGTTTAGTTACTTTAACTGTTTTAGTTCCACTTAAAGTTTTATTATTAAAATCTTCATCTGTTATATCACCACTTAAAGTAAATGATATAGAGCCAGTTGAACTAGCTTTACACGTTACACTAAAAGTTTTAGTTAAATTCTTACCATCACTTGATGCATCGGCCCATGAATTAGAACATCCATTAGTATTCCCAGCTGATGTTATTTTTATATTCCAAGATGCAGTACTTTTTACAGTAACAGAAGCTGTAACTCTAGAATCACTTGTAATACTACTTGATGATACAGTAAAAGTATAACTAGGGGCTGCAAATACTGTTGGAATAAATAGTAAATTAAATAATAAAACACTTAAAATATACTTAATTTTTTTCATAAAACCACTCCCTATAATTGACTAATATTAGTTTGTCCTAACAAATACTGTCTTATTTTTAAGATATCAGCTGAATTAACTGTATTATCTCCTGTTAAATCACTTGCAGCTAAAAATGACCCTTTTAATATATTATTTCCTAATAAATGTTGACGTAAACGTAAGATATCAGCTGAATTAATTACACCATCTCCTGTTAAATCGCCTTTAATAACAGCTTCATACTTAGTACCATCGCTGAATGTTAGTATTGTACCAGTTTTAATTAAGCCTTCAGTATTATAAGATACGTGAACATCTAAAGCTACTAAATTATTAATATCAGTTCCTAAAGTAAAACCTTGTAAATAACCACCAACAAGTTGTAAACCTAAATTATTTATAGAGTTACCAGCTGGAACGACAGTTATATCCGTTCCAGGAATTTCAACTGGTGTATAATTACCACAAATTCTACAATAATCACCAGAAGCATAAACTAAACCTTGACGTAAAGGGTTTTCAGCACTAGAATTAGCCCCAATGTTGAAGAAATTAAATAAACCAGAATAAGTAATACCTTGATATGTAAATTCTAAACCATTAGTAGCTCCACTTCCATTAGTACCAGATTCTTGTTTAGCTAAACTAGCTAGGTAAACTGGAGATATATTATTTAACTTACCAGCTTCGACAAATATACTTTTATATGATTGATTATCAATAATTGACATATCACTCATAAACGTATTATTTAAAATTGTTTGGACAACTTCTTCTGTATATACTTCACTATATTCTAAAGATTCAAATTGTAATATATATTTTTCTGTTAAAAAGTTTCTTGGATCCATATAATATGCTGTTGTTGCAAAATTAGGACGATACCAACCCGGTTCCGAAGATATTGGCGAGCCATTACTATATTCATAAAAAGCTGTATTTCCTTGAATAGCACCTACAACTTTTTCACGCTCTACAGCATAGGTAAAATCGACACCTGTATGCATAGCAATAAATGTCCAATTAGGATATTTTTGATGTAAACTTCTTAATATCCTTTTATAGGATTCAGGAAATCCTTGGGCATCTAACTGGTCTTCAAATTGTTGATCTACTACTGTATCTAAAACGTCAATTGTAGCTAAATTTCCAGTTGGTCTATCATATTTAGTATTATCAAATTCCTTATTATCATCAGCATATACTGGTATATTAAATACTAATGGTAAAGATAATAAATTATTATTTAAATAGGCTTTATAACTTGTTGCTGCTTCACTAGAAGGAGCAGCAATATTTTCCATATACTGATGGTTAAACATATCACTACTAGCATTAGGATTAACATTAAATTTCTTTAAATAAGAAGTAAATTGCCCACGAGAAATATAACCAGATGCAATCCATTTTGCACCGCCAGTAATAGCTTTTTTAGGAGAATTCCAAGGTCTATCATAGGCATCATCTGTAGGATTAGTTAAATCATTAGAGCAAACATAACCTTCTGTACCATTAATTAAAGCTTTTACAAAACCAGCAGAACATATATCTGAACTTATTTTATTGCCATCGATAATCGTAATATACGTATTTTGATCGATTTCTGAAATAATATTATTAGAGCCATCAGGATTTTTAGTATCATCTGGACTCGTTCTGAAAGCCGTATCATTAATTACTTTAGCAACATAAGAATCTACTGCATATACAATAGGTAAACCACTAAAAAAGAAATTAGTCATCATGGCTAAACATAAAAAACTAGATATATATTTTCTGACATTGATTTCCTTCATACCCACTATTCCATTCTATGGACAATTATAGCAGATTTCTTAGTATTTTACTATATTTATTCGATAATATCTGTCAAAACACGTAAAAAAAGTACATATGTACTTTAATTATCTTTTAGATATTCATCTAATATTTGAAATATTTCTTTACTACTTTTTGTAGAACATATTTTATTTTTTATTTCTTTCGAATTTGGTAGTCCTTTTAAATAATATAAAATAAATGTTCTAATCTCTAAAGATGCTTGTATTTCTGATTTATTTTCTAATAACAAACGATAATGTTCTTTTATCATCGCTAGTTTATCCTCGGTAGTAGGAGCTGGTAAAACTTTATTACTTTCTAAAAAAGAAACACATTCTTTTATTAACCAAGGATTTCCTAAAGTTCCTCTACCAATCATAATAGCATCACAACCGGTTTCATCAAGCATTTTTTTAGCTAAATAACAACTAGTTATATCACCATTACCTATTACGGGTATATTAACACTTTTCTTAACTTCCTTTATAATTTGCCAATCAGCTTTTCCAGAATATCCTTGAGCTCTAGTTCTACCATGAATAAAGATTGCCTTTGCCCCAGCACTTTCACATATTTTAGCAATTTCACAAGCATTAATAGAGGTTGCATCCCAACCACTTCTTATCTTAACAGTTACAGGAATATCGACTGCTTCACTTACCTTTTTAACAATTTCAAAAACTAAGTCAGGATGTTTTAATAAAGAGCTTCCAGCTTCACTTTTAATAGCAACCTTAGGTACTGGACAACCCATATTAATATCTATTATATCAGGTTTAAATCTTTCTACTAATTTTTTGGCTGCTTCTACTAAACTTGTAGGATTAGAGCCAAATAATTGGATACCAAAAGGAATAGATAATTTATCAATTCCATTTAACATTCCAAAGGTTTTTTCATTATCTCTAATTACTGCTTCCGCACTAATTAATTCACTAACAACATAAGATACACCCATTTCTTCACATATTTTCATAAAAGCAGGACTAGTTATTCCTGCCATCGGTGCTAAAGTTACTTGATTTTTTAAAACAACATTACCAATTTTCCATTTCATTAATTTATCTTTTTCTTTCTAAATATAAACCATTTAAATCAAGTTGTTTTTCTAAAATATTAATAGCTTCTTCATTACTAGTAGTATATAAAAGTTGATGATACAAATTAAGATAAAAATTAAAATCAGGATTATCATAAGACTTTAAAACTTGATGCTTATTTTCAAAATCTTTCCAATCTTTTACATCACAATATATTCCACAATCCATGCATATATATCTATTAAATGTAAATCCTATTTGTTCTTCATCACTTAAATATACTTCATTTTGAAAATGACCATTTAATGTACCTGGTGAAGAAAAAGAGCCAATATAAAACCATAAATCATGAGGACAATTATCATCTTCTAAACTATTAGTATTAAACTCATGATGAACAATTTCAGATGTTGAAAAACCTCCTAACAAAATTTTTAAAGTATTTATTTCACTTAATAAATCTAAATGTTTTAATACTGATTCTTTTTCTCTAATTTTATTTAATTTTTTTAGTTTAATAAGTAATTCTTTTCGCTTTTTTAATTTGTCTTCTATTCTTTTTTTAGCAGCTTCAATTTTTACCTCTTGCATTTTAACATTCCTATTCTATAACCGCTTTTATTCTCCTTACACCTGCAGATGATGCTTCTTCTTTAACTATTTTAAATTTACCAATTTCTTTAGTATTTTTAACATGAGGACCACCACATAATTCTTTAGATACATTACCAATTTCATAAACTGTTACAATATCTGGATACTTATCAATAAACATACATTCAGCACCACTAGCTAAAGCTTCTTCTTTGGTCATTTCTATACATTTAACTTCTAAGCCCTCATCAATCCATTCATTAACTAAATTTTCAACTTTTTGTTTTTCTTCCTCAGTTAATTTGTGATCACAGTTAAAATCAAAACGCATACGTTCAACAGTAATATTTGATCCTCTTTGATGAATATCTTTACTAACTACTTCTTTTAAAGCCGCATTAAGTAAGTGCGTTGCTGTATGATATCTAGTTTCAATCTCACTATTACCAGCTAAACCACCTTTAAATTTAGCCCCAGAAGAATTTCTTGATAATTCTTGATGTTTTTTAAAATTTTCTAAGAATCCTTCTTCATCTACTTTTAAGCCATGTTCTTTAGCTAATTCTACAGTTAATTCAATTGGAAAACCATAAGTATCATATAAATGGAAAGCAGTTAATCCATCTATTTCTTTATTATTACTTACAATTTTCGAAAATTCTTTTAAACCCTTTTCTAAAGTTTTATTAAATTTATTTTTTTCATTTTTTAAAACTTCTAAGACAGTATTTTCATTATCTTCTAATTCATGATAATATTTTTTATATTTATCAATAATTTTTTTAGCAATTAATTGCTCCCAATCACTATTTATATCAATATTTAATTTTTTAGCATGTCTAATAGCTCTTCTAATTAATCTTCTTAAAATATATCCTTGATCCGTATTACTAGGTTTAATACCAGCATAATCAGCCGATATAAATATAGAAGTACGAATATGATCTGCTATTATACGCATAGATTTTTCATTACCTTCATATGGTAGAAAAGATACATCTTCGATAACTTTAATAACATCTTTCCAAATACTAGAAAGGTAATTATCATTTACACCTTCTAAAATAGCAGTTACTCTTTCAACCCCCATACCTGTATCAACATTCTTTTTAGGAAGCTCCGTAATCTTACCAAAATCGTCCTTAAAATATTGCATAAAGACATTATTCCATATCTCCACCCAATTATCATCATTAGTATCAAAATTAACTGGAACTTCACCATCATTGCGATAATAAAAGATTTCGGTATCAGGACCACATGGTCCACTTGAACCTGCTATCCAAAAGTTATCTTCTTCAGTTAGAGCAATACGTTCTTTTTTAATACCTAATTCTAACCATTTATTATAACTTTCTTCATCAAATGGAATTAAATCATTTCCCTTAAATACAGTTACAGCTAATTTATTAACAGGTATATTTAAAACTTTAGTTAAAAATTCAAAACTCCAGCTAATTGATTCCTTTTTAAAATAATCTCCTAAAGACCAATTTCCAAGCATTTCAAAAAAAGTATGATGAGTAGTATCACCTACTTCATCTAAATCATTAGTTCTTATACACTTTTGATAATCGCATAATCTTGTTCCATAAGGATGATGTTCACCTAACAAATACGGAATAAGAGGTTGCATACCTGCTGTATTAAATAAAACAGAAGGATCATTTTCTGGTACAACAGGAGCAGAAGGAATTTGTTTATGTCCTTTACTAACAAAAAAATTGATATATAAATCTTTTAAATTCATAATATTTCTCCTTAACTCCTTATTATTATAGTAAAAAAAAAGATATTGGGCAAGTGCTACCTAATATCTATTAATACATTATTTTCATCAAATTCATAAGTATAGGAAAGAGTATTTTTATTTTCTATTTTTTCTAATAAATAATCATAATCTAATATAACCATATTATTAGCCTCCATATAAGTTCCTAAGAATTCGCCACCTTTTTTTTGATATAAGTTTATAGAAGTAAGTGTATCAATTATACTTGGTTCTATATATATAAAACTTACATTTAAGACATGATTTTTATCTACTAAATTATTTTCATTTATTTTATATGCATATCCTGGAGAATTACTAGTATCAGTATCATCAGAAGAAACAATTAAACTAACAGAACACTTATCTAAATCACAAGAAGTTTTAGAAATACTACCTTCAGCTACTAAACTAGAATTATAAAAATTATTATAATCAGTATTTTTTAAATTAAATATTTTATTTACTAATTTTAAAACATCTTCCTTTGTTATATAAGCCGTACTACTTATCGAACCATTAAATAAAGCATCATAATATTTATTGACTACTTGATCTATAGTATAAGATATTTGATATTCCAAACTTAAATTAGGACTATATATAGCACCTAAATAATTTTTATTAACATTATAAATTAAACTATTATTTAAAAAGAAATTTTCATAATTTGTTATACTAATATTTTCTATTTTACTTATATCAACATAATTTATTGTTTTAATTGATTTATCATCGATATTAAAACGTAATTCAATCTTACTATTATTATCAACATCATATAAAACTAAAATTAAAGTATTACCTATAATATCTAAACTTTCTAATGATGGTTTGCTCTTTAAAGATAAAACTGGCGTACGATTATTATTTTTTACATCATATAAATAAACTTGACCATTTTGATAATATACTATGTAATTTTCATAAACAGCAATAATTTCAATTTTGTCTAATACATTATATTGCTTAGTACTTATAATATTACCATTTATATCATACTGAACTAACTGCATTTTATAATCTTTATAAATATATAAATAATCATCTGAATAAGAATAATATTTACTATCAATAGGTTGTTCATTAATAAGCTTACCACCCTGAGTATAAAAATTATATTGATTATTTGATAGCTTCTCATAAATAAAATATCCAGCATTATTTTCATGTATATTAAAATCATTAATCATATTATTAATTGTAGAAGTTGCAACAACTTTTTCTTCACTAACACTAATTAAATCATTTTTATAAACTTGATTATTACTATCATAGTTAGTAGCAGTTAAATATTCATTAGAAATTAATTTTAAAGATACATTATATTTATCTTGATATAATAACCGATTATTTTTTAAATTATAAAAACCACTTGTACTATAAGTTTCTTGATTATTAATATTACTTTTTTTATCGTAATAATAAATTCCTATTAAACGATTAGTATAATTATCAAATGCTAATTCATATTTATCATAATCATTCGGTAATTCAATTGTTCTAGTTTCTTTTGTAATTATATCATATAAATTAACAGTTTCATTTTCATATAATACATAATAATTATTTGTATCTAAAATTTTAGCTTTCCCATTAACTATAAGATCAAAAGCAAATATATTACAAGTTTCTGATGACTCACCACATATATTATTATTTATATCTTTATATACTGATAAAGTAGTAAGTTTCTTAGCAAAAAAAGTATTCCATACAAAATATGCTATAACGGCAATAATAGCTAATATAATTAAGATAATTATTAATGTCTTTAGAACTTTAAATAGTTTTTTTACATTTAATTTCTTCATCATATTCACCTTACTATAAAATAAATTATATCATTTTTTTTAATCATTTTCTAGGAAATCTTTTTAAATATTCAGATTTTAAAACATCACTAGTAATATGAGTATAAATTTGCGTAGTAGATAAAGATTCATGCCCTAATAAAGTTTGAACACTGCGAATATCAGCACCTTCATTTAATAAAAAGGTAGCAAATGTATGTCTTAAAACATGAGGTGATAAATGATGTTTAATATTAGCTTTCTTAGCAATATTATTAATAATTTCAAATACTCCTTCTCTAGTTAACTTAGTAGATTTATTATTAATTAATAAGTAATCACTTTTTTTACATTTTAATAATTTTAAACGATCATTTTCTAAATAATTTATTAAAGATTCTTTAGTATGTAAATTAAAATAAACAATTCTTTCTTTACTACCCTTACCCATAACCTTTATTGTTTTATTATTAATATCAATATCTTTTAATTTAATATTTACTAATTCAGATACACGCACTCCTGATGCTAATAAAAGTTCTAATATTAATTTATTTCTTTTAGCATAAATATTATTACTATCAATACTATCTATCATATCTTCAAATTCTTGATAAGTTAAAAAATTGGGTAACTTTTTTTCTTTTTTAGGATTACTTATTAATTTAAAAACATTATTTTTTACATAATCATTAACTAATAAATAATCAAAATAACATCGAAGACTACTCAAATTTCTAGCAATAGTACTACTTTTATATTTTAAATCACTTAATACCTTTAAATAACTTCTAATAACTTCTTTATTAACTTGATTAATATTTTTATTAATACTACTTAAGTAATTTAAAAAAAAGTTAATATCTGATATATAGCTATTAACTGTATTTAAAGGATACTTTTTTTCATACTCTAAATATTCCTTAAACTCTTTTAAATTCTTATTCATTTTCGTTTTGGTCCTTTGCTATAACCATCATCTCCAGATGGACCAGTTGCACCTAAAAAGTTATCCAATTTTGCATAATCAGGAACGTTTGAATGAATACCATCTTCTTGTGGATACATAGCATCTAACTCTTCTTGTGTTAACCAAATCGGCATTGTAGAATTATCTTCTTCTATTTGAGCTGCTTTGGCTTGAGCTTTTTCTTTAGCTTCATAAATAGCTTTTATCATTTCTTCCCTTTTTAGTTTATTATATGCTCGTTCAATAGCATCTGGAGGAAGATTAGATACAGTCTCCATTTTCCAGCCACGTTTAAGACATAATTCATGAACCTTTAATTCTAAATCTGATTCAGCCATAATTATCACCAAATTAAATGTAACATTATTTTAAAACTTTTACAACTAAAATAAATTACCTAGTAATTCAAAAAAATTACTTATACCACCATCCATTATTTTATCTAAACTTGATGATAATTTTTGGCCTAATTTAGAAGTAAATGAGGAATAATCGTGGTACTCATTTGTAACATAATCTTTAATATCTATTTCTTTACCATCTAAAACATCTTGTTCAAATGCTCGTAAATTTTCTTCTGTAATATAAGCATTTTTACTATTTTTAGCTTCATAATATCCACTTTCATTAGCTATATATAAACCCATAAATAGTAAAAAAGAAATTAATAATAATTTAAAAAATAAGTTATTCTTCTTTTTCATACTCCTCCAATAAAGTTTTTAAACTTTTGGCTAGAAGTTCAATTGTATTAGAAACTTCTATAATATTATTATATTGTCCTCCCATTTCAATTAGAATACAATTAGAATCAAAATCTTGATTATAAATACCATTAACACCAGGGCCACTTTTTTTATAAATTCCTCGTGATATAGTAGGAACATTACTTTTAAGTATTTCATTTAAACGATTAGTTATTTCTAGATTAGCTTCATAATTATCTTGTTCTAAACCAATAATAAATAATATTTTAGCATAATCTTTTCCTTCATAAGTAGTTGTTGTCTTTTCTTTTACAGAAGAATCTCGATGTAAATCAATAAAATATTTAATACTAGGATACCTTTGTTTTATATCTTCTAAATAAATACGGGAAGCATCATATGATCTACTATATATCCAGTCATTTTCTTTCAATAATTTAGCAATACTTCTATCTTCTACAATAGAAATAATACCTTCATTTTTTAATTGTTCTTGTAAATAATAACTAGCTAATTTTACATTGGGACTTATATTATAAGAATTAATATAATTATGTTCATACTTTTCTTCATCATGAGTATTATAGATATATATTATTGGTTCTGTAGCATTATTACTTTCATTAAATGTTGGAGCAGTAGCATTTGGTATAAGTAAATCTTCATATTTTATTTGACTATTAAAACTAGTATTAATTAAATTATCTAAATAATTATCTTCACTAAAAAATTTAATAATTTTATCTTTTATTAACTTATACCCAACATTAAAACTTGTTAAAAAAATTATTATAAATAATAATAGTTTATTAAAATTACTCTTTTTTTTACTTTTAAATCTTTTTCTCATTTTTATCACTATTATAAATATATATTAACTATCTTACTTTTTTTGTCACTTTATAAACAAGATACGTTGACTTTAAAAATACTTTATGATAAATTAATTATGCAATTAATTTGGCAGTACCTAAATATTTATTGATGTGTTTATCCCTTTTTTGGAAGTTAGTATCCTTCTGCCTAGGAAAAAGCTTAAGATAGACTCCCCAATAAATTTTAGGATTCTAAATTTTTTAGCAAATAAAAAGAAAGGAGAAACTTATGGCAAGATATATTGATGCACAATACAAAAAGTCTAGACGTTTAGGATTTTCTACTTTAGAAAATGGTAAAGAACTTGCAAAACGTCCATATGCACCAGGACAACATGGAACTGATCGTCGTAAAAAGTTAAGTGAATATGGTGTTCAATTACAAGAAAAGCAAAAAGTTAAATATATGTACGGATTAAATGAAAAACAATTTAAAAAGACTTTTGAACGTGCTAACAAGATGAAGGGCATTACTGGTGAAAACTTACTTAGATTATTAGAAAGTCGTTTAGACAATGTTGTTTATCGTATGGGTATGGCTAATACTCGTCGTGCTGCTAGACAAATTGTTAATCATGGTCACATTACTGTTAATGGAATAAAAGTTGATATTCCTTCTTATACAGTTAAACCAGGTGATGTAATTGCAGTTAAAGAACAAAGTCTTAACCATCCAGCAATTAAAGCTGCTGTTGAAGCAACATTAAATCGTCCTGCATTTGTAGAATTTGATCCTAATAAACTATCTGGTAAACTTATTCGTTATCCAGAACGTAGTGAATTAAATCAAGAAATCAATGAATCATTAATCGTTGAATACTATAATAGATAAGGTAGCCAATAGCTATCTTTTTATATTCTTCGAAATCTACTTTATCAGCAGCAAAAAACAAGCATAAAATATAATTAATAAAATGCTTGTTTTTTTGCTAGTTATTAATTAAATATTAAGTCCTAAGTAGATTTCGAAGAGCCACTTAAACTATAATAATTATGGCCCTCCCACCACCCTGTCAGAGTAGTTGCCAAAGCAACTACTCACTGGACAAAACAACACGCCACGATCTGTTGGAATCGGCACTACTACCATTGTAGCGATCGAAGTAGAACACACCCGCATTGGTGCCAACGCTGAAGTGGCCACCACGCCCGAACCACGGATACGACGAAGTCACAAAGCGCACGTAATCGTCATTCCAAGCATATCCTCCAGAACTGTCAGATAAGACTTCCTTAGTAGCATCTCCTAGATGGCCTCTTGAAAAATCATTGTAACTGGTTCCATAAGCATAGGAATCATAATATTTAGATTCAGGCTGAGTTAATTCAGAATTGCTTGGGTAGAAAGCTCCATTTTCATCGACCATGTTGCCCATGACGTACTCCCAGGCTCCACCACTCATATCGTAGATTCCATAGATATTACCAGTAGTAGAGGCATTCACACCAGTTGATGTATTCCAAGCATTACATGAGGAGCTTGATGATGCTGATACAGATGAACCAGCACATCCGGTGGTGTAACTATTATTATTATTAATCCAGACTTCACATCCTGAAGAAATACAACTTCCATCACTTTGATATCTACCATATTTAGAATTGGTAAGGTAAGCAACGGCACCCCATTCCATATTCTTCATCATATGAGTATCTACTTCTAATGAAGATAAACCGTACTTAGAATTAGATTCAATCGCACAGGAAGCATTGAACATATCACTAACTGTTTGAAGACGTAAACTTGATACATTTGGTATTATCTTAACATCAGATGTTGAATTACTTGACTCAAACTTACCAACCCAAATACCATTTAATTCAGTTGTACCAAAAGTGAATGCTGGGTGGGTTAACCATTCATTATTCTGAGTTCCACTAGACTTAGCGGTATCAGTGCTTTCAAATTCAACTTCAATCATTTGGGGGCTTGAATTACTACCACTAACATTAAATAATTTATACTTATATCTTGGGACCCATACATACATTTGTAAGACATCATCGATATCTACAGTTGTACCAGATTTGTAGGTGCCATCACTATTAACATATTTATCTTTTGTAGTGGTACTATCAATAAGAATGGCATTCGCCCATTCATGATTATTGTAGTTATACCACTCAGCAGAAGTATCAGCAACGATGATATTATTGCTATCATCATAAGTTACTGGGATTAACCCATTATATAATTCAGGAATGGAAGCACCTGATCCATCTTGGTATGGTGCTGCAATAGTAGTAAGGTTTACTGTGCAACGAGTTGCACTAGAAGTAGCATCTTCGATGCTTAAACTTTGGGTATATTGGTTATAATATCCTCTAGCACCATTATCACATGATACTGTAACATCATAATTACCACTTGATGGTTTATTTATTACAGCTACACCATCTACATAGTAATATAGTAAATAATCGGCTGGTAAAAAGTTATTAACAGTTGTTTCTAAAGTAGTAAAAGTATCAGTTAAAGTAAATTTAGAATAAGTAAAATAAATAACTGAGATAATAATGACTAATACAGACGCTACTAAAGTACCTAATTTAATATAATTAGATTTATTTTTGTTAAAGTTTAATTTTTTTAATGCTTTATCTTTATTAAACGTTTGAAGTTTCATAAAGCCTCCCTATTTTATGAATAAATTATATAATAAAAAAGGATAAAATAAAAGAAATATTATCATTAAGCATAATATTTCTTTTATTTTATTGATTATAAACCTTTTTTATTAGCGATAAAAACTAGTGCTGCTCCACCAATAATTATAAATGTAAATATACCAATAATTACTGCGGGATTAGTTTTTTCTGGTTCTTTTACGACATCAATAGTAGGTTGAACAGTGATATCATTATCTTTAATAACATCATTACGTGTATCTTTAGCGTATTCATCATTAATTGCGTTAATTATAGTTTGAGCATCACGAGATTCAGAAAAACCTACAAAGCTAAAATCGCCAATAACAATATAAGGAACAGAGCCTGAATCATCATCAAAGATATCAGCTACTTTTTTCATTGCAGAATTATTAACAGCGTTTTTCCAAACTTCTAATTTAACTAAATTAAATTTACTCTTTACATCATCATCAACAGTTTCTAACCAATCGAGAAATCCTTCACAATAATGACAAGTAGCACCCATAAATAAATATAAATTTACAGGTTCTTTAGTCTCTTGTTCTTCTTCAGCATGAGAAACAGAAGGAATTAATAATAAAACAAATAATAAACTTAATAATAAAATTTTTTTCATCTACTACCACCTTACATAATTTTACTACATTTTTAATATTTAGACTAGTCTAAATAAATAATGCTTGAAATATTTCATAATAATTTTTAACTGGTTTAATAATAATATTATCTTTAATATAATCAGGAATATCATCAATATCATTTAAATTACCATAAGGAATAAATATTTCCTTAATATCACTACTATAAGCTCCAATTATTTTTTCTCTTATACCACCAACCGGTAAAATATCACCCTTTAAACTTATTTCGCCAGTCATAGCAATATGTTTATCAATACTTTTTTCTAATAATAAACTTAAAATACAAGTAGTTATTGCTATTCCGGCAGATGGTCCATCTTTAGGAATAGAAGCTTCTAAAAAATGAAGATGAATAGTTCTTTCCATAAAATAATAGTCATTTAATTTAAATGTATGTCTATTACTTCTTAAATAACTTATGGCAACTTCAACAGATTCATTTATTACTTCTCCTAATAAACCAGTCGTAATTACTTCTCCCTTACCTTCAAACATTGAACATTCTATTTTCATAACTACACCACCAAGTGAAGTATATGCTAAGGCATTAACTAAACCATTAGGAATAATTTGATTTTCTAAATCATTTTTATTATATTTAGGATTACCTAAGTACTTTTTTAAATCGCTTAATTTTATAGTAACTTTTAACTCTTTAGACTTATTACTTATAATTATTTTTCTTATTAAAGAACTTAAACATCTTTTTAATTCTCTTAATCCTGATTCTTTTGTGTATTTACTAATAATATCTAAAATTAAATTATCACTTATTTTAATATCTTTTAGACCAACTTTATAATCATCAAAAATACTAGGTAATAAATATTTTTTAGCAATATTTAATTTTTCTAACTCAGTATAACTTGTAATTTCAATGATTTCTAATCTATCATATAAAACTTCAGGAATTAAAGAAGCATCATTACAAGTTAAAATAAACATTACTTTAGATAAATCAAATTCTTCTTCTACATAATTATCGATAAACATTGTATTTTGTGATGAATCTAAAATTTCTAATAAACAACTGGCAGGATCTCCTAATGTATTTTTAACCATTTTATCTACTTCATCTATTAAAATAACAGGATTATTAACATTACACTTTCTTATACCCTGCATAATTCGTCCCATATTACTACCTAAATAAGTACGACGATTACCCATTAATTCATTAGTATCATTTAAGCCACCAACACTTATTTTATAAAATTCTCTATTTAAACTTTTTGCCACATTAATGGCAAAAGTTGTCTTACCGACACCTGGAGGACCTGCTAAACAAATTATTGGGCTTTTAATATCAGGATTACGTTTTTTAATAGCAATATATTCAATAATTCTTTCTTTAGCTTTTTCTAAACCATAATGTGTTTTATCAAGATTTTCTCTTACTTTATCAATATCATCGATATCTTTAGAAGAAGTATTCCAAGGCAAATTTAAAACTGTATCTAAATAATTTCTTACTACCGAATACTCAGGATTATTTTCTTTTAAATTTTCTAATCTTTTTATTTCATTTAATATCTTTTTCCTTGTCTTACTACTTAATTTAAGACTATTTAATTTTTCTAAATAAATTTCCGAAATTTCATTTTCATCATCTTCGCCTAATTCTTTTTTAATATGCTTTATCTTTTCTCTTAATATATACTCTTTTTGAGTTTCTTCCATACTTATTTGTAATTCACTATCAAGTTTTTGATCTAAATTTATTACTTCTAATTCAATAGATAAATCATATATTAATTTTTTAGCTCTCACTAAAGAATTAGTTTCCATCATATATGCGAGCTTTTTTTCAAAAGGAAGTTGAATAAAAGATACAATACTATCAGTTATATCATTTAGGGAAGTGTAATTTTTAATACTTGATAAGATACTATTAGAAACATCGGAACTAGCCGCTATATAATCTGATAAAACTCGTAATAATTTTCTTTTTAAAGCGGTTTCTTCAACAATATCATTTTTTTTATTATCAATCGTTATAACATTAGCCATTAAAATATCATTATCATCCGTAAATGTTCGATAATTAACAACTTTTACACGATTTAATCCTGTAACTACAATCCGAGTTGCACCATTTGGTAATTGAAAACTAGATTTAATACGGGCAATAACACCAATATTAGGTAAATCTTTAATATCAGGAGCTTCTTCTAATCTATCTTTGGGACAAACTATTAGCATATCACCATTATGGTGAATACTTGCTAAACGAAATACTTTTTTACTTAAATCATTACTTAAGTCTATCTTTATTTCTTCGTGAGGGAGGATAATTAATTCTTTTAATAACATAACAGGTAAAAAGTTATTCAAATTTGTCACTCCCTCCATAATTTACAACATTACATATAGTACCAAGTATTGCAACAATTTACAAGTTTTATTAACACAAAATTTACATAATACCATTTTTTACCAAAATTTATTAACAAAAAAATTATTGGCTTTTTATACCAATAATTTACTCAGTAATAATTTTGATAGCACTATTCATTTTAGCATCGTATTTAACTACTTCTTCGCCACCAATTTCCTTTAATAATTCCTCTTCAGAAACTCCATAGTGACTAGCTAATTCAGTAGTACGTTTTTTAATTTCATCTTTAGATGGTTCAATCTTTTCAACTTCAGCTACTTTTTCTAATAATAATCTTTCTTTAACACGTTTAGTAGCATCATTTTCTAATTCTTTATGTAAAGTATCATGGTTAGTTCCAGTAAACTTCATATAATCTTCTAAACTAATTCCTTGAGCCTTCATATTATTATCGATTTCATTTATCATACGATGTACTTCTTCATCAATAATTTCTGGATTAATTTCAACTTCCATATTAGATAAAGCTTTTTCTAAGCATTCATTAATATACTTATTTTCAACTTCATTTTTCTTACGAGCTTGAATTTCTTCTTTTACTTTACTCTTTAATTCTTCTTCAGTATTAACATCTTTATAACCTAAATCTTCATAAAATTCTTTATTAAGTTCTGGTAATACTCTTTCTTTAATAGCCTTAATTTTTACTTTAAAGACAACATCTTTTCCCTTTAAATTTTCAACATAATTTTCGGGAAATTTTAAATTTAAATCTTTTTCTTCATTAAGTCTCATTCCAATTAATCCTTCTTCAAATCCAGGAATAAATGTATGAGAACCTACTTCTAATTGATAGTTTTCAGCAGCTCCACCTTCAAACTCTTTACCATCAACAAATCCTTTAAAATCGATTACAATAATATTGCCATCAGCAACTTTGCCATCATCTTTAACAACTAATTCAGCTAAATGATTAGCACGATGTTTAATTTCTTCATCTACTTCTTTAGCAGTTACAGTTACTTTACCTTTTTTAATTCCTAAATTCTTATAATCTCCTAATTTTACTTCTGGAGCAGTTATAATGATATATGATAAAACTAATTTTTCAGCATCAACTGACTTAACATCAACACTTGGTTTAATTACAGGTTGAAGATTACTTTCCTCCATTACTGTAGCATATTCACTTGTTAATATTTCATCAATAGCGTCATTAAATAAAGATTCAATTCCATATTTATTTAAGTACATTTCTTTTGGAACGTTACCTTTTCTAAAACCAGGTATTTCTACATCCTTCTTTATTTTTTGATAAGCTTTATCTAAAGCTTTTTGCCAAACATCACCTGTATATTCTTTTTCTATATTTACAACATTCTTCATTAAAATAATCCTTCCTTTAGCAATAATATTATAACTAAATATCTTGCTTTAAACAAGATATTTAGGCGATTTTTACAATTTTAATTTGATAAGAACCATTAGGTGATGGAACATCAACAAGTTCACCAACTTTTTTACCAATAATAGCTTGACCAATAGGAGATTCATTAGATATTTTATTTTCAAATGGATCAGCTTCCATTGAACCTACTATCTTATATTCTTCCTCTTCATCATCATCGACATAATTAATTACTACTGTTGAACCAACATTTACAGTTTCTTTATTATTGCCATCCATAACTATACAATGTTCTAATTTATATTCTAATTCTTTAATACGGCCTTCTACTTGAGCTTGTTCATTACGGGCAGCATCATATTCAGCATTTTCAGATAAATCACCTAATGCACGTGCTTCTTGTAATGCTGTTATAACAGCAGGACGTTTATTTAATTTTAAATCATTTAATTCACTCTCTAAGTCTAAGTAACCTTGAGGAGTTAATAAAATGGTTTGTTCTTTTTTCATTTGTTATCTCTCCTTAAAATTAACAATCATAAGAATACTACAAATAATCGTGAATGTCAAACACTTTTAAGCGAATTATATAGTCCCTTTTTAAAGGTGTTTCACATGGCATTTTAATAATTTGTTTAGGGTGTCTAGCTACTTCTAAAATATTACCATCTTCATCATATAAAGTTGGTATAATAAACTCTTTTGCTTCTTTATCAAAAGCCATTATTTCTACGACATCACCAGTTTTAAAATAATTTCTTTCCTCTATCGTAGCAATCTTTTTTTCGGCATCATAATCTAAAACTAAAGCTAAAAAATCTTGATTACTAATTTCATTTCTTCCTAAATAATATTGTTCATCACAACTAGGAAGGTCATTGTAAAACTGTGGTGTTGAATCACGATTAGCACATCTATTTAATATATCTAGACAATATTTAGTATATTCTTTAGTTATCGTTTTATTTACAATTTTATCAATAATATTACGATAAACATTGATAACCGTAGCAATATAATAAATACTACGCATTCTTCCTTCTACCTTAAAAGAATTTATTCCAATATTAATCATATCTTCAATATAAGGAACCATATTTAAATCCTTTGGCATCATTTCAAAAGCATCTTCATTATTATCGATACTAAAAGAGTAACGACAAACTTGACTACAACCACCACGATTCGAATCTCTTTTAGTAGCAAAATTTGACATAACACAACGACCACTAAAAGATGTACACATGGCTCCATGAATAAAAGCTTCTAAATCTAATTTAGTTTTATCTTTAATTATTTTAATATCTTCTCTAGAAGCTTCTCTAGCTAATACTATTCTTTTAGCTCCTAAACTTTTATAAAATAAAGCCGTATGATAATTTAAAGTACTAGCTTGGGTAGATACATGTAACTCCATTTGTAAATTTAATTTTTTCCATAATTTCATAATATATACATCTGATACAATTATTCCATCTACTTTTACTGAATCTAAATTCTTTAAATATTCTTCTAACCCATCTAAATCACTATTATGAGGAACTATATTAACAGTTACATATACTCTTTTATTTAAATTATGAGCATATATGCAAGCATTTTTAATATCTTCTAAATTAAAATTTTTAGCATTAGCTCTTAATGAATAATCAACACCACCAATATAAACAGCATCCGCACCATATAAAAGAGCAATTTTAAGACGTTCTAAATCTCCTGCCGGAGCTAATAACTCAATCATCATGTCCTCCTAATTTAAAGATAGTAGGAATATCTAATAAACCTTCATCACTATTTTCAATATCTTTCCCATTTAAAAAATCTAAAACAATTGTAATTGGAATATAACTAGTATTTAAATAAAAATATAAAATATTATTTAAATTAAGTAATCTTTTACCATTAAATATTTTATTAGATAAACTAATAGTACCATGTTCATCTTCAATTAAATGCATTTTAATACTTCCAGCTTTATCTTTTATAACTACACTATTCTTATATGGTAAATTATAATGTTTATAATAATTAGTTAATAAATAACGACGAGAATACATTAATTGATTATATCCAAATACATGGACAATAACTGGTTTTTTAACATATTTAGCTATATCTTTTATTTCATCAAAAGTTAATTCATTACTTATAAAAACGCTATCAACATAATTTAACCATTCATTAATAGAAGCGTAATTACAATTAAAGTGATTTATAAATAAATATACTTCTTTATTTAACTTTTTAATACTATCTATTAAACCAATATCTTCGATAATAAAGCCATTAACATTAATACTAGGTAATAACTTAATTAAATCATCTATTTCTTTACTAGTTAATAAACGATTTATTAAACAATACTTATTAGCATCAATACTATTAATTTCTTCAATACTAAAAGAGTTTTCATAACCTATAGAATAATTTTTTAACGCAAAAACAAAAGTAGTAATACCTACTTTTTTATAAATATCAATATCTTCTAATTTATTTATACTAACTAAAAATTTATTTTTCATCTTTTCGTTTACTAATACCTATTCCATCACCAATATCTAAAATTTCAGTAGTAAATTCATCATTATTCTTTAGAAAATCGATATAACCTTCAATTTTACTAACCAATTGTCTTAAGTTTTTACTTTCTATCGCACTACTTTTACCTACATAACCATGAAATTTTAAATTATCAGTAATAATAGTTCCTTTCTTACTTAAAAAATATTTAAACTTTTCAAAAAACTTAGTATATTGTCCTTTAGCAGCATCAATAAATATTAAATCATAACTAACTCCAGTTAAATTAACTTCTAAAGCATCTTGATAAACAACATTTATTCTCTTATCTAATTCACACTTTTTAATATTCTTTAAACATTCCATATAACGAGTTTCATCTCTTTCAATAGTAGTTATCGTTATACTAGGATCAACAGAGGCCATTAATATTGAAGAATAACCAATCGCACTTCCTATTTCTAAAATATTTTTAATATTATTTTCTTTAATATATTGCATTATATATGCTATTGATTCCTTTTCAATAATCGGAACATTATTTTCTTTTGCATATTTTTCTATTTCTAATATTTTTTCTTTCATCATTTCCACCTACTTAATATGTATACCATAAACCATTACTTTTTAATTCATTAATAATATTATTAAATTCATTATAATCTTTAGCATAATAAGTTTTCTTATTCTTATCAGCAACAAAGTAATAATAATCTGATTCCGTTGGATTTATTGTAGATACTAAACTATCTAAAGATACACTACATATTGGTCCAACTGGTAAACCAGTAAAACATGTACTTCTAGTATTATAAGGATTACATGTATTATATTCATCTATTGTTAATTCAACATCAAAATTCTTACCAAAAGCATAATAAGTTGTCACATCACTTCCTAAATGCCAATTATCTTTTAAACGATTATAAAATACACCAGCAACACCACTTCTATCTTCACTACTAGCACCTTCTAATTCTACAATAGAAGCTAAAGTAAGAATTTCATGAACACTCATATTACCAGCCATAATCTTATCTTTATAAGGTTCTAACTTATTTCCTAACCCATTAATTAGTACTTCAATAATTTCTTTAATACTAGCATTCTTATTAAACATATATGTATCAGGAAATAAATAACCTTCTAAAGGATAATATATCTCGTCATTTAAAATTTCATCTGTAATAAACCAATACTTATTAATTAACTCTTGTAAATATTCTTTATCACTTAAAACATTTAATATTTCATCTTCTGAATAAGGAAAATTATTTGCTATTACTTTAACATAATCTACTAATCTTTTTCCTTCAATAAATGTTACTAATTGTTCTTCTTTAAAACAATCTCCTGTAACAAATTTATTTAAGATTTCTTTAGTATTCATATTTCTTTTTAAAACATAAACACCAGCTTGTAGATTATTTATATCATGTAGTTTAATATAAACTTTAGTAACAAAAGAATTTTTAATAAGATTTTCTTCTTTTAAAGTACTAACTATATTACTAATACTCATCCCCGATTCAATTTCAAAAAATATTTCGGTATCATCATTAGAAACTTTTCCTAAAGATATTTGATAGAATATTACTACACCAATTACTAATAAAACTAAAAATATACTGATTCCTATTAATATTTTTTTTATCAACTATTATCACTACTTTCAATTTTACTTTGAATTGAATTTAGTATATTTTCAATTATATCCCATTCAGCTTCTGACTCAATTGGATAAATATTTTGGTCATTACCACTAGGATCATAGATAGAAGCATATACCCTTTCTTTACCATCTTTATCCATATAGTGATCTGTATAAACCATATAACTTTTTTTAGTTACATCACTATCAAATGTAAAAAGCATTTCATAAGTTTTTTCCTCTCCTAAATCATTTTTTAAGGAAAATAAAGATTTACTTGTTTCCATTATTCTTCTCCATTCTTAAATAAGTATCTAGAATAATCATTGCTGCTGCACTATCAATAACACTTTTTCTTTTTTTTCTTGACATATCATTAGTTAATAAAATATTTTCAGCTTCAATTGTACTTAAACGTTCATCAACTAAAATAATTGGTATGTCAACTAATTTACTTAATTTTTCTTTAAAACTAATACTTCTTAAAGCGGCTTCACCAGAAGTATTATTCATATTCTTAGGTAACCCTAATACAATCTTTTCTACTTTTTCTTTATTTATAATATTTAGTACTTCATTTAATAAACTATCATAATTATTATATCTAATAGTTTTATAAGGATTAGCTATTATATTAGTATGAGAAATGGCAACTCCTAAAGTTTTTGCTCCTAAATCAAGACCTAAAATACTCATTTTTCTAATACATTTCTTAATAAAACTGCTATTAATTCACTTTTATCTAATTTCAAGATTTTATCTCTAGCATTTTTATAATTAGTAATATAAGTTGAATCATTATTAATTATATAACCAACTATTTGATTTATTGGATTATATCCTTTTTCTTTTAATATAAAAGCTACTTCATTTAAAGTATTAATAACTAATTCACTTTTAAAATTAGCTATATCAAAAAGAGTTGTCTTATCCATAGAATCCTCCTAAGTACATCGTTATTGTAACATTAATTTAAACACTTTTCAAATTATATAAAAATACTAAGTTATTAAACAGATAAAAAAGAATAAAAGTATAATAAGCTTTCTAAACAAATAACAGAAAACTAACTTTTATTCATAATTACTTTATATAAAAAGTTACTCAGCTTTTATTAAATTAATTGGTGATATTTTAATTACTTTATAAGTTACTCTAATAAATGATAAAATAATAAAGATACTAATTATTAACCAAAGTAAAATATAATTATTAATATTTAAAATATATAAATTATTAACACCAAGAATTAGTTTTAAACTATTTAAACTAAATATAAAATATATTATTCTTGCTAATAAAATACTAATTAAAAACATTAAAAAATAATATATATATAGTAAACTTAATGTAATTAAAATAATTTTCTTATTTTTAAAACCTAATAATTTAAATAAAGATATATCTTTTTCTAAATTATATAAAATATTAAGAGAAAAGAATAAGATTATAAATAATATAATAGATATAGATAATATAATTAACCATTTTGTTACAATTTTTATAGCATTATATTTACTATCTAAACTAAAATCATAAATACTTAACTTACTAATATTTTCTTGATATTCTTCTAAATATTGTTTTAAATTTTCTCTTTCTTTAAATAATACATAACAAGTATTACTTTCTTCATCAACATCGTACTCTGCAATATAATTTTCATATTTAGTAATACTATCAACATAATCCCAATTACTTTTGGGAACAAAAGTAATTGTTTTATATATATCTAAATCTTCTTCCATATTTTTTTGAATATCAATACATTTAGAAAAATTAACAAGAAGAAGAATTAAAGTAAATAATACTACGAGTATTACCCCATACTTTCTTATACTCTTTTGATAAAATATTTTAGGATATAACATACTAACTCCATTTTTCTATATTCTTTTTCGACATAAATCTAAAAAATATTATAATTATTGCTAAAATTACGAATATTAAATAAAGATTTACCCCCATATAGCTTAATTTAATCTCTAAAACACTTAAATTAGGATTATTATAAAAAATATTACTAACAATTAATTTAACAATTGGTAATATAATGCTAGCAGTTATAAAAGAAATAAATGTTAATAATATATATTGTACTATAAAGATTAAGGTTATTAATTTTTTCTTATAACCAATAAATTTATATAATTTTATTTGATTTACATTTTCACGATATGTATTTTTAATAAACTGATAAACGATGAATACTGACCCAATAAAAATAGATATAGAAAGATATGTAACTACTTTTTCAATAACTACGACTGGAGTTAAATCTAATTTATAGTAAAGAGAAGTCTCATAACCATTTTTTTGTAACTCATCTAAAACTATGGGTAGATTTTCATATTTATCAACTAAAACTAAAATATCTAAATCTTTAAGCCTATCTTCTTCCATTTCGGCAGTTTCATAAACAGGACGAGAAGTTTTGATAATTTCATCAAAAGTTTCTTCGGCTACATAACAAGCATTAGAGCCAGTTATACTTTTTTCCCAATCAAAAGTTCCTACAACTTTTAAAGGAACATTATAAGTATTTAAATCTATTGTCTCGCCATTTAAAAAAGATTTATATTGAGTATATTTAATAAATATATCTTTTCCTACTTTTGTTTTCATATCTATCATTTCTGATTTATCATTAACATGCGATAAAAGGCCAGGGTAAAAACTTGACGCACAAACAGCTTCTCCAGCCTCCTCGATATCTCGACCTGAATCTAACACATATTCTATTCCTTGATAATTCCCATACAATTCAACTATACCATTTATGTCATTTTCAACATTCGAAATTTTCGTAGTTGTAAATATATCAATATTACTAGAAAATATTTTAGAAATATGGGGAATGTTTAAAGATTCAATTTCTTTTATTACATCTTCTCTTTTCGCATCACCAATATCAACCGTTGCAACTTTATAGTGAAAATCAGTATTAGTGTATCTATCTGCAAAAGAAGAAATAGTTTTCGAACCAGAGAATAGAAGCCCAAGTAAAAGAAAAAAGAAGAATAAAATCAAACTATAAATAAAAGCTTTAAATTTAGAAGTTTTAATATTAAGATAAGATAAAGATAATATATCCGTTATTTTCATCTTCTTACCTCTTTTAATATTCCATCATTCATTTCATATAAATAATCACAATAATCTATAACTACAGGATTATGACTAACTACTATAACAATTTTATTTTCCTTACTAATATCTTTTAATGTTTTAAAAATTTCTATTTCATTAGCCGTATCTAAATTACCAGTTGGTTCATCAGCAATTATTATTTTAGGATTATTTATTAAGGCTCTAGCAATGGCAACTCTTTGTTGTTCCCCTCCAGATAGTTCTTTTGGTTTATGATTAAGACGATCACCTAAACCTAATTTTTTTAACATAGAAGTAGCAATATTTTTTCTTTCTTCTTTTTTTACTTCTTTATTAATATATAATGGTAACATAACATTTTCTAAAGCAGTTAAAGAATTGTTTAAATAAAAACTTTGAAAAACAAAGCCAATTTGTTTAGCAATTATATCTGATTTTGCATCTGCACTTAAACTTGATATATTTTTTTCATTTAAATAATAATTACCAGATGAAGCTTCATCTAATAAACCAAGAATATTTACTAAAGTACTCTTGCCTGATCCGCTTCTACCCATTATGGCATAAAAGTTATTTGGCTTAAATTCGATATTAATATCTTTTAATGCTATTATTTTATTACCATTTAAATTATATTCCTTATAAATATGTTCTAACTTCACACTTTATCACCTATGTATATTATACAAAAATAGAGTATTTATTTAAATACTATATTAGTAAAATATATTTAATAAAAAAGAATAGATTGTTTATGTATTTCTATTCTTATAAATAAATTAAACTAAAATATTAAATAAAATAACAACTAAAGATAAAAATATTAATAAAATATCACTAACTATTCCAATACTATTTTTATTTTTAATTGATATATTTTTAAAACTATAAAAGATAATATTTACTAAATAAATATAGGGGATTATACCAACATTACCAAATAAAATATTTAAAATACCAGCAAATATATTTAAAGTATATATCTTATAATTCCAAGATGTTTTCTTCTCTGTAAAATAAAATATTATACTTAAAACCGTAATAATTATTATTAATATCCAATTAATATTCATTATTAAAGTAGGTAAATTTATTAAATCAGTATTAGCTTTAGGATTTATTAAAACTGCTAACTTCAATGCATAATACCAATATGAAGTTAAAATATAATTATTTAAAAATATTAATAATACACTAATTAAGGAAAAAAGAGTAAAGTTTTTCCTTTTTTAGAAATAATACCATAATTTTCTAAATTATCATTATTTTTATGTCTTTCAACTTTTTTTATTATAAAAATACTATTACCATATTCATTATTCATTATATAAACTCCACTTCTAATTGCAATAAATTATTCTAAGTATAGTGTTATTGTAACATTAATTTAAACACTTTTCAAATTATATAAAAATACTAAGTTATTAAATAAATAAAAAAAAGAATAAAAGTATAATAAGCTTTCTAAACAAATAACAGAAAACTAACTTTTATTCATTAATATAAACTATTTTTATCTATAGACTATTTCGTTTCGGAATTATAAACCTATACATATTGTGGACCTTCAACTAAATAGTTTAAACTTACCCAACGTTGCGCATCAGGACTGACTCTAGCCCAAGTTCCACGGATTTCGTAAACACCAACTTTAGAAAAATATGGTAAAACTCCTAAAATTGTTGAACCCGTTGTAGTCGGAGCATTTCTTACATTCAAACCATCTTGAGCAGTCACAACATAGTACAATGGCATTATGCTGGATAAGTAATCACTTTTTACCCAACGAGAACCGCCTATTCTGCTCCAACCATCTTTTTCTTCATAAACAGAAACTGGGGTGGCAATAGAAATCGGCGATTCAATTACCGCACCATTAGGTGTACCTCTAACATTTAATCCCTCATCATCAACACCTGTAACATATTTTTGTGTCCCTGTTACATATTCAGACGAATCACACTCTACAATAGGATACTCTCCTAATTTACTAGGATTAATTTCCTGATCATTATATTTTTTTAAAACAGTAAATGGATCAACATCATATATGTTTGCATAATTATCGAGTGAAGTTGAAATACCTAAATGTAAATGAGGTCCGTTTACAACACCTGTTGAACCCATTAATCCAACCTGTTGTCCCTTTGTCACTTGATCACCAACATTAAGATATCTAGTAGCTAAATGAGCATAACAAGAAGTCCAACCATTTGGATGTCTAATAAAAGTAACTTTTCCACCTAATGATTGGTCGGCATTTTCAATAACATAGCCATCATCAATTGCATATACAATTTGAACAGACTTATTGTTAACTATCCCAAAATCAACGGCCTTACCTTGATGATGGCCTTGAGTTACGTTTATAAAATTTACTGGATAACGCATATTTTCCTTTCTAGTAACTTTCGTTACATTATATTATAAGCAAATAAGCATATTCTCGAAACGTACTTTGCCTATTTTAATAATCATAAATATTTGGGATAACAAACATTCTTTCTATTTTCATAAAAAGCTTTTTGTAAATTATAAATCTCTGTATTAATGTTTCTAATTACTTTTTCAAAATCATCATAACCATGTAACGTTAATATACTTACTAAGTAAGGATTTTCAGTATAAACAATGCCATTAGCATGATAATAACTATTATATTCACCATATTTTTGGGAAGCACTTATACCTTCATCAGGAAAATTTAAATAATTTTGATCACTATTAACAAAATAACTTTTTAATTCTTCCCCTAACTCACCAGAATTATTAATTAAATTATTTAAAGTTTCTAAATAAATCATCGAATCATGATTGTTTATCGTTCCAAAAATATCATTACCAACTAAAGTTGTTGTAGCTCCTAAGCTTTGTCCAAATTCTTTTAACGTATTTTTGCCAATATAATCGACTAACATATTATGAGCTGTATTATCACTAACAGTTATCGCATACTCAACTAGTTTTCTTAAAGATACCTTATCGCCAATCTTATAGTCTTTCATTTTTAAAGATGAACCCATTTTATGTTTAGCCAAATAAGTTACTTCTGTATCTAAATTTAAATTGCCGTTATAGGCATTTAAATATATATATATTGCATCAAGCATTTTTATCGTACTAGCAGCATAATAGTTTTTATCACTATTATATGAATAAGAATAACCAGTATTAATATCTTTAAAAGCAACACTAACATTATAATTTTCTAAATAAGAAGTTAACTTTTCTTCTAATGCATCTAAATAAGGAGTATTATCATATTCATTATAAATACTATTTAAACAATTATTATATTCTTCTAAATTTTTTTCATCATTATTATTACTATAAGAAAGATTATCACTATAAATATAGTTTTCATCATTATTATTACTATTATTCGTATGAAAATAGTCAAAGCTTAAACCTATTATTAGAATAGGAATAATTAAGTATTTTATAATTTTTTTCACTTTTTTTAAACTTGTCATCGTATCTTAACCTTTCTAAAATACTTTATATTATTATGTATATTAATATAAAATGTATTCTTTATAAAATTATTTTAAAATTTAACAATACTTTAACCACTATAAAAAATTTATAAAACATATAAAAAGAAGCTCAGTATTAACTTCTTAATTATCCCTACTACTTATCTTCACTTATAGTAAAATCTTCAAGGGTTCCAGATTCTGTTAATATTTTATTAACTTTATCAGAAGCATTTTTTAACTTATCGTTACATATTTTAGCTATTTTCATTGCTTCAGAATAAGTATTAATTGCATTATCTAAATCAATACTACCACTTTCTAATTTCTTTACTAATTCTTCTAACTCCGTTAAATTTTCCTCAAAAGTTTTTTCAGTCTTTGCCATTACATTCTTTCCTTTCTAATACACTAGCTTTTATTATACCATTATGCATATCAATATCTATTATATCATCTTTATTTAATAAATTAACATCAGTAATTGCTTTACCATTAAACTTAACAATACTATAACCACTATCAAGTAATTTTAAAGGATTTAATACTTCAATAGTCTTTAATAAAATATCAAATCTATTTTTTTTCTTTTCTATTAATGAATAAGGATCTTTTAATACACTACTAGATAATACTTTAGCATATAATAACTTATAATTATTTAATTTATTTTGAATACTTTTATTTAAACTATCTATTAAATTATCTAATTTTTGCTCTTTTATAGCATATAAGTTTAAAGGATTTTTTAAAGCAAAAGAACTTGTTACATTATTTAAACGTAATTCATTTTTCTTTAAAATATTACTAATTCCTTCATTACTTCTAATCTTATATTGTTCTAATAAATTAATTAAGTCTGTTAAATTAGGTACAGCCATTTCCGCTGCTCCAGTTGGAGTAGGTGCTCTTAAATCAGCAACATAATCGGCAATAGTAAAATCGATTTCATGACCAACAGCAGATATTACAGGAATCTTAGAATTATATATAGCTCGGGCAACAATCTCCTCATTAAAAGCCCATAAATCTTCAATGGAACCACCACCACGGCCACAAATTATAACATCTAAATCATAATCTTGAGCTTTTGTTAATTGCTCAACAATTGATTCTTTTGCTCCCACTCCTTGTACTAAAGCTGGAAATAAAATTGTTTCACATATTGGATATCTTCTTTTAATAGTACTTAATATATCTCTAATTGCTGCTCCAGTTGGGGCCGTAATAATTCCTATTTTTTTAGGATATTTAGGTATAGGTCTTTTATGAGATTGATTAAATAAGCCTTCCGCAGCTAATTTTTTCTTTAATTTTTCAAACTCTAAATATAAATTACCTATACCATCTAATTGCATTTCTGATACATAAATTTGATAACTACCAGTAGCTTCATAAACACTTATTCTTCCTGAAACTAAAACTTTCATCCCATCTTCTGGTTCAAAAGTTATATTTCTAGCAAGAGAAGCAAACATAACTGCTGATAGCCTTGATGATTCATCTTTTAAAGTGAAATATAAATGTCCCCTAGTATGATGTTTAAAATTAGATATTTCTCCTCTTAAATAAACATTTTCTAAATGAGCATCCATATCAAATTTAGCTTTTATATATCTATTTAAATCACTTATCGTTATATAATTATTATTTTCTGTATTCATTCTTTAATCAACCTATCTAAAACAGCATTTATCATCTTTTTAACTTCTTCAGTTGAATACTTTTTAGCTAATTCTACAGCTTCATTAATAACTACTATATGAGGAGTATCTGTATATTCTAATTCATAGACTGCCATTTTTAAAATAGCAGCTCCGATTTTATCCATATTATTTATATCCCAGTCAATTAAATATTTATTTGCTAAATTAATTAAATCTTGTTCATAAGTAATAACTCCATAAACAATATCTCTAACAAACTCATTATCGATATCTAAATTTTCTCTTATAATATTTTCTACATTATATTCAATATTTTGACTTCTACATATATCTATCTGATAAAGAATTGTCATAATTTTTTCTCTTAATTCACTTCTCGTTTTCATACATACCTCTTAGTCAATTATAATATATTTTTACTTTTTTAGCATCTTTTTTAATTTATCTAATTCTAATAAAGCATCAATTGGTCTTAAATTATCTATTTTTAAACTTTTTAAATATTCAATAATTTTATCATTAATAGGATCTTCCTTTTTAGTAGTATCTAATTCATCAAAATTAAAACTAACTTGTTTAGAAGGATTATTAATCGTATCATGTTTTTCATAAACACTTAAAATTTCATAAGCTCTATTTAATAATTCTTCAGGCATATTAGCAAGTCTGGCTACATGAATACCATAACTTTTATCTATTGGACCATTTACTACTTTATGTAAAAAAGTTACTGTACCATTTTCTTCTTTTGCATCAACATGAACATTTTTTATACAAGGAAAATCAAGACTTAAACTTGTTAATTCATGATAATGGGTAGAAAATAAAGTTTTACATTTAATATGTTTATTTATATATTCTAAAATAGCTTGAGCAATACTCATACCATCATAAGTTGCTGTACCTCTTCCTAATTCATCAAACAATATTAATGATTTAGAAGTTGCATTTACTATAGCATTACATGCTTCACGCATTTCTACCATAAAAGTAGACTCTCCCGATACTAAATCATCTGATGCTCCAATACGAGTAAAGATTTTATCAACAATTGGTAAAATAGCACTAGTAGCTGGAACAAAAGAACCCATTTGCGCCATTATAACGATAATGGCTAATTGACGCATATATGTCGATTTACCACTCATATTAGGTCCAGTAATAAGTAAAGTATTAATATCTCTCGTCATAATACAATCATTAGCAACATAACCATTTTTATTAACTACTTCTACTACTGGATGACGTCCTTTAACTATCTTTATCTCATTATTCTCTGTTAATACTGGTCTTACTAGTTTATATTCTTCAGCACAAACTGCTAGAGAAATTAAAGCATCTACTTCACTAATTACTTCACTAGCGCGTTTTAAGCTAAAAATATGTTTTTTTATTTCTTCTTTAATATTATTAAAGATATTATATTCTAATTCAATTATTTTTTCTTCAGCATTTAATATTAAAGCTTCTTTTTCTTTTAATTCAGGAGATATAAAACGTTCACAATTTGTTAATGTTTGTCTTCTTTCCCAGCCAAAATTTTCTTGAACCATTTTTGTTTGACCTTTAGAAACTTCAATATAATATCCAAATACCTTATTAAAACCTACTTTTAAGTTTTTAATACCGGTTTCTTCTTTTAATTTTTCTTCAAAAGAAGCAATAAAATCTTTACCACCACTACGAATACTTTTTAATTCATCTAATTCTTTATTATAACCATCTTTTATTAAATATCCTTCTTTTAAAGTAACTGGAGGATTTTCATAAATAGATTGTTCAAGTAATTCATAAACATCTTGATTATCATCCATTTTATAATCAAAACCTAATATTTCTAAACGTTTTATAATCTCTGGAAATAATTTAACACTATTTTTTAATTGTAATAAATCACGAGCATTTAAATTACCAGAATTAATCTTTCCACATAATCTTTCAATATCATAAACTTCATATAAATAGCCACGTAATTCATCTTTAATAATAAACTCTGTATTAATTTTTTCTATCTTATCATAGCGACTATTTAATATCTTAATATCTTTTAAAGGATTATTTAACCAATTTTTTAATTTTCTAGATCCCATAGAAGTTTTACATTTATCTAATAACCAAATCAAAGAATAAGTTCTTTCTTTTAATCTAATAGTTTCAAATAATTCTAAATTTCTAATCGTATGAATATCCATACTTAAATATTGTTCTTTATTAACAATAATAGCCTTTTCAATATGGGTTAAGTCTTTCATATTAGTTATAGTTAAGTAATATAATAAGTGTTTTATCCCCATAACATATCTTTTATCATCAATATCTTTATATAAATATTCATAACCTTTTTCTAAATATGAAGCATTATAACTTATTTCTATTCCATAAGTATTTTTTAAAATATTTATTAAATATGAATCACTATTATCAACTAATACAACTTCTTTTAAACCTAAATTAAGAATTTCATTAATTAGTATTTGTCCATTACGAGCAAGTTCTAATACAAACAATTCTCCAGTAGAAATATCAGCATAAGTTAGTACATAAGAATTACCATAATCTAATATACTACCTATAAAATTATTATCTGTTGGTTTTAACATTTCATAATCCGTTAAAGTTCCTTTAGTTATTACTTGGATAACTCCTCTTTTAACCATATTTTTAGTAGTTTTAGGATCTTCTAATTGTTCACAAATAGCAACTTTATACCCTTTATCAATTAACTTTTCGATATATGGTTTTACAGAATGAAAAGGAACTCCACACATGGGAACCCTTTCTTCTAAACCAGCATTTTTTCCTGTTAAAGTTAATTCAAGTTCACGAGATACTAACTCGCCATCTTCAAAAAATAATTCATAAAAATCACCAATACGATAAAACAATAATTCATCTTCATGTTCTTTTTTAATATCCATATATTGTTGCATCATAGGACTTAAATCTTCATATTTAACTTCTTTTCTCTTCATAAATAATCACAAAGTTGATTATATCATAAATATATAAAATTTATTAAAAATTTACGAAATTTATAAATTTAGATTTACTTATTAAACTATTTATATTATATTTATAATAAGGAGTGTATATGAAAAGGTTATTATATGTTATAACAGCAATAATATTGATGATACCAATTTTAGTAAAGGCTGATGGTTTAATAACTAAAATAGAAGTTGAAGGAATCGGTAATTTAACTCTTAATCGTACTAGTTGGGATTTAAATTTAACTTCATCATTAGACTATGTAAATATTAATGTTGAAGCAGTTGAAGGAATCGAAGTTACTGGGGCTGGACAAGTAAATATTACTGAAGGGAGTAATACCATAAAGATTACCGCAACTGATGGAAAAGATGCTGAAGAATATACCTTAAATATTAATGTTACTAGACCGGTAGAAAATAATACAGGTAATCCAGAAACAGGAGCATTTTTACCATCAAGTATCTTAGTTATTGCAAGTGTATCTTTAATTGGAATTTTATTACTTAGTAAAAAAAATAAATTCTATCATATTTAAAACTCGGTAAACGAGTTTTTATTTACAATTAAAACTCTTGAAAAAGAGTAAATAATTTGATAAAATCATAGACGTATCGAAGGAAGGAGTATATTATGGCTAATATTAAAAGTTCAAAGAAAGCAATTAAACAAATAGCTAAAACAACTCTTAACAACCACGAATTAAAAGCAAGAGTTAAGAATTCTATTAAAAATGCTGAAAAAGCCATTGCAGCTAAAGATAAAGAAACTGCTACAGAACTTGTAAAAGTAGTACAAAAGAATGTTGATAAAGCTGTTGCTAAAGGCTTAATTAAAAAAAATAATGCTGCAAGACATAAATCTAGATTAAATTGTAAGCTTAAAGAAATGAACTAATACCTAGTTTAGTTTCTTTTTTTTTGCTATAATAAACTAGGTGAACTAAATGAAACTTAAAAATTTAATAATTACTTTTATTTTAATCTTAATTATTTTATTAGAAACAATTAATATTAAACCTATAACTAATTTTTTTAAAAACTTAATTAATAATAATAAAACGATAATTATTAATCCTAAAAATGAATATTATAAAGATTATGATTTTTTATTTATTAAAAATACCGATAATTATACTCCTTATAGTTATAATGATTTATTAAATATATTTTATAGTGTTATAAATAATGGTTGGGATGAATTTACCTTTTATTGTCCTTCAGAATATAGTGATTGTATTAATGATGTTGAATTAATATCTAATAATCAAGTACTTCTTAGTCAAATAAATGATTTTGCAAGTCCTTTTAATTCTTTTGATGAAATAAACACTTTATATGATGAAACAGGAGAAATAACCATTAGTTTAAATAATACTTATACTAAAGAAGAGCAAAATATAATTAATGAAAAATTAGATTCGATAATAAGTAGTAATATAAATGATAGTATGACTTTAGAACAAAAATTAAAATCATTACATGATTATATTATTAATACTACAAAATATGATATTGATAAAAATAATACTGGTGAAAGTATTTATCATAGTAGTACTGCTTATGGTGCACTTATAGATGGATTTGCTACATGTAATGGATATGCTGATGCATATGCTTTAATATTAGATCGATTAGGAGTTAAGAATTATCGGATAACAAGTGATACTCATATTTGGAATGCTGTATATTTTAATGATGAATGGTTACATATTGATTTAACTTGGGATGATCCTGTTAGTGAAAGTGGTAAAGATTACTTAGAACATAATTATTTTTTAGTTGATAATGATACACTAGAAAAGGAAGATGGAACATTAGTTGATCATAAATTTCCTAAAGCAGTTTATTTAGAATTTAAAACAAATCGAGTAGAGGAAAATAAATAGATTATTTTGCCCCTCTCACACCACCGTACGTACGGTTCGCGTATACGGCGGT